>NZ_CP060036.1:0-312500 GCF_015074805.1 Sphingobium fuliginis | reverse complement strand
CTCACGGACGCAAGCGCTGAACGCGGCTGTCAACCGAGATCGAGTATGACTGCCTGGTCCCTTGCGTCGCGCAGGCGGATGTAGAGTTTGCCGTCCCTTGGCGCCGGGACGGACAGGCTGGAGCCAGTGAAACCCTGCGTGACCATCGTCGGCTTTTCAAAGCCGGGCGCGCCGTCCACGGCCTCGATCAGGAACAGGTCGCGGCCCTTGATCGTGCAATCCTGCGCCTCGCAACTGACGCCATCGATATGCGGCAGGCGGGCGAGCGTCACGAGCGGCTGCCAGTCGCTGGAGCCATCGCCGCGCAACAGGCGGAAGCGCAGCGGACCCGACGCGGGCGCCAGCGCCGCCGGGTCCAGGGTCGCCACCATCACATCCGGGCCGGACAGCCGAAGTCCGCTGGCGCTTCCCAGCCTGACGGATTTCACCCCATCCGCCGAAGCGACCTCCAGCGCATCGTCCGGTCGGAAAGCCGCCCCCTGTTCCGCCCGGACCGAGAAGACCAGCCGCCCGTCGTCAGGCAGCAGATCCTCCCCGGAAAGCTGGAGGCTGCGGCCTGCGCCCATACCTTGCGAAACGCTCCTGCTGAGCAGGGCCAGCCGGGGGCGCGCTTCCTCGACAGTGGCGGCCAGATCGACGGAGCGGCCGTCCTTCAACCGTACCCGCGCCGTCGCCCGATCGCCGGCCTTCAGAGCAGCGCCCTCGCCCTTCGCCAACAGGCTCAACCGGTCCACGGACCCGTCGCGCACCAGTTCACCGGGCGCCAGCACCATCCCGGACAGCTCAACCGCGGCGACCTGATCCAGCCGCTGGCCGGAAAGGACCGCGCTGTTGTCCCCGGCATGCAGGCTGAGCGCGTCCAGCCTGCTGGCCTGGGCATAGGCCTTGAGCGACAGGACGGAAGGCGTGGCGACGCCCTGATATTTGACCTCTATCCTGATGTCGCCGGGCTTGCGGTCGGCCAGTGGAAGGGTGAGGAGCAGGGCGTCCGTCCCCTGCACCTTCCACGGCAGGGACTGGGGCGCGCCGTCCCCCTGCCGCAAGGTCACGCCTTCGACACAGGCAGGCGCTTCGCCGGTCAGGGTCAGGCCATTGTCGCGACCGACCACCAGCGTCGGTTCCTCGCCCGCCACTTTCCACCGCGCGTCGCCGGGCAGTTGAAGCGAGAAGTCCGGTCCCTCGAACCGCTCGAAACCCCAATAGCCGGAAAGATGCCCCTTCACCGTACCCTTGAAGACGGCAGGAAGCGGGTCATTGCCCTTGACCACATAGCCGCCCCGGTCCGCCCGCGCCTCCACGGGCAGGTCTATCGTCTCGCCGCTGGCGGCCGTCAGCTTCACCGTCATGTTGCGCGCATAGGCGGTCGAATAGATGAGCGGCGCGCCCTCGACAGGAAGCACCACGCCGGGACGCGCCGCGCAGATCGGGCCGCTGGCCGCGCTGCGCAGGCGGGGCGGGCTGTCGGCCTCGATCGCGGGCATGCCGACGACCAGCACCGACTTGGGCTTCTGGAACGAGGGCGCCTTGTTGAGCAGCAGCGCGGCGGCATCGTCCCGCCGGACGCTGAGCGTCGGCAGATAGTCGAACTCCGGATTGCTGAACGCGCCGAAAATCTTCGCCAGATCGCGCACCACGCCGATATAGGGGCTGTAGAAGCCATAGCCCGCCTCCCGCGTGGAACTGAGTTGCAGCGCCAGATCGGTGGGCGCGCCGGTCAGGGTCTCTGCAATGGAACTGCTGTGCACGTCAGCCAGCACCAGTTGTTCGCGATTTTCCAGCAGGCAATTGGCCTGAAGCTCGACCACCTTGGACAGGCATTCGTCATTCAGCTTCATCGACAGGCTGCGCGCCAAGGCAGGGGCGACCGAACGCAGATATTCGGGATGGGTGTTTTCCTGCGCCCGGATCGCCGCCATGAAGGCATCCAGCCGCGACCGATCGAGCGAGGCCTGATTGAGTTCCTGCGTCGCGCGGATGAACTCCCCCGGCTTGCCGCGCACCGCATCTTCGATCGTGCCTTCCGCGCCGCCCGTATCCGGCACCAGGAACAGCGTCATCTGCCGCGCGCCCTTCGGCACGGTCAGGCTGAGGCTGTTGTCCTTCGCCTTCTTCTTCCAGGTTTCGGCGGACTTGATCCAATCCTTGGGCGGCGGATTGGTGGCGCCCCGCAGGAAGGTGGAGAGCAGCAGGAATCTTGCGCCCTGGTCCTCCGGCAGGTCGGCCCCGATCGACAGCCTGTCGCCTTCGGCCAGGCTGGGCACCTGCGCAATGGGCAGCACGTCCTTGCCCCGCATGACCGTGATGCGCAGGCCCGGCCCGCCAAGCTCGAACGGTGCGGGATCGGCCGCCCGCACCGATGCGGCCGACAGCGCGATGCCGGCGGCACCGCAAGCCCAGGGCAGGATCTTCCATCGGCTAGGCAGCGGCATAAGGTCCCGGTATCTTCCTGTCAGCGATCCAGATTCCGCTGTCCCACATCGGCTCCCCAATTCCAAGAGCGCGGGCGACGCAACCGGCTTTGCGACGAAGGGTCAGGATCGCGGGACGAGCAGGGTCAGCCCTTCGCCGAGGGCAGGATCATGGCGGCAAGGTCGTGCAGGCTGGGGAGCACCGCCGCGACCAATGCCCGTTCCGCGTCGGTGGGCGGGAGCAGGTCAGGCACCATCACGGTCGCGATGCCGGCCGCCGCCGCCGAACGCACCCCGGCATAGCTGTCCTCCACCGCCACCGCATCGGCAACCGCCACGCCCAGGCGCTTCGCCGCCAGCAGATAGGGTTCGGCATGCGGCTTGGGCCGTTCCACATCGTTGCGCGTCACAACCACGTCGAAATAGTCGAGCAAGCCGGCCTTTTCGAGGCGATGGCAGGCATGGGGCGCCTCGGTCGAGGTCGCGACGGCCATGGGAATGCCTGCCGCGGCAAGCCCGGCCAAAGCCGGTTCGACGCCCGGCCGCTTCGGAATGGCGGCCTCCAACGCCGCCTCGAACAGCAGGTCGCTGTCGGCGTAGAACTGCTCCAGCGGAAAGTCCGCGCCGAAATGCTCCGCCAGCATCACCCGGTTCGCATCGCGGTGAATGCCGACCATGGCAAGCTGCAACGCCTCGGAAAAAGGCCAGCCCAGCGCGGCAGCCGCCTCCGCCATGGTGCGCCGATGCTCCGCTTCGGTATCGAGCAGCGTGCCGTCCATGTCGAAAATCACCGCCTGCACCGGATCGGGCAGGCGGCGGTTGAGGATGGCGGGTTCAGCGCTGGCGAAGGTCGACACTTTCATCGCGCCAATGTGGAGATCAAGCGGCTGTTTTGCGAGTGCATAAACCGCGCGGCCAGATGCAGATCATGCGCATGTGGCGGCGCGGCCTCACCCCCGTCCCGGTCAGTAGGGTTGCCGGGACGCCGAATGTCCACCCTGCTGGAGCGTCGAATCCGCTTTCTCGACAAGCTCGTCCTTCTTTTCGCGCAGCGTTTCGGCCAAAGCGTCCTTCTGCTCGGCCGCCATGCCGCGCGCCTTCTCGCCCAGCGGGCCCAACCTTTCCTGTTCCGTCCGGCTGAGCGGCAGCACCGATCCCAGCGCCGCGCCGACCGCCGCGGCGATCAGGCCGCCGACGAAGGGATTGTCGTCATAAAGGCTGCGGGCCCTTTCGGTGGCCTGCGCGGCCGCATGTCCGGCGGCGTCGCGCGCCTGCCCCGAACCCTGCGCCCAGGCATGGCGCTTTTCCCGGAATTTGTCGGTCAGGTCGTCGAGCCGCTGGCGGAAGCTGCTCTCATCCTCATCGTGCCGGCGTTCGAGCATCAGATAGTTGGCGCGTGCCGCGTCGCGGCGCCGCTGATAGGCGATCGCATCTTCCCCATCGCGAATCTCGATGCCGGACATATGGGCCACATAATCGCGATGGTGCGGATCGACATGGCGGTTGCTTGCCCCAGTGCCGGAGCCGAAGCTGGGGAATGGGGAGTCCTTGTCGCTGATCAGCCAGATCGTGCCGGCGGCGATCAGCCCAAGCGCGATGGGGTTGCGCCGCGCGCCGTCCAGCAGCGTCCGGGCGTCGACATGATGTTCATCCGCCTTGTCCAGCAGGGCGTTGAACAGGTTGCGCGGCGTCAACCGGTCTCCGATCCTGTCGATCGTGCGGCTCATATCCTCCTGCGTGCGGCGGATGTCGCGCTCGATGGCGTCGGGATCTCGGTCAAGCGTGTCGGTCATGGTCTGTGCTCCGGATTAAGGTCGCCGCGCAGGGCGGAGGGTGTGCGTTCCAGCACGTGCTGCGTGCGTTCGGGCGCGAGTTCGGCGGCGCGAACCTTGGCCAGCGCCCCGCGATAGAGGATGAAGGCGACGATCAGGGCGACGATGCCGACGATCAGCGTAGCAAGGCCCAGATGGTCGATGGCGTCGGCCAGCAGATAGGCAAGGCCCATCAGCAATACGCCAAGCCCGGCGATGCCGACCACGGCCGCGACCGCGACCGAGCCGACGGCCAGTTTCACGCTGGTGGCGGATTCCCGCACTTCGGCCTTCAACAAAGCGATCTGCTGTTCGGCCAGATGCGTCCCCTGCCCCATGAGCGCGCGGAGGAGCGAGGCTATGTCCTCGTCCCTGCCACCACCGGCTCCGGCGACGCTGGCGCGGTCCGGTTGCGGGTCGCTCATATCACCCCTCCCGTTCCGGAAGGCGGCACGGGCGTCGTGACGGTCGTATAGGGCTGCGGCTGGGGCGCCGGCGGTGCCATGGCGGCACCTGAGGCGCTGCCGTCCGCCTCCGCCCGGAAGATGCGGCTGGCGGCAAATCCCGCCGCCGCGCAGGCGGTCAGGAAGGTCACGGGATTGTCGCGGGCCAGGTGGCGGATGCTGCCCGCCAGTTCCCGGGAGTCCTTCTGCTCGATGGTTTCGGCAAGGCGCCGCATCTGCTGCGCGCCCTGTTCCAGCGTCGATCTGATCCAGGACGGCATCGCGCCCTCGCCCAGTTCGCCCGCTGCCCGGTCGAGCGCGGCGGAGACCGATTTGGCCTGATCGACCAGCGGGCTCTTGCGCGCGTCCACCTCTTCATGGAGGCGGTCGGTCGCGGCACTGGTCAGGTTTTCGGCATCGTTGCGTAGTTCGCTGCGCAAGTCGTTCCGATCATCGGATGGCGTCTGCATAAGTTCATCTCCTGGGCTGTACGGGATGAACAGTATGAAACTGGCGCGGTTCCGTGCCTTTTCCCTGATTTGCGGTGAATCGATATTTGGACGGAATGTCGAAAGATCATGAATATCGATGATCCTGCAACGAAGATTTGGACTAACCCAATTTGGTAACTTGGGTTGGTCTATCTTCGCCCGCCCGCGTTCCCTGCGCGACATGATCCGCCGCCCAGGCGTTCCTCTGCCCCAGCGGGCGTTCGTCGCCTTCGGTCGTGTCGCGCGCCGTCTGGTGCTCCAGTTCCGAATTGAGTTCCGCGCCGAAGATCAGGATGTAGCTGGACAGATAAAGCCAGGTCAGCAAAATGATGACGGTCGCCAGCGATCCATAGGTGGCCCCGTAATTGCCGAAATTCGCCACATATATTCCAAAGCCGAGCGTCAGCAGCACCCATGCCGCCGCGAAGAACAGGGAACCGGGGGTCAGCCACATCCAGCGAGCGCGGTCGCGCGACGGACCGAAGCGGTAGAGCGTCGCCGCCGCTGCCGCCGCCGCCAGCGCGAGGAGGAGGTAGGACATGAGCCTGGACAGCATGGCAAGGACCGGCGAGGACGGCAGCCAGGCCTCGACATAGGCAAGGACGGTCATGGACAGCAGAGCGAATACGGCCATCGCGACGGCCCCGGCCGTGATGAGAAGCGCCAGCAGGTTCACCTTCACCAGGCCTCGCTTCTCCTCCTCTTCATAGGCGATGTTGAGCGCCGTCACGATCGCCGCCGCGCCATTGCGCGCGCTGAACAGCGCCAGCGCCAGCGCCACCAGCACGCCCAGCCCCTTCTTCCCGCCGGAGGTCTGGACGACATACATCAACTGTTCGCCGATGAAGCGGGCGATGTCCGTGGGCATGACCCGCGTCATCGCCGCCATGTTTTGCGTCACCGTCTGCGGATCGGCAACCAGCCCATAGGTCAGCACGATGGCGCCGAGCAGGGGCAGCAACGCCAGAAAGGCATAGAATGACACGCCCGCAGCGACCAGCCCGACATTGTCCGCCGCGCTTTCCTTCCATGTGCGCATGAGCACGTCCTTCCACGCGCCTGCGGGCATCCGCCAGGGCGAGGTCGCGTCCCGTCCCCTGCTCATGATCCGGTTCCTGCCGATCCGGTCGCGGGCATGGCGGCGGCTTTGCTGATGATGTGCATGGATGTGGAATGGACCGCACCCGGCATTGGTTCCCTGTTCGGCCCGCCATCCCGCCGGGCCGGCAGGCTGCGGATCGCAACGGGATGCGGCAGCGGCCTCCATCCGCGCGCCGCGATCGCCATCGCCTGCAAAGCTTCGCCATCGTCGACGCTGCCCACGATCTCCGCATGCGTCTGGCCGGGCAGAGGCTCACTGTGCCCGATGGCGGTGCGCCGCCGCTACAGGATCGGCTTGCCGCCGATGACGGCAATCGTCACCCCGGCCTTTGCGTCACATAGGTCAGCCGCCCTTCCGGTTGCGCCGCCGGGCGATCAGGGCTGTTCCATCGCCTCCCCCGCCCGGGCGGTGACCGCCGTGCCGATGGACGCGCAGATGATGAGGCCGATCGCGAACCATTGGGACAGCGTCAGCACCTCGCCCAGCAGGATCAGCGCCATGACCGCGCCGACGGCCGGCTCCGCGCTCATCAGGATGCCGAATGTGTTGGACGGCAATCTGGGCAGGGCGACCATCTCCAGGGAATAGGGGATGGCGCTGGACACGATGCCCACCGCCACGCCAAGCAGTAGCGCCTGCGGCGTCAGCAGCGCGGCACCGGCATGGACCAATCCCACCGGCGCGACGAGCAGGGTGGCGACGATCATGCCGCCGGCGGACGCGGCCGCTCCGTGCATGCGGCCTGCATGCCGGCCGATCAGGATATAGCCGGCCCAGCACGCGCCGGCGAGGAGCGCCAGCGCAATGCCGCGCCAGTCGAGCTGGGACGCCGCGCCCCAGAGCGGCAGCAGGCTGGCCAGGCCCAGCACCGCAAGGCCGATCCAGAGAAAATCGAGCTTCCGCCGGGAGGTGAGCAGGGCGACCGTCAGGGGGCCGGTGAACTCTATCGCAATCGCCAGCCCCAGGGGAATATAGGCCAGCGCATTGTAGAAGGAGAGGTTCATGACGCCCAGCACCACGCCATAGGCCAGCAGCGGCCGCCAGCCCGCCCGCCAGTCCAGCCGCCACGGCCGGAACACCAGCGACAGGATCACGGCGCCGACGATGAGGCGCAGCGTCGTCGCCCCCTCCGGCCCGACGAGCGGGAACAGCCGCTTGGCCAGCGACGCGCCGGAAGTGACCGACAACAGGGAGAGGGAGAGCGCTCCGAAGGCGACAGGATCCACGCGCGTGGAAAGGGGGCGGGGCGCGGCAACGCTGGACATGCAACACTCGAATATGGTTGGACGGACGCGGCATAGCTAGCGCAACGCATGCGATAAGTGCGTTCGATTTTGTCGCTTTTCCGATAAAATTTATCGCCTATCCTTTGAGGGCGATGAAAAACGATCTCCTCGATTCCTTCGACCGGAAACTGGTCGAACTGTTGCAGGCCGATGCGCAGCGACCGGTCTCCGCCCTCGCCGAAACCGTCGGCCTGTCGCCGCCCGCCTGCTACCGCCGCATTCGGCGCCTGCGAGCGATCGGGGTGATCGAGCGCGAGATCGCCATCGTCAGGCCGAGGAATCTCGGCTGGCCCCTCTCCATGATCGTCCTCGTCTCGCTGGAACGCGAAAGCGCGCACACGATGAACGAGATGATGGAGATATTCCGTGACGAGCCCGAGATATTGGAGGCCTGGAACGTCACCGGGGATCATGACTTCGCGCTGCGCATCGTGGCGCGTGACATGGGGGGCTATGACGATCTGGCGCAGCGCCTGTTCGCCGCCAATGACCGCATCCGCACGTTCAAGACGCTGGTCGTCATTCGCGAGGTCAAGCCGCTCAGCCCGGTACCGGTCAACGGAGCGTGAGAAGGCCCGCCGCGTCCCTGATCAAGCCCTTTTCCGTGACATAGCCTGTGACCAGGCCGGCTGGCGTAATGTCGAAAGCCGGGTTGAAGGCGGGCGATGCGGTGATGCCGACGCGGGTCTGCGCGCCATGATCATCGGGGCCGGGGATGAAGCGTATCTCGTCGGAGGCACGCTGCTCGATCGGCACGGCCGCGCCGTCCGGCGTCGCGGGGTCGAAACTGCTGGAGGGAAGCGCGACGTGGAAGGCTATGCCATGCGCCTGCGCCGCCAGCGCCTTCAAATAGGTGCCGATCTTGTTGCAGACATCGCCATTGGCGGTCACCCGGTCGGTGCCGACGATGACCATGTCCACCCTGCCCTGCTGCATCAGCAAGCCGCCGGCATTGTCGACCACGACGCTGTGCGGGACGCCGTGGCCCGCCAGTTCGAAAGCGGTCAGCGCGCCCTGGTTCCGGGGTCGCGTCTCATCCACCCAGACATGGACGGGCAGGCCCTCGTCATGCGCGAGATAGATGGGCGCGGTCGCCGTGCCCCAGTCCACCGTCGCCAGCCAGCCGGCATTGCAATGGGTGAGGATATTGACCGGTTCCCCGCCCTTGCGCGCGGCGATTTCCCGGATGAGGGGCAGGCCGGCTTCGCCTATCGCCCGGTTCGCCGCGACATCCTCGTCGCAGAGGCGGGCGGCCTGTGCATAGGCCAGCGCCGCCCGTTCGTCGGCCGGGCATTCCGCGACGGCGGCCCGCACCCTCTCCAGCGCCCAGCGCAGGTTGACCGCCGTCGGGCGCGCCGAGGCGAGATGGGCGAAGCTGCGCTCCAGCGACGCGGTGCTCGGGTCTTCGCGCAAGGCCAGCGCCAGCCCATAGGCGGCCACGGCGCCGATCAGCGGCGCGCCCCGCGTGGCCATGTCCGCTATGGCGTCGAACGCCTGTCCGGGCGTTTTCAGGACCAGCCGCTCCAACGCCCAGGGCAGGCGCCGCTGGTCGAAGATGCCGACGCTCCATCCATCCGGCTCCAGCCATATGGAGCGCGTGGCCCTGCCCTCCAGCCTCATGCGGGTGCCCTGTCCAGCCGGATTGCATGCGACACGGCGGCTATGCCGGGAAAGGCGGCGCGATCGACCAGCAGCCTGCGCGCGATCTGGAGCGCCCGGCGCTCGCAATCGGCGCGCAGGGCTTCATCCGCGATGCTTTCGAAATCAGCGACATGGGCAAGGCCGAGGATGCGCCGGATCATCTCGCAACCGGCAAAGCCCAGCGCGTCGGTCCAGATGCCGGCGAGCACATCCTCCATCGCCGCCGCGCGCAGATCGGCATCGCCCTTGGCAAGCGCATGCAGCGCGCCATGGTCCGCCTGGGGATCGAGGGCGTTCCCATGCCCGGTGAAGCGCCTTGCAAAGCCCTTCCACAATGTTTCGGACTGGTCCAGCAGCCAGGGGTCGGGCCGCTCCGCCGGACGTTGGCCGGGCTGGGCGAGATAAGCCATCCAGAGATTGGCGAGCACCATGCCGACATCGAAGCCGATCGGCCCGTAAAAGGCGAATTCGGGATCGATCACCTGCGTATCGTCCGCCGTCACCATCACCGATCCGGTGTGGAGATCGCCATGCAGCAACGCCTCCGGCGCGGCGAGGAAGCGCGCCTTCATCCGCTGCGCGGCAAGGCGGAGGGGCACGTCCGTCCGGAAGGCGGCGACGATGTCCTCCAGCCCCCGGGTATGACGGTTCATGGGCGCGTCGAAATAGGGTTCGTCGAAGATCAGGTCCTCTGTGATCCGGCACATGGCCGTATTGCCCAGATAGGCGGCGATGCGCGCCTTCTTGTCCACCACCGGCACGGCGAGGTCGGAGGTGAAGAACAGCGTATCGGCCAGGAATTCGGCCAGATGGCTGGCAAGCAGCGGGTAGCGTTCCCCTTCGACAAGCGCGCCGCGCAGGGTGCGGTGAGGTTTGAGCAACGCCATCACCGTGAGCGCCATGGCATCGTCATGATGCAGCAGCGCGGGGACGCGCGCAGGCGCATGGGCGGCCTGATCGGCCAGGGCGAGACGCTCATAATAGGCACGCGACAGCGGCAGCGGCCAGCTTTCGCCCACCATGCGCACATAGGGCAGCGCCTGCTTGGCGGCGACGCCCCCCGACGGCCCGGTCACCAGGAAGACGAGATTGAGATTGCCGTCCCCGACCTCCGCCACCGTCCAATCGCCCGGCCTGCCGCCCAGACGCTCGGCAATGGGGGCTATATCGGCCAGAAAGGGGCCGACGCTGCGTTCGTCCAGGGCGGTGTAGCTCATCGGCGATCCTCCTGCCATCCGATGGCGTCGAAGCTGTCGGCTATGGGAAAGCGGCTGTCGGCCGGTGCCCCGTCGCGCGCCAGCAGGGTCACGGCAAGGCCCGCCTCCGTCGCCGCCGCCAGTTCCTCCGGCGTGTCGGAGAGGAACAATATCTCGGCGGGCGGGCGGGCCAGCGCATCGGCAATGGCGCGATAGGAGCGCGCTTCCCGCTTGCCGCCGACCGCCGTATCGAAATAGCCCGCGAACAGCGGCGTCAGGTCGCCATGATCGCTATGCCCGAAGAGCAGCTTCTGCGCCGCCACGGACCCCGACGAATAGACATGCAGGGCAATGCCCGCGTCATGCCAGCGGCGCAGCCCTTCGGCCGCGTCGGGATAGACATGGCCGGTGAAATGCCCCTGCGCATAGCCGTCCGCCCAGATCATGCCCTGCAATTGCTTGAGCGGCCCGATCTTGCGGTCGGCATCATGCCATTGGCGCAGAAGGGCGATGCAGGCCTGCCGGTCCAGGTCCGTGCCCGCTTCCGCGCGCACGGCATCGAATATCGCCGCCGCCGCGTCCGGATGATCGGTGAGGAAGCGCTCAAGCCGCGCATCGGAATAGGGGAAAAGCACGTCATGGACGAAGGCGATGCTGGACGTGGTGCCCTCTATGTCGGTGACGATTGCGCCCGGCCTCATGCCGCCCCCTGATAGAGGGGGACGGCGCGGGCGATCTCATCGCCCGTGAACCGCGCGACCCAGCCTTCCGGCGTCGTGAACAGGCGGATGGCCGTGAAACGCGGCCGCTCCCCGGTGTCGAACCAGTGCGGCGTCCCTGCGGGCAGGACGATCAGGTCCCCCGCCGTGCATTCCAGCGCATGGACCGTGCCGCCGAAGCGAATGTAGAACAGGCCCGCTCCTTCGACGAAGAAGCGGACTTCATCATCGTCATGCACATGTTCCGCCAGGAATTTGGCACGCATGGCTTCGCGGTCGGGATGGTCCGGGGTCATCTTGACGATGTCGCAGGACCGGTAGCCGCCCCGCGCCTTCAGCCGCTCTATGTCCTCCGCATAGGCGGCCATGATCTCGGCATCCGCCGCGTCGGGCGAGAGCGTCGCGCCCGCCTCCCACCGCTCAAGCCGCACGCCCGTCGGCTCCAGAATGGCGGCGATCGCGCCGTGATCGTCCAACCGGCCCCGCGCTCCATGCGGCGGGCTGTCGTCATATTGGATCAGCCTGGTCATCGGCCCCCTCCCCTCAGCTTCATCTCTTCCCAGGCGCAGGCCAGCAGGAATTCGCACCCCTCCACCATCGCCTCGGCCGCATCCAGCGTCGGCCCCCAGGCGTAAAGCCCGTGGCCGCGAATGTAGAAAGCCGGCACCAGCCGCTCCTGCGCCAGCAATATCGGCCGCAGCAGGGCGGCGAGCGCGGGCATGTCCTGGCTGTTGTCGACCAGTGGCAGGGTAACGCTCGCCTCATGGGTCGCGACGCCCGGAAAAATCTTGAGCAACTCATATTCGGCCAGCGCGATCCCGTCCCGGCCGGCCAGCGCGCGGCTGAGGACCGTGCCGGCGACGGAGTGGGTGTGGAGCACTGCTCCGGCGGCGGGATCGACGGCATATATCAGGCAGTGCAGCAACGTCTCGGCAGAGGATCGGCCCGCGTCGATGGCCGTGCCGTCCGCCGCCACGCGCATGAACTGCGCGGCATCGAGGCGCCCCTTATGCGCGCCCGACCGGGTGATTAGGATCGTCCCGTCGGCCAGCCGGGCGGAATAATTGCCGGCGGTCGCGGGCGCCAGGCCGCGGGCATCCAGGCGGCGACCGGCCTTGGCAAGCACATCCGCTGGATCAGGTAAATCAGGCACGGTGGCGGGCATATCCAGCTCTGGAGAAAAGCGCGGTTCGGCGCGGCGCCGGTCATCCCTGTCGGATGTCCCGGCTGGACAAGGGCGTTCGGTGATCCTTCGATGACAAAGAACCCTGTGGATCTTAGCGGGCGGAACGGAGGGCCGCAATCGGTCCTTTCGC
The DNA here is from genome assembly GCF_015074805.1 of Sphingobium fuliginis. NCBI lineage: Bacteria > Pseudomonadati > Pseudomonadota > Alphaproteobacteria > Sphingomonadales > Sphingobiaceae > Sphingobium > Sphingobium fuliginis. The sequence goes on along the minus strand of NZ_CP060036.1, from coordinate 300,087 downwards.
GGCCCGGAGCGCACGCAGCGCGAAACGATCGGCGGCCGCGCGGCCGTTCTCCCGTTCCGCCGGGCTCCGGCGACCGTGGAAACAGGCTTGCTCAACGCTTTATGAAATTATCTTGAGTGTCCTGCCGCCTCCAGCGTCTAAGGAGAATGGGCGGAGGCCAGCTTCATATAGGGATACGGAATGGAATATCGCACATTGGGACGCACCGGGATCGAGGTCAGCCTGATCAGCCTCGGCACCATGACAAACAAGGCATTGACAAAGGCCCACACGTGACGCTTCACCTCGGGCTACGAACCTCAATGCGCCACAGGCGCAGCCACCTGAACGTTCCATGGTTGCCGTTGTCATGCGCGAACAACACGCAGCCACGGGGAAAGACCCAGGCCGATCGGGTTGAAAGACGACCTTGCGTCCATCGAGGGCGAAGAAGAGCGAGAGTTCCCCGTCCGCTGTCGGGCAGATAAAATCATGCGCCATATGTCGTATAAGGGTCGTAGATCACGCATCATAGTCAACGAAGGAAACAAGGAAGTATTCCTTCCACGCAACTTCGCCGAGCATGGGCATTATCCAACGAACCCTGAGTCAGAACGGTTTTCTCGCAGTCCACACCATCAAATGCCGCGACTAAACGCCTATCTCAAATCTCCTTGAAATGCGCCAAATCAAGAACGCCAAACAGCTCAACCCATCACCACCAGCAATGCTTTGGCATCCACAGACTGTCCTGCCTTGACTGCCAGTTCGTTGATTGTGCCGTCGCGCGGCGCGGTGATGGCGGTTTCCATTTTCATGGCTTCCAGCGTAAGCAGCAGGTCGCCTGCCTTCACCGCCTGCCCTTGGCTGACCACCAGCGTCGCGACGACACCGGGCATGGGCGCCGCCACATGGTTCTCGTTTGCCGGGTCAGCTATGCGCCGCGCTGCCATGCCCGCGCTTGCGTTGCGGTCAGCGACGGTGACAATGCGCGGCTGGCCGTTCAATTCAAAGAACACGCGGACGGTCCCGTCTTCTTCCGTGTCCCCGACCGCGGTCAGGCCGATTACCAGAGTCTTGCCCTGCTCGATCTCGATATTGGCTTCGTCGCCCGGTTGCATGCCATAGAAAAAGACCGGGGTCGGCAGCACCGCGACTGGGCCATAGCGGCGGCGCGCATCGGCATAGCCAATGAATACCTTGGGATACATCAGATAGCTGGCGAGCTCATTCTCGCTGATCGCGCGACCGCATTGCTGCTCCGCCTGCTTGCGCGCGCACTCCAAATCCTCGTCGCCCAACAGGCTGGCTGGACGCACCGTGATGGGCGTTTCGTTGCCGAGGACGCGCTTCTGGATATCGGCCGGCCATCCGCCCGGCGGCTGTCCCAGATCGCCGCGCAGCATCTCCACAACCGACGCCGGGAAGGCGATGTCCTTCTCGCTCGACAGAATCTCATCGGGCGTCAGGTCCTGCGCCACCATCATCAATGCCATGTCACCGACCACCTTGGACGAAGGCGTCACCTTCACGATATCGCCGAACAGCATGTTCGCGTCATGATAGGCGCGCGCCACTTCATGCCAGCACGTGTCAAGGCCCAGGCTGCGCGCCTGTTCCTTGAGGTTCGTGAACTGTCCACCCGGCATTTCGTGCAGATAGACTTCGGACGCGCCCGACCGCAAGTCGCTTTCGAACGCCGCATACTGGATGCGCACCGCTTCCCAATAAAAGCTGAGTTCGCGGATCGCCTTGGGATCGATCCCGGTATCCTTGGGCGTGTTGCGCAAAGCTTCGACCACAGCGCCCAGGCAAGGCTGCGACGTAGTTCCTGACATTGCGTCCATCGCCGCGTCCACGCTATCGGCGCCCGCGTCGATCGCCGCCAGCAATGTCGCCGCTGCGGCGCCCGAAGTATCATGGCTATGCAGCGCAATAGGCAGATCTGTCGCCTCCCGCAGCGCTTTGAACAGCACCGTCGCGGCCGCAGGTTTCAGCAGCCCGGCCATATCCTTCACCGCCAACATATGGCACCCGGCGGCCTCCAGCTTTCGCGCCAGATCAACATAATAGGAGAGGCTATATTTGGCGCGGTTGGGGTCGAGTATGTCGCCGGTATAGCAAAGCGCACCCTGAGCCATCTTGCCTGTTTCCGCCACGGTATCGATCGCCACCCGCATATTTTCGACCCAGTTTAGGCAGTCGAAGATGCGGAAGATATCAATGCCCTTAGCCGCCTGTCCGATGAAGTGACGCACCACATTGTCGGGATAATTGGTGTAGCCAACGCCGTTTGCCCCGCGCAGCAGCATCTGGGTACAGAGATTGGGCGCTTTGTACCGGATGGCATCGAGCCGTTCCCAAGGATCTTCGGACAGAAAACGCATCGAAACGTCGAAGGTCGCGCCGCCCCAGCATTCCAGGCTCAGCAGCTGCGGCACCATCAGCGCATAGCTCTCGGCCACCGCGATCATGTCGGCGCTGCGCATGCGTGTTGCGAGCAATGATTGGTGCGCGTCGCGCATCGTCGTGTCGGTTATCAGAGGCTGCGGCTGCGCCCTGATCCAATCCGCCAGCCCTTTCGCGCCGCTCTTCTCCAATATCTGTCGGCTGCCATCAAGCACAGCGCCCGACTCTGCAGGCGCCTTTGGCACGCGCGCATGCGCCGGAGGCCTAGCTCTGCTTTTCACATCCGGATGCCCGTTCACGCTGACATCGGCAATATAGTTGAGCAGCCGCGTCGCACGGTCACGACGCTTGTTCAGGGTCAGCAGCCCCGGCGTTTCATCGATGAACTTGGTCGTGTAACGGTTTGCGGCGAAATCGGGATGCGTCAGCACATTCTCAAGAAAGGCCAGGTTGGTCGCCACCCCACGGATGCGATATTCGCGCAGCGAGCGGACCATGCGCGCCACTACTTCGTCCGGCGTCGGCGCCCAGCAGGTGATCTTTTCCAGCAGCGGATCGTAATAGCGCGTGACCACGGCGCCCGAATAGGCGGTGCCGCCATCGACGCGCACGCCGTATCCGAACGCGCCGCGATAGGCGGTGATCCGGCCATAGTCGGGAATGAAGTTATTTTCCGGATCTTCCGTAGTGATCCGGCATTGCAGCGCATGACCGGACAGCTTGATTTGGTCCTGCTGCGCCACCCCGGTTTCTTCGGCCACGCCCAGATGGCCGCCCATCGCCACCTTGATCTGCGCTTTCACGATATCGATGCCAGTCACAAGCTCGGTAACCGTATGCTCAACTTGGATACGCGGATTGACTTCGATGAAGTAGAACGCGCCGTTGGTTGCATCCATCAGGAATTCGACCGTGCCCGCACCCATATAGCCGGTCTGGCGGCCTATCTTCAGTGCGGCCTCGCACAATCCCTGCCGCTGGCTCTCGTCGAGATAGGGTGCGGGTGCGCGTTCGATCACCTTCTGGTTGCGACGCTGGATCGAACAATCGCGTTCGAACAGGTGGAAAAGATTGCCGTGGCTATCACCCAGTATCTGCACTTCGACATGGCGCGCGCGGCGGATCAACTTTTCAAGGTAAACCTCGTCACGCCCGAAAGCAGCCTTTGCTTCACGCTTGCCGGAACGCACCGCATCCATCAGCCCGGCTTCATCCTCGATCGGGCGCATACCGCGCCCGCCGCCGCCCCAGCTGGCCTTCAGCATCAGCGGATAGCCAATCTTCGCCGCTATTTTCTTGATCTCCGTTTCATCGTCGGGCAGCGGCTCGGTAGCAGGCACCACTGGGACCCCCGCGCTGATCGCAATATGCCGCGCCGACACCTTGTTACCCAGCGCGCGCATGGTTCCCGGGCTCGGACCGATGAAGATGATATCAGCTTCGGCGCAAGCTTCGGCAAAATCAGGATTTTCCGACAGGAAGCCATAACCGGGATGGATCGCGTCAACCTTCGCCTTCTTCGCAATCGCGATGATCCGCTTCCAGTCGAGATAGGCCGCGATTGGCCCTGCGCCGTCACCCAGATGATAAGCTTCGTCCGCCTTGAACCGGTGCAGCGAGAGCTTGTCTTCCTCGGCATAGATGGCGACGGTGCGGATGCCCAGTTCGGTTGCGGCGCGGAAGACCCGGATCGCAATTTCGCTGCGGTTGGCGACGAGAAGGCGACCAATCGTTTTCGAGAGTTTCAAACTCAATTGCAGTTCCAATCTTCGATATATTTAGGGCTTCATTACAGCTGTTCGATAAAATGCGTTTGACTAATTACGTATATTATCCGTATCAGATTCGCCGCAATCTGTTATCGCGGATAATGATCAAATCTTGATTGATATATTGCCGTCACCTGGACGGAACAATTTCATATGATCAAAAGTCCTATGGAATGAATGTAATTCCCTATCTTATTCTTTTGACCATGCATGGATATTGGGATTTGGATTTACCAGAATTTTGAATTGTTGTTAGGCATCGAATATGACTGCCAAGCTGACAGTTTTGATGAATTCTGGCGCGATCTTTTAGAAATCGCGAACTAGGGCGATAGCCGGGGGGTGCAGCTATCTATCCAACACGTCCGAAATCAGTTCACGCCTGCATGCCTCTTCAAAGTACGCTTGTTGTCGCTCCGAATCTTCATCGATATCGTTCGCAGGGGTCGTACACATCTGATGCGCCTGCATCTTGTGCCGCAGCGACACTTCCAGCTTGATAAGATCGGGTATGCTTGCCACGTTCCACCGTGAACTCGATGCCTTGCATGTCGCGGTAGTGCGTTTCGAGCAGGTCGAACACGCGGGCCCGTCCGCTGTAGGCTCCAGGCATCGCCTCTTCCATGCTGAGCGGCTTGGCCCCCGCCGCGTCGCGTGCGGCTTTGGTGAGGTACTGCGGGGTACGGATGCCGGCGACCACATCCGGTCGCGTCCTATCGCACCCTATACCCCGATAATGCCGGACAAGCTTATCAGCGCCGAAGCTGCCGCATAGCGACTGCATGTATCAAGCTGCACGAACCTTGACCGTAATGCTACCGATCCCGTCGATCTGGGCGTGGATCGTATCGCCCTCGGCTACCGGGCCGACACCCGCCGGCGTTCCGGTCATGATGATGTCGCCGGGGTGTAGCGTGTAATAGCTGGACGCCATCTCGATCAGTTCGGGCACACCCAGAACCAGGTCGCGGGTGTTGGCCGATTGCCGGACTTCGCCGTTGACCGTCAGTTCCATGTCCAGATTGCCGGGATCCTCGATCTCGTCGGCGGTGACGATCCAAGGACCGAAAACCGAATATGTGTCGATCGACTTGCGAAACGAACGTTCTTCCTTACCTCGCACCGTCATGTCGAGTCCGATCGCATAGCCCGCCACATAGTCGAGAGCGTCGTCGCGGCTGACGCGGTCTGCGGTCTTGCCGATCACGAGCGCAAGCTCGAGTTCGTGATCGGTGCGGCGATCGCTATGACGTAAGGCGATCCCTTGCGCGGGCGCGACGAGCGAGCTGTTGGCTTTCAGAAACAGGCCGATCTCCTGAATCCGGATCAACTGGTGCGCGAAGAATGTTTCCTTATCAGCCTCTGCCTCGGCGGCGTGATCGCGGTAGTTTACAGGCGCGCCGATAACCTTGGTCGGCGCGACAGCCAGCCTCAGCGTAGCCTGAGACAGCGGCTTTCGCGGCGCGCGGTCTAGGATGGCCTCGACCTTCGGCATGAGCGCGGGAAGCGCCGCAAACAGTCTGTCTTCACCTCCGCCCGGCCAAGCGGGGGCGGGCAGTTCGGCCAGAATTTCACTGATGTCGGCGACCTCGTCTCCGATAACGACGCCCAACCGACCCTCGTCGAAGCAGCACAACTTCATCCCCAGCCTTCCTTTCATCGATCGCCGATGCGCCAGGCGACCGTAGCCCGGTTAGGCGAAGTTCCACCAACCGTCGATTTCACAATGCGCAAGCGAGCGTCCCGCCCCGCTATCCGGCGCTAGTCGACATCCGGCGTGAAACGGCGCGCCATACCACAGGCGCAATGTCGGCTAAGCCAAATCGGCTTGGCTGCCGTTGTGGACTTGCCCGCGCTGCCCGGGGCATACCGCAGTTGAACCGTGGTGGATAAGGTCGCGTGGTGGGTGCCAGTGGATGCTTGCCGTTCCCCAACCCCTCGCACCACAGCGGTAGCCCGGACAACCGGGGCGAATGGAAAAGACAAGAGGCAGAGGGCCTGATGTACGACGTCAAAGAACGGCTGGATTCCGCTCCGCTTAGCGGAACCCAGAAGCGCGCAATTGCACTCACTGCACTCCTCAACGGGGTCGATGGCTACGACGTGCTGTCGATGACTTTCGCCGCGCCGGCCATTTCGGCCGAATGGCAGATCAACAAGGCCGAACTCGGCATCGCGCTGTCAAGCGGGCTCATGGGAATGGCGCTGGGATCATTCTTTCTCGCGCCGCTGGCGGACCGTTTCGGCCGCCGCAACCTCATCCTTGCGACTCTTGTGCTGATGACAATCGGGATGGTGCTGGCCGCGCTCTCGGACTCGGTGACGATGCTCGCGGCCACGCGCATACTCGCCGGGCTGGGACTGGGGGCGCTGGTGCCGATCAATGCGCCATTGGCGATGGAATATTCCAACGCCGCGCGGCGGCGCCTAGCCTTGGGATTCTATGCTGTCGGCTATCCGCTGGGTGGGACATTGGGCGGATTTGCAGCGGCGGTGCTGCTGCAATATGCTAGCTGGCATGCCGTGTTCCTGCTCGGCGCGGCGCTGTCGGCGCTGATGCTGGCGGTGTCGTACTTCATCCTGCTCGAACCGCCTGCCTTCCTGTTGGTAAAGCGGCCGCCCGGCGCGCTCGAAAAGCTCAACGTCTATCTCGAAAAGTGCGGCCATGAGCCGCTCGAAATGTTGCCGCCGGCCCCGGCGCGGGGTCCGGAAAAATCGTCTTATCGCGCGATCTTCGCGCGCGGACAGGTCGGCCGAACCATCACTGCGGCCGCGGCCAATCTGCTGTTCCTGATGACCGTCTACTATGTCCTCAGCTGGCTGCCGCAGCTTGTTGCCGATCTCGGATATTCATCGTCTTTCGCCACCGTTACTTCTTCCACGCTGTCGCTGTTCGGCGTCGCTGGATGCCTGTCGGTGGGCCTGATCGGCAAGCGGATGCCATTGGCGGCGATGGCCGCATGCTACATGATCGGGCTGATGGCCTTCACGACGATCTTTGGATTTGGTGAGTTTCCGCAGATCGTTCTTTTGGCGCTGGCAGGGACGATGGGGCTGTTTCTCTACGGCGGTGTGACATCTATCTATGGCGTCATCGTCGAAGCCTTTCCCCCGGCGATGCGCGCCACCGGCGTCGGCTTCGGCATGGGGATGGGGCGGGTCGCCGGCGCAATCACCCCGGCTTTCGCAGGGCTGCTGTTCTACCTTGGCATGGACCGGTTTTCGGTTTCGCTGCTGATGTCGCTCTGCGCACTGCTGGGGGCATTTCTGTTGCTGTCGACCCGGCGATCCATCGTTCGGCCAACGCAGACGTCGGCCGCCTGAACCTCAACCCACCGCCCCGCGGGGGATCGTCCGGTCGAGGATCGTCAGCAGAAGCGCCGCCGCGCACAGCAATCCCATCATCATCCCCAAATGATGCAGACCGGTATCGCTGGCACGCTGGCCGAAAATGTTGGCTAGCGCGGTGGCCGCGCCAATCGCACCGATATACTGGGCCGAGCGCTGCAACCCCGCCGCGGCGCCGATATCGTTCGCGCTCGCCTGAACATACACCGCGGCTTGCGTCGCCGTCATGAACATCCCTTGCGGCGGGCCAAACAGCAGCCCCACGGCCACGATGGTCCAGACCGGGCTGCCAGTGTGCAGCATCAATAACAGAGCACTGCCCACCAACGCACAGGCAATCGAAAACAGGAACGGCCCGCGGATTCCCTTTGTTCGCGCGCCGACCAGAGACGAGGCAGCCGATACGGTCGCGATCGGCAGCATGAACAGGCCGGCTTCGGCACTCGAATAGCCGACGCTTTGCAGCCATTGCGTGTAGCCATAGACGATGCAGTAAACGACCATCATCAGCGCGCTCGCCCGCAAGTAGGTCAGGGATAGCGGCACGTTGTCGATCAGCATACGCATGTTGATGAACGGCGTCGCCTGACGCAACGAATGGATCACGAACACCGGCCACAGGAGCGCGCTGGCCACCAGAACCCCATAGCCTAGCCGGTCCGCTTCGAAGAGCCATAGCAGCAAGGTCATCAGCGCGGCGGTGAACAGCAGCATGCCGACCGGATCGATTTCCAACAGGACGCGTCGCCAGTGGGTGGCGCGGCGTGGTGCCGGCGGGATGCCCGCGCGTACCAGCAGCAAAGTGATCAGGGCCAAGGGGATGTTGATACTGAAGATCGCATGCCAGCCCAGCCAATGGGTCATGATGCCGCCCAGCAGCGGTCCGAAAGCGGCGGTGGACAACGCGGCCAGCGACAGCATGCCCATGGCCTTACGCGGTGGTGGGGCCCCGATCAGGTCGGCCCGCTCGCGAAACAGGCGCATCGCCGAAGGATATGCACCCGAAGTGCCAATCCCCAGCAACACGCGCGATGCGACCAACCCGAAAAGCCCGTTCGCCAGCTGCCCGACGAGACCCGCCAGCGCCACGATCACTAGAGAAAACAGATAAATGCGCCGCGGACCGAACAGGTCGGCCAGCTTGCCCATCGTAGGTTGCGCGATGGCACTGGCGATATAGAGCCCGGCGATCAGCCAGCTAATTTCCGTCATGGGAACGCCGATATCGTCGGCGATCAGAACCAGAGCCGTCGCGATCATCGTGGAATTCAGCGGATTGAGAGTCGCGCCGAGTGCCAGCGGCCCGACAAAGCGAAAGTTAAACCCGTCCGCCGGGTTGTGCGGTCGTGGCGGGCGCCGGGCCATCCTCACGATTCCGCAATCCGCTTCATCAGCGTGGCGGCGGCGCGCAACGTGGCGATCTCCTTGGGATCAAGCGCCGCAAGGGAAACGGTGAGCCAGTGCAACCGCCGTTCGATGGTATCGGCACGCGTATCGCGCGCCAGTTGGGAAAGCTGGAACAGGACTTGGCGGCGATCATGGGGATGCGCCTCGCGCACCAGCAACCCGGCGCGTTCGAGACGCTGGACAGTGATCCGCATGGATTGCGGCGTCACCCCGTCCGCCCGGGCGAGCGCGGCGATCGTGATCGCTCCGGCCCGCTCGACCCGCGCCAGGGTAATCGTCTCTGACCAGCTCAGCCCGGTGGGATTGGATTCGGCGCGAAGACGGCGCGCCATATATCCGCTGGCGTCGAGCAGGGCCACGACCGTGGCTTCCAGCTCGCTTGTCTTTTCGCTTCGCGACGGCATCTCAACCTCGTATAAATTGACAATTAAACTTGCAAGTTTTAGTGTCGAAAAATCGCCCGGTCGCCTGACGGATGCATGCGCCTGCAGGCCCAGGCGGGTTGCGGCGGCGCGGATTGTGCGCGATGCTGCTTCCCGCGTTCGACGGAAGTGATGGCTAGGCCGACAAGGAGTTGGATCGTGAGAGGTGACAGTTTGCGGTTCAAGCTTCTGCGCAGTTTTGTGCGGGTCGGCGAACTGGGTTCGATCACCCGCGCCGCCAGCGAGCTGAACATCGCCCAGCCCGCGCTCGGCCTGCAGATGCGCAGCCTCGAATATGAATTCGGCGCGCAGCTGCTGATCCGAACATCGCGGGGTGTCAAGTTGACGCCTTCGGGCGAGGTGGTGCTGAACTGGGCGCGCAGTATTTTCGAGCAGACCGACAAGATCCATCAGAAGGTGCGCGAACTTCAGGGCAACGCCGATGTGCCTTCCGTCACGATTGGTCTGACCCCCAGTCTCACCGCGATCCTCGCACGCCCCATCGTAGAGGCGACTCTCGACGGCAATATACGCGTCAAGATCGTAGAGGGCACGAGCCACTCGCTCGGCGAATGGGTCAACAGCGGACGGATCGACATCGGCCTTGGTTTCGGGTCTGCCGAGGCGCCCGGTCTGCAGTCGGTCGCGGTGATGCGGGAACGGCTTTATTACCTGACCGCTCCGGGCGAAGGCGACGAACCCATCACGTTGGCCGAAGTGCTCGACCGTCCGCTGGCGGTGCCGGATGATCAGAACTCGATCCGGCCCAAGATCGAAGAAGCGGCGAGCCGGATTGATATGCCCGTGATTGGCACCTACGAGATCGGCTCGATGCAGGCGGCACGGGAAATCGCCCGCAGCGGACGTGCGGGTGCCATCGCACCCTATGGCGGCGTGGCGGTTGAACATCGCGATGGTTCGCTGAGCGTGCGCCTGATCGTCGAACCCCAGATCGAACGCACGCTGTATATGATGCGCCGCGCCACCGAGTCCCTCTCCGACCCCGAAATCTATCTCTCGACGGTCCTCTACGAGGGGCTTCAAAGCGTCACCCGCGACCCGGAATTTCGCGATGCGTACACGATGCTCGACGACCCGCGCGGGGCAGCGAATATGTGGGAATCGTCATAGCTTTTCTTTCTTGAAACTGGCGGCCGCCCGCCGCCAGTTTGCAAGCGTCTCGTCGCCAGCCTGCGCGATAACGCCGCGCATCGCCGCCACGGTGGGCAAGGTGCTGCCTGGCGCGGCAAGATCGATTGCGAGTGCGAAGTCCTTGCTGTTGATGGCATTCACCGCATGGAAATCTTCAGGATCGTCAGACCAGACGGCGAACACCGCCGCCGGATCGCTTGTCGGATCGGTCAGAAAATTTCGCGCCGATCCCGCCTCCAGCGCGGGCCTGATCTGACCAAGGTCGAGACCCGCGTCGAGCGCAAGCGCAAAGGCTTCCGCGCTGATGAACAGGTTCGTCACCGCGATAAGGTTGTTGATCGATTTGACCGCTTGTCCCGAACCCAGCGGGCCGCAGTGATGAACCGCCCGGGCAAGAGGCATGAACAGCGGGGTCAGAGCGGATACGTCCTGCGTTTCGCCACCGACAAGAAAGGTCAGCTTGCCCGAACGAGCAGCGACGACCCCACCGCTGACCGGTGCGTCGACGATCCGCACGGGACGCCCGGCCAGCGCGCGCGCCGCCGCCTGCATGTCGGCGGGCGCCACCGAACTCGACACCACGACATATGCCGGCATTCCAGTATCCGGCCACATGGCGATCTCGCCGATCACCCTCCCCAGCTGTGCGGGGGTTGCCACCAGCACCAAGACGATGTCCGACCCAGCCAGCCCCGCGAGGCCGTCGGCCGCCGAAACGCCGTCCGCCGCCAGCATGGCGGCACGCGCAGGGTCGCGGTCATAGCCGGTCACATCGTGTCCTGACGCCGCCAGATGGCACGCGACCGGCGATCCGATCGCGCCCAGACCGACGATTCCGATCCGCCGGTGTGCAGGTTTGTCCATCACGCTCCCCCGCGCATCAATGCATCGTACGGCCGCCGTCGATGTTGAGCGTCTGGCCGGAGATAAAATCGCTCGAACCCGACATGAAGAACATCACCGCGCCGACGAGATCGTCGGGCACCTGCGCGCGCTTGATCAGCTGGTCGTCGAACTTGCGCGTAGCGAGATATTGGGGATCCGAATTCTGGATCTGCGTGTCGCTGAGCGTGAAGCCCGGCGTCACCGCATTGACGGTGATGTTGTCGCTCCCGACCTCGCTGGCCAGGGCGCGGGTGAACCCGAACACACCCGCTTTCGAGGTCGTATAGTGCAATCGGTTGGGACTGCCATCCCAGATCCGGCTGGAGGAGATATTGACGATCTTGCCGTAGTTGGCGTCGCGCATGGTCGGGTACACGGCGCGGCAGCACTGAAACAGACCGCGCAGATTGACGTCCATCACCTTATCCCATTCTTCGACCGGGATCTCGAACCACGATCGGCGGGGCAGCGTGCTCATGAGCGCAGCATTGTTGACCAGGCCGGTGATCGTACCGAACGCATCGAGCGTGGCTGCCGCCATCGCGTCGCACGAATCCGCATCGGCGATGTCCACACGCACACCCAATGCCTGCCCCCCCGACTGGCGGATCGCGGCAGCGACGGCTTCGGCGCTCTCGCCGTCGATGTCGGCGGTGACAACCTTCGCACCCAGCGAAGCCATTTCCTCGGCGTAGACTCGACCGATACCCTTGCCGCCGCCAGTGATGATGATCACCCTGTCGGTGAGGTCGAAATGCTTGCCCATATCGTCGTCCTAAATTGCGGCGACCGGGCGCGTGGGCCGGATCGCGGTCGTTGAATTATTATGCGGTCTCGGTTTCGCGCCCGTAGATCGAACGGGCTGCCTCGACACTGATATACCCGTCGCGCACGTCGCGCCGGACATCCTCGTCCGCTCGCTCGCGCGGTTCGCCAAAACCGCCTCCGCCGCTCTGTTCGCAACGCAGTACGTCGCCCTTGCGCAGCGAACGGGTGACGATCGCGCCGAGCACTTCGGGTGCAGCGGAATCGGGGTTGAGGATCACGCGCGTGGGGGACGGGCTCTGCCCGCCCAGCACGCCCCAGGCCGGGTTGCGATGATTGGACGAACGGACGGTGAGCGTGCAGTCGTCGAGCACTTCGTACTCGCGCACGTAACCGGTGCCGCCCCGATGCCGCCCTGCCCCGGCCGAATCGGTCAGGATGTCGAAGCTGCGGATACGCACGGGGTATTCGCCCTCGACGATCTCGACCGGTGTGGACGGCGTGAAGTGGCTCATCGGTGCGACGATCGAGGCGCCGTCCTGACGCGTCGATCCGCCCAGCGATGTCACCAGCAGTTCGTAGAGCACCGCCGGCTTGCCGGTCCGCGTCTTTTGGAAGCCGATCGAAACCGCCCCGGTGCCCAGCCCCGAGGGAGCGATCGCACGGTCCGGATTGAGACGGCCGAGCGCGGCAAGGACGCAGCAGTAGACCAGATGCGCGGTGGGATAATAATGATTGACCGTGGCGGGCCGCTGCGGGCTCACTACCAGACCTTCCGGCAATGTGAAGCGCACCGCCTCGGCGACCCCCGCGTTCACGCGGATGGCCGGATCCGCGGTGGCGACAAGCGCGAGCAGCGATGCGGCACGGGTGATTGTCTCGACCAGATTGACCGGGCCAGCGGCCTGCGGATCGGTCTGCGAGAAATCGAAGTGCATGACATCGCCGCGCTTTTCAGCGCGCACATGGATGCGCAGGCGGCGATCGGGGTCGGCCCCGTCGTGATCCAGGAAGCCTTCCGCCTCGCCTGATGCGTCGGGCCATTGCGCCAGTTCGTTGCGAAGGCGCTGCGCTGTCACCGCGATCAGCCCATCGATCGCGCTGGCCAATGTCGCGGTCCCATATTCGGCGGCCAGTTCGGTCAGCCGCTCGGCCCCCAGGCGGGTGCAGCCGACCTGTGCGCGGATATCGCCCAGCACCATGTCGGGTGCGCGCGAGTTGTTACGCACGATCGCCTCGATCGCGCCATCGACTCCCTCGGTGCTCTGGAACCGGACCGCAGGCAGCAGCAGCCCGTCGTGATAGATTTCGCGCGCCGCAGCTCCGGACGAACCCGGCACGATGCCGCCGATATCCGCCTTGTGCGCGATGCTGACCCCGAAGCCGAGCAGTTCGCCCGCATCGCTAAAGGCGGGCGAAACCGCGACCATGTCAGGCGCGTGGGCGTTGCCGGCCAGATAGGGGTCGTTGGCAATGAAGCTGTCGCCCGGCTTCATCGCCGGACCGGGATAACGACGCAGCACCTCCCGCACCGCCTGTTCATAGGCAAGGGCATGATAGAGCAGCCCGCCGCTGAGCATTACGATGCGGCCGGAGGCATCCGTCAGTCCGGCGGTGCCGTCCTTCGATTCACGCAGAATCGGGGAATAGCCGCTGTGATAAAGGGCGTAATCCATAGATCCGGCAATCTCGGTGAGGCGGCTGGCGATCACTTCGGTGGTGATGGGATCAATGCTCATGCCGCTTGCCTCCGTTCGATCGCTAGAACCCCATCGTCGGCGACCATAGCCACGAAATCGGCGAGGAGGACAGTGGTGGAATCGTACTGATCGATGATAGCCGGGCCTTCGATGACGTCGCCCGCGCGCAGCTTGGCCCGATCATAAATCCGGGCGGTGAATTCGCGATCCAAGTCGACGTCGTAGAGCGGCCGCTCGCCCGTCAGCGCCCGAGCGACGTTGCCATCGGTCCGTTCGACCGGCGGGGAAACGAGCGTCGGCACCGCTATCGCCGAGGTGACGCGGAAAGCCACGATCTCCGGGTCCTCGTCGGCCGACTGGCCGTAGATGCGGCGGTGCAGTTCGTCGAAATCGCCGCGGATCGTGTGCCGATCCCCATCAACGATATCGCCCGCGGGGCAGTCGACCCCCAGCGCATAACCCTGGTGCGGGTAGCGTAGGTCGATCTGCCGCCGCACTTCGACCGTATCACGCGCGAAGCCTTCGTCGGCCGCCTCGCGATAGGCCTGTTCTTCCAGGTCGGCGAAAAGCGCGTTCATCTGTTCTGCCGGATATTGTCCCAACGTGCCGAGTGCGGAACGCATGTACGAATGGCGCACAACCGTCTGCAGCAAGCCGGTCGCGCAATTGATGCCGGGGTGGAGCGGCACCAGCACGCGCGAAATGCCGACCGCACGCGCCAGATAACAGGCGTGCAGCGGACCCGCGCCCCCGAACGGCATCAGCGTGAAGCGGCGCGCATCCTGGCCCTGTTCGCGCAGCGCGATCCGCAGATCGACTGCCATCTGGTTGTTGACGATGCGGATGATCCCGATCGCGGTTTCGAGCGCCGTGAGGTGGAGTTTGTCGCCGATTCGCCCTGTCATCGCGGCTTCGGCGGCGGCACGGTCGAGCGTCATCTTCCCGGCCAGCTTCGAACCGGTGCTGAGCGACCCAAGCAGAAGGTTCGCATCGGTCACTGTCGGCTGTTCGCCGCCGCGACCGTAGCAGACCGGTCCGGGCAACGAACCGGAACTTTCCGGCCCAACCTTGAGCAGGCCATCCTTGCCGATGAACGCGATCGTGCCGCCGCCGGCGCCCAGCGTTCGAATCTCCAGCATCGGGGTCGCAATATCATGTTCGGCGATGCGGTTCTCGCTGCTTTCCAGGATGCGGCCATCGACGATCACGCCGATGTCCGCGCTGGTGCCGCCCATGTCGAATGTCAGCACATGGCTGCAGGCCGAACTGCGCGCGGTTTCGGTCGCAGCGATCACCCCCGCCGACGGCCCGGACAGCAGCGTCTGATTGGGATGACGCGCGGCGATCGTGATCCGCATCAAACCGCCGTTCGACTGCATCAGGAACTTCTGAGGGGTCACGACGCCGAAATCGTCGAGCGCCTTGTCCAGACGGTGAAGATAACCTTCTACCTTGGGCCCGACATAGGCGTCGATCGCGGTCGTCGACAGGCGCGGATATTCCCGAATCACCGGCAGGATATCGACCGACAGCGAAATCCGCACTTGCGGCGCTTCTTCGGCGACAATCGCGGCGACGCGCCGTTCGTGCGCGTCGTTGAGGTACGAGAACAGCAAGCAGATCGCAATCGATTCCACCCCGCGCTGCACGAGACGGTGGACCGCCGTGCGAACAACGGCCTCGTCGAGCGGCTCTATCTCCTCACCGCGATAATCGAGCCGGCCGGACACTTCCTCGGTCAGGTATTGCGGCACCAGCATGGGCGGTTTGCGATAGAGCGGATTGACAAGATCGTCGCCCGACGGCTGGATCCACCCTTGCGCCTCATACGTGGCGCGAAAACCGCGCGTGATCAGCAGACCCGTAACCGCACCGTCGTGTTCGAGCACGGCGTTGGTGCCCACGGTGGTACCATGCGCGAAGAAGTCGATCTGAGTAGGATTTACCCCGCCTTCCGCCAACTGTCCCAGCGCGTTCATGACCGCCTGCGACGGATCGGGCGGGTAGGACGGCACCTTGACCAAGCGCGTCTCCCCGCTCTCGCGTTCAAATGCGACCAGATCGGTAAAAGTCCCGCCGGTGTCGACACCGACCATCCACGAAGCCATTTTCATCCTCATTCCCTAAGCGGCGACACGGCCTCGATGGGTCGCTTGCCGCCGTTTCTACAACGCGATGTGGATCGCCTTTTGCTCAGTATAGCTGAGCAGCTCCTCCAGACCTTCATCGCGCCCGATCCCGCTGTTTTTCAGCCCGCCGAAGGGGGTGCCGCGATGATGCGAAGATGCGCCATTGACCCAGATATAGCCGGACTCGACCTTCTGAGCGGTACGCAATGCGGTCTTCAGATCGTTGGTCCAGATCGACGCGGTCAAACCATATTCGGTGCCGTTGGCGATGCGCAGGGCCTCGTCGATGTTGCTCCAGCGCAGAGCAGACAGGACAGGTCCGAAAATTTCTTCCTTAGCGATCCGCATGTCCGGCGTCACATTGCCGAAAAGGGTGGGACGCACCCAATAACCGCGCGCGAAGTCATCTCCATCGGGGCGCACCCCCCCAGCCATCAGGGTGGCGCCGTCTTCCTTGCCGTATTCGATGTAGCGCAGCACGCGTTCGTAGTGAGCCTTGGAATTAATAGGCCCCATTTCCGAGGAAGGATCGGCCGGCATGCCAAGCTTCACCGCGTCGATACGCGCAGCAAGCCGCTGGACCACGTCGTCGTAAATCGAATCATGCACCAGCAGGCGGCTGGTCGACCCGCAAGACTGGCCCGACCAGGCGAAGTTCATGCCCTGGAACGCAGCCGTAACGGCCTGATCGACGTCCACATCGGGGAAGACGATCATCGGGTTTTTGCCGCCGAGTTCCAGCGTCAGATGCTTGACGGCACTCTCCGCCGCAGCGCGCTGAATGGCGAGACCTGTCGGGACTGATCCGATAAAGGCGATACGGCGCACCCCTGGATGGCGCACGATCGCATCGCCGATTCCCGCGCCGACGCCATTGAGGACGTTCATCACGCCTTTCGGTAGCACGTCACGGCAGATTTCGGACATGATCGCTGAAGACAGCGGGCTCTGTTCTGGCGGCTTCACCACCAGAGTATTGCCCGCCATCAGAGGCGCGGCGCTGCCGCCGAGCGAGAAGTAGAGGGGATGGTTGAACGGCACGATCCGTCCCACCACGCCGAAGGGCTGGCGCACGGTCATATGAAGGTGGTTCACGCTGGCGGGGATCGTTTCCCCCTTCATCTCCAACCCCAGACCGGCATATTGTTCGAGCGAGCCGATCGTATGTCCGACATCGCCGCGCATCTTGCCGACCGTACTGCCGGTGTCAGCCACTTCGATATCCAGCAGTTCCTGCGAACGCTCCAGCAGGCGCGCCGCTAGTTCGCGCAGCTTGGCCGCTCGCCCCGCGACCCCGAGGTCTCGCCAGGCCGGCGCGGCGGCTTGCGCGGCCGCGATCGCGCGCTCAGCATCGGCGCGGTCGCACAGCGGGACATAGCCGATCACCTGTTCGGTCGCCGGGTCGACCGATTCCAGCCACTGACCCGAAGCGCTTTCGACGAGCTCTCCGTCGATCAATGTCTTGAGTTTGCCGAAGCGGCCGGACATGCATTCTCTCCCAAAGCTGCTATGAGCCTGATTGCTGCCGATCTCATGCCCGCTGGCCGCTCTGCCGCGGCACCGGAGCAATGGACCCGCTCGTCACCGTGCGTAGCGGACGACGATGCCACACAACCAGAACAAAGTACGCTTGGCCGCCAGACAAAGCCATGATCGGCGGCGATGAGCGCAATTTTTGGCTATCGCTAACCGATGTGCGACCAGCCTCCATCGATCAGCATGGCCTGGCCGGTCATCGCCGCCGAGGCGTCGGTCGCCAGGAACATGAACGGACCGATGAAGTGATCGGGCCGCAGGGTCATGTCGATGCACTGCTGTTCGCGCACGATTTCGTAAACGTCGCGACCGACGAAGCGAATGTCGCGCGGTGCGTTGGGATCCTGGTCACGGACGGTGTCGACCACGCCGGGAACGATCGCGTTGACCGTGATGCCGGAGCGTCCGACCTCACGGGCAAGGCCGCGCGTAAAGCCGATCAGCGCCGCTTTGGACGACACGTAGTGAACCCGGTTGCCTGAACCGACATAGTAGCTGTTCGACGAGATCGGAATGATCCGCCCCCAGCCCCGTTCCTTCATGCCGCCGACGAAGGCATGTGTCAGGTAATACATGGCGTCGAGATTGACTCCCACCACCCGGTGCCAGTCCTGCGGGGTAATTTCCTCGATCGGCGCGATAAGGAAAAGCGTGGCCGCATGGACCAGAATGTCGCAGCCGCCGAACCGGGCCTCTACCCTCTGCTTGAGATGCGCGGCGCCGTCCGCCGTCGACACATCGCATTCAACCGATATGGCCTCGATCCCTTGGTCGGTTAATGCGGCTATCGATTCGCCAGCGTCGATCACATCGGCCAGCACGATCTTCGCACCGGCCCGTCCGAAAGCCTGAGCTGCGGCGAAGGCGATCCCGGTGGTTTTGCCCGCTCCGGTCAAAACCGCAGTACGGCCTTCAAGTTCGTTCATCTCGACATCCTTGTTGGGCCGGCATCAGAAAAAGTACCGACGCCCGCAGGGAAGAAGGGCGTCGGCATACTAATTAGAACTTCACGCCGGCGGTCACACCGTAAGTCATGGGAGCCTGGCTCGACACGGTAGTATAGCCGTAGTTGGTCTGGCTGGTGGTGTAAGTCACGACCTTCTTGTCGAGCAGGTTGCGACCCCAAAGCTGCAGGCTGTAGGTCTCGTTCGAGGACGTCCATTTGATCGACGAATTCAGCAGCGTGTAAGCAGGCTGACGCAGCTTGTTGTCCGGCTCGAAGAAGTAATCCCCATTGTAGTTGGCGGTGATGTTGAAGTGCAGGTCACCGAAACTGACCGGCGTGTCGTAATCGACGGACAGGTTGCCCGAAATCTTCTGCGACAGGGGCAGGCGGTTGCCCTTGGCATTGCAGACCGCCGGGTTGGCATTGCAATATGCGAGAGAGGCCAACTGCGCGTTGTTCTGGCTGAAATTCAGGTTGGTCGGCGCGTTCGGGAAGTCGGTGAACTTGGCGTCGAGCAAGGCGATGCCGGCCTTGATGCGCAGCCCTTCCGCAACGCTGGCCTCCATGTCGGCATCGAGACCGTAGATCCGTGCCCCGGCACCATTGAGAATGATCTGGCCCGCCGGCGTTAGCTGGATGACCTGGATATTCTTATAATCGTAATAGAACCCGGCGGCGTTCAGGCGTACTCGGTGGTTGAACAGTTCCGACTTGAAGCCGAGTTCATATGCCTTGAGATTTTCCGGCTGGAAGAAGGTCGGCTGATTGTTAGCGATCGCACTGGCCACGCCGCTGGGCGCGATGATGTTGAAACCACCGCTCTTGAACCCGGTGTTGAACGAGGCATAGACCGACACGCCAGGACTTATTTCCTGATTCAGGGCAACCCGGAACGTCGGCTTCTTCGCGGTCAGTTCCTGAGGAACGATGTTCGGTCCGGCAACCGGGTTGTCGAAATCGGCGGCAGGATTGAAGCTGCCGGTGAACCGGCGAGTTTCATAATTGTATCGCGCGCCGAGCGTCAGCGTGGTGCCGGGCGTGATTTCGAAATCGGCTTGCGCAAACGGCGCCACCGAATTCACCACCTGCCGGCCGACCGAATAGTTGGAGGTCGGCGTGATATAAAAACCACCGGCCGGATTGGGAACGCCCAAGCGATAGCGAAGCGTCCCATCAACGGCATCGTCGTAATACATGTAGTAGAGACCGGCAGCCCAGGTCAGCGGACCATCGCTCGTCGAGAGGAGCTGTATCTCCTCGCTGATCATCTTCGAAGGCTGATCGGGGGCGATCGTCAACTGCAGAACCGGTGCAACGCCCGCGCCGTCAAAGTCGTACGAACCCTTGCTTTCACGATAGGCGGTGATCGATACAAGCTTGGCGAACGGCAGTTCGGTGGTGAACGTCATCGACAGGCCACCACCTTTGGTGCCCATGGTGCTGTCATACGGCGCAGCCGTATCATAGGGGTTCGAGGTCGGTGGGCGCGTGATGATCTGGCCGTTGGTCGCAACCTTGCCCGTGTAGAAGAATTCCGTGCCGGGGAAAGGCTGATAACTGAACGAATGGGCGAAACGGCTCATATAGTCGGCGCTGAATAGGATGCTGCTGGTGGACGTCGGTTCGATCAGCAGCTTGGCCCGCACGCTCCACTGGTGGTCGAGCTTGTTGGTGTCCTGACCGAGACCATTTTTGCCCCAGCCACGGCCCTGGTTGGTATTTGAGCCAGCAAGGCTGAATGCCACCTTGTCGGAAATCGGCCCGGTGACGAAGGCGTCTTCGTGAAGCGTATCGTAATTCGCGTAGGAAACGTTGGCGCTGCCGCCGAAGTCGAACCGCGGGCCCTTGGTATTGATTTGAATCACGCCCGCCGTGGCGTTTCGGCCGAACAAGGTGCCTTGCGGGCCCTTGAGGATGGAAATCTGGTCCACATCGTTAAATTCGACCAGACCCTCGCGCTGTTGCGGATAATAAACGCCGTCGACGTAGAGCGCGACGGGGTTTTCGACAATACTCGACGACGTACCGATGCCGCGAATATAGGGCTGGAACGCGCCGACCGTGGAACGGATGTTGAGGCCCGGGGCAAGCGTGTTCAGCTGCATCGTGTTGGTAACGCCGATATTGACGAGCTGCTCGCCCGTCTCTGCGATCACCGCGATAGGAACGTCCTGAAGATTTTCCGCACGCTTCTGGGCGGTCACGACGATCGCGCCGAGGCCGACGTCGTCGGTGTTGGTGGCCGAATCGGTCGCAGTGGTCGTCGCGGGGACATCCTGCGCGTACGCTGTCGTGGCAGTCAACAGACCGGAAACAGCAACGCTTACCTTAAGAAACGCCTTCATAATTCCCTCCCTAACTTTTCTATTTTCTTTACCATCCAGCAGCAGGAAAGTGCGCAACCGCCGCGAACCGTGTTGATTGTCGTCTATTCTCGGGTGGCAGGCCGAACCAATACAAAGACAGAATGTTTGGCAGACGACAAATGCTTGGCCCGGCAAATCCCCGGCTCGAGACTGGGCAAATCATGCGCCGTCAGGATCCCGGTAGTCGAGCACGTAGGCGCCCCCATCGCGTCGCAGATAGCCCACCGACGGGGCCGGGAAATGCATGGTGAACACCAGCGTCCCGGTGTCGGCGAAGCGTTCGAAAAAAGCGCGGCGCGATTGCAACGCCTGTTCGGGATCGTCGTCTAGCCGCACCTTGAGGTCCGGCAGGCGAGTCTGGATCGGGGAATGGATCAGATCACCGGTGAACACCGCGCTATCGGCATCGCGTCCCACGCAGATCGCCACATGCGCCGGGGTGTGGCCCGGCGTGGGCAGGAATCGCACATATGGGTCGAGCACGTGGGTGGCGGAAACGAAATCAGCGCGACCCGCGTCGACGACGGGCTGGATGCTCTCGTCGAACACCGCCTGGAACAGTGCGGCCATCGCCGTGTCTTCGGGGTGTTCGCGCGCCCAGCGGCTGGCGTAGTCATATTCCTGATCCACCATCAGGTATCGTGCATTGGGAAATGTCGGTACCCAATTGCCATCCTGCATACGGGTGTTCCACCCCACGTGATCGACATGGAGGTGGCTGCACAGGACATAGTCGATGTCCTCAAACTTCAGGCCGGTCGCCGCGAATTCGTCGAGCCAGCGGGTATCGGACTTGTTATGCCACGTATCGCGAACCGGACATGACTTGCCATTTCCGATGCAGCTGTCGATCAAGATCGTGTGGTGCGGCGTTTCGACGATGAAGCTATGGTAGCTAAGGAACAGCTGGCCTGTACCCTCGACATAGCCGTCGTTCCTGAACCAATCGAGGTGTTCGGCAAGCAAATCGGGATTGATCTCGGGGAAAAACCGGTCGATCGTGGTATAGGCACTTTCGATTTCGACGATCTTGTGGATCGTCACGTCGTCAATCCGCCAGCTTCCACTCATATTGTCTCTCCCTGGTGCGCCGTGGCCCTGTCGCGGGCCATCGCAATCCTCACCCCGGCCAGCGCCCGATCAACCGCGAAAGGCTTGTCGATCGCTATGACAAGCGACCGAACCTGCGGCCATCCGAGACAGATATGGCCGAGCCGAATGGCAAAGTCTTCGATTAGCGGGATATGCTCGTCGCACAGCCCCTGCGCCGCGGCAACGATGCGGCGATAATCGATCGTCTCGTCGAGCTTCGATGGAGCGACGTCGCGCAGGGTCGCCTCGATATCCAGGACCAGCGGCTGCCTGCGACCGATCTCGTCGATATTGATACCGACGTCCGCCAGGATCGACAGGTTGCGAACCCTCACGACGGTGGACAGAACACTGATCACTTCAACCATCGGCGGCGCGCTCCGCCGCGGTCAGCGTATTGGCAAGCAGGCAGGCTATGGTCATCGGACCGACCCCGCCGGGAACGGGCGTGACGGCACGCGCATGATCCATCTCGTCGATCCGGCAGTCGCCGATCAGGCGCGTCCGCCCATCCGAGGCATCAACCCGCGTGATGCCGACGTCGATCACGACCGCGCCGGGTTTGACCCAGTCGCCCCTAACCAGCCCGGGCGCACCCGCGGCAGCCACCACGATGTCCGCGCGACGCACGATAGCCGGCAGGTCGCGCGTTTCGATATGGGTGATCGTGACGGTCGCTTCCCGCTCCAGCAACAGCATCGCCACTGGTTTACCCACGATATTCGATTTGCCGATGACCACGGCGTCGAGCCCGCGATAGTCGGTGATCAGGCCATCGAGTAGCTTCATGATGCCAAGCGGCGTGCAGGGCACCAGCCCCCGCCCGCCCGTCGAAAGCCTGCCGACGTTGACGGGGTGAAATCCGTCGACGTCCTTGTCCGGCCGGATCGCATCCATGACCCGGTTGGCACTGATCACGGGTGGCAGCGGTAGCTGCACCAGGATGCCGTGAATCGCGCCATCGCGATTGAGCCGGTCGACCAGGTCGAGCACCTCTTCCTCGCCGGCACTGGCGGCCAGGCGGTATTCAATCGATCGAATGCCAGTGCGGGCGCAGCTTGCGATCTTGCGGCGCACGTACACCTGGCTGGCCGGATCGTCCCCGGCCAGAATGACCGCCAGTGCCGGTTCCACACCGCGCAGTTTCAGAGCCTCCACGCGCGTATGTGTCACCTCTTCGATCTGCGCCGCTTTCGCGCGGCCGTTTATGATGTGCACGGCGATTTCAACTCCGGAACACGACGGTCCGCGCGCCATTCAGGAAGACACGGTCTTCGAGGTGCAAGCGAACCGCCTCGGCCAGCACGCGCCGCTCGATGTCTCGGCCCTTGCGGACGAGTTCCTCGGGCGTGTCGGAGTGCGTGACTGCCTCGACGTCCTGGTGAATGATTGGACCTTCGTCGAGATCTGCAGTGACGTAGTGCGCGGTCGCGCCGATCATCTTCACCCCGCGCTCATGCGCTTGGTGATAGGGCTTGGCGCCCTTGAAGCCAGGCAGGAACGAGTGGTGGATGTTGATACACCGGCCTGAAAGGAACCCTGCGAGATCGTCCGATAGGATTTGCATGTAGCGCGCCAGCACGACCAACTCGGCCCCGGCCTGATCGATCAGCACCTTGATCTGCGCTTCCTGCTGCGGCTTGGTATCTTTGGTGATCGGCAGGTGATGGAAGGGGATGTCGCCGATCAAACCAGTGTGCAGCGCCTCGCGCGGGTGGTTCGAGATAATCGCGACAACATCCATCGGCAATTCGCCGATACGCTGGCGGTAAAGCAGATCGCCGAGGCAGTGATCCCATTTCGAGACCATCAATACGACCTTAGGAAGGGTCGCCGGGTCGCCGATAGACCAGTCCATGGCCGCTGCGTCGGCCAGCGGGGCGAAATCCGAACGAATCGCTGCCAGCGTATCGCCGCCGGGCGGGCGGAATGCCACGCGCATGAAGAATGTGTCGCTCAGGTGATCGTCGAACTGCTGGGCATCGACGATGTTGCAGCCGCGATCGGCGAGAAAGCCAGCGACGGTAGAGACCAGCCCGATCCGGTCGGGGCAACGCACGCGAAGAACGTAGATGATATCGGGCGCTGTAACGGTCATGTCCGGTCCTTGTAGTCCGTAATCCAGGCAATGGTTTTTTCCATGCCGCCGAACGGATAGAAATGAAGCCCTACCGGCTGATGCGAGGCATCAAGCCGCGACCGCAGTAGGTCGACCAGTTTGTCGGGGCCAGCCGAGCCGAGCAGCTTGCCGAGTGAGATGCCGTAGCGGGCGAGAACCGAAGCCGAAGCGCCCACCCCGCACCGGGCGGCAAAGCGCAGCAGCGTCTTGATCCCGGCGGGTCCAGGGATGCCCAGCCGCACTTCGGCCGTGATGCCGCGCCGCCGCAAGTCACCCAACCATTCCGCAATATGCACCCCGTCGAATGCGAACTGAGTGACCACAAAGGGTGTCATTCCGCGTTCGGAGATCGCCGCGCACTTGGCGGCGAGCACGCTCCAGCACTCTTCAGGCGTCATGTGCGGATGGCCATCGGGATGGCCGCCGACTCCCACAGCGCGAATGCCATGCCGCTCTAGCGCGCCACTGGCGATCAGCGCGCTGCTGTCGCAATAAGGCCCACGGGGCGTCGCCAGGTCGCCCGCGATGACGAAGCAGCGCCTCACCCCGGCCTGACCCGTCACTGCGGCCAGATAATCGTCCAGTGCTTCGGCCGATGTGACCGCCGTCGCCGAAATGTGCGGGATCGGCTCGAACCCGAGTTCACGCACGAGCCGAATCGCGGCGAGCCGGTCGGCTACATCTTCGTCGGGCAGCGCGGTGACCGAGATCGAGGTCCCGGGCGGGATGCGGGGCGCCGCTGATCGCAGCGCCTCGCCATCCTTGGCCGTAATCTCGAGCGAATAGCCGCTCAGCAGATCAATGGGACTGCGATCCACGGTGAGATCAATGGCGTTCAGCGCCATGCGTCTTCTCCCTTGGATCGGTGGTGAGCGGATCAGACCAGCATCGTGGTGCTAACGGTGGCGCGGATCTCGGTCTGGACGTGCCGTTCGACGCCCAGCTTGCGGGTGCCGCCGTTCTCTTCACCCCAGGTGATCACGACTTCCTTGCCGTCGACTGCGCTTTCGGGATCGATCATTGCCAGCGACGAGAAGGCACCCACGTTGCGGGTGTAGCCCGCCGTCGCCGACGTGCCGACGAAGTTCTTGCCGTCGTGGACCGAATCCATCTGAACGCGAGCATAGCGCGACAGCGGATAATCGAGGAACTTGGCGCCGGTGCCCGCCTCATCGAACAGGCTGCTGCGAATGATGTTCATGACATCGTCGTCGTTCCACTTTAGCCACACCTTCTTCTTGTGCGGCTGGTCCTTGATCTTCTCCAGCGCTTCGCGGCCGATGAAATCATGATCGAACTTCAAGATGTGGCCGTAACCCATGTCGAACGGATTGCGGTAATAATCCTTTACGTCGTCGGAAGCGAAGCTGCCGCCGACCGAGAACTTGGCTTCGTAATCGTCGCCCGAGAGCCATTCACGATACGGTTTCATGTCGTCGCCGGTGTAGATCGCGGGAACTGGCTGCGACAGGTAACCCGATTCAATCGCGGTGCTGTAATAAGTCAGTGCACCGCCCTTGATCATCCCGAACTCTTCGCCGGCCTTGACCAGCGCATCCATGACCTTCTTGCCTTCCGAAGCCGGGCCCCACATTTCCAGGCCGTGAACGTCGGAACCGACCTTGCCGGCCATCGTGTGCTTCAATGCGCGGACCAGGCAGCCGTCGATGGTGAATTCGGTCATGCCGAAGAAGCGGACTTCTGGCAACGGCCCGCCAATCGCCTTTTCCAGGATGGCCCAGGCTGCCGGGCCTTCGATCTCGTAGCGGTAGGTGTTGCGGCCGCCGGTCGCATAGCCGCGTTCGGCGGTGCGGACGTCGGTCGTGACCTCGACATCGTAGTTGCCGATCTCGGCCTGGTACTTCATCCAGTTGGCGCAGGCGATCGGGCCCACAACGCTGACTTCGTCCTCTTCGAGGCCGAACAGCACCGCGGTGGCAACCAGATTGCCGTCGGGCGCGCAGACCATATTCTGCTTCGCCTTGTTACGGCCCCAGCCCTTGAAGCTGTTGATGCAAGTGTCCGACAGCAGGCGAACCAGGTCTGCGCCGCCGCGAAAATAGGTTTCGTTCATGTGGTTCGACTGATCGAGAATCAGCGCCGTCTTGCGTGAGGCGGCCTGTTCATCGCGCCAATTGGAATATTCGCGCGTGTACGCGTGCCGGAACAGCTTGTGCTCGGAATCGCGGAGCATCTGGATCGGGCTATCGAACTGGGCGAGCTTCTGCTCAAGGCTAAAAGACATCAGGGCGTCCTCCTGTAGGAACGGTGAGCCGGTAGAATGGGGGGTCAAGCGACCGGAAAATGTGTGCGGTGTCTCGTTAGGCGTCGATCACCATTGGTGTCCAACGCAGCTTCAAGATGCCAGCCAGCTGATTTTCAGATGGCAGCTCCCGCCCAAGCATAATCTCGCAACTGCAAGGGTTGGTGATAAATTAAGGGAAATCTGCCGTTTTATGGAGAGACAACTATGCGAAAATTGCAATACCTTCGCAAATGCGATAAATTGCAATCTTGATTGAAGATTGGATGGCGCGCAGTATAGATTGAGCGTCCCGATCGCCCTTTCGCTGCTTCAGGGATCGCATCAAGATGGTCGACATTCGCCAGCTCGTCTATTTTGTCGGCGTGATCGACAATGGTGGTTTCACGGCCGCTTCACGCGCTCTGAACGTCGCGCAGTCGGCACTCAGCCATAATTTGCAAAGCCTGGAGTATGAATTCGGCAAGGCTCTGGTGGTGCGCCATTCGCGCGGCATCAAACCGACCGACGCCGGGCTTCGATTGCTCGACCATGCACGCGGAATTCTTGCTGCGGTGGACACCGCGCGCAGCGACGTTCGCGGGTTTCACGAAGAACCTGTGCGCACGATCCGCCTTGGTCTGCCCCGCAGTCTGTGTGCCCTGCTTCACGATCGCTTCGTGTCGGACTGGAGTGCGCGCCACCCCAAGATCCATCTTCAGGTTTCGGAACAGGCCAGCAGCGTGGCCGTCCGCCAGCTCGCCGACAGCCTGCTCGACATGGCCGTGACAGCGTCGCCGGTGGAAGCGTCGACGATGGTGTCGGAAGGGCTGTTGCAGGAACATCTTTGCGCGGTCGTTCCGGCCGAACTGGGGCCATCGTTCGAACCGATTCGGCTTGCCGAGCTGGCCGAACTAGGGCTGATCCTTTACACGCTTCCCTATGTCGGGCGACGGCTGGTCGAAAGCGCCGCGCGCTACAACTCGATCGACCTGTCGGTGGTGCACGAAATCAACTCGGTCGACCTATCGCTCAAACTCGTCGAGGCCGGGGCCGGGGCTACGGTTCAGCCGTACCTGTCGCTCGTTCACTATAACGGTCCCGCGCTGATACGTCCGATCGTAGCCCCCAATATCGTGCGCCGTCTCAGCCTCGTCACGCCGCGTTTTGCTCAGCCCCATGCGGAAAACGAGGAATTTCGCGCCTATTTTCGCGAAGCACTGAACGCCGAACTCAGCCGCCTCCAGTCGCGCGGACTCCTCGAATTGGAATGACGGCTCAGTCCTCCCGCGTCTCTTCGCGGAAGAAGCCCAGCGAACGGCGCACCGGCTCGTCAGTATAAGAAAACAGGGTCGCATGGCTGCCTGCGGCGACCATATGGCGATACCAGGTCCACAGCGGCACAGCGATCGTATCGCCGCGCTGCCAGGTGAAACTGTGATCGCCGACCTGCGTGGTGCCGCTGCCCTCGACAACGTGGAAAATCATGTTGCTGCTGGTGCGCCGGGCCTGTCCGACAAAGCCATCGCGCAGCCGCGCTATCCGGCAGCCGATAGTGGGCATTACCGGTCCGCCTGTCCACGGGTTGACATAATCCAGGATGATTCCGTCGGACCGCGATCCTTCCAAGTCGTCGCCGATCGCGTCGAAGGTCGCCTGAGTCTGCTCCCATGAATAATTCCCGATCGGAGAACTCTGTCCCGCGGGGGTCAGGAACGCAGGATTGAGGCGGCCATGCGTGAACATGCGCGATGACAACCCGGTGGGCACGGTCTGCTCCTGTCGAGGGGCGTCGAGATTTTCCGCGAAGCTGCCTTCCAGCAGATTCACGAGCGGATAATCCAGACCGTCCAGCCAGTACATCGGCCCGTCACCGGCGTGGACATGATCGTGCCAGTGCCAGCCGGGCGTCAGCAGCAGGTCGCCCGGGCGCATCTCCACCACCTCGCCATTGACCGTCGTCGTCGCGCCCGTCCCGTCGATGATGAAGCGAAACGCGTTGGAGGTGTGCCGGTGCGGCCGCGCAGTCTCGCCCGGCATGATCGTCTGCAAGCCGGCGAACAGGGTCGTCAGCGTGGCCGGGGGATCCTGCAGGCCGGGATTGACCATCATCAGCACCCGGCGTTCTGCCTCTTCGAGCGACATCACTCCAGTGAAGAACTCGATGCTGCGGCGGAAACGCTCGTAGCTCCAGTGATATGGCACCGCCTGGCTCAGCGGCTCCTTGCGGAACAGGTTGCCGTAAAAACGCCACAGCGGCGCGGCGCCGATCTCCTTAAGTTCTTCGTAAGCCGAGGCGACATTGTCGCCTACCTGCGTCGTTTCCTGGCTCAAGATCCCGTTCCCATTTCAGCCACGTGCCCATTTCGGCACTGTCGGGCGAAATCTTCCAGCAGCGCGGCGGCCGCCGCTATTATCGAATCCGCAACGCAGCCTTACGCCCTGGCCCCGCTAAAGGTCATCTGCGCCGTCGGGACGTTCCGCAACCGAGCGTTATTGATTGAACAATGGACTTGGCCGCCCGCTTCGCCGAGCCGCATTACTGTACCGGTCAAGGGTCGCAACCTCCGCGCCCCGCCGGTGATCCTCAACGACCAGGAGCTGGGTGACGGGAATGACTATCAAGACGCGAGTGATCATCGTTGGCGGCGGCCCCGCGGGTCTCGTGCTGGCGATCGAATTGGGCCGGCGGAACGTTCCGTGCGTTGTGATCGACCAGGGGACCGGCAGCCCATCGTTCCCGAAGGCGAACTCGACCACGTCGCGAACGATGGAACATTATCGCCGCATCGGCATCGTTGATCGCATTCGCCAGATCGGCCTGCCCGACAACTATCCGCCCGACATCTCGTACCACACCCGCTATGCCGAGCACGAACTGGCGCGGCTGCACTGGCCGAGCCGGGAGGAAGCCCTTGCCAAGCGCCTCGACGAATCCGACAAGTGGCCCACGCCCGAACCGATGCATCGTGGGCAGCAGATGTTCATCGAACCGATCCTGATGGACTACGCCTCGACCTTTCCGTCGATCGAACTGCACTACAATACGGTGGCGACTGCGGTCGAAGCGGACGACAACGGCGCCACCGTGCGCGCTACCCACACACCGAGCGGACAGGAGGTCGTTTTCGAAGGCGCCTATGTCGTCGGTTGCGACGGTCCGCGCAGCCTCGTGCGGTCGGCCATGGGCGTCAAGTACGAAGGCTGGGCCGGCGAGAAGCGCGATTTCCTGGGCGGCCGTATGATGGCCACCTTCCTCAATGCGCCGACTTTCTACACCGAAGGGCCGCGTGCGCCGTCCTGGCAGTACTGGTGCATGAACCCCGAACGCCGCGGCATCATGATGGCTATCGACGGCAAGGGGCTGTTCGCCTTCCATACGCAGCTTGCCGAAGGGCAGGAGGCCAGCCCCGCCCTCGCCCGCGAATGGTTCGACAACCTGGTCGGGAAGGAACTCGACTATGAGGTTCTCGGCGTCGCCGAATGGACCGCGGGCTTCACGCTCGTCGCGCAGACGATGCAGTCCGGCCGCATGTTGCTGGCCGGCGATGCCGCGCACCTGTTCACCCCCACCGCGGGCCTCGGCTACAACACCTCGGTCGACGATGTCGCCAACCTGGGATGGAAGCTGGCGGCGACGATCAACGGCTGGGGCGGTGACAAGCTGCTCGAAAGCTATACTCTCGAACGTAAGCCGATCGCCGAGCGCAATACCCGTTTCGCCCGCTCGCTTGCCGAATATTTCCGCACGATCAAACTGCCGCCGGAAATCGAAACCGATACGCCCGAAGGTGCCAAGGCGCGTGCCGATTACGGTGCCGAGCTCTATGATTTCGCCGAACGCGAATTCGCCGCACCGGGCATCATCCTCGGCGTGTTCTACGGCACCTCGCCGATCAACACGCTGGAAGACGGTCCGCCGCCGCGTGACGAACCCAACTTCCACGAACCGAGCGCCCGCCCCGGCGCGCGCGCCCCGCATGTGTGGATGGAAGACGGCAAGGCAGTCTACGATCTGTTCGGCAAGGAGTTCACGCTGCTCCAGCTGTCCGACACCGCGGACACGTCCGCTTTCGTAGCCGCCGCGGCAGCGCAGGATACCCCGCTGACCGTCCTTTCCATCGACAACGCACGCGCACGCGACCTTTACCAGGCTGATCTCGTGCTGATCCGTCCGGACCAGCATGTGGCTTGGCGCGGAAGCACCCTCGCAGCGCCGGAAGCGGAAGCGATCGTCGCCCGCGCACGGGGCGCGGATTGAGCGCACGATCCCGCGCGGCGCAAGGCGTCGCGCGGAACCCGCGGGACGCGCGTGTGCAAAACGATTGTCCGGACACTCGTTTCCGAAGTATGGTGTTGCGATGAACAGATATCCTCGCGCTCTCTGCTGCTGCCCGAGCCCGTCATGAGCGGCGAAAATCCCGTCGTCTTGCGCTCGGTCTGGCCGTCGATAGGCTTTGACCTGGTCACACTTCGGCTGCTGACCGCGGCGGCGGAGGAAAGCAGCTTCGCCGGTGCGGCTGCGCGCGAGAACATTTCGCTTTCCGCGGTCAGCCGCCGAATCACCGATCTCGAGGCGCGGCTCGGGATCGCACTGTTCAACCGCCATGATCGCGGCGTGACCCTGACCGCTGCGGGCGAGGCCTTGATCGAACATTTGCGCGATGTTTTCGTGCGGTTCGAACGCATGGTTCTCGACATGGAAGGGTTCCGCAAGGGTGCGCGCGGGCGGGTCCGCGTCCATACCCACATGTCGGCTGCATCGAGCACTTTCCCGACCACGCTCGCCGATTTTCTGAATCGACATCCCGCGATCGAGCTCGAACTCGAAGAGCATGTAAGCCTAGACATCGTTCACGCGGTGCGGATCGGAACCGCCGACATAGGCCTGATCTCGGGGCGCGTGCCGACCAAAGATCTCGAAGTGTTGCCGTGGCACGAGGACGAGCTGATTGGGGTGGTGCCGTGCGATCATCCGCTGGCGCAGCGCGATTCGGTCACGCTTGCCGACATGGCTCGCGAGCCCTTCATCGTCATCCAGCGGGACAGCGCGCTGATCAATCTTTACCGCGAACAGTTGCGGATCCTGGGGATCACGTTTCGCGACCGCATTCATGCCGCCAGCAGCGCCAGTATCTGTAAAATGGTTTCGGCTGGTCTGGGTGTCGCGATCCTGCCGTCGTCATCGGTCAACGCGCAGGATCCATCGCTCAGGATCGCGGCCATCACGCTCGACGAAAGCTGGTCGTCATGGCCACTCGCCATCTGTTACCAAAATCGCGAAAACTTGAGCATGGCGGCGCGGCTATTTGTCGATTTCCTGCTTGCGCAGCCGCCGGTCCAGCCGGCCGTGAACCGCTTTGCGAGAAGCCGCCTAGCGGACGAATCTGGCGCCGCGACATCATAATCTCAGATCGCGACGTTCTCGCTGCCAACGCTAAATGGTCTGGCATGCATCGTGATTTTGTTCTTCAACCGCTTCGCAGTCCCTGCTTTATCCGCCGCGGATAACGAACACGCCGATCCGGCGCGGAGGGTAAATGTCAGTCGAAGGTCCATACAAAGTTCCGCTTGTAAACGAGGGGCTCGAACCCTTGCCGGGCGGCGCAAACTTCATTCGGGCAAAGACCCTGTGGGAAATCGGCCTGGACGTGGCGGGCGATCCATCGATCATCTATGGCGGCAACCGCGACTTGCGCATCAGCGTGGGTTCGGGGGGCGGAGCTCAGTGGAAGCCCTCGCTCAATCTCGGCACCGGGTCGGCGATCCTGGCGCATGACGTCTGCAACGGCGGCATGGATGCGGCTTTCGTCAACCCTTCGGCGCTGCTGACCCAGGCTTATTTCGGCAAGGGATTGTTCACCGAAGCGCTGCCGGTGCGGGTCATCATGTCGCACCCGTCGTGGGACAGCTTCGCGATGATGGTTCATCCGCGCACCAAACTGCGCTCCGTCGCCGACATTGCGCGCCAAAAGTATCCGCTGAAGATGTCGGTGCGCGAGGATCCAACGCATTCGACATTCTCTCTGATCGAACAGATCTTCAACCTCGAAGGTTTCGGCCTGAAGGACGTACTGTCCTGGGGCGGTGAGATTGTTGGCACCGGCGCCCCCGCCGGGCCCAAACGGATGCGGCCGATTCAGGAAGGGGAAGTCGACGCGATCTTCGACGAGGCGCTCGTGACCTGGCTGTCGCACGCCCTGAAGTGCGGTTACGAATTCCTCGAATTCGCAGAGGGGCAGCGCGAAGCTTTGGCCGACCTGGGGTGGCGCAAGAGCACGATCAAGGCTGGCGACTATCCAGGTCTCGACCGCAGCTATGACTGCATCGATTTCAGCGGCTGGCCGCTGTACTGCGACGCATCGCTGCCCGATGACGTGGTGATCGACATCTGCGAAGCCGTGGTGGCGCGCCAGAACCAGATTCCTTGGGCAGCCGGGGACTATCAGGGGATCGAAAAGGTGTTCCAAAACACCATGCACACTCCGGTCGACGTTCCCTTCCACGCCGGCGTCACCAAATTCCTTGCCAAATGGCAGGGATGACGGCGGCGTGCCGTTGAAGCGGCTACCCCGCCCCGGTGCCCTGGGCTGCGGCGACGGACCGCGCTGATGCGTACGCCGCCTACAGGCGACGTTTCGACCGCGAAGGAAGTCAATTTCGCGGTCAAGCTCACCTTTGCGCAGCTCGCCATCGTCACCACGGTTGCGAGCGCGCTGCTCCTTGATGGGACCGACGGCAAGCTGCTGCCCTTCCTGACGCCGTCGATCCTGGCGGAATGGCAGGTTAACAAGGCGGTGTTTGCTCCTGCGCTGGCCGCCTCGCTGTTCGGCATGACCTTCGGGTCGTTCTTCGGCGGCTTTCTGGGAGACCGCTTCGGGCCGTGGCGTACGGCGCTGGTCGCGGTGATGGTCTTCGGCTCTCTCACCTTGGCATGCGCTTTCACAAACGTACCTATCGCGCTGATGCTGGCGCGGTTCGGCAGCGGTGTTGGTTTCGGCGCGTTGATCCCCAATGCCTATACCATCGTGATCGAATGGCTGCCGCGGCGGCATTTGGCTCGAGTTATGGGGTTCCTGACATCCTGTTCGCCGCTGGGCGGTGTGGCCGCAGCCGCGGTCGCGCTGTACGGCTTGCCTCTGTTGGGATGGCGGGGCTGTTTCATAGTGGTGGGTATAGCCACGCTGGCGATCGGCGTGCGCATGCTGTGGCTGCCGGAAACACCTACGCATATGCTGAAACAGCGTGGAGCAGAGGCTCTCCGGGCCCGCTGGCAAGCCGTCGCCGGGACGGCGATGACCGACGAGACGCTGTCCGCGATCGCGGCGAGCCCGCAAACGAAGCGGCGCGCATCGGTCTTCCGTGCTGATTTGGTGCGCTTCAATATTGGAGCATGGTTCGCGTTCTTCTGCGCCCAGTTCGTCAACTACGGCTTCGAAAGCTGGCTGCCGGTTGTGCTAACTTCGGGCGGCCTGCCGCTCAGAGACGCGATTTCGGCCGGGATGGGCTACAGCAGCCTGTGTCTGATCGGAGCGCTCCTGTCCGGTTTTGTAGTCGAACGGTTAGGCTCGAAAACCGTCGTCATCGGCTCGTCTGTGGCGGTGATCGCAATTCTGCTTGGTATCGTGGCGATTATGCACACGAACGACATTCCACTCTACCGGCTGGAAATCTTGGCAGCGGTATCGCTGTCGGGTGGTATCACCGGAATTCTCATGGCCACAATCGCGGCGATGATTGCAGCAGGCTACGATGCGGATTGCCGGGCGACTGGATCGGGCATCGGCGTTGCGGCCGGGCGGCTGGGTGGCGTGAGCGCGACCATGGTCGGCGGCATCATCCTAAGCCAGTTCCAGTCGAGCTTAGCCCCCCTGTTCATCGTCCTGACCGGTTTCGCAGGGTCGGTTATCGTCGCCGCGTTTGTCGTCGACCGGCATATCGAGCCGCATCTTCGGTAGATTGAGACGATAGGGGCGGCAGCCCCGCAGATGCCCCGCGCCCGATCCGATACAGCATCAGTAGCGCGGGCGGCGGCGATGCGGCGATTTCGCCAACAGGAGGCTGGCCGTCAACGCGGAACATGCGATAATCACACAGACCTGGGCGCGGTCGAGCCCCCATGACAGCAATATGCCGGCTATCGCTGGACCAAGCGCACTGCCTACGCGCCCGGTGCCAAACATGAACCCCGCGCCGGTCGCGCGCATGCGTCCGGGAAAAGCTTCCGCGACAGTGACCGACATACCCAATGTGGCGATCGAACCCGACCAGCCCGCGATGAACGATGCGCAGACAACGAAGGGAAGGATCGGCGGGACGAGCCCGAACAGGATGTTGGACAGGCCCAGCATGACGACGGCCCCCACTGCAAGCTTGAACCCTTCGATGCGGCGGGAGATTAATCCGAATGCGATAGCGCCCAGCGCGCCTGCAAGGCTGCTCATGCTCGCGATCGTGACGGCCGTCGACGGACTGAATCCCATTTCGACGAGCAGCTTGGGTTGCCAGCTCAGGAAGAAATAGATCGTGATGAACGACAGGACAGCCACGCTTGTCAGCATGATCGTCGTCGACCGCTGTTCTGCGGAGAAAATTTCGCGATACGCAGTCACGCGACCGATCAAGGGCGGCGGCAGTGCATGGATCGGAGCGTGGCCAAACCGACCGAGCAACCGGTTCACCCGAGCGAGCGCATCGTCCGAACGTTTCTCGATCAGGAATTCCAGCGATTCCGGCAAAATCCAAATCACCAGCGGAAGAACGGCGAAAGTCAGGCTCGCGCCAAAGAGGAACACCGCCTCCCAAGCGAAGACCTTGATCAGATAGGCCGATACCAATCCGCCGATCATACCGCCCAAAGGGTAGCCGATCGTCATCAGGGACAGCGCCAGACCGCGCGAACGCAAGTTGGCGAATTCGATGGCCAACGGATTATTGATGACCGCCATCGACCCGATGCCGATCCCGGTAACGATTCGAACGATGGCGAGAGATTCGAAATTGGTGCTAAACGCCGATGCCAGCATTCCGCATCCCATCAATGTCAGGCTGGCGATGACGAGCGGCCGCCGCCCGAAGATGTCGGCCAGACTGGCCAGCGTCAGCGATCCGATCAGCATGCCCAGCAAGCCGCTCGATAGCAGCAGTCCCAAAGTTGCGCTGTCCAGCCCGAATTCCCGGCCAAGCGCCGGGGCGGCAAACGTAATCGACAGGATGTCGAACCCATCAAGCGCCGAAATAAGCGATGTCAGCGCTATGATACGTTTCTGGGCACCCGACATAGGCGCGTGGGCGACGATGTCGCGCGGGTCCGTCGCCGTCGCGGTGTCGGCAGTCGTAGGGGTCATTCCAAGGCTCCCGAAAGCGAACGCCGCGTGTGGCGAATTATTTTTCGTGCGAACGCGCCGCGATCAGCCTTTGGGCGTCGCGTAATTCATCCGGACCTTGAAGGCCTTGATCAGTTCCTTGACATGGCCCGTCAACGGGATGCTCAGCGCCAGCTGATCGGCTTCGCGCTGCGCGATTATCATATCCTTTTCCGCCCACGGGATCGGGCGCGTGTCCGATTCCTCGATCAGCGGGAAATTGGCCGCGCTGCTCGTCTTGAGCGCGGCACGCATCGTTTCTTGGTCCACGCCCAGGCTTTCGCCCAGCCGGAACCCTTCGTCGTTGGCAGCCATGCAAGCCCACAGGATGATGTTGTTGATCATCTTGCCAACCTGGCCATGGCCGAAATCGCCAAGCCGAAATATATCACCCGAAAAGGTATCCAGCGCCGGGCGACAGACTTCGATCACTTCGGGGTTGGCGCCGGCCATGACGAGCAGATTGCCGCTTTCAGCAGCACGATTGCTGCGGGTCGTCGGCATGTCGAGCAGGCGAACATCGTACTGCGCAAGGCGTTTGGACAGTTCGCGGGCATAGGTCGGCGAGACGGTGGAGCTGATGCCGATCACAGCGCCGGGCTGCGCGCCGGCCAGAACCCCGTCATCCGCGAAAAGCACCGCGTCGACCTGATGTTCGAAGCCGACGACCACGATAACGAATTCGCTACGCTCAGCCACCTCGCGCGGCGAGGCGCATGTCGTGATGCCCACCTCCCGTGCCTGACGACAGGCGTCTTCGCTGGGATCGAACCCGAACGCACCGAAACCACCTGCGGCGAGGTGCCGACCCATAGGCCGACCGATCGCGCCCAGGCCTATGATACCCACATTGCGAATTGTCATGGCGCTACCCTTCTTTTTTCCGCTACCACGGTCACGCGGGACGATGCGGCAGGCGCAGGCCTAGCCGCTCAAGCCGCGGCAAAATCTCGTCACGCACGATCGGGAATTCGTCGATGTAATTGACGAGCCCAAAGGCGACCCCGCTAAGACCCGCGTCGCTCAGTCGCTTGAGCGTGTCGACGACTTGATCGTAGCTGCCGACCAGCGGGTAGCTGCCGATCCCGGCCATATGCCGTTCCTTCATCTCGCGGATGACTTCGGGCGGAATTGAGCGCGTACCGCCTGCCAGGCGCACGTTGACGATGTATTCGGCTCCTTCCCAGTCGCCGTTTTCATGAACGATGTAGCGGTAGTATTCCTGCGCTTCCTTCTCGGTCGCGCGGGTCAGCATGTGGCCGCTGGTGTAGAAGCCGACGTTGCGGCTTCCCGCCTCGCTACGCAGCTGGGCGACCTCTCCGGGGAGTTTGGCGATGTCGATAACGCTCATGAACAGGCAGTCGGCGTGGGTCATCGCGAATTGACGTCCGGCACCCGAAGAGCCCGCGCTCATGATCATCGGCATCTCGCCGCCATAGGGCTTTGGCTTGCTGAGCACGCCCTTCAGGTCGAAGAACCGCCCCTTGTGATCGAACGGTTCTTCCGATGTCCAGATCTTCTTGGCGACCGAGAGCCATTCGTCGCTGTAGACATAACGATCATCGTGTTCGAGCAGCTGGACGTTGAACATCCCGTACTCGCCCTCGTTCCAACCCGACACGGCATTGAGGCCAAATCGACCTGCACCGATATGGTGTGCCGTGACGATCTGTTTGGCCGCGAAAACCGGGTGGATCAGCCCGACGTGGAGCGTGCCGAAGGCGGAGATTTCCTTGGTGGCGGCAAGCAGACCCGAAGCCCAGGTAAGGGTTTCGAACGTGGTGCCTTCGGTATCCGTTTCGCCCTTGTACCCCAGCCAGCGCGCGATCGGCAGAACGAATTCGAGCCCAGCATCATCGGCAAGCTTCGCCGCAGTCTCGTTGTTCCGCCAACTGGGGTCCCACCGCTCCGCCGCCTTGGTCATCGTCAGGCCGCCAGAGCAGTTCAGGCCGAACAATCCGAGCTTCAGCTTGTTGGCACCTTTCATGCGATTGCCGGACATTGGTAGATCTCCCATATCAGGATCGCCGACCATCTTTGGCTATGGCGATGCGCTCTCCTCCCTTGCTTGGTCTACCAAAGCGGCGCGCCGGGCCATTATTCTATGGCAAACCCTGGCTTGCGGACATCATCCTTCCGAGGCGCGACAGGCCCGCGCAAAGGCGGCCGTGCGGACCCGTCCGCCGGTCTGCGCGCCCGGCACGTCGGCGATGTCGGCGGCGGCATCGAGCAGACGGGCCAGATCGATACCGCTATTCACGCGCATGCCATCGAACATATAGATGAGATCTTCGGTCGCGACGTTCCCGGTCGCACCGGGAGCGAAGGGGCAGCCCCCCAGCCCCGCCGCAGCGGCATCGAAGACCCTTACCCCGGTCTGATAGGCGGCAAAGGTGTTCGCCGCACCTAGCCCATAGGTATCGTGCGCATGGAAGGCGAGCTTCAGTTCGTCGCCGAACGCCTGCCGGACCTTGCTGAACAGCGACTGGACATGCGCCGGCGCGACCCGCCCGGTGGTATCGCACAGGGCGATCTCCGCCGCCGGGGCTACTGGCACCAGCCGCTCGAGCAGGCGCATGGTTTCTCCCTCGTCGACCGGTCCGTCGTGCGGGCAGTCGAACGCGGTCGCCACGTTCAGCCGCAGCCGTGCCTTTCCCGGCATCATCGCCGCGATAGAATCATATTCTGCCGCCGATTCGAGCGGCGATCGGCGCACGTTGCCGCGATTGTGCCGTTCGCTGACCGAAAGCACGAACGCGAGATGATCCGCACCGGCCCGCAGCGCCCGCTCGGCATGGCGCGCGGTGGGGACGAGCACCTGCGGGTCCATCCCCGACAGACCTTGCGCGAAGGCAAGGATTTCTGCAGCATCGCGGAACTGCGGCAGCGCCGCCTCGCTGACGAACGACGTCACTTCCATGCGACGAACACCCGCATGATAAAGCTTGTCGATCAGCGCCTTCTTGCGCTCGGCGGGAATGACCTCGGCGATCGACTGGAAACCGTCTCGGGGCCCCACTTCGACGATTGCAACCTCCGTCATCACAAAACTCCTCGTTCGCGCAGGCCTTCGACCTCGGCCGGGGTGAAGCCCAGCAGATCACCAAGCACCTCGTCATTATAAGCGCCCACGTCCGGGCCCGCCCAGCGCACCTCGCCCGGGCTTTCAACAACGTGCGGCACAATCCCGGCGTGTAGCATTGTACCCAGATGCGGGTCCTGCACTTCGCGCACCATACCGCGTGCCAGATATTGCTCATCAGTCGCGCAATCGGCCGAATCATATGCCTTGCAGTTGGGAATGTCGGCTTCCGACAGAATGGTGAGCAATTCCGCGCCGTCGTGTTGGCGGGTCCAGGCGGAGATGGCAGCGTCGATCTCAGCCACATTCTTCACGCGCGCGGCATTGCCTTCGAAACCGGGCTTGCCGATCCACTCGCTGCGCCCAATCAGCGTGGCCAGTTTCGCGAAAAGAGGTTCGGAATTCGCCGCGATGAGCACCCATGTCCCATCCTTCGCGGCATAGGCGTTCGATGGCGCGGCGGTGGCGATACCGCCGCCGGTCGGCTGCTTGATCTTGCCCAGCTTTCCGTATTCGGGGAGCATTCCTTCCATCATGCTGAAGACGCTTTCAGTCAGCGCGATGTCCAGCGTGCGCGCCTCGCCATCGCCGCCCGTGCGATCGCGCTGCCACAGCGCGGCCATGACGCCGAATGCGGCATATAGCCCCGCGATAGAATCGCCGATGCTGATGCCCACGCGCACGGGCGGCAGGTCGGTCGTACCCGGCGGGTGATTGGTGAGGTAACGCAAGCCCCCTACGGCTTCGCCGATCACACCGAAGGCAGCGCGATCCCGACCGGGACCGGTCTGGCCATATCCCGAGATATGCGCGAAGATCAGGCGCGGGTTGGACCGGCGCAGTTCATCCGGACCAAGCCCCATCTTGGCAAGCTGGCCGGGGCGGAAATTTTCCACGACGACGTCGCATTCCTCCGCCAGCTTGTGCACTATCGCACGCCCTTCGTCCGATTTGAGGTTGAGCGTTATGGTCCGCTTGTTGCGCCCGTGCATCGACCACCACAACGACCGGCCGTCGACCATTTCGCCCCATTGCCGTACGGGATCGCCGCCGGGCGGTTCGATCTTGATGACGTCGGCGCCCAGGTCAGCCAGCAGACGCGTGCAGAACGGGGCTGCAACGAAATGGCCGATTTCCAATACCCTCAGGCCGGACAAGGTGGCAGGCAATACAGCAACTCCATTTGTGTTTTGGCGCAACACGATGTGCGGCGGTGGTTCGGTCGTCCATTGCCAATCGAACATGGCAGCCCTCGCCAATTCGGGATCGGCGGCATAGCGGGCACCCGGTGCCCCCGCTGGCTGTCCGGTTACGAATCGTAGAAGGCGAAAATAATCTCGCTCTATGAAGCTAGTGCAGGCACCAGCGTGGCGACCAGCCAATCAATGAATGCGCGCACACGGGGCGGCAGTTGCCGCGTCGCTGGATAGACGACCGAGATCGGCGTCGGCGGCGGCGCGAACGACGGCAGGACTTCTACCAGCGCCCCACTGCGCAAATCCTCGGCGAAGCGCAACCGGGGCGCCTGCACTAGGCCGAAGCCGCGCAGAGCCGCGACCGCGGCGGTGTCGGCGCCGCTGACCAGCAAGCGCGCGGCCAAGGCCACCTTTACGGTCCGGCCCTTGTCGGCAAACTCCAAAGGCATGGCCAATCCCGTGCGCGACGACACAAATGCGATCATCTCATGCCCACAAAGATCATCCAATATGCGGGGCGTGCCATGCCGCGCCAGATAAGCCGGGCTGGCGCAGGTCACTTCCGCGATCTCGCCGACCTTGCGCGCGATCAGCCCACTGTCGGCCAGCTCCCCGGCGCGCACGACACAGTCGATCCCCTCACGCACCATGTCGACGAAACGCTCGCCCTCGCCTAGCTGCACGGCAAGCCCCGGATTGTCAGCCAGGAAACGCGGAAGCGCGGGGAGCAGGATCGTGCGCGCCAGCGATCCCGCGACGTCGACGCGAAGCGTTCCGGCCAGACGTCCGGTGGCGGCATGCTCAGCCGCCTCGATCTCTGCGAGGATCGGCACGCACCGCTCGTAGAACCGCAACCCTTCCTGCGTTGGAACCACCTGGCGGGTCGTGCGCCGCAACAGGGGAACGCCCAACCCGGCTTCCAGCTGCTTTACCGCGGCTGTCGCTGCCGAGCGGGAGACGGAGCGATCGGCAGCCGCCGCACTGAAACTTCGGCGTTCCACCACGCGGACGAACATGGCCATTGCATCGAACCGATCCATTCGATTGTCTCATATTCCAAAACAGTGATGCGGCATTTGTAGCAATTATCTGCGCTGCGTTCCTCGCTTAAATCGTCACCATCGCAAAATGAAAGGATTGCCGCTCATGCCCGAAATTACCACTATCGCCCTTGTCACCGGCGGCAGCCGCGGGATCGGCCGCGACACCGTCCTCAGCCTCGCTCGCCGCGGAGTGTCGTCGATACTTACCTATCGCGAGAACGAGGACAGCGCCCTTGCCGTGGTCAAGGAAGTCGAACAGGCCGGCGCGCGTGCGGTCGCCCTGCCATTCGACGCCGCCCGAAGCGATCAGCTCGACGCCTTCGTTGCTGAAGTCGAAAAAGCCTTGAAAACCCTTGGCAGTGACCGGCTCGACTATCTCGTCAATAATGCCGGTTCGGGTTCGACGGCGACGCTGATGAACGGGACCGAAGCGGAAATGGACGAGCAGTTCGCGATCCATTTCAAAGCCCCGTTCCTGCTGACACAGGCGCTTCTGCCGGTGATCCGCGATGGCGGTCGGATCGTCAACATCTCGTCAGGTCTCGCGCGGTTCTCATTCCCGGGGCGCACGATCTACGGACCGATGAAGGCAGCGGTCGAGGCGCTGACCCGCTACATGGCGATCGACCTGGCGCCGCGCCGTATCACCGTCAACGTCGTCGCCCCCGGTGCGATCGCGACCGATTTCAACGGCGGAGCCACGCGCGACAACGCTGCCGTCAACAAAGCCCTTGCCGACCAGACCCCGCTCGGCCGGGTCGGACTGCCAGAGGATGTCGGCGCCGTGATCGCGGGAATACTGTCGGCGGACTTCGGCTTCGTCAACGCCCAACGAATCGAGGTGTCTGGTGGGTTTCGCGCCTGAAGCGTCTACCCGGACCCGCCTCTCACCTTGCCATCTTGCCCGCAAGATAATGGGTGAGCAAGTCGCGCAGGTCGGCCATGGCGCCCGAGCGGTCGAACGCATAGTTCGACGCCTGAACGCCATTGCCGCCGCGCAGCATCATCAGCACCACCATGGCGGTCGATCGCAGCTCGGTTTCCGAAAGCGCCGGAATCCGCGACCGCAGCAGTTGATTCAATGACGCCATGATCCTTGTGCGGACCGCTGCGACATTCACGCCAGGGGTATTGCGAACCGCGTCGAGCAACGCGAAGGCCGGAACCGCCGCGCGCGCTTCCGCCAGCGTGCGGAACAGCGCCTCCGCCAGTTCGGCCGGGGTATGTGCCTCGCCAGTCTGGCGCAGCGCATCCCACCGGTCCACGATCGCATCGCCGCAGCGCGCGCGAAGCACGTCGGCGATGCTCTCCTTGGCCGGGAAGAACTGATAGAGCGAGCCGATAGATGACCCCGCCCTTTCGGCTATCTCCGTCATCGTGGCCGCTTCGAAGCCCTTCTCGAAGAACACCTCGGTCGCCGCTGCCAGCAGCGCCTCGACGCGCAGGATGCCCCGCTTGCGGCGCGGCGTTTTTGGTGCCGCCGTCACGTCTGCTGTCTGGTCCATTGCCCCCGTATCGGTCCGTACCGATCCACGATCAAGGCATAAAAGTCACCGCCTTGCACTGCGTGTAGCTGAACAGCTCCTCGATACTCTCCTCTCGCCCGACGCCCGAATTCTTGTAGCCGCCGTAAGGGAAGGCGCGGAAATGTGATCCGACCGTGTTGACCCAGATATACCCGGCCTCGACGGCGCGCGCCGCTGTGAGTGCACGCGTTACGTCCCGGGTCCATATGGACCCCGTCAGCCCGTATTCGACGTCGTTGGCCAATGCGAAGGCTTCGTCCTCGTCACGCCATTTCATGATCGACAAAATCGGTCCGAAAACTTCCTCGCGTGCAATGCGCATGTCGCCTGTGACGTCCGCGAACACCGTCGGCTGGGCCCAGAATCCCTTTTCGAACCCCGGCCCTTCGACCCTGCCGCCGCCAGTGACCAGCCGCGCCCCTTCGCTGCGTGCCAGATCCATGTAGCGCAGCGCTTTGTCGACCTGGGCGCGGCTGTTCATCGGACCGATCCCGGTCTCAGGATCCTCCGGCCGGCCGACCTTGATAGCGGCGACCGCGCGGCCCACGTCATCGACCATGCGGTCATAGAGGCTTTCGTGCACCAGCAGCCGGCTCGTCGATCCGCACGACTGCCCGGCCCAAAGGAAGTTCATGCCCCGCACCGCGGCCAACGCGGCGGCATCGTAGTCGGCGTCAGGATAGACGATCATCGGGTTCTTGCCGCCGAGTTCGAGCGTGACGTGCTTCACACACGATTCGGCCGCTGCCTTCTGCACCAGCCGTCC
Organism: Sphingobium fuliginis; assembly: GCF_015074805.1. Lineage (NCBI taxonomy): Bacteria > Pseudomonadati > Pseudomonadota > Alphaproteobacteria > Sphingomonadales > Sphingobiaceae > Sphingobium > Sphingobium fuliginis. The sequence goes on along the minus strand of NZ_CP060036.1, from coordinate 256,843 downwards.
GGTGTCGGGCGAACCGATGAAGGCGACCCGGCGTATGCGTTTGTCCCGCGCGATTGCGTCGCCTACCGGCATACCGCGGCCGCTAATTATGTTCATCAGACCAGGCGGCAGCAACTGCTGACAGATCTCTGCGTAGATCATCGGCCCCAGCGGACTGGTTTCCGGGGTTTTCAGCACCACGGCATTGCCCGCCATCAGCGCCGCAGCGGTGCGCGCCACAGAGAATAGGAACGGATGGTTGAACGGCACGATCCGGCCGACAACGCCGTACGGTTCCCGCAAGGTCAGGTGCAAGCCCTCCGCGGTCGCGGGAACGGTTTCGCCGGTCAACTGGTAACCAAGGCCCGCGTAGTGATTCAGCGTCCAGATCGCAAAGTCGAGGTCGAAGCGCAGCGATTCGACTCCGTTCCCGGTATCCGCAGCTTCCAGCGCGAGAATTTCATCGTAGCGCGCCTCGATCGTGCGCGCGAGATCGCGTAGCGTTGCACCGCGTTCCTCCATCGAGGTCTTCCGCCATGATGCGAACGCGCGCATCGCTGCAGCGGCCGCCCGGTCGACATCGGCCGCCGTCCCTTCGGGCACCTGGCCGAGCGGTTCTTCGTCGACGGGGCTGACCGACGTCATCCAGCGTCCGGATTCGCTTGCGACCAGTTCCCCGTCGATCAGCATTGGCCATTGTTTCACGTGTTCTGTCTCCTTGCAATTACGTATCGAAGCGGTGCCGCGCCTCAGCGCAGCCCGCGAGCCACCAGCATCGGCAGGACTTCGCGCTGGAATTGCGCCATACCGTCGATGAAGGCAGGCCACGCCAGCAGCACGCCGTCCACTCCGGCTTCGATAAGCATCTCTAGTTCTTCGACCACGCGCTCATTGGTGCCCTGAATCTTGTAGCCGCCCCATCCCGCCACGAAGTCGTTGCGCACCTGGGTAAGGATTTCAGGCGAATATGACTGATTGTTATTGTTCAGCCCCATCAGGCCGAACAAATTGTCCACTGCTTCGAAATCGCCGCAGTCGTTCACGATGTGGTCGAAATAGGCCTGCGCGGAGGCTTCGCTGTCGCCCATGATCACATATGTATTGGTCCAGACCTGAAGCGTGCGCCCGAATTTCTCCTGCGCCAGAGACCGGAACTTATCCACTTGCGCCCGCATAGCCGGCAACGTGCGTTCGCCGAAATTCGTAAAAGCCACGTCGCAATGTTCGGCCGCGAACGCGCGCCCCGCAGGAGATGCCCCGGCCGACATCAGCAACGGATATGGCTGGATCGGCTTGGGCCGCAGGAAGGCGCCCTCTACCGTATAATATTTGCCTGCGAAGTTGACCGGCTCGTCCGCCGTCCACAGCAGCTTCATCAGCGTGATCCACTCGGCAGCGACCTCGTAGCGCTGATCGTGCGGGAGGAGCGAGGAGCCGAACAACGCCATCTCCTGCTCGTTCCAGCCGGTAACGATGTTGAGCCCGAAGCGGCCGCCGGTGATGTGATCTATCGTGGTCGCCTGTTTGGCCGCCATGACCGGATGGATCGACGGAACGTGAACAGTCGCGAAGGCCGCCGGGAACGAAGTCGTCGCACCGACGCCCGCTGCGAAAGTCATCGACTCAAATGAATCGCGGTTGGGATCGGTGCGGCCGCCCAAGCCTCGCCAGCGGCCGATCGGAACGACCGCCTCGAACTTCATTTCGTCAGCCATGCGCGAAATCTTGGCGGTATTCTCCCACGTCAGGTCCAGTCCACCTTCGACGTCGGCCAGACTGGCCCCGGAGCTCACGTTGCTGCAGAACGTGCCCAATTTTAGCCGCGGCTTGCCAAGCAAAGGATTGGTCAGCGCGAGCCGTTCGTTGCGCGTTTGTTGATCGGTCATCTTGGCAGAAACTCCTGCGTGATTTCAAGGCCGGGAGGTCAAAATGCGACGCGAACCGATCCGCCGATCGTGCGCGGCGGGTTGGTGTAGTCGGCGATGTAGGACAGCCCGCTCAGCGTTGCGATCTGGCTGGCGACCGCTTCGTTCAGGATGTTGTTCGCAAACAAGCGCAGCGTCACGCCCTTGTCCCGGGTCTGCCACGCCATCGAGGCATTGATGAAGTGGTAGCTGGGCTGACGCAGAAAATTGTTCGCCTCGCCGTAAAAGCCGCTGTTGAAGCTGTCGTTCGCGTTGAAGGCCAATTCGTGGTCCCCCAGCGGGATCGTGTAGGTCACCCCCACCACATATGTGAAGTGAGGCGCATAGGGGATATCGTTGCCCGCAGCCGACGCATTGATCGTCGGTCCGGGCTCTCCGCCGGGCTGAGGATAAGCGAATTCGGCATTCGGGAATGACAGAAACTTGGCGTGCAGCCAGTTGGCGCTGGCATTCAGACGCAGGCGATCGCTGACGCGCGCCTCGAAATCGGCGTCGATGCCATAAAGTTCGGCCTTCGGCCCGTTGACGACTTCCGTCGAGCCGCCAGGAAACAACACGACCTGGATGTTCGAATAGTCGTAATAGAAGGCCGAGATGTTGAGCCGTACGCGTCGATCGGCCAACTCGCTCTTGATCCCTACCTCAAAGGCATCGAGCCGCTCCGGATCGAAGCCCGCGCCGACCGGGTTGTGGAGGTTGAAGCCGCCGCTTTTCACGCCGCGATTGTAGGACGCGTAGCCGGTGACCCGCTCGGCCAGATCCTGGTCGATCGACAGCCGCCAGGTCGGCTTTCCGAACTTGAGATCGCCGCTACCAGGAATGGTCGTCGCTGGCGCGCCGGGGAAGCGCACGATGAGGTCGCCCGCGTAACTCTTTTTCTCCCAAGTGTAGCGGACACCGCCGGTCAGGCGCGTGTGCGGCGCAATCGAATAGGTCGCCTGGGCGAAAACCGCTTCGGAATCGGTTGTCTGGCGGCCGGGGAATTCCTGCACGAGACCGCCCAGGGACGGCAGCGGGAACGCTGCGCCGAAGGTCGAGACTTGATGTTGCGTAGCGCGGTTATGGTAGTAGAAACCACCGATCGTCCAAACCAGCGGCCCGCCGCCGGTCGAGGACAACTGCAGTTCCTGGGTGAACTGGCGCGAGGTTTCGGGAACGTAGACGTCCAGTACTTTCGCTGCCGTGGGGACGGGGGTGAAGTTGAACGAGTGATAGGCGTCGCGATACGCGCTGAGGCTGGTCAGTTTCGCCGTGCCGAGCTGATGTTCGAGCCGCAGCGAGGCGCCGCCGCCGTGATAGTGGTTATCCGCGTCGACCGAGCTGGCGGTGTCCCACGCCCTCCGCGGCTGTAGAACGGGACTTGTCGTATTTGTCCCCGGGAATGGCCGGAAGACGGTCGCTTCCGAGCCGCCCCGCCCGCTGTAATCGCCGCTAAGCAACAGGGTCGTGTCCGGGCCGAGATCGATCTTCAGCTTGCCCCGCACCGTATAGGCATGACCGAGCCGGTAGGTGTCATTCCCGGTCACGACATTCGTCCCGTAACCCTCGTCCTGTTGAGCGTAGGCGGCCGAAAGGCTGACCGCAGCGTTTTCGCCCAGGCCACCGGTAACGAACAGGTTGGACCGGCTCGTCAGATAATTGTCGAGGCTGGTCTGGATCAGACCTTGATAGCCCTGTTCCGGCTCACGCGTAGTGACCTGCAGCACACCGCCTGTGGCATTGCGGCCGAACAGGGTGCCTTGCGGCCCCTTAAGCACTGCGACCTGCGTTGCATCGGAAAGATCCATCGACACATCGGCGCCAAACGCCAGGTAAACCCCGTCGACATATGTCGCGACCGGGCTTTCAAATCCCGCCGAGGTGAAGGTCGTGCCGATCCCGTGCACGCGTGGGGTTATCGCGCCAGCCACGTTGAGCACCTGAAGTCCAGGTAGAGCGGTTGGCAGATCCTGAGTCGTGCGAATCCCGGTCGCCTGGAGCCGTTCTTCCGAGATCGCGGAGATCGAGATCGGCACTTTCTGCAAGTTCTCCGAACGTTTTTGCGCTGTCACGACGATGTCCTCGAGCCCGCCGTCTCGTGCTTCGGGCTGAGCAGTCTGCGCATTTGCCGGGCTGCCAACAAGCGCGACGAACGCGCTCGACGCAAGTATCGCGTGACGAATTTTCATGTACCCTCCCTCTCCGGAACGTTTTCCGCATATTCCGCCGGCCTTTGGCTGTCCGGAACCGCTCGTCTTCAGCAGTGTGATGTCCAAGCCCTGCGCGGGCAGGCGGTTCAGATAACCGCTTCACCCGGAAGCGTAACCCGGCGCAGGCGGCGGCGCTGACCGGGATCGAAATCGGTGCGCGCGTGCAACACGCAGCGATTGTCCCAGATCAGCATGTCACCCGGCTGCCACTTGTGATCGTAGATGAACTGGGGCTGTTCCTGATGGTCGAACAGCGTGGTGAGCAGAGCTTCGCTTTCGTCGGGGCCCATGCCTTCGATCCGTGCGGTCATCAGCCGATTGACGAACAGCGCCTTGCGTCCGGTGACCGGGTGAGTGCGCACCACCGGATGAGTATGACTGGGCACGCCCTCGCGCGGCTGTCCGCGCTGCGTGGGGTTGGCGGCATAGTCGTAAATATTCACCGCCTTGAGGTCGGCGATGCGCGCCTTCATCTCGTCGGACAGCGTTTCATAAGCGCGGTAAGCGTTGGCGAAACGCGTGTCGCCGCCCATCGTCGGCACTTCGATCGCATACAGCATCGTACCCTTCGACGGCATTTCCTGGTGGCACTGATCCGAGTGGAACTGCATCTCCCCGTCGGGCAGGATTCCGACGGGCGCGCTCTTGTCGACGACGTTCGTCACGTAGACGACGCCTTCGTTGTCGCCTTCAAATACCTTGTTGTGACCGCCGGACAGCGATCCCCTGCCGAAGCGGCGACCGAAGCTTGCCTGCTCGTCCTCGCCGAGCTGCTGGTTGCGCAGCAACACGACCTGATACTCGTGCCAGATGTCCCGCACCCGATCGACTTCCGCATCGCTGGCGGTGTTGGCGTCGATGCCAATCACCTCCGCACCCAGGGCCGACGAAAGCGGCCGAACTTGCACGTCAGTCGAGCTGGTAACGCCGTCGCGAGCTGTCATGATCGAAAACTCCTCATCCCAAATACCGTTTTTGAATCGATCCGTCCTAATGCGCTCGATACATTTATGAGGGTATGCTCACAAAACGCGCTGTCAACCCTGATGAGTTTTGGGTTCAAGAAAAAGAGTGCCGCCCTTTGACGCGGGTAAAACCCTCCCGCCGCTGCATGACGGAGAGTCGCGCAATGCCGGAGGGCTACGGCTTGGCGCTTGGAGATAGACTTTCAGCCGATAGTGTGCGCGGAAGACCAATTCGCGTTTAGCGGCCAGTCGGCATTTGTCTTGGCGCCGGGAGCAGGCACAGGTTAGGGATCGCGGGTTGCATCAGAGAAGCCACGAGAATGACGACTGCCAACGAGAGGGTCTCCCCGCTGGATCAACGATCCTTTCGCGATGTCCTGGGTCACTATCCAACAGGCGTCTGCGCGCTGACGGCGATCGACGATGCCGGCTCGCCCATCGTAATGGTTGTCGGATCCTTCACATCCGTTTCGCTCGATCCGCCGCTTGTCGGGTTCCTGCCGGCCAAAAGCTCTACAAGCTGGCCGCGGATCGAGCAGGCTCGTGAGTTCTGTGTGAATATCCTTGGGGCAGACCAGGAAGACGTCTGCCGCCAGCTTTCGAGCCGCGATCCCGATGTGTACGCGCGCATTCCGGGCGGTGCGAGCCTGCACGGTCTACCCACGATAGCAGGCGCGATCGCGTGGATGGATTGCCGCGTCCATGCGGTTCACGACGCAGGCGACCACGTGATGGTCCTGGCCGACGTTCTCGATCTGGGCGTCGCGCGCACCGATGTGGAACCGCTGGTGTTCTTTCGCGGAGCCTACCGCGCGCTGGCATGAAATCGCCGCGGATACGCTGCATTGAACTTACGACGCCCGCGACCTCGGCGCTGCGCCGGCCCGATACCAGCCCGATGACGGAACAGGTGTTTTTCCGGCTTTACGAAACCCTAGAGCCGGCGACGCTCAAAGGTCCGACTTGACCGATGTCATCTTAGTGTTGAGATATGCGTGGATAGCTTCCTGCCCACCTTCCGAACCGTACCCCGAATCCTTGATCCCACCGAAAGGGTATTCGGGCAGCCCCAGATTGATGTGGTTCATGGTGATCATCCCTGCCTCGATCCCATTGAGGAGCCGCTGGGTCCGTGCCGCCGAGGTAGTGAAGGCGTAGGCCGCAAGACCGAACGGCAACCGATTCGCTTCATTTACCGCATCGGCTTCGGTTGAAAAGCGCATCATGAGCGCAACCGGCCCAAAGGGTTCTTCATTGCAGATGCGCATTTCGGGGGTCACGTCCGTCAGCACCGTCGGTTCGAAGAAATAGCCATGATTGCCGATCCGTCGCCCGCCCGTGGCCAGCGATGCGCCCTTGTCGAGAGCATCCGCGATCAGTTCCTCCAGCGCGCCGATCCGGCGCTTGTTTGCGAGCGGCCCCATCGTCGTTGCCGGATCGAGACCGTCACCGACCTTGAGGTTTATCGAATGCCGGACGAAATTGTCGACAAAGGCGTCATGGACCATATCCTGGACCAGAAATCGGGTCGGAGAGATGCATACCTGCCCGGCATTGCGGAACTTCGATGCCGCAAGCGCCGCCGCTGCCTGGTCTGCCGGATAGTCATTAAACACCAGTGCGGGGGCATGCCCACCCAGTTCCATCGTCGCCGGCTTCATATGGGAACCCGCCAGTGCCGCCAGGTGCTTGCCGACAGCGGTCGAACCGGTGAAGGTGACCTTGCGGATCACCGGATGGGCGATCAAATATTGCGAGATTTCGGCTGGATCGCCGTAAACCAGGCCAATCACGCCCGCCGGCACGCCGGCATCAACGAATGCTCTGATCAGCTCGGCTGGCGAAGCCGGGGTCTCCTCGGGGGCCTTCACGATGATGGAGCAGCCCGCCGCGAGCGCCGCCGACAGCTTCCGGACGATCTGGTTGATCGGGAAATTCCACGGCGTGAATGCCGCGACCGGGCCGATCGGTTCCTTGATAGCCAGCACGCGGACATCGTCGGACCGGGCCGGGATGACCCATCCGCCGGCGCGGCGACCTTCCTCCGCGAACCATTCGATCGTGTCGGCCGCGCCAATCACCTCGACTTCCGCTTGGGCAATGGGCTTGCCCTGTTCGAGCGTCATGAGCACCGCGATATCGCGGGCGCGTTCGCGCAGGAGTCGCGCCGCCTCGCGCATGATGCGTGCACGATCGTATGCGCTGGTCTTGCGCCAGACCGCGAACCCTTCGGCAGCCGCGCTCACCGCCTCGGCCAGGTCTTCTTCGCCCGCACGGGCAAGACGCCCGATCTCCGTATCGGTTGCAGGGTTCAGCACCGGAAGATCCGCACCCGAACGCGCGGCGCGCCATTCGCCTCCGATCAGCAGCTGCGTGTCGCGATAAGCGGTCGCTTGGGTGGTCATGATCTACACCTGTCCTTCAAAAATCCGGGTTAAGCTTTGCCGTGGGCCTCAGGGCATTCACACCACATGCTCGCCCAATCGGGGCGCGCGCCTTGGCCGGGCAAGCGGAGATCGCGAAAACCGGATCGGCAAACGCACACCCGCAACCGTCTCGCCGCCGTTGTCCGAAAGCGCCAATTCCATCCCGCGATAGCGCACCTGCGGATCGGCGAAAGCCTGTGCGACGGTGTTGATCGGGCCAGCCGGAACGCCAGCGGCGTCAAGCCGGCCAAGCAGTTCGTCGCGCGCCCACCGCTTTGTCCGTTCGGACACCACCGCGCTTACCCGTTCGCGGTCGGCGATACGGCCGGCGTTGCTCGCCCAGCCGGGCTCAACGTCCAGCTGCACGATGCCGCAGAACCGACGGAACTGTTCGTCGTTGCCGACGGCCAGGATCATCCACCCGTCGCTGGTCGGAAAGGCTTCGTACGGGACAATATTGGGATGCGCATTGCCCAGACGTCGGGGAGCGATGCCCGAGGTGAGGAAGTTCATGGCCTGATTGGCGAGCGTCCCCACCATTACGTCCAGCAAGGCCATGTCGATGTGCTGCCCCAGACCGCTGCGTTCCCGCTCGGCCAGCGCTGCCTGGATCGCGATCACCGCATAAAGCCCGGTCAGAATGTCGGCATAGGCGACGCCGATCTTCTGCGGCGGTCCCCCGGGCTCTCCGGTCAGGTCCATGATGCCGCTGAGGCCCTGAACCACGAAATCGTAACCGGCCCGCTCCGCATAAGGGCCGTCCTGCCCGAAACCCGTGATCGAACAGGTGATCACACGCGGATTGATGGCCGCGAGGCTGGCATGTTCCAGCCCGTAGCGCGCCAGAGTGCCGACCTTGAAATTCTCGATGACCACATCCGCATCGCGTACCAGATCGCGCACCTCGTCGCGGCCAGCCGGCGTCGAGAAATCTATCACGCGCGAAGATTTGCCGCGATTGGCGGAATGGAAATAGGCCGCGTCGCCGCCGTCCGCGACGAAGGGTGGCCCCCAGCGCCGGGTGTCGTCTCCGGCGGGACTTTCGATCTTCACAACCTCGGCCCCGAGGTCGGCCAGAACCTGTCCCGCCCACGGACCGGCGAGGATGCGCGCCAGCTCGATCACGCGCAATCCGGCGAGAGGCGGCTGCGGGTCCATCAGAAAGCCGGAATGCCGGTGATCGCGCGGCCCAGGATCAGGGCATGCACGTCATGAGTCCCTTCGTAGGTGTTCACCGTTTCCAGGTTCACCATGTGGCGCATGACCGGAAATTCTCCAGAAATGCCGTTGCCGCCGTGCATGTCACGCGCGGCGCGCGCGATATCGAGCGCCTTGCCGCAATTGTTGCGCTTGACCAGGCTGATGAGTTCGGGTGCGAAACTGCCGTCGTCAAGCATGCGGCCCACCCGCAGCGACGCCTGCAGCCCCAGACCGATTTCGGTCACCATGTCGGCCAGCTTCTTCTGATAGAGCTGGGTTGCTGCCAGCGGTCGGCCAAACTGGCGCCGGTCCAGTCCGTACTGCCGGGCCGCCGCGTAACACGCCTCGGCCGCCCCCATCGTGCCCCAACTGATACCGTAGCGTGCGCGGTTGAGGCAGCCGAACGGCCCCTTCAGCCCCTCGATGTTGGGAAGCAGAGCGTCGTCGGGAACGACGACATCGTCCATCACCACCATTCCCGTGATCGAGGCGCGCAGGCTGATCTTGCCGTTGATCTTCGGCGTCGAAAGACCCTCCATGCCACGTTCCAGGATGAAACCGCGAATCGCGCCACCGTGCGCATCAGACTTGGCCCAAATCACGAAAACGTCGGCGATGGGCGCGTTGCTGATCCAGGTCTTGGTGCCGCTGATCCGATATCCGCCCTCGACCTTGACGGCACGCGTACCCATCCCGCCAGGATCGGACCCAGCGTCAGGTTCGGTCAGGCCGAAGCACCCGATCAATTCCCCCCGCGCAAGGCCGGGCAGGAACCGTTCGCGCTGCGCATCGGACCCGTATTCGTGGATCGGAAACATCACTAGGCTCGACTGGACCGACATCATCGAACGATAGCCGGAATCGACTCGCTCGATTTCCCGGGCGACGAGCCCGTACGCGACATAGGACGCATTGGCGCAGCCGAAACGTTCCGGAAGCGTGATGCCGAGCAGTCCTTGCTCGCCCATCTCGCGGAATATCGCCGGATCGGTTTCTTCCTTGTCGAAAGCTGCGATAATCCTCGGGCTAAGTCGATCTTGCGCGAAAGCGCGCGCCGCATCTGCGATCATCCGTTCGTCGGAGGTAAGCTGCGAACCCAACCCCAGCGCATCCTCCCAATCGAATGTCGTTATGCGTGCCATGCTCATGATCCTTGTAAAACGTGCCTCTACCTTGCGCAGCATTTTGATGCGGTTAAACGTATAACTGCGACCTTTTGATCTCTCTTCGGAATGTAACTGTCGATGCTGGATCCCGATTCGCTTGCCGCTTTTATCGCTATCCACGACGAAGGCGGATTCCTCGCCGCCGCGAACCGGCTTGCCGTTGCTCAGTCGGTGGTCAGCAAGCGGCTGCTGCGGCTGGAGGACCAGCTTGGCGTCAGGCTGTTCGATCGTGATCGGCGCCGCCGTGTCGTTCTCACACATGAAGGAGAAGAACTGCTGCCGGCGGCTCGGGCGACATTAGTTCAACTTTCCGCCTTTGAACGACAGGGGCGGAACATCGGGAATGGACAGGCCGGAGAATTGCGGATCAGCTATGTCTTTTCCGCGATCATGACCGGAGTGCTCCCCCGCCTGTTGCGAACGTTGGCTGCGGCTCGCCCCGGAATCCGCCTCCTCCCCGTTCCGTTGGAGACGCCTGAACAGCTGGCCGAGATCGCGCGCGGCAGCGTCGATGTGGCGATCGTCAGGCCGCGTGCCGCATACCCGCACGGAGCTGATGCCTGCATCGTTCATCGCGAGGGCGTACTGGTCGCGCTTCCGGTCGGACATCAATTGGCCGCCGCTTCGGTGCTGACATGCGCGGACTTGGTCGACGCGACCTTCATCGTACCGCAGTTCGCCGACGAGACCGGCCACGGAGGCATCCCGCGACAGATCGCCCAATCGACCGGGCGTTCGGTGCCGGCGATCATAGCAACGCCGGATTTCATCAGCGCCGCAGGGTTGGTGGCGGCCGGAATGGGAGTGGCGGTCGTGCCCCGTTCGCTCCAGGCGCTGTCTCTGCCGGATATGGTATTCCGGCCGATCGCCGACCTTGACGCAGAACTCGAACTTGTAGCTCTGACGCGCACGAGCCTGCCCCCCCGACTGAGGCACGAACTGAACAAGATCCTCCGCGCCTGAGGTCACACCGATATATCGGCTTCGATCAGAAACGGTCCCGGGCGCGCGATCGCTGTTCGCAGGATGTCGGCAAAGCGCTCGGTTGTGTCGACCCGGACGCCTTCAACCCCCATCCCCTGCGCGAGGGACACCCAATTGAGCGCGGGATCATCGATATCCAGCATTCGCCGCGCATTGCGGCCGATCGCCCCGACCCCGACCTGTCGCATCTCGTTGTGGAGCACGGCGTAGGTCCGATTGGCCAGGATGACCGTCACGACATCCAGTTGCTCGCGCGCCTGGGTCCACAAGCCCTGGCAGGTGTACATGCCGCTGCCATCGGCCTGCAGACAGATCACCTTGCGATCCGGGCACGCCACCGCCGCGCCGATGGACAAAGGTATTCCCATCCCGATCGCCCCGCCCGTCAATGACAGCAGATCGTGCGCCGCGCCGCCCGCCGCGAATTGCGCGAACTCCGCCGCCTGTGTTACCGATTCGCGTGCAATGATGGCGTTGTCGGGCAGAAGCAGCGCGGTGATCGCTGCGACGGCCGAACCGGTCAACTGACCGGCAGCAGGCATAGGCGGCAATGCGGGCGCTGCCAGCAAGTCGCATTTCCGCCCGTCGAAACAATCGGCGAGCGCCCGAATGGCCTGCCCGGGATCCTCGCCTCGCGCGGTAAGTTCGATGGTTCGGCATCCGGGCGGCGCAAGTCGCCCCGGCTTTCCCGGGTAGGCAAAGAATGCGACGGGATCGGTCGCTCCGATGCACACGATCAGATCGAACTGGGCCAGCGCGGTTACCGCAGCGTCGACCGGATAGGGCATCGTTTCGATGGCCAGGCGCCCGCCTCCGCGCTCGATCCGGGCGCTGCCGTACTCGGCAAGGAGACGCACGGGACAGGCTCGGGACAACGCCGCGGCCGCCGCCATCGCGTCAGTCCGCAACGCCGTTCCGCCGAGAAGGACGAGCGGGTTCCGGCTCGCACGCATCGCCCTTGCCGCCTCGTCGATCGCATCGGATGCAACGCGTGCCCGCGCTGGTGCCAAGGAAGGAGGTACGGTCGACGTTGGGGGCACTTCGCCCCACGCCGCGTCGGCGGGCATGATCAAGGTCGCGACCCCTGGGGCAGCAGCAGCACGGCAAGCCTGATCGACCATCATCCGCACCGTCTCCGCGCTACCGGCACGGCCCACCCAATGCGACATCGGGCGTGCCAGACTTTCGATATCGCTTGTCAACGGGGCATCATAAGGCAGGTGATAACTTGCATGGTCGCCGACGATGTTGACCACGGGCGTCCTCGCACGGCGCGCGTTGTGAAGGTTGGCCAATCCGTTCGCCAGCCCCGGCCCGCAGTGTAAAAGGGTCGCGGCAGGCCGGTCGGCCATCCGCCCGTATCCATCGGCGGCCCCCGTCACTACCCCTTCGAACAGGCCGAGGACGCAGCGGACTTGCGGTCTCCGATCCAGCGCAGCCACGAGATGCATTTCGGACGTGCCGGGATTGGCGAACCAGGTGTCCACGCCGTTCCCAAGGAGCGCGTCGCAGGCGAGATCGGCGCCATTCATGCGACCGCTCCCACCGACACGCGCTGTTCGCGCGATCGCAGCAACATCCCGCAGATTAGCGTGCCCGACGCCACGATCAACAGCACCGACGCCGTCAGCAGATAGGCGGTAAAGCTTGGAAACGGACCAGCGCCGGTCAACGGATCGTGAACCGTGGACGTAGCGAGCAGCGAAATGACGGTCTGCGATCCAACTGCCTGGGCCACTGACCTGTTGACCTGAAGAAGTCCGGTCGCCCCGCTCGTCTTGGAAGCCGGCACTTCGGCGACCACGACATTGGGCGCCGATGCGAACAGCGCGACCGATCCCATGCCCTGCAGCAGGAACTGGATGAACAAGCCTGCCGGCCCCAGTCCCAAGATGGACGGGAAGATCATACCAACCGCGCCCAACAGGATGATGCCGGCCCATATCAGGATCTTCTTGCTGCCGACCCGAACGCAGACCTTGGCCAGCCAAGGCGCGAAGAAGACTCCCGCGAGCATTCCCGGAAGCGTCACGAGGCCGGTCAGCGTACCACTGAGGTCGAGTCCCACCCCAGTCCGCGACGATTGCTGCATCAGGAGGAACGACATCTGGCTCTGTTGCGGCCCCATCGCGTAGGCGCACATCGCCAGCGTCGCGAGCGCGACGTTACGATTGCCCAGCAGGCGCAGGTCGATCAGCGGATTTTCGGTGCGCAATTCATGCCGGATCCATACCATCAGCAGACCGATCCCGCCGACCAACAGCCAGAGGCTGGGCGAAGAGAGACCCAGCCCGTAGCGATTGAGGAAGGTGATCCCGATCAGGATCATGAACAGCGGCGGAATGAACAGCGCCCCGCCTTTCAGATCGAGCGGGCCGGTGCGCGGCTGCGGCTGCGAACGCGGCAAGACGATTGCACATAGGATAAGGCCGACCAGCGCCATAGTTGCGCTGGTGATGAAGATGGCATTCCAGGGGAAGTGGTCGATCAACACCCCGCCCACGATCACGCCCGCCGCGGCAGCGACCGTGACACTCGCCGCGAGAATCCCGACGCCGAACGGCACGCGATCTTCCGGCAAGCTTTCGCGCATCAGGCCGTAACACAACGGCAGGATAGCCCCGGCGAAACCTTGCAGCGTGCGGCCCGCCAGCACCGCGAGCAAGGTATGCGACAGCGCACTGACGACCGAACCGACGAAGGCCAGTGCCAGCACGATCATGAGCACGCGCTTACGCCCGTAGATATCGCCGAGACGCCCACAGATCGCGGCCGAACCCGATCCGACGAGAAGGTATACCGTGATCAACCAGCCCACGCCCACTGGATCGCCGAAGATCGTGATGAACGTCTTCATGCCGGAATAAATCATCGTCAGCTCGAAAGCGGAGGTGAATTCCGCAGTCAGCAGGGTGGTCAGGATCGCCCATGTCGGCATGGCGCGCCGCGCGGGTTTAGCGACCTCGGATTGGGACATCAACGCACTCCCTGCTCAATCCGGACCAGACTGGTTCCGGGTAAGAACGACTAGGTGAATTGATGTCCGAATCTTGTCAAGTTTATTGACATAAACTTTGCTGATATATGTTCAGGTGCGATCATCTCGCCCAGAACGCGAAACACGTTGCCAGTTCGCCCGGGCAGGTTCTCGCGCGGTTTCCAGCACCGACCGGATGGCCAGCACGGCATCGTGCCGCACGCCGTCGGGGAAAAGCGATATCGCCAGGTCGAGATCCTTTTTGCTGCAAGCGTTGATCGCGCGATAATCTTCGGGCGTTTCCGACCAGGCGCGGTACGCCTCTCGCATTCCGTCGCCCCCCCGGCGCGACAGGAAATTTCGGCCCGATCCGAGGTCGAGCGCCGGAAGCAGGCGATCGAGTTCAAGGCCATGCTCGATAGCAAGGCGATAGGCTTCGGCGGCGACGTACTGATTGCTGATGGCGATGATGTTATTGACCACTTTGGTCATTTGCCCCGCGCCCGTCTTGCCGCAATGGACGATTGCGCTTCCCACCGCAGCGAATACCGGTTGCAGGGCATCGAAATCATCCTTGGCCGCTCCGACAAGGACGGTCAGTTCGGCCCTCCGCGCCGCCATCACGGCGCCACTGATCGGCGCATCGACGACATGCGTGCCGCAGTCGGCGAACTGCCTTTCGATCGCCGCGATTTCGGCGGGCGCGGTCGTGCTCATGATGACGAGATAGCGCGGCGGCGCGGCAGCGGCGCGCAGCGCCCGGGCGACACCGTGCATCTGCTCGTCCGTGCCCACGATCACCAGCGCGGCATCGACTGATTGCATGTCCGCCAGTGCGACGCATGTCGCGATGCCCATCGCATCGAACCGCTGTCGTACCGCAGGATCGGGATCGGACACGGTCAGGGCAAAACCTGCCCGGTGGATATGCTCGGCCATGGGTCCACCCATCGTACCAGCTCCGATCACTGCGACAGTTCTTATCATCTCAACTTCCCGTTATGCGACTTCACCACTGGTCGGGGAATGCGCGGTTTTCGCTATCGACGATATATCGACAAAAATACGAAAATATGTCAATTAAATTGACTTTATGGATGAGCTGTGGCTTGTCGCCGCGCGAGTGAGACCGGCTTTGGCGAAGCGGGTCCCTGGGAAGAGGGACGGCATGACTGATATGTTCGAAAACCATTGCTGGCAGGATATCATCCCGCCGGAAATAATAGAGCTTTATCGACCGTATCGCCGCGATCTTTATATCGGCCCTCGCCCTGCCCTGCTGGCGATTGACCTGTACGCGATAGCCTATCGCGGCGGCCCGCGCCCGATGGTGGAGCTGGCCGCGACCTATCCCGATTCGTGCGGCATCCATGCCTGGGACGCCATCGAACCGACGAAGGCGGTGTTCGCCGCAGCGCGCAAGGCGGGCATTCCGCTGTTTCATACGACAACAGATGCCCGCCCCGAGGCCAAGCCGACGCGCATCCGGGCAACCAACCGCCCGATCGCAGACCGTGACGTCGACCTGTTTGAATTTCACCCCGATTTCGCGCCTCTCGAAGGCGAAGTGGTGATCGCAAAGCAACGCGCCAGCGCGTTCTTCGGAACGCCGCTGTCAAGCCACCTCGTCCAGTTGGGCATCGATACGGTGATTGTGCTGGGCGAAAGCACGTCGGGCTGCGTGCGCGCCTCCACTGTCGACGGGTTTTCCCATGGCTTTCACATGGTGATGGCGGAAGAATGCTGCTTCGATCGCAGCGATATCTCGCACAAGATCAACCTGTTCGACCTCCATCACAAATATGCCGATGTGATGCACAGCGATGAAGTTGTCGCCGAACTGTCGCGCCGGGAGGCCGGATTGTGAGGCCGGCGCGTTACGGACCCTTCCCCTATTCGCCGATCGTCGACCGGCCCAAGCGTCGCTGGCGCAACGGGGCGCGGCTGGCGTTGTGGGTCGTGCCGAATATCGAGTTTTTCGCGCTCGACGAGCAAGTGCCCAAGGAAGCCGGCGGCGGCGGGCCCACGCCCGACGTGATGCAATGGGCGATGCGCGATTACGGTAATCGCGTCGGTGTATTCCGCCTGATGCAAGTGCTCGACGACCATAAGGTGCGCGGCACAGTCGCGCTCAACAGCGAGATCTGCGACGAGCACCCTCGTATCGTTGACAGTTGCCTGGAACGCGACTGGGAACTGATGGGACACAACGAAAGCAATTCGCGCCGCCTCAACCGATTCTCCGAGAGCGAACAGGCTGCCATAATCAAGCGTTCGCTCGATACGATCGTGCGGCATACCGGCAAGCCGGTGGACGGCTGGCTCAGCGCGGGGTTGACCGAAAGCTGGCACACGCTCGATCAGCTGTGCGATCACGGCGTGCGTTACGTCGCCGACTGGGTCAACGACGACCAGCCCTATCCGATCCGGTTGGACGATAGGCGCGAGATCATCTCAGTCCCCTATGCAGGCAACATCAACGACAAGGTCGCGTTCGACCTGCATCACTTCACGGCCGACCAGTTCGGCGACGCGATCCGCGCGCAGTTCGACGTGCTGTGGCGCGAAGGCGCGGACCGTGCGCGGGTGATGTGCATCGCGCTGCATCCGTATCTGATCGGCGCGCCTTACCGCATCGACGCGCTGGACAAGGCGCTGCGTCATATTCTTGCCCATGACGAGGTGTGGTGCGCCACCGGAAGTGAGATTGCCGCAGCAACCTATGATCTGTGGGACTGACGTGATGAGGGAGATATTGCCATGACCAAGCCCGGATCGGACATGCATGGGCGGGTCGCCGACAAGGTGGCGATCGTGACCGGAGCGGGTCGGGGTATCGGCCGCGCCGCGCTCGACCGGCTCGCGGCAGAGGGAGCCAACGTCGTCGGGATTGACATCAATCAGGACGATCTCGACCGCGCCCAGGCCGACCTGGATGCGGCCGGGCTGGCGGCTGCGATGTACTGCGGCGACGCAACCGAGGAAAGCCACGCGGCACGTCTGGTGGAATTCGCCAACGAACGGTTCGGGCCGGTCGACATCCTGGTCAACAACATCGGCACGACCCGCGCAGGCCGCATCTGGGAAATGGCCGTTGACGACTGGGATTACATCATCCGCACGAATTTGCGTTCGGCGTTCCTGTGTACCCGCGCAGTCGCGCCGCAGATGATCGCGCGCCGGTCGGGCCGGATCGTCAACCTGTCATCGGGCGCCCGTCACGGCGCGCCGTGGCAGGCGCACTACACCGGGCACACCGCCTATGCGACGACCAAGGCAGGCATCCAAGGCTTCACCCGCAACGTGGCGCTCGAACTATCCGAATTCGACATCACAGTGAATGCGGTCGCGCCCGGCCCGATCAAGACCGAATCGACCGTTGCCGCGCATGCCCGCTGGCACGACCCCGATTTCGTGCACAGCCCGCTCAAGCTGGTCCCGCTCGGGCGCGCAGGCACGGTTGAGGAGATTGCCAGCGCAATCCTGTTCCTCGCCTCTGACGAGGCCAGCTACATAACCGGGGCGATGCTCGACGTGACGGGAGGACGATGACAATGAA
The DNA here is from genome assembly GCF_015074805.1 of Sphingobium fuliginis. Taxonomy (NCBI): domain Bacteria; kingdom Pseudomonadati; phylum Pseudomonadota; class Alphaproteobacteria; order Sphingomonadales; family Sphingobiaceae; genus Sphingobium; species Sphingobium fuliginis. The sequence continues at coordinate 239,473 of NZ_CP060036.1, read as the reverse complement.
TTCAGCCCCCGGCAATCCGCCCCGCACCGTGCGCAAGCCGCGCGTGGCCGATGGTTCGATGCGCTTCGGCATCTTCTGGCCCTATCATCGCAGCCCGGTTCCTTCGCAGTTGCTGCTCCAGCGCAATCCTTCCGCGCTCGATCTCGATGCGCACATCGCCCTCGCCAGATCGGTCGAAGCCGCAGGAGTCGACTTCGCGCTGATCGCCGATGGCTATGCCAGGGGTTCGGACGCTGCGTCAGAAGTCGAGTTTCAGGATCCGCGCACGCACGCAGTGCTGTGGCCGCTGCCCATTTTCATGAACACGCGGACTCTCGGGGTGATCTCGACGATACACACCAGTTACGTTCACCCGACCCAGACCGCGCGGTTTTCCGGCTATCTCGATTATCTCAGCGGAGGCCGATGGGGCTGGAATATCGTCAACGGCTTCCGCGACGAGGAAGCCGGCTTGTTCGGCGTCAAGCAGAAGATCGTCGGCGAAACCTTTTACGATTTCGCCGATGAATATCTGGGTGTGGTCGAACAGCTGTGGAAGGGCGAACGCTTCGCGCACCACGGACAATGGTTCGACGTCGAGGGCGTGTTGTCCGGCCCCCATCCGGGCGGGCGTCCGCTGCTGGTCAGCGCATCTGTTTCCCCGCGCGGGCAGCGCTTCGCGGCAACGCACTGCGATTACCTGTTCACGGTGGTTATCGGAGAGGACAGCTGGCCCAAGCTGCGCGCCGACCTCGCCGCCCACGCCGATGAAGCGGGACGCGAACGGCCGCCGGAGGTGATCGTCATCGGCGATCTGCTGGTCCGTGAAAAGCCGGGCGAGGCACGCGCGGAATACGATCTTATCATGTCGACCCGCCATGAGGCCGCTCAGAAGATTTGGTCTGCTGCGAAGTCGAAGATCCACCGCGGCAACGAGAAGCAGGCCGAACCGCTCGAACTGGTGGGCACGACGCGCGAGGTCGCCGATACGATCCTGCGCCTGCGGGAACGAGTCGGATTGAGCGGTGTAATGTTCCGCATGCCGCTGTGGCACGCCAGCGAGGGCGAACGAATCGGGCCGGTGCTCGACATCCTCGAACGCGAAGGCGTCTGGACCCGGCCCGAGCACCGCGGCTTTTCCTGGTAGCCCGGACTGGCCGGCAAAGCAGGCCCTGAAGCAAAAGGACTTGCAAGCCGAAGCCGCTTGCTATGATCGGCATTAATTCGAACATTTAAGTTCGCTGAACCTCGTCTTAGTCTCCCTTCGCGCGGGAATGGCGCGCCGTTCGGCGACAGATTGAACGGGACTTGCATCTGAAGGATGCGCAGGAGAAGGTTCGTTAGTCATGGCATCTCGCTTGCCGTCGCTCAATGCGCTCAGGAATTTCGAAGCCGCGGCACGGCACCGCAGCCTCACCCTCGCGGCGAACGAGTTGGGCGTGACCCACGGGGCAATCAGCCGTCAGATCTCCAACCTGGAGGCAACCTTGGGCGTGCAACTGTTTGTGCGCGGCAGACGGCCTCTCGAACTGACGGCGCGCGCGGCGACCTTTCTTGTTTCCATCCAGCGTGGCTTCGAGATCATAAAGGGTGCCAGTAACGATCTTCTGGCCAATACCATGCAGGGTCCGCTGCGGATCAATGCGCTGCCTGCGATGATGTCGCGATGGCTTCTACCGCGGCTCCACAGTTATCCCGATCTCGATATCGCATTCAGCATGGCCACCATCGTGGAACCGGTGATGTCCGATGTCGGCGAGGTCGACCTTTTCATTCAGGCCGGTCCCAGCATCGCTCCCCGAACACGATCTTACAAGTTGCTCGACTACGAAATCGTTCCATTCTGCCAGCCCGAAACCGTGAACGGCATGCCGCCCCCGCGAAGTGTGGATGAATTCCGTCACTATGCCTTGCTGCACTTCCTGTCCGCGCACCCGGTGAGCCGACCTTTCAGCCACGACCTTTGGGCCCAATGGGCCGAGGCCGCTGGGCTGGTGATCGACAACCAGGTCATGGACTATTTTCCGACATTTGATCTGGTTTACGAAGCCGTTCTGCAGGGGAAAGGCATCGGTATTGGCGCCAGTCTCTATATCGAAGACGACCTGGCGCATGGCCGCGTCATCACGCCGGTCGACATTCGGGCCCGTTCTTCACTGGCTTATTACCTCGTCATTCCCGAGGCCAAGATCAATTTGCCGAAAGTGAAGCGGTTCAAGGAATGGGTGCTAGATCAAAGCGGGAATTCCCTGACCATTATTTGATCGTATGGAAGTGCGCCGCGTCGGGAATTAATAGCCTGACGCGGCGCAAAGGATGCCTCAATAGTGATATCCGACCGACACACCGTATGTACGCGGAGCCATTCCGTACGAGGCCGGGTATCCGATCCCGCCTGAGCTGCTGACCAGCGTGATGACGTGCGCGTCGGCGAGGTTCTTGCCCCATACCGATACGTCGAACCTTTTGTCCGGCGTCGTGTATTTGGCTTGGGCATTGACAATCGTGTACGCCTTCTGCCGCAGGAAGTTGTCGGCTTCGAAATAATAATCGCCGTTGTAGTTGGCGGTGACATTGAAGTCGTAGTCGCCTGAACTGGTGCCGACATGGTAATCAGCGCCCAGATTGGCGCTCAGCTTCTGCGACAGTGGCAGCCGGTTGCCCCTGGCGTTCTTGAGCGTTCCGTCGGGCAGAATCACGGGGCCGACCGATGTCACCTTTCCGGTGAAGTCGCCGCTGTTGTTAAACGGCGCGCCGGGATAGTTGGAAAACTTCGCGTCGAGGATTTCGAAACCGCCGCTGATCCGCAGGGCCGATGTCAAGCGCGCCTCGAAGTCGACATCGAGACCGTTGATCTTGGCCTTCGCAGCGTTGCTGACCAGCTGCGACAGGACAGGGGGCGGCGAGAACTGGGTCACCTGGATGTTCGAATAGTCGTAGTGGAAGGCGGCAATATTGAGGCGGAGGCGGCGATCGAACAGGCGCGTCTTCAGCCCTACTTCGTAGGCCGTCAGCGTTTCCGGCAGATAGCCTTTCGCGGTGGGGCTGACGATGTTGAAACCGCCGCTCTTGAACCCCGTGTTGAACGAGGCGTAGGCGGAAACATCGTCGGTGATTTCCTGATTTAGCGCGGCGCGGTACGTCACCTTTGATGCATCCAGCGGGGCCTGACGCGCGATCGTCGGCGGGGCAGTCGTGACCGGCTGAAGTGTCCGCACCGAACCGGTCAGGGTGCGCTTTTCGACCGTGTAGCGAGCGCCCAGCGTCAGCGTGGTGCCGGGCGTGATCTTCCAGTCCCCCTGCAGGAACGGAGCGAGGCTTTCCGTGACTTCGCGGCCTGAGGTGAGCGACTGGCTCACCAAGACGGCGGCACTCGTCGCCGGATAGGGGAAGTAGCGCGCACGGTCGACGTTGTTGGTCGCGGACGAATACCAGAAATAGTATACGCCGCCAGCGAGCGTGACGGGGCCGTTGCCCTGGGTCACGAACTGCAGTTCCTGCGTAAAATCTTCCGTCTTTTGATCGGGACCGTCATTGCGCGACAGCGAAGGGGCGACGCCCGATGGATCGAAGAAATAGGAGCCGACGCCCTTACGCCAAGATGAGATCGACGTCAGCTTGATGACACCGAAATTCCGTTCGGCCGTCAGGCTGATCCCTCCGCCGTGAAAGCCCAGTGTGGAATCGAAGCTTGACGCGGTGTCGTAAACCGATGTGTGGACCGGCAGCGTCACCAGCGATCCGTCGGGATAACGCTTACCGACGTAGTTGAACGTCGTCCCCGGATAGGCCTGATAGGCGTTCGCATGCTGGAAACGATCGGTGTAATCGCCGATCAGCGTTATGTCGGTGTCGCCATCGGGTTGCCACAGCAGCTTGGCGCGGCCGCCCACCTGATGGTCGAGCTTGCCCGTGTCGTTTCCGGTGACGATGTTACGGCCCCAACCCTTGCCCTGATGGGTGTAGGCGCCCGACAGGCTGAATGCCACCGTGTTGCTGAGCGGTCCTGTCAGGTAGACATCGCCGTGTACTGTCTCGTAATTGGCATAGCTCAGGTTGACGTCACCGCCCCAGGTCCGCCCGGGCGCGCGGGTGGTGATCTGGATCACTCCCGCCGTGGAATTGCGGCCGAACAATGTGCCCTGCGGCCCCTTGAGCACCGCGATCTGCTCAATATCGTTGAACTCCCGAACGCCTTCTTTCTGTTGCGGGTAGTAAACCCCGTCGATGAACAACGCGACTGGGTTTTCGACAACGCTCGAAGCGGTGCCGACGCCGCGAATGTACGGTTGGAACGAACCCACGGTCGTGCGGATGTTCAGACCCGGCGCCAGGGTGTTGAGGTTGCTTGAATCGGTTATGCCCGATGCCTTGAGCTGTTCGCCGGTGGCGGCCAGGATCGCGATCGGAACCTGCTGGATATTCTGGGCACGCTTCTGCGCGGTAACGGTGATCTCGCCCAGCCCCGCGTCGTCCGGCGCACTATCGGTCCTCGCAGTGTCGGCTTGCGCGAGAGCCGGAGCAGCACTCAACAGGCCGCCGATCAGTCCGGCGGTCGAAAGAAAACGATTCTTGCTCACGATACACCCCCAATAGTTGGTTTAACTTATGGTCGATGAGTTACAGATGACGTTGTGTTCTCTCCCAGCGCGATGACGCGGCATCACGCGAAACGCTTGCTTTGATTATTGGAGTCCCGCCCGCGCGGCACCGCGACGGCGGAGGTAGGCAGGGCTGGTTTCCGGCAGGAACTGCAGGATCACCAAGCCTAGCAGGGCGGCCGCCATCAGATAGAACGCCGGCGCCAAGGGCGTTCCGGTGACGATGATCAGCCAGGTCACTATGATCGGTGAACAGACCCCGAACAGCGAGATCGGAATGATCATCGACAGGGCCATGCCGAGTGCGCGACGCGAGGTAGGGAACTGTTCCGACGAATAGGTCGGCAAGGGCGCGCTCACCAGCGACATCAATATGCCGAAAAGGCATTGGATCATGATGATCCGCCCGGCCGACGGTGCGCCCTGCACCGCAAGGTATAGCGGATAGGCGCCGAGCAGCAGCAGCAGGTTGCCGAGGCGCAGGGGCGTCCGCCGTCCGAACCTGTCGGAAAGGGCGCCAACGGTCGGCATCAGGACGATCACCAGCGCGGAACCGACCATGACCCCCTTGAAGGCATTGTCGAGACTGACACCAACCTGGCTCTTGAGGTAAGTCGGCATGAACACCATGCCGAGATAGTTGGTGACTGTCGCGGGAATGAAGATGCTGGCCAGCATTAGCATCCGGCGGTACGGCAATGGTGGGCGCGCAGCCTTGTGATCCTTGATCTCCTCGGCCGCGCGGACAAAGGCTTCGCTCTCGGGCAGCTTGCGGCGAATGTAGAACCCGACCGGCGCCACCAGGCCGCCAAGAAGGAATGGTATGCGCCAACCCCAGTCAGAGACGACGGCCTCACCAAGAAAAGTGCTGAGCAGCAGTCCGATCCCGGCGCTGAACATCGAGGCTCCCAGACCCGCCGAACCAAGGAAACCGAGATAGAAACCACGCTTTTCGGGCGGAACATGCTCGGCGATGAAAGTCGCCGCTCCGGTCTGCTCTCCGCCCGCCGAGAAACCCTGCATGATACGGGCGAACGCCACGATGATCGGTGCCCATATGCCGATCGTTTCATATTTCGGGGTCAGTCCGATCATGACGCTGCCGATCGCCATCATGGACAGCGTGATGATGAGCACCGGCTTGCGCCCGATACGGTCGCCGTAAAGGCCGAAGAACAAAGCCCCGAGCGGCCGAACGAAGGCAGCGATGCCAAAGGTGGCGGCGGTTAGCAGCAGGCTCGATTCCGCGGCCATAGCCGGGAAGAACGCAGGTGCCAGGACGACTGCGAAAAATGCGAAAAGCGTGAAGTCGTAGATTTCAAACGCACTGCCGATGCAGGAGGCTACGACAACCTTGAGCGGCTTGGGAGGAGAGGTCTCGACGGTCGCTCCGTCGACAGCGGTGGTCGGCAGGGTAGCGGTCGTCATTCAGCAAACTCCTGGATCGGGGACAGGTCCATGTTTTCGCGCAAGGTCGCGCCGCGGTAACGGTCGCGCACCAGGCCGCGGCGAAGCAGTTCTGGCCGGACCAGATCGACGAAATCCCCCAGCGTCAGCGGTGTGAAGGCGGGCACGATGTTGAATCCGTCGGCTGCATCTTCGGCAAACCAATGCTCCATGACGTCAACGATCATGGCAGGCGTTCCGACGACAACGTGATGGTTGCTGGCGATCAGAGCATGCTGATAAAGCTGACGCAGGGTAAACCCACGCTCCCTTGCCAGGTTGACCATCAATGCGATCCGGCTGGAGTTGTCCCCGCGACGTTCGAGTTCAGCCGGGAAGGGTGCGTCTAGATCGAAGGCGGACACGTCGCCGAAGGTATTGGTCAGCCGCGCGACACCCATCGCCGGGTCGATCAGATCCTGCATCTGCCGGTACTTGGCTTCGGCTTCGGCCATTGTACTGCCGACAACCGGAAGGATGCCGGGCATGATCTTCAGATCGTCAGCGTGGCGACCGAAGCGCGGCATCCTGCTTTTGAGCGAATGATAGAACGCCTTGCCGCAGGCCAGTTCGGTCGCCGCGGCATAGACCACATCGGCGGTCTGCGCGGCGAGGTCCTGTCCGCGCTCGGACGCTCCGGCCTGGATGATCAACGGGTGACCCTGCGGCGGCCGCGGAACATTCAGCGGGCCGGCAGAGCTGAAATACGGACCGGCGTGGTTGATCCGGCCGACTTTTGCAGGATCGTAGTAAAGGCCGCTGGCCTTGTCGCGCACAAGCGCATCCGCGTCCCAACTGCTCCACAGCTTCCTGACCACGGAAACGGCTTCTTCTGCGCGGTCATAGCGCTGATCCTTGGGCAGGATCGGATCGCCGCCGAAGTTCTGTTGTTCGTCCTCGCGGTGCGAAGTAACCACGTTCCACCCTGCCCGTCCGCCACTGAGGTGGTCGAGGGAGGCGAACATGCGGGCAATGTGGAACGGCGCCTGGAATGTCGTCGAAACCGTTGCGACCAGTCCGATATGTCGCGTGTCGCTCGACAGTGCGGAGAGCAATGTCAGGGGTTCGAACCGCAGCGTGGAGGGATCGCGTCCCTGGCTGCCCAGCGGCATCGACACTGAATCGGCGAGAAACAGCATGTCCAGCATGCCGCGCTCGGCCGTTCGGGCTATGGACTTGTAATATCCGTAATCCATGCCCGACCCGGCCGGAATATCGGGATGCCGCCACGCGCCACCGTTGTAGCCGTAGTTGCGCATCGAAATGCCGATCTTCATTTGACGCTGGGACGTGGCCATTTATATTCCCTGCAAATCTTTGCTGTGCGATCGGCCGGCTGGTGCCGTGATCAGAGGGCTACCGGGGCCGGCTCGGACTGGCGGTGAAATCTGTTGGCGGGCCGCTCGAAACCCAGGTTTTCGCGAAGGATCGCGCTTTCGTATTCCTTCCGAAACAGCCCGCGCCTCTGCAATTCCGGAACAACCAGATCGACGAAGTTGTAAACCGGCGTCGGAAAGAACGGAAAGATCAGCACGAACCCGTCGGCGGCGCCGGCCATGTGCCAGGCCTCGAAACTATCGGCGATAGTCTTGGGTGAGCCGACCAGAATGCGGTGCCCGGCCGACGCCGCAAAGCGGCGCGCGACTTGCCCGAGATTGAGGTTGTCGCGTTCTGCCATGTCGATCAGAACTTGCTGGCGGCCACGCGCGGTATTGACCGGGGGCAACGGCGGCAGCGGGCCTTCCGGATCGAATTTGGTTAGGTCGAGGTCGCCCGCATGGCGTTGGATCGCCTTGATCGCCTGTTCGACGGTCATGAAGCTTTCGATCTCGTCCAGTATCGCTTGGGCTTCTTCGTCGGTCTCGGCTGCGATCGGCACGACGCCGGGCATGATGTGGAGCGACGATTCATCACGCCCGTACATCGCCATTCTTCCTTTCAGATCCTGATAGAAAGTGCGACTTTCTTCGACCGTGCGCTGGGCAGTGAAGACGAGATCCGCGGTGCGTGCGGCCAGTTCCTTGCCCGGCTCGGACGAGCCTGCCTGCGCAATGATCGGATGGCCTTGTGGCGGGCGCGCGACATTCAGCGGACCGCGAACCGAGAAGTGCGGCCCCTTATGACCCAGGATATGCACCTTTTGGGGGTCGAACACCTGTCCGGTGGCTTTGTCACGGACGTGGGCGTCTTCTTCCCAGCTGTCCCAAAGCCCCTTCACGACCTCGCTGAATTCGGCCGCGCGTTCATAGCGGTCCGCATGCGCGACATGCTGTTCGAGGCCGAAGTTCCACGCTTCTTCTTCGATCTGCGAGGTGACAAGGTTCCACCCGGCCCGTCCTTTGCTGATGTGGTCGATCGACGCCATTCGGCGCGCCACATGATATGGCTCATTGTAGGTTGTCGTCATCGTGGCGATCAGGCCGATGTTGCTGGTCATCGGTGCCAGCGCGGTGATCAGCGACGCAGGTTCCAGGTAGCAAAGCCGCGCCTGGCGCGACTGGCCGGTCGCCATTGTTTCGGGATTGGCGTTCCCGACCATCGCTACGGTGTCGGCGAAGAAAATCGCATCGAACTTGCCGCGCTCAGCCGCGCGGGTGACGTCGACTATCAGATCGAAATCCATGTCGGCTGACGCTTGGGCCGCCGAATGCCGCCAGCCATCGTACATGCCACTCGGAGTGAAGAGGAATGCTGCTAGGTGGATCATTGGGTGAATCGTCCTTTGACTGCTGCTGCATGGGCAAACCCGAGAAGGTCGCCGAGCGGGACGGTGACCTGATCGAGCCGTTCGAGAGGGAAAGTGGCAAACCAGCCGGGCAACAGCGCGCAACCCGCCGCCTTCCCGCAAGCGCGGATCGTGTCGAGCGCATCCAGCAAGTGCGGGGCAAGCCGTGGTCCTAGCGTTTCGAAATGCGCCCGGCCGCGATATTCGAATCCAAGGTCGAGCGCGAGGTCGATCAAGCCCACATGCACCGCGGTCAGACCCTGGACCGCACATATGTCCGGGATTCGTTCTACCGCCGCGCCGCTTTCGACGAGCGCGCTGAGCTGGATCTCAGCGGTGTCGAGGAAATCGTACCGGGTCAACTCGTCATGGACAGCGTTGATCGTGGCCGCATCTTCGACCTGCGGGATGATGAAACTGCGCACGCCCTGAAAGAATAGACGGCCGCATGCGTCAGGATCCCGGTCCGCCATCTTGACATGCAAAGTACCGCCAGCGTGCTCAACGGCGACCAGCGCCCGTTTGACATCCGCTTCGCCGTGCAGCGAATGCTCAAGATCGAGCATCACGTCGCTCCACCCAGCCTTGACGAAAGCGGCCATCATGTCCATGTCGGCGCTCGGCTGAGATAAGATCAGTTTGGGCATTTCATCTCCGCGAAGATGGCCGGGCGATATCCACCGGCTGACAGAGTGGAGCTGCACAGCAAGCAGCGCGCTGACAATGTCAATTTCGTCACAATCAATGTGATAAGCCTGAAATAATCCGCTGTAAGCGAAACGCGTTTCCTCCCGACAATATCCTCTTAGTATTTGATCAACAGCGCCATGACGTAAATCACAACAACACATAAACTTGAATAGGCCTGAGGGATTTTACATGGTAAACACGCTCCACAAGGCTATTTTTCTACGGATGATCTGATTATATAGAAGTATATTGATACTTATATGAGATATTGATCTATTGAATAGTCCCGCCACCAAGTACGGCTAGGCGGACTTTTTGACAATTTTATTGACAATATATTGCTGGAGTGGTTCTTGTGTGGCGGCAGGCACGGACTTGTCTGCGAGATGGGATCTGGAGCCTGCGCCAAAGGATATTCGCATGACCTACGCTCGACAATCTCCATACGCAGCGCGCTCCGCGACACCACATAACGGGGTCGGACGCGTGTCCGCCGCCAGAAGAGCCCGTTTGGCGTTCAAAAGCGGTGCCTGACGATGGTTATCGAAGGCGTCCGTCGCAAGAGACGGTATCTCCGGTTGATAGAGGGTCCTCGTCCCTGCCGCCTCTCAATACCTTGCGGGTGTTTGAAAGTGTTGCCCGGCACCAGAGCTTTGCAAAGGCAGCCGACGAACTATACATATCGCGTGGCGCTGTAGGTAAGCACATCGCAAATCTGGAAGCATATCTGGGAATACAGTTGTTCCTGAGAAGAGACAACCGCATCGCACTCACTAAACATGCGAAGGTATTTCTGGGATCGGTCAGCAAAGCCCTCGATATATTCCGGTCCTCGGTGGAACAAGTGACATCCCACAGTTATGCAGCACCCATTCGCCTGCGGGTGCTTCAAAGATTTCCGGCGCGTTGGCTGAACAGGCGTCTGTTGATGCTGAAGGATTTCAGTTTTCAAATCACGCTGACGACCAATAGCGTCGCGTTCGTGGATTTCGCCAAGAACGATGTCGATGTTGCCATAGAAGGTGGCCCCAACCCGAGCCCGGCCACGGAGTCCTTCGAGTTCGGCGCTATGGAAGTTTTGCCCGTGTGTCACCCCGCTCTTGTCAACGGCCATCCTCCGCCGGTTCATCCCCAGGATGTCGCGCAGTACAACTTGCTATGTCCGACGGGGCATCCTGATCTGGAGAATTTCTGGGTGAAGTGGGGTCGCAGCGTGGGTCTGGATGCCTGCTTTGGCAAGACCTGCACATATTTCGATTCGCTCGACGCGGTATCCGACGCGGCCATGCAAGGCCTTGGCATCGGTATCGCCGCCAGAAAGTTCGTGGAGGACGATCTTGCCGCTGGCCGGTTGATCGCGCCACTCCCGTGCTCCCTAGAAATTGCAATGCCGTATTACATTGTCACGCCCAAAGAAGCGACCAACCCACAAGTCAACGCATTCGTTAACTGGTTACGGGGCGAAATCTCAAGGCCCTGAACCATCCATCCAAGTCGAAGAACAGGACAACGCATGGCTTTCCCAAGCTTACGATCACGCATATTGGTGACACAGCGGCTGCCGGACGCAGTCGAGGATTATCTGCGCAAGCAGCTTGGAGCGCGCCTAAGCCCTGATGACAGCGGCCTGAATCGAGCGGAGCTGGAAGCCGCCATGTGCAATCACGATATTATTCTCGCAACGATTACGGATCGGTTCGATGCCGAGCTTCTCGCAATGGCGGAGCGAACGGTCAAACTTATCGCCAATTTCGGCACGGGCGTCGACCATATCGACTTGGCGGCGGCACAGGCGCTCGGCATCATGGTAACGAACACGCCCGACGCTCTGACCGAAGCGACAGCGGAACTCGCCCTGCTGCTCATGCTCACCGCCGCGCGGCGCGGAGGAGAAGGCGAGCGCGAGCTGCGTTCGGGCCAGTGGGCAGGGTGGCGCCCGACGCACATGATGGGGATGGGGCTTGCCGGACGAACGCTGGGCCTCGTCGGATTCGGACGGATCGCACAGTGCTTCGGCCTGAAAGCACAGGCGCTCGGCATGAATGTGCGCTATTATAGCCGTAGGCCATTTGTGGCCGACAACCCCGGGCGGCTGGTCGCCGAGCGCGTGGATACCCTGGCCGAATTGGCCGCAAGTTCGGATGTTCTCTCGCTACATGTCCCAGGTGGGCAGGCGACGCATCACCTTATCGATGCGAATATCCTCAGCGTCATGAAGCCGCACAGCATATTGGTGAACACCGCGCGCGGTCCCGTGGTCGATGAGGCGGCTTTGGCGCATGCGCTGGAAGAGGGCGTGATCGGCGCGGCCGCGCTGGATGTCTATGAACGCGAGCCCACGGTCAATCCGCGTCTTCTGCGATCAGAACGTTCCGTCTTCCTGCCGCACATGGGCAGCGCGACGATCGAAGCCCGCACGGCTATGGGGTTTCAGGCAACGCGCAATATCGAAGCGTTCCTGCGTGGCGAAGCTCCGCCAAACCGGGTCGCCTGAAAGTAGGCCCTTCGTGAGCAGGTGTCGCAAGCGGCGGCACCTGCCAGCGCCATACCCCATAAGCCAATATGCGGAACGGAAATCAGCTAATATTTATAGCCCAGCGTCACGCCATAGACTCGCGGTTCGGATCCGTAGCCCACGGGATAACCCAGGCCGTTGACCGTCGCGGCATAGGTGATGACCTTCTTGTCTAACAGATTACGGCCAAACACCGTGAAGCTAAGTTTGTCGTCCGGCGACGTCCAGCGCAAGGATGAGTTCAGCAGGACATAGGCCGGCTGGCGCAGATAATTGTCGGCTTCGAAGAAGTAAGCGCCGTTGTAGTTACCGGTTAAGTTGAAGTGCATCGCGCCAATCGAAGTTTCGAAGTCGTAATCGAGCGAGCCCGACGCAGTGAACTTCTGAGAAAGCGGCAGGCGGTTGCCGGTCGCGTCGCCGGTTCCGATCACGGCATTGTTGTTGCCTACGATCGTGCCGGGATTAACGAAATAGGTGTTGTACGGCGCGTTCTTATAATCAGTGAATTTCGCGTGGAGCCATTCCATTGCCCCTGTGAGCTCAAGCCCGGTCGCGACCTTGACCGACGCGTCCACGTCGACGCCGTAGACTTCCGCTTGAGCCCCGTTGGTGACGATCGAACCGCCAGGGAAGAGCTGAGTGACCTGGATATTCTTGTAGTCATAGTAGAAACCCGCCACGTTGAAGCGCATCGAGCGGTCGAACAGTTCCGACTTGACACCGACTTCGTAGGCATTGAGCGTTTCCGGCAGGTAGCCGTCGGTCGTCGGCGAATTGATGTTATAACCACCGCTCTTGAAGCCGGTGTTGAATGACGCGTAACCCAAGATTCGCGGGGTGAATTGCTGGCTAAGCGCGATGCGGTAGGTCAGCTTTTCAGTCGATTGTGAACGCGGCGTCGTCGCCGGCCCGAAGACCGGATTGGTCAGCGAAGTAGACCGGTTGATCGATCCGGTAAGGCTGCGCTTTTCCCAGGTGTAGCGCAGACCGCCCGTCAGCGTGGTATTCGGGAAAATCTCCCAGTCGACCTGCGCGAACGGCGCAATCGATTCGGTCACTTCCTTACCCTGCGACAGCGATACGCCCGGCGATGTGATCGGTGAGACGCGCACCCGCAGGCTGTCGAGGTTGGCGTTCGAATAGTGGAAATAGAACGCGCCGGTTGCCCACTTCAGCGGTCCGCTGGAGTTCGAAACCAGCTGCAGTTCCTGCGAATACGACGTGCTTGGCTGGTCGTAGGCCTGGCTCGACAGCACCACCGGCGACACGCTCGCGGTGTCGAAGTTGTAGGTGCCGTTGCCGTCGCGATAGGACGAGATCGAGATCAGCTTGGCGAAATCGAAATTCTGCGTCGCCGTCAGGCTGACACCGCCGCCTTTGTAGCTGAGCGAAGGATCGAGCCCCGAATAGGTGTCGTACACGGTATTGACCGGGCCGAAGGACAACAGCTGACCGCTTGGCGTTGTCCTGCCCTGTACCGACAGCGTAGTGCCAGGATAGGGTTGCAGCGCAAAGGCGTGCTGGGCCCGGTCCATATAGTCGCCGATCAGCAAAAAGCTGGTGTTCGGGCCTGGCTCGATCAGCAGCTTGGCGCGCGCGTCGAATTGGTGGTCAAGCTTGTACGTATCGTTGCCAGTCGAAAAGTTGGTCCCCCAGCCCTGCCCCTGCGTGGTGTATGCGGCCGAGGCGCTGAATTTGATGCCTTCGGCAATTGGGCCCGTCAGATAGGCATCGGCATGCACAGTTTCGTAGTTCTGATAGCGCAGCCGGATATCGGTGCCGAACGTGTCTGACGGTTCCTTGGTGGTGATCTGGATCACGCCGCCGGTGGAATTACGGCCGAACAGGGTTCCCTGCGGACCCTTCAACACCGCGACTTGCGCAATGTCGTTGAGGTCGCGAACACCTTCGCGCTGCTGGGGCAGGTAGACACCGTCGATATAAAGGGCGACCGGGTTTTCCACCACGCTCGACGAGGTGCCGATGCCGCGGATGTAGGGCTGGTAAGCGCCGACCGTGGTGCGAACATTCAGCCCCGGTGCAATGGTGCCAAGCTGCTGGGTGCTGACGACACCGGCACCGGTAAGCTGCTCCTCTGTTTTAGCGATCACCGCAATGGGCACTCTCTGCAGGTTTTCGGCACGCTTTTGCGCGGTTACTACGATCTCGCCAAGGCCGCCGTCGGCGGCTTTGGCGGGTGTTTCGACGGAGCCGGTCGGGACCGGATCGGCTTGGGCCAACGCCGGTGCGGACGCAAGCGCGAGCCAGCTCACTGTTGTCATGACAAATACCTGCTTCAACTGAATTCCCCTCGATAACCCTCGGGTGCCTCCGGATATCGATTGCGTCGTGTCCCGGGGCAGCGCGTCAGGAAGGGTCGAAAACCCTCTCCCATCTTGCACCCGGCTTGGCGACCCCCCCGTACGGACCGCTCAACAACTGCATCGAAGACAAGCAGCGAGGTCGCCGCTCGACACGCAAATAATTCGTCGAGCTCACGACATTGTCAAGTAACTTGTCATTATGCGGTTGATGCTGGAAAAATTAGGGCTTTCGGTCGGTTCGCGATCACGCCATCCCTGCAATGTGGCGCAAAAACAACATGTATGAAGAGACTGATCCACTATCGGCGACTCGACGAAGATTGCCGAATCAGAAGGCTGCGTCCTCTTCTCGTTTCGTATCGAAGACTGGCGGCGCACCCCAATCCTTGCTGAGCGCCTCACGCAACGCCGTGACGAGTTCAGCCCCCAAACGTTCTCCCAACGCCTTCTCCAGCGCCTCCATGACGTCCAGCGCGGCGTCTTGCCGGGCGGTCGAGTCTTCGGTGAAAGTGATGATCTGCGCGCGCCCATCGGACGGATCGGCGGAGACGTTTATCAATCCCATGCCTTCGAGCTGCTGGATCATCTGGCTCATCGCTTGGCGGGACACACCCAGATTGCGCGCCAGCTGCGATGAACGATGCACGCCGGCGGCGATGTTCGCCAACGCCAACGACTGCGCGCGGGTCCGTTTCTCCCATCCACGCGCGGTGATGTTGGCCTGCAGGCCTTCATCGAACCAATAAAATGCCTGCAACAGGCTCAACATCATCGAAGGGGTCTGCACAGTTGCTGGTGTGGCGCACGGTGGCGAGCGTCGTCAAGGTGTAAACAGGCTGGGAATCGATCGAAGGTTCGTTGAGATTGAAGACAGCGTTGCGCGATAGGCATCAGCTGCACCGGGTCGTCGTTATGCAATTTTGTCAATTATGTTGACAGAATTGCATTGCGGCGCTACCCTCCGAGCACTAGCACCAGCGCGCACAAGACCAGATGAAAACCATCTCCGACCGGGCGCGCTGTCCCAGCCGAGGTACTGCTCCGTGACCGATTCCAACTCAGCACAAGTTTCCGAAATCCCCACCGTCGACATGTCGGGTTTCGTATCCGGTGATCCAGACGGCAAACAAATGGCCGCCCGACAGCTTCGCAACGCGATGGAAAAGGTCGGCTTCTTCTTCCTCGTCGGACATGGGGTCGACTGGTCGATCATCGACGAGGCATATTCGCAGGCCGAGCGGTTCTTCGACCAGCCGCTCGAAGACAAGATGGCGGTGAAGGTCGGCACCGGAGGCCCCGACTCGACTCCGCTGCTCGCCAAGCAACGTGGCTACATCCATTACCGCGCGAAAGTCGATCCGGTCACGGCCGAGAAAAGCGAACGGGCGAAGAACTTCGTGGAAGCGTTCAACATGGCGCGCGAGGATTATGGCATCAACCAGTGGCCCAGCAACCTGCCGGGGTTCAAGGATGCGCTGCTGAAATACTACCAGACGATGTACGAACTGGCCACCGACATGGTCCGGCTCTACGCACTGGCGCTCGACCTGCCTGAGACATATTTCGATCCGTTCTTCGACCGTGCGGGCGGCAGCATGCGGATATCGCATTACTTCCCGGCTCAGTCCGAGGCGGAGCTGGCCGACAGTTGGGGCATTCACCCGCATACCGACCGCAGTTTCCTGACCCTGCTGCCCGCCAATAAGGTTTCGGGCCTGCAGGTCCGCCCCGAAGGCGCGGACTGGATCGAAGCCCCCTACGTGCCGGGATCGTTTGTGGTCAACGGCGGCGATATCCTCAAGCGCTGGACCAACGACCGCTTCCTATCGACCCCGCATCGCGTGGTTCGTTCGATGAGCGAGCGGTATGCCATGCCGCTGTTCTTTTCGCCGGACAACGATATCACCATAGAGGTCGTGCCGACGTGCTATTCGCCGGATCATCCGCTGCGCTATGCGCCGATCAGCCATCAGGACTTCCTCTCTGAATTCCTTCAGAGCGATTACACCCGCGACGACGAACGGCTGAAGGGGTAAAGCTTCGATGCAACAGACTGGCATGGCCGGACAGCTGGCAGGCAGAACGGCGGTAATCACCGGTGGCTCCCGTGGGATCGGGCGGGCAATCGCTCTGGCGCTAGCGGGCGAAGGCGCGAATATCGCCTTCTGCCACCTCGACGACGATCGCGCCGATCAGACCGCCGCAGAAATCGCCGCGAAAGGGCGCAAGGTCGCGCATCGTTCAGTGGATCTGCGCGACCTCGACCAACTCGATGCCTTCATGGTTGAGATGAAGGACGTATTCGGCACACCCGACATTCTCGTCAACAATGCCGGCGGCAGCATCGTCATGCCATTCACGGCGCTGACCAGAGACACCTACGACCAAGTGATGAACCTGAATTTCCGCGCCACTGTTTTCGCAACCCACGCGGTGTTCGACGACATGCTGGCGCGGGGATCCGGGCGCATTATCAATATCGCCTCGCAACTGGGTTTACGGGGTGAAGGCGCGATGACGCTGTATGCGGCGGCGAAGGCGGCGTTAATCGGCCTGACCCGCTCGCTCGCGCGAGAAGGCGCTCCGCATGGTGTCCTCGTCAATGCGATCGCCCCCGGGCCGATTCTGACCGAACGCTTCCTCGCCGCGCCCGAGGACAAACGCGCGGCGATCAGCGAACGCCTCCCGCTGCAGCGATGCGGAACGCCGGAAGAACTGGGCGCGACAGCGGTGCTGCTCGCCGGTCCTGGCGGGTCGTTCTACGTCGGCGCCTGCCTGTCGCCGAACGGCGGCGATGTGATGCATTAATTTAGTCAATATTATTGACATTAATTTGTATTTACCGATGGTGATGGGTAGGCGCCGCTTCACGGTGCCAAGCGCTAGAAGGAGTGGAAATGAAACTGGGAATCTGGACACCGCTGCCGCATACAATCCGTGCGGACGCCGAATTTTCAGCCGCCATCGCTGGCCTTGACGAGCGTGGTGGCCCAGCCGTTCCCGATGCTTCGTTCGAATATGCGCTCGACATGTTGCAGAAGGGGGAGAGGGGCGGCTTCGACATCTCCTTGGTCGCCGAACGCTATCTCGGGCCTGACCTGGAATCTTGGATCCTCGCGACCGCGCTGGCGGCGCGGACCAGCAAGATCGTGACTATGCCCGCGATCCATCCCGGCATCATTAATCCGCAGGTCGTCGCCAAGATGGGCGCGACAATGGACCGGATCAGCGGCGGCCGCTTCGCGCTCAACATTGTCAATGGATGGTGGGAAGAGGAGTTCGCGCTGTACGGGAACGGCAGCTGGCTCGAAAGCGGCGATGCCCGCTATCGCCGGATGGATGAGTTCATCCAGGTGGTGCAGGGCCTGTGGACCGGCAAGCCGTTCACCTTTGAAGGCGAATTCTTCAACTGCAAGGAAGGCCTGCTTCCCACGCAGACCATCCAGACGCCGCCGCCGCTTTATGCCGCGAGCCGTTCCGAAAAAGGTTGCGACATTATCGCGCGAACCTGCCATTGCTGGTTCGCCGCTTACGAACCGGGCTATCGCAATTTCGAAGCCAACTTACGGATGCTCGAAAGGTCGATCGCGGAAATGAAGGAGCGCGCCCGGTCCTACGGCCGCGATATCCAAATCGCCCTAAACCCCAACTTCATTCTCGCCAATACGGAAGCGGAAGCGAACGCGCGCGCGGACGAGATCGAGGAATATGGCAAGTCGGGCCAAGTGAACTGGATTTTCGCCAGCGCCTTGGGCGCGGGTTTGGTAGGGACGGCCGAATTAGTGGCCGAACGGATCAAGGCGTTCGAAGAAATCGGCGTCGACCTGCTCATGCTTCGTTCCTACCCGATGAACGAAGGGATCGACCGTTTCATCGCTGACGTCATCCCCCGCATTCGCGATTGAAGGCCGCTGCCACCACGCAGGTGGCAGCGCCCCCTTTCCGCCTTATGCTAACAGGTGGCGCAGGGCGACGATCGTCCGATCCAGTGCGACCTTCGCGTTCGCCACCTTGTCGCTCAGGTGCAGAAAAAGGTGCGGCATGCCAAAGGCCATCGCGATCTGTACCGGGACACCAGCGGATTGCAGGTGGCGTGCGTAGACTTCGGCCTCGGTCCGCCGGGGATCAAGTTCCCCGGTCAGGATGAAAGTCGGCGGCAGTTTCGAAAAGTCGTCAGCCCACAGCGGGGATATCCGCGGATCGGCGCGGTCAGTCGCGGGATCCTGGAAATAGCTGTTTACATATATGCTGGAATTGCGGGCATCGGCTTCGCTACGCTTGGCGGCCGAGTAATGCGCGGTGAAGTCGATCAGGGGCACGAGCAGAATCTGGCCGACCGGCTGTCCCCAGCCCTCCGATACCGCCGCGTGACAGGCCGCCGCCGAAATACATCCGCCCCCGCTATACCCCGCAATGACTATACGCGATCGATCTACCGGACCGCCAGGAGGGTCGTTCATGATTGCCCGGCAGGCAAGCATGGCGTCGTCATGGGCAGCCGGATAGGGATGTTCGGGAGCCAGGCGGTAGTCAACGTTATAGATCACGCAGTGCACGGCCTTGGCGATGGCCCGGCAAACCATGTCGTCGGACTCCAGACCGCCCATGAGCAGGCCGCCGCCATGGAACCAGATAATCGCGGGGAGTTCCTCCCCGCCGGTCACGTCCGGCCGGTATACGCGAACCGGCAGACTGCGACCGGGCAGATCGATCGACAGATCCATCACATGCGGAACAGTCGGGCCGCGCGTCCATACTGTCCGCACCAGCTCGTCTTCGTAGGAGCGAAGCCCTTGCGGGGTGGCCATATCGCGGCCGACGGCGCAGGAGCTGAAAACCGGGCCGAGCGCCGCGATGTCCGCAGCCATTTCGCCGCCAGCAGTGGTTCCGATCTGTTCGACGTGCCCTTCGGGGCTCGCGGTAAACGCCATTATGTTGCTCCATCTGGATAGGGGCCGGAAGCCTTAATTCTCCCGACGGTACAGTGCCGTTCAGGCGATGGAGGAACAACCGCGAAGGCCTTGCCAATGGCTCAAGCCAGCCATCTCGACTGACAGGACCGGGCGCGGTTCGCGCGCACCCCGCCGTGCGATGCCGGCGTCCTGTGCGCCGCTCATAACGCGGGGGTGCGGCGCATGATCCCGAGCAACGCGGGAAACGCGGATGCTTGCGGGGTGCGGAACAGCTCACTCGATCAGAACCATGGCGGGATCGGCGTCCTCACATAGGTAGCGCTTTTCTCAAACGCGAGAATCTGGTCGAGCAGTCGCTCGCTTTCGTCGATTTCGTCCAGGCCGAGTTGCAGCTGCCGCTTCTTTTCGGGCGCGATATCGAACGCAATCCGCTCGCCGGTACCCGATATGATTTCCTGGCTCTCCAGATCGACGGTCATAGTCGCACTCGACGGATCGGACACTTCGGCAAGCAACCGTTCGACAACTGCGCCAGGCAACGTCATTGGCAGGATACCATTCTTATAGCAGTTGTTTTCGAAGATGTCCGCGAAGCTCGGCGCGATCAATGCCTTGATCCCGAAATCGGCGAGCGACCAGGGGGCATGTTCCCTTGAGGAGCCGCAACCGAAGTTATCGAGCGCGATCAAGATCACTGCAGAGCGCCATGGTTCGCGATTGAGGATGAAGTCCGCTCGTTCCCGCCCTTCGTCATCGAAACGGAGGCCATGAAACAGGAAACGCCCCAACCCCGCCCGCTCGATGACCTTCAAAAAGCGTCCGGCGAAAATCTTGTCCGTATCGATATTCTCTTCCGAAATGCCCGCGGCTATCCCGGAAAGCTTGGTGAAGCGGCGCATCAGGCAAATTCCCTGGCATCGACGATCCGTCCGGCGATTGCGGCAGCCGCGACCATTGCTGGCGACATCAGATGAGTCCGCCCACCCTGGCCCTGCCTACCTTCGAAATTGCGATTGGATGTCGATGCGCAGCGCTGTCCGGGCAGCAGCTTGTCCGGGTTCATGCCGAGGCACATGGAGCACCCCGCCTCGCGCCATTCGAAACCCGCATCCATGAAAATGCGGTCTATACCTTCATCTTCGGCCTGGGCCTTGACCATGCCCGATCCAGGAACGACCAGCGCGCGCACGCCCTGCGCCACTTGCCGGCCCTTCGCGATTGCGGCGGCGGCCCGCAGATCCTCGATCCGCGCGTTGGTACAGCTTCCGATGAACGCCACGTCGATCGGCAAGTCGCGCAGTGGCTGGCCGGGCGCCAGGCCCATGTAATCGACCATCCGGCCGAGCGCCTCCGCGCCAGCGTCGATGCGATCGGGCACCCGGCCCGCGATCGTCGTCACCGCTTCGGGGTTCGTGCCCCAGGTCACCATCGGTTCGACCGTCGCGGCATCCAGTTCCACGACCCGGTCGTAAGTGGCCCCTTCGTCGGAGCGCAATGCCAGCCAGCCAGGGACGGCCGCGTCGAAATCCGCCCCTTGCGGCGCGAACTTACGGCCGCGAAGATACGCGAAGGTCTTTTCGTCAGGCGCGATCAGGCCGGCCCGCGCGCCCGCCTCGATTGACATGTTGCAAACCGTCATCCGGCCTGCCATGTCGAGCGCCTCGATGGCTTCGCCGGTATATTCGATGACATGTCCCGTGCCGCCGGCGGTTCCGATCTCGCCGATGATCCGCAGCACGAGATCTTTCGCCGTGACGCCGGTGCCCAGGCTTCCAGACACCCGTACGAGCATGTTCTTCGATGGCTTCTGGATCAGCGTCTGCGTCGCCAGCACGTGTTCGGCTTCGGACGTGCCAATGCCGAAGGCAAGCGCGCCGAACGCCCCGTGGGTGGCCGTGTGACTGTCGCCGCAAACGATAGTGAGACCCGGCAACGTCAGCCCGAGTTCCGGTCCCACAACATGCACGATCCCCTGCATGCGGCTGAGCAGCGGTACATACGGAATACCGAAGCGCTCGACATTGCGTTCCAGCGCCTCGACCTGCCTCCGGCTATCCGGATCCTCGATAGGCCGGTCGCGCGCTTCGGTCGGAACATTGTGATCGGCAACGGCCATCGTCAGATCCGGCCTTCTAACCGCACGTCCGGCGGCGGCAAGACCTTCGAATGCCTGTGGACTGGTCACTTCGTTCACGAGATGACGGTCGATGAAGAGAAGCCATTCGGCATCATTGAGCGGCACCACCGCGTGCGCATCCCAGATCTTCTGATACAAAGTACGAGGGACGCTCATCGCGGGGTCCTATAGTGGAGAGGATTTAAATGGCTCGCACAGCTGACCAGGTCCCACGTTAAGGAAGCCGGATCAGGTTCGACGAAGTGAAACCTACAGCTTGCAGTCCCAGCTTCCGCCGATGACATTGCTCCAGAAGTCATCCACAATCCTAAAAAACCAAGCGCATCCGCCCCATAGCACATGCAAACCGTATATGCCTTCATGGGGGCGACACAGCCGATGATCCGATTCTTGGCACAAGTAAAACCGAGCCGCTATTGTGCTTTGCAAAACCCTGCCTTCACTTTTAATGCATTGCGAGAGGACCTTATTTCGCAGCAAAGTGCCTGCGAAATCATTTCAGCTGATAGGCCGGATCAAAATATGCGATCCGGAACCACGCGCTCACGATGGCATATGTGGTCGCCATATCTAGCCGCATTGGAGCAGTTCGGTCGTGAGTCCAAATCGCAGCCTCGTGACCCATCTTCGCCAATCATTTCTCTCCTCTCCGGAAGAGATAATCGAAGAAGCCCGCAATGGCCGGATGTTCATTCTCGTCGACGATGAAGATCGCGAGAATAAGGCTGATCTCGTCATCCCGGCGCAGATGGCCACGCCCGATGCGATCAATTTCATGGCAAGATATGGGCGTGGTCTGATCTGCCTGGCTCTCACCAAAGATCGCGTGGACGAATTGGGCCTTGATCTCATGAGCCGGAATAACGGTACTCGGCATGAAACAGCCTTCACCGTCTCGATCGAAGCGCGAGACGGTGTCACCACCGGAATCTCCGCGGCGGATCGCGCACGAACCATCGCCGTAGCGATCGATGGATCTAGGGGTAGCGAACATATCGTAACCCCGGGGCATATCTTCCCGCTCGTCGCGCGCAACGGCGGAGTGCTCGTGCGCGCCGGCCATACCGAAGCGGCCGTGGACGTATCTCGGCTCGCCGGCCTTAATTCCTCAGGCGTCATCTGCGAGATTATGAAGGATGACGGCACGATGGCACGGCTGGACGATCTCGTCCAGTTCACCAAGGCGCATAACTTGAAGATCGGCACGATCCGCGATCTTATCGCCTATCGCCGCCGTCACGATCATCTTGTCGAAATGCATGCGGAAGCTCGCTTCTTTAGTCGGTGGGGCGGCGAATGGACCGCCAAGGTCTTCTTCAACAAGGCGACCGGCACCGAAACCTTAGCGCTTATTAAGGGCAGGCTCGATCCGGCAGAGCCCACGCTGGTGCGAATGCACAGCGCATCCATCTTTCGGGACATGCTCGGCGAAGTGAATGAACGCGAGGGGCTGCTCGGCCGCGCGATGGATCTCATCGCCGACAAGGGCAGAGGTGTGGTGGTCATCATAACAATGCCGGAGCCGCGCGATCTCAGCAGCATTCTGGGCGAGCATAACGGCCAGGTCGAAATGGAGACCTTGCGCGATTATGGCATGGGCGCTCAGGTGCTCGCCGAACTAGGCATTCACGACATGATACTCCTCACCAACTCCCAGCACACCCTGATCGGGCTGGAGGGCTATGGGCTCTCCATTGTGGGACAGCAGGCCCTGTGACTCAGCGCAAAGGCACGCCATCGATCATCGGCAGCCAGGAAATGAGCGACAACTTTAGCTATGTGGATGAAGATCGGCAGGCCTGTTTCCGCTGCGCCGCTCGAAGACGCCCTCACGCGCGCCTTCTGCGAAGGCCGCCCGCCCAACGCGATTGATACCCGGCAGGATCTGCAAAGCGCGGCAATGGGCCGCGTCGCTTGCTGATGGCGCAATCATGACGACCGCGCTGGAACGCTGCCGTTCCCGCTGGCCGTAACCTCGCTTTCGCCCAAAAACCGCGCCTTATCGAGACATTCGGCCCATTCGTCCGCGGGCCACGAATCCGCGACGATACCCGACCCCAGACCGAGCGTCGCCTCGTCCTGCCCCGCGGTGAATGAAAGCGTGCGGATGGCGACGTTGAAGCGCGCGTTACCATCGGGATCGATGCTGCCGATGCTGCCTGTGTAGATCCCGCGCGAAGCCCCTTCGATGGCGGCGATCACTTCCATCGCCCTGATCTTAGGCGCGCCCGTCACCGACCCGCACGGAAACAGCGCCGCCAGCACGTCGACGGCATCGTACCCCGGCAACAGGCGCCCGGTCACGTCCGATACCATCTGGTGAACGGTCGGATAGCGCTCGACGGCGAAGAGGCGCGGCACAGTTACGCTGCCTGCCCGGCACACGCGCGACAGGTCGTTGCGTAACAAGTCGACGATCATCAGATTTTCCGCCCGCTGCTTAGGATCAGCGACAAGCGCGGCAACGGCGCGGTCGTCGGCATCTGGATCGGCGTGGCGGCGCGCAGTGCCCTTCATCGGGCGGGCGCTCAGCATATCGCCGTCGAGTGTGAAGAAGCTTTCCGGCGAGAAGCTAAGGATATGGCGCCCGCCGTGGCGGACGACGGCGCCATGCCCCATTGCGGCGCGCGACCGGATCGCGGCATAGGCGGCGAGCGGTTCGCCCGCCACCGCCACTCGCGCGCGGAAGGTGATATTCGCCTGATAGATGTCGCCCGCGCGGATCAGCGCGAGCGTGCGATCGATGGCGTTATCATAAGCATCGCGCCCGATGCCCGGTCGAACCGTGCCGACCGATACGCCCCCCGGGTCCGGCAGCAGCAACGGGACATCCTCCGCCGCCAGCTCATCAACCGAGCGGAACAGGCCGAACCAGAGCAGCGGGCCGTCGGCAATTGCGGGGACCAAGCCCGCGAGCTTAGGTTCCAGCGCCAGACCCGCCTCGTAGCTGATGTAGCCCGCCGCGTGAAGGCCATGCGCCCGCCCTTCCTTCAATCGCTTAAGCGCCGGCCGGATGTCCTTCGGTTCTATCGCCTCGACGACTCCGACTAGGTCGCGATAGAGCCGCGCATGCGCTCCCGCGACAGGGCGGGCGTCGTCGAGCAGCACGAAGGCTTCGGGCGAAGGGGGGATGAGGGGAGGCACGTTCCCGCTCCCATAAGGCCCGCTTCGCGTTCTGCCAATAGTTTGGCTATTCCCGCGAGACAGGCAATAACGAGAGAAAACAAATGCCGCAGCCACTTCGGCCTGCAACGCAAGGGCAGCCTAACTGATCACCAGGGTCGGCACCCGCCTCAGTGTCCGCCGTCAGCACCAATGGCAAAGATTCGGGGTTGTGAATTAGGGAGGGTTGGGGCTTCGTCATAATGACGAAGGAACGAAGATGAAGGCCCCTGCTGGCGGGTGGTGAAGGACATCCGCGGCAGACCCGTCGGCATTTTTCAGCCGAAGACAATATCCGCATCGTGCTGGATGGCCTGCGTGGCGAGACAGCATTGCCGAGCTGTGCCACAAGAAAGGCTCCGCGCAGACCCTGTATTACACCTGGTCGAAGAAGTTCATGGAAGCGGGCAAGCGACGTCTGGCCGGCGACACCGCCCGATCGGTAGCCACTGGAGAGGTGCAGGACCTACGCCGCGAAGCCTGCGCTCTGAAGGAATGCGTGGCGGACCTCACGCTGAAAAACCGCTTGCTAAAAAAGCATGATCGCCGATGGGGGCGACGACGAATGAGGTATTCCGCATCGGAAAAGCTCGAGATCATCCGGATTGTCGAGCATTCGCACCTGCCCACCAAACGCACGTTGGACCAGCTCGGCATCGCCCGCGGACGTTCTATCGCTGGTACGACGTTATCTCGAGGGCGTTGCAAGATCGACCATAGGCGACAAGCCGGTGTGGAACAGCATCAGCGACAACATCCAGGATCAGATCCTCGAGATGGCGCGAATTATAGCGAGCTATCACCATGTGAACTGGCCGTGCGGTTCACCGACGAGAAGCGCTACTGTGAGGTGAGATGGGCAAAGTTCCGCTGGGCTCCGGCGACCGTGAAAACAGGCTTGCTCAACGCTTTATGAAATTATCTTGAGTGTCCTGCCGCCTCCAGCGTCTAAGGAGAATGGGCGGAGGCCAGCTTCATATAGGGATACGGAATGGAATATCGCACATTGGGACGCACCGGGATCGAGGTCAGCCTGATCTGCCTCGGCACCATGACATGGGGCTCGCAGAACAGCGAGGCGGAGGCGCATGAGCAGCTCGACCACGCGGTGGGCCACGGCGTCAACTTCATCGACACGGCGGAGGCCTATCCGGTGACGCCCGTATCCCGCGAGACGCAGTTCCTGACCGAAACCTATATCGGCAACTGGATCGCGGGCCGGAAGCGGCGGGACGACGTCATAGTCGCCACCAAGATCGCAGGTCCCACCCGCGACGCCGTGCGGGAATTTCGCGGCGGCAACAACCGGCTCGACCGGCGCAATGTCGAACAGGCGGTGGAGGACAGCCTGCGCCGGCTGCGCACCGACTATATCGATCTTTACCAGGTGCACTGGCCCGACAGGCCGGTGCCGTCCTTCGGCGCTCGCGGCCTCACGCGACTGGACGATACGCCCGACACCGTGCCCATAGAGGAAACGCTGGGCGCGCTGGCCGACCTGGTGCGGGCAGGAAAGATCCGCCATTTCGGCGTCTCCAACGAAACCCCCTGGGGCGTGTCCGAATATCTGCGCCTGTCGCGTGAGAAGGAATGGCCGCGCGTCGCATCGATCCAGAATGCCTATAATCTGCTCAACCGCACCTTCGAACATGGGTTGTCGGAATATGCGCTGCGCGAACAGGTGTCGCTGCTCGCCTATTCCCCTCTGGCCGGCGGCAATCTGACGGGAAAATATCTGGGCGGCCGCATTCCCGCGGGTTCGCGCAGGGACGTGAGCCGCCAGTTCGTGCGGTACGACCTGCCCGGACAGCCGACCGCCAGCGCGCGCTATGTCGCCGTCGCACAGGCCCATGGCCTGCCCCCGGCGCAACTGGCGCTGGCCTTCGTCAACAGCCGGCCCTTCGTCACGTCGACGATCATCGGCGCCACATCGCTGGAGCAGCTCAAGATGGACCTCGCCAGCGTCGACGTCCGCCTGGATGCAGATGCGCTGGCCGCCATCGAAGCGATCCATCGCGAACTGCCCGATCCCTGCCCCTGATCGCGGGGATCGGCGGCGATCCTTTTTGAATGCGTGGTGGCGGCGCGCGCGATCACCGTATCGATGCAAAATACCCCAAGCCGGGCGCGGCAGGAGCGATTCCGGTCAGGCGTTTCCCGCCATCAGTCCCACGCCCCCTGCCGCGCCCGCTCGCGCATCGCCTCCAGGAACAGCCGCACAGCGGGCATTGCCGCGCGCCCGGCGTCGTAGAGCAGGCTCACCGGCACGGGCGGCGGCGCGTGGTCCTCCAGCAGCCGGACGAGCCGCCCGGCCGCGACCGCCTCCGCCGCCTGGTAGCTCAGGACATTGGCCACTCCCACCCCAGCCTCGGCCGCCGCGATCGTGCCGTCGATCGTATTGACGGTCAGGCGGGGAGCGACCTCGACCGTGCTTTCCGCCTTCCCGCCGAAACGCCAGGCGGCGCCGATCCTGATGCCGCTGCCGACGATGCAGCGATGGCCGGCCAGATCGGCCGGCGTCGCCGGAACGCCATGCGCAACCAGATAGGCGGGGCTGGCCACGATGGTCTGCCGCACCGATCCGATGCTCATCACCCGCAGCGCGCTGTCGGCCAGCGGCCCGATCCGCACGGCCACGTCGATCCCTTCCTCGACGATGCGGACATTGCGGTCGATCAGCATCATGCGCGCGCTCAGCCCGTCATGAGCCGCCAGCAGCGCGCCGATGGCAGGCAGCACATGCAGTCGCCCGAACATCACCGGAGCGGTCACGTAAAGCTGGCCGCGCGGCGCCGACCGGCCGCCCATGACGATCTGCTCGGCCTCCCGCAGGTCGGACATGATCCGCCGCGCCCGGTCCAGAAAGGCCGCACCTTCGTCCGTCAGCGACACCGCGCGGGTGGAGCGGTGGAACAGCGTCACGCCCAGATGCCGCTCCAGCGCGGCGACGGCACGGGTGACGGCGGGCGGGGACATGCCCAGCTTGCGCGCTGCCGCGGCGAAGCCGCGCTGGTCGGCCACCGCGACGAAGGCGGACAGGGCATCGAAGCGATCCATTATTCCCCGAACTGAAACAGTGAAAGCCAATCATCGGCCATTATCATGCAGCGCGCAATGGCTTAGCTTGTCCGGCATGGCACAGGTCTATCTCCACACCATGTTTGGCAACGGCGCACGCGCCATGCAGGAAGCCGCCGGTTCGCGCGCTTCCTATGCGCGCATGGAGGCGAATGCGGGCGCGGCCGACATGCTCACCGACCGGGAGGCGGACTTCATCGCCGCCCGCGACAGCTT
This sequence comes from Sphingobium fuliginis, assembly GCF_015074805.1. Lineage (NCBI taxonomy): Bacteria > Pseudomonadati > Pseudomonadota > Alphaproteobacteria > Sphingomonadales > Sphingobiaceae > Sphingobium > Sphingobium fuliginis. Next base: position 211,687 of record NZ_CP060036.1, on the reverse strand, counting down.
CTACATGGCCAGCGTCAGCGAGGATGGCTGGCCTTACGTCCAGCATCGCGGCGGCCCGGCCGGCTTCCTGCGGCGGATCGGGGACAACCGGATCGGCTTTGCCGATTATCGTGGCAACCGCCAATATCTCTCGGCCGCGAACCTCGCCGCCGACGACCGGGTGTCCCTGTTCCTGATGGACTATCCCAACCGCCGCCGCCTGAAGCTGATCGGCCATGCCCATGGCAGCGACGATCCGGCGACCATCGCGGCGCTGATGACGCCCGGCTATGGCGCCGAACCTGAGCGCGCCTTCCTGATCGATGTCGTGGGCTTCGACTGGAACTGTCCGCAACATATCACCCCGCGCTTCACGCAGAAGGAGATCGAGCGCCTCACCGCGCCCCTGGTGGACGAGCTCGACCGGCTTCGCGCACGCATTGCCGAACTGGAAGGATAGAAATCATGAAAGACAAACTCACGCGCGGCGTCCATCATGTCGGGCTGACGGTGCCCGATCTCGACCAGGCGCGGGCCTTCTTCTGCGGCGTGCTCGGCTTCGACGAGGTGGGCGGCGTTCCCGATTATCCCTCTATCTTCCTGTCGGACGGCGCAATCCTCCTCACCCTCTGGCGCGCCGCCGATCCGCTGAGCGCCCGGGCCTTCGACCGGCGGGCCAATATCGGGCTGCACCATCTCTCGCTCGCGGTGGCCGACGATGCAGCGCTGGACACCGCGTGGGAGAAGGTGCGCGCCCATCCGGAGGTGGTGGTCGACGCCCCGCCCGGCCCGATCCGCGCCGGATCGGCCACCCGGCACTTCCTGGTCTTCATTCCCGGGGGCATCCGCCTGGAATTCGCCACGCCCTTTTCCTGAACCGCCATCCTCTGATGTGAAAAGGGCTCCGGAGCATGCATGCTCCGGAGCCCTTTCCGTGCGACCCGGCGAAGGGATTACATGCGGATGCGCAGGCCCACCGAAACCATGCGCCCGATCGGGTTCGACACGAAGCCGTTATAGCCCCATGCGCCGCCCAATATGCCGTTGGTGTTGCCGTTGTAGAAGGGCGGGTTCTTGTCGAAGATGTTCTGGGCGTCGACATAGATCTGCCATCCCCGGGCGAAGCTTTCACCCTGGAATTCATATTGCAGGTGCAGGTCGAACGTATCGTTGGCCTTGACCTTGTCGCCGCCGCCGATCGGGTTGCCGATCGAATTGACGATGATCGGCTCCACCGTCGTGCTGATCCAGTTGCGGTAGGAACCTGTATGGTTCCAGAACAGATCGGCGGACAGTCCATCCTTGGCCCAGCCCAGTTGTGCGCGGTTCTTGAACCGGACCGACGGGAAGGTGGTGTTGTAACCGGAAGTGTTGAGGATGCTGAAGTCCGTACCGCCGCCGAAATTCTGCCGGAACTTCGTGAAGTAGGTGAAGCCCGTGCCGATCACGAAGCTGCCCAGTTCACCGATCTCCGTGCGATAGTTGAACTGCCCGTCGATCCCCTCCACCGTCAGGTTGAGCGCATTGCGGCTGCTCTGGTCGATCAGGAAATAGACCTGCGGCGGGATCGCGCCCGACACCGTCGCGCCATTGGCGATATTGGCGAACTCGTCGATCTGCGCCTGCGAACAGGTCTGCGGACAGATGGTCAGCAGGTTGCGCAGCCCCGCCGAGTTCACGATGGCGCTGGGGCTGGGGGAGGAAACGCCGCCGATGAACTTGTTGTGGAAATAGGTGAAGGCGGCGGTGAAGCCGGGCAGGAAGCGCGGCGCCAGGTCGATGCCCGCCGACCAGCTGCGGCCCTTTTGCGGGGTCATGTTGGAAAAGCCGCCGCCCAGCTGGCGCCGCATGCCCTGGATCGCCGGCGTGCCGATGGTGCAGGTGGTCGCATTGCACTGCACGCCGGGGATGTTCGCCACATCGGGATAGTTGGCGATGGGCACGGCGATCTGCGTGCCGTTCACGCCGACGCTGCCGGATGCGTAGAGATAGCCCTGCGTCGGATCGCCGATCACTGCGGTCGGCGGCGCCACGAAGGCGCGGGAATAGTTGCCGCGCAGCTTGACGCCCTCCACCGGCTCCCAGTTCGCGGCGAACTTCGGATTGGTGGTCGATCCGACGTCGCTATAGCTGTCGTAACGGCCGGAGATGCTGAGGTCGAAACTGTGGACCAGCGGAATGCCCATATCCGGTGAAACGACCGGAATATAGAGTTCGGCGTAAAGCGACTTCACGTCGCGCTTGTAGTTATAGACGCGGAAGTTCGAACCGGTCGTGGTCGGGCCGGTATTGTTGGATCCCGTGATCTTCTGGGTCTGTTCATACCAGAGATATTCGCCGCCGACCGCGATCTTGAGCTTGCCCGCGGGAAGATTGAACAGCGACCCGTTGAGGTCGAGCTTCATCTGGTTGAAGGTGTTGTAGTTCGTATTTTCGCTATTGTTGCGATAGAGCGAGCGGATGACCGCTTCGGAAGTCCGGTTGGTGCCGTCGAAGGGCCGCCAGACGTCCAGCGCGTTCGCCGCCGTCAGCGGCAGGTTGAGCGCGATGACGTTCTGGCCCGGAATGTCGGTCGCCGTGGTGCTGCCGCTCAACTGCGCGGTGCCGTTCAGCGCCAGCAGGGCGCAGGCGGAACAGAAGCCGTTGACGGTGTTGAGCGCCGAGCGGTTCCAGCCGAAGGCGTCGCTGAAGGTCAGCGTCCAGTCGTCATTGACATGATATTCCGCGACGGCGGTCGAATAGATCGAATCCGACTGCGATTCCTGTTCGCCATAATCCGCGTCGGGCAGCAGGGCGAGCCATGTGACCGTCTGCTGCGTGGCGCCGGGCGCGCCCGCGGGCGCCTGGTAGAAGGGGTTGATCTGGCCGCCCCGGCCCGATCCGGGACCGAATACGGTGGCGTTGGTCAGGCCGCCGGGTCCGGACGCATTATGCGTTTCCTGGCGGTTATAGTTCATCATCGCGGTGACGGTGAACTTGTCCGAAAAATCGTTCGTGACCTTGATCATCGCATTCGCGCGGAACTGCGAAGGCAGAAGATTGGCGTAGACCGAATTGTTGCAGGGCGCGTTCGCCTGAATATTGGGAACTGTCGTCGTCGCGCCAGGCGAAAGGAAGACGCCGCTGACCCCCGGCGCGATGATCGTCGCGGGGCTGCACTGATAGCTGTTGGTGTTGGTGCCGCCGACCGGACGATAATCGCCCAGGCTGGAAAAGCGGCGGTCCCTGTTCTTCAGTTCCGACTGGTCGGAATAGGAGCCCGCGACATAGACGCCGCCCGTGTCCCACTTCTTGCCCCAGATGAAGTTGAAGTTGGTATTGTGATAGCTGTCGGCAAAGCCCGCCTGCGCATTCGCCTCGAACCCGTCGAAGGTCCGCCGGGTGATGAAGTTGACCACGCCCGCGACCGCGTCCGACCCGTAGACGGACGACGCGCCGTCGGCCAGCACCTCGACCCGCTGGATCGCGCTGACCGGGATGATGTTGGGGTCGGTCTGGGCGAACTGCGTGCCGCCGCCGGGCAGGCGCAGGCCGTCCAGGATCACCAGCGTGGTGTTGGACGACGATCCCGCAAGGCTGTGGATCTGCGGCGAATAATAGGAATAGGCATTCTCGCCCTGCGCGACCGAACCGGCCGTGGAAATGGACGGCACGGTGTTGACGAGTTGCGACACGTTGACGGGCGCGGTCTTCTCGATCGTATCCTGGCCCACCGAAATCAGGTTGGACCCGACGGGCGCCACGCCCCGGATGGCGGAACCGGTGACGACGATGTCGCTGTCCGTTACCGACTGGCTGTTCTGGGGCGGCGGCGCGATCGTCGCATTGTCCTGGGCCAGCACGGGCTGGCCGGCCACCATCGCCGCCGCGATCGCGATCAGCGAACTGTTCAATCGTGCAGGCAGATATTCTCCCAACATGGCTCTCTCCCTCATTATCATATACTATAGGATTTTTATGTGAGTTTATGGCTGTCCGGAGGCTGAAAGTCTCCGGATTCCGGGGTATTGGCGATGGCCCCGAGGGGCGCGGTTTAGTGCGACTGGAAGCTGTGCAAGCCGCGGGGATAAGGGTTGATCGCGACGCGCGTGGCCATCTGCCCCGGCTGCCCGCCGAAGCTGGCGCGATGCCACCGGCCCTGGGCGGCGGTCACGACGTCGCCGGGCGACGCGGTGAAGAACGGCACGCCTTCGATCTGGTAATCGACATTGCCTTCCATGATGAACCAGAATTCATCATAGCCGAAGTGGAAATGGCCAAGATCGCTGGTCGGCGGAGTCTTGATGCCCTTTCCGCGAATATTGTTCACGAACAGATGATCGCCGGCGATGAAGGCGCCGGCTCTTTGCCCGCCGGTCACCACATCCTTGTAATAATCGAGATAAGGCCGGTCGGCGGCGCCATAATGCCCGTCGCCGCCCATCAACGCGGCCTTCACATAGGTGAAGCCCGGCACGTCCCTGGGCTTGTCCGGCCTGGTCGCGGCGGGATAGAGCGGCACGTCGCCCGCGCCGTGCACCTCCAGCCACAGCGCCGGCTCGTCGCCCACGCTTTCCAGGGTGAAAGGCAGGCGGAAGGGAATATTGACCTCTCCGCCCTTGACCGCGACGAAGGGTTCCTGCCCCTTGATGCTGACCCGAAGCTGCCCGCCCCAGACGATGAGGGCGGTCGCATTGTCGGCATACATCAGCGGTTCGGTGCGCTGCCCGGCCGCCATCTGGTGCCAGTCCGCCTCCAGATCGCGGTTGCGGACGATGGCGTGCGTCCAGCTTTTCTGGCCCTTGTGCGCGGCAAGGATGTCGGCGAGCTTCCACCAGGGACGATTGGGCGCGTCATAGGCGCGCGGCGGCGTCCGCTTGGGCGACCAGGCATTTTCCATGGGCGGGCGGGCGGGCGGCGCAGACGGTGCCGGCGCAGATGTCTGGGCCGACGCCCCCAGGATGAGCAGGGCGGGCGAACACAGATAGAATGCGGCCTTTATGATTGCCATCAATCCTCCCCTTGAGCAGACTTTTGCGTCTTGCATTTGATCATATAGGATATGATGTTAGAGCATTAGTCAAACAAATTATGACATGAAAAGAGGAGAAGGGCGTGAAACACATCTGGAAACTGGCCGTGATCGGCGGGATTGCGTTGTTTCCGCAATGTGTCGCGCTGGCGCAGGAAGATGGCTGCGCGCGTCTGGACGACCCGTCGGAACGCCTGGCCTGCTACGATCGCCGGTCTGGCCGGGCCGCGCAGGACAGCCGCCCGATTCCCGTCCCCGCGCCGCCCGCCGCGGCATCGGCGGCTGCGATCAACAGCTATCAGGACCGTCGCGACGCCCTCAAGAGCCGCACGGATTTCGACAGCCGCTTGAAGGCGGCGATCCCGCTGCGGCACGGCTATCACCGGCTGGAGCTGGAGGACGGCACCGCCTACGACACGACGACCGTCGCGCCCCCGCCGCCGGTCGGGGCGGTGATCCATGTCCGCCGCACGCCGTTCGGCACCACCTTCTTCGACATGGAAGGGCGCAAGCCCTTCACCGTCAGGCTGTCGCGCCGCCAATAGGCGTCCGGGCGCCTTCCCCGGCCGGCTGCTCCAGCAGCCGGTTCGGGTCCACGATCACCCAGGCGAGCACGCCCGCCAGCACCACGCCGGCCCCCGCGATGAAGGCGGCGGTCCAGCCGAATTGCGCGGCGATCATCGGCGTCAGGGTGGAGGTCAGCGCCCCGCCGATCTGGCACCCCATGTTCATGAAGCCGGACACGACGCCGCTATGCGGGCCCGCTATGTCCGCCGTCACCGACCAGAAGGAGCTTTGCGAGAGGTAGATCGCCCCTGCCCCCCCGGCCAGGATCAGCACCGCAAGCGGCGCATTGTCCACCATCGATCCGCTGGCGAGGAACAGGCCGGTCAGCACGAAGGAGAGCACGCCCAGCCCGGAGCGTCCCCAATAAAGGCCGTAGCGCGCCGACACCCGGTCGTTGATGACCCCGCCCAACAGGCAGCCGAAGGTCATGCACAGGAAGGGCAGCATGGAGAAGACAGCGCTGGATTTGACATCCAGGTGCCGCGCTTCGGCAAGATAGATGAAGAACCAGCTGAAGAAGATCCAGATCACATAGCCGAAGGCGAAATAGCTGACGAACAGGCCCCAGACATTGCGGCTGGAAAATATGGCGCCCCAGGGAATGGGTCCGGCCGACGCCGTTTTGGCCGGGGGCAGGCCCGCCTCGATATGCGCGAGTTCGGCCGCGTTCACCGACGGGTGCTCCTGCGGCCGGTCCCGCGCGAGCCAGAACCAGACCGCGGCGGCGGCAAGGCCCATTGCCGCGCAGGCATAGAAGGATGCGCGCCAGCCGCCCCACAGGATGATCGCGGTGATCAGCGGCGGCGTGATGCCGGAGCCGGCGCCCACCCCGGCGAAGATCCACCCGTTCGCCTTGCCGCGCTCCTGCGCCGGTATCCAGCGCGACAGGAACTGGTTGCCGCACGGATAGACGACCGACTCGCCGATGCCGAGCGCGAAGCGGGTCAGCGCCAGCAGCAGCAGCGCGGCGCTGCCCTCCGGATGGATGAGCGCCGTCGCCGCGGTGAACACGCCCCACCAGAGCAGCGCGCCGGTCAGCACGATGCGGGGACCGTAACGCGCGGCCAGCCAGCCCGCCGGCACCTGGAACAGCGCATAGCCGATCAGGAAGGCGCTGAAGACCCAGCCCAGCTGCACCTGGTCGATGGCATATTCCTTCCGCATCTCCACCCCCGCGACGGAGATGTTGGTGCGGTCGAGAAAAGCGATCGCGCTGATGATGAACAACAGGAAGATCAGGCCCAGCCTGACCCTGGACCGCGCGGCTCCATTCATAACCATCCCTCCCGCTTGGCTTCTGCGTCAAACAATATACTATATGATTCGTAATAAGATGATGTATGTCGGCATAAGCAGGCAAGAGCAAGCATTGGAGAGGGGAAGATGGGCATGGGCACGCCGCGCACGGCGCTGGTCGCAGCGCTGATGGCCTTTGGCGGAACGGCCATGGCGCAGGCCGCGCCGCCGCTGGCGCAACGCATCGGCCACAGCGATCCGGACAAAATGCGGGTTGCGAACGGCGTCCATGGCGGTGCGGGATCGATGAAGTTCGGGCCGCTGCTCGGCGCCAATGCGCTTAGCACCAACCTCATCTTCGTCCATCGCGGGACGATCGCGCCGAAAAGCGGCATCGGCCAGCATTTCCACAATGATTGCGAGGAGATGTTCATCATCCTCGACGGCGAGGCGGAGTTCACCATCGACGGCCGCACCTCGCGCCTGGCCGGGCCTGCAGGCGTGCCCGACCGCAAGGGGCACGCCCATGGCATCTACAATCCGACCGACAGGCCGCTGCAATGGCTGAACATCAATGTCGGCATGACCAAGAGCTATGACAATTTCGATCTGGGCGACCCGCGCACCGATGCGACGCTCGATCCCGTGCCGCAGTTCATCAGCATGCGGCTGGACCGCGGCCTCCTGAAGCCGGCGGCGGCCGCCCTGCCCGATGCGACCGGCGGCGTCCTCTTTCGCCGCGCGCTGGGACCGGCGGTCTTTTCGACGCCCTGGTCCTATGTCGATCATGTCCTGCTGCCCGCAAATGCGGCGCTCGGCCGCCGGGTGCAGGCGGATATGAGCGAGGTCTATTATGTGATCTCCGGCACGGGCGAAGTAACGCTGGACGGGGAAACCGCACCGATCAGCGCGGGCGACGCCGTGCCCGTCGACCTTGGCGAGGCGCGGGCGATCCGCCAGACGGGGGCGCAGCCGCTCGAACTGATGGTGATCGGCGTGGCGCGCGATCTGGCGGCGAAGGCCCGCTACCGCGCCGAAGCCGAAGCGCGCATGCAACCGCGGCGGTAACATCGCGCCGATCCTCCCGCGTCCCTCCTTTTCGATCATCCAAGAAGGAACCAAAGCCATGTCATCCCGCCTTCGCGCCGCCCTGCTTGCCGCTGCGCTCTGCCCCCTGACCGCGCCATTGCTGGCGCAGGAACCCGCCGCACCGGCCGCCGCGCCATCCTTCGAGCGGCTGGACCCGGCGCTCGACGCGATCATAGCGCCGGGCACGCCGATCGAGCGGGTGGCGACCGGCTTCGGCTTTACGGAGGGGCCGCTATGGCATGAGGGCCGGCTCTGGTTCTCCGACGTCACCGGGGACAGGATGCGGGCCGTCAGCCCGGATGGAAAGGTGGAGGAACTGGTGGCCAATTCAGGCGGCCTGCCCAATCCCCCGGCGGGCGCCAGCATCGGCTCCAACGGCATGGCCCCCGCCCCCGACGGCACGGTGCTGATGACGCAGATGGGCGCTCGCCGCATCGTCAGGGTCGGCAAGGACGGCAGCCTGCAACCCTTCCTGTCGGAATATCAGGGCAAGCGGCTGAACAGCCCCAACGACCTCGTCTACGACAAGAGCGGCGCGCTCTGGTTCACCGATCCGCCCTTCGGCCTGTTCAACGGCATGGACAAGGACCCGGCCAAGGAACTGCCCTTCAACGCCGTGTTCCGCTATGCCGACGGCAGGCTGACGCCGGTCATCACCGACATGACGCTGCCCAACGGCATCGGTTTCTCCCCCGATTTCAAGACCCTCTATGTCGGCAATTACGGCCCCGAAATGTATATTCGCGCCTATGATGTGCGCCCGGACGGCAGCCTGTCCGCGCCGCGCGAGCTGATCCGCTTCCCCGGCGGTCGCGGCGGTCCGGACGGGCTGAAGGTCGACACGGCCGGCAATATCTGGATGACGGGCCCGGGCGGCATCCGCATCGTCACGCCGCAGGGCAAGGTGCTGGGGCAGATCAGGCTGCCGGAAACCGCGGCCAATCTCGCCTTCGCGGAGGATGGGCACATGGTCTATATCACCGGCAGCACCAGCATCTATCGCCTGCGCAGCAAGGTGAAGGGAATGCTGCCGCTCTACGCCGGGGGTCAATGAAGGGCAGCGGGCGGCGACGCGCCGCCCGCTTGGGCCGAACCGCGTTTAACGGCCGCCCGCGCCCGGCCCGGCACCGGGCGCGGGAGCATAATTTTTCGCCAGATAGGCCGTGATCGTCTTGACCTCCTCCGGCGAGACCTCGGCCCCGCGATCCGCCATGCCCTGCACGGTCGCCGCCCATTCCGCCTCGCTCCGCCGCTTCTGGAAAACCTGCCCGGTCGTGTGGCAGAAACCGCAGCGTTCGTTGATCAGGTCCAGGCCAGGGCCGGGCGGCGGCGTCGCCACGGCTACGGTCGCAGGCGCCTGCTGGGCCAATGCCCCCGCACCGATCAGGGGCAGGGTCAGGGCCATGATCATCAGTCCGACTTTACGCATGTCATGTCCTCAAGGAAGCGTATAGGCCACCACCTCGTCGCTGGTGGCCGGTGAAAAGGCGAAGCCCCCTGTCGCCACGACGGCGACCATCTGCCGTTTCCCCACGGCATAGGTCATCGGCGTTCCGTAGCTGGAACCGGGCAGTTCCGCCGTCCAGAGCAGCTTGCCCGTCTTCGTTTCGAACGCGCGGAAGCGCTGGTCCTTGGTCGCGCCGATGAAGGTCAGCCCGCCCGATGTCGTGAACGGCCCGCCTGCGCTGGTGATCCCCGCATCCTTGAGCGCGGGATGGCCGGTGTCGCCCAAGGGCCGGCGCCACGCCACCGTGCCCTTGGCGACATCTACGGCCACCAGCTCGCCCCATGGCGGCTTGTGACAGGGGAAGCCGGTTTCCATGTCCGCGAAATAGGCGTAGCCGCCCTTCATGCCCCAGCTTCCGTCGGGCTGCTGCTCCAACTGCTGGGGGCTGGCGAGTTCGTTGAGGTTGATGACGTAGAGGCCCAGATCGGGGTCGAACGCGCCCCCGCCCCAGTCCACGCCTCCCAGGCTGCCGGGAAAGAAATTGATCGCGCTGTCGGCGCGCAGCGGCTGGAACGGCTTGCTGGGGGTGATGTTCAGCTTCTTGACCAGCGCCTCGCACCGGGCCTTCAGCTCCGGCGTGACATCCAATATGTCCTCGGCATTATAGGACAGGCGGGTAAGCGGCGGCGGCGCGACCGGCATGGGCTGGGTCGGCCAGGGCTGCTCGCCCGGCACGTCGGTCTCGGTCGGCACCGGCACTTCGCGCACGTCGAACAGCGGCTTGCCGGTCACGCGGTCAAGGATGAACATGATCGCCGTCTTGTTCATCGCCACCAGCGCGGGCGTGACCCGCCCGCCGCGCTTGATGTCGACCAGCGTCAGCGTCGGCAGGTCAAGGTCCCAGATGTCGTGATGCACGGTCTGGAAATGCCAGAGATATTTGCCGGTCGCCGCGTCCACCGCGACCACCGAGTTGGAATAGAGATTGGCGCCCTTTCGGTCAGCGCCCCAGCGGTCGAAGGTCGGCGCGCCGACCGGCAGATAGGCGATGCCGCGCTTTTCATCGACCTGCACGAAGGTCCAGACATTGGTGCCCGATCGCGCCTTCGCGCTGTCGCCCTCCCAACTGTCCGCGCCCTTCTCCCCCGTCTGCGGGATGGTGTGGAAGGTCCAGACCAGCTTGCCCGTGCGCGCGTCCCAGGCGCGCACATCGCCCGCCGCGCCCTTGACCGGCATCTCCTGCACCCGCGATCCGGTGATCACCAGGTCCTTGTAGATGGCGGGCGGGCTGCTCATGCCCAGCGGCGCGGCGCGCAGGCCGTTCATCACCTCGGGCGTCTTCATGTTGACGATTCCCGCTTCCCCGAAAGCGGCGGCAGGCTGGCCGGTCGCGGCATCGAGCGCGATCAGCTTGCCGGACCGGGTGCCGAAGAAGATGCGCGCGCCGTTCCCCCTGGCTCCGGGCCAATAGGCGACGCCGCGAGTCGAGGGCTGGTCCTTGTTCGCCAGCGTATAGGCCCAGCGTTCCTTCCCCGTGGCGGCGTCCAGCGCGACGACGCGATTATAGGGCGTGGCGAGATACATGACGCCGTCGACCACCAGCGGCGTCGCCTCCGACGCTGAGAATCCGGTGGCGAACTTGGCGCGCATGCCGTCCGGCATCGGTCCCGCATCGGCGGTCACGCCGGGCGGGCGCATATGATATACCCAGGCCTGCCGCAGCGTGCCCACATTGGCGGTCGTGATCTGCCTGAGGGGCGAATGGCGCGCGCCGCCGGGATCGCGGCCATAGGCGGCCCAGTCCGCATCGGCGGACGGCGCCGCCGTGGCTGCGCCGTGCAAAGCGCCGGTGGCAACGGAAATCAGGGAAGCCAGTGCGATGGACCGGCGAAACGAAGATGTGATTTTCAACGACATGCCTCTCCTGAAGGCGGGGTTTGACCTTTGGTCGACAAGCCCGGTTGTTCTTTTGTCTTAGTAATGCTAGCAGAGGGTTAAATCATATACAATATGATCTGCACGGGAAAATCGGCGCCCCCGTATGGCGCATAAGGGAGAAGGAATATGGCGACGCTGCCATTGGCGGGCATCAGGGTACTCGACATTTCGCAGGTCATGGCAGGCCCGTTCTGCTGCATGCTGCTGGGCGACATGGGCGCCGACGTCATCAAGATCGAACCCCCGGTCACGGGCGATTCGACCCGGCATTCGATGGGCTTCCGCCTGAAGGGGGAGGACAGCCCCGGTTTCCTCGCGCTCAACCGCAACAAGCGCAGCATCGCCCTCAACCTGAAGGACGATGCCGATCGCGAAGTGCTCTATGCGCTGGTGAAGAGCGCCGACGTGCTGGTGGAAAATGCCCGCCCCGGCGTCGCGGCGCGGCTGGGCATCGACTATGACACGCTGGCGAAGATCAATCCGCGCCTCGTCTACGCCAGCATTTCCGGCTTCGGCCAGACCGGCCCATGGGCGCAGCGTCCCGGCTTCGACCTGATCGCGCAGGCCATGTCGGGCATTTTGAGCTCCAACGGCTTTCCCGGCATGGAACCGGCGAAGAACAGCATCGCTGTGGCCGATCTGGGCGCCGGTCTTTTCTCGGCCTATGCCATCCTCTCCGCCATTATCGGCCGGGAAAAGAGCGGGCAGGGCCAATATATCGACGCCTCCCTGCTGGAAGCGGCGCTGGGCCTTTCGATCTGGGAGACGACGGAGCTTTGGGGCACGGGCAAGTCGCCCACGCCCATCGGTTCGGCGAACCGCATGTCCGCCCCCTATCAGGCGATGCAGGCGTCGGACGGCTGGTTCGTCATCGGCGCGGCCAATCAGGGACTGTGGCTGACCTTCCTCGACGTCCTCGGGCGTCCGGAGCTTCAGGACGATCCGCGCTATTCCAGCAACGCCGCACGCGTCGTCAACCGGCTCGCGCTGATCGATGATCTTGCGCCCACCTTCCTCACCCGCACGCGGCAGGAATGGATCGACGCCCTGCTGGCGGCGGGCGTTCCCGCCGCGCCGATCCTCGACTATGGCGAGGCGGTGACCAGCGAACAGGCCGTCGCGCGGGAGATGGTGATGCAGGTGCCCCATCCGGTGGAGGGCGAATTCAAGGCGCTGGGCTTCCCGGTGAAGATGCGCGGCACGCCGCAGGAGGTCCGCCTGCCCCCGCCGCTGCTCAACGAACATAGCGACCTGATCCGGCAGGAACTGGTGGAAAAGGGCCTGCTCGCCCCGCAGCGGGAAGCCGCGAAATGAGCGAGGCGCGCCTCATTTACGAGAAGCGGGGCAATCAGGCCCATATCCGCTTCGACAATCCCGCCGCCCATAATGCGCTGACCGGCGCGATGTGGCACGACCTGCGCGACGCGGCGCGGGACATAGCGGCCGACCCCTCCATCCGCGTCGCGGTGTTCCGCGGCGTCGGGGGGAAGGCGTTCATATCCGGCACCGACATTTCCAAATTCGCGGATTATACGACCGGCCGGCAGGGCGTCGATTATGAGCGCGACATCGACGAATGCATGGGCGCGGTCGACGCCATACCCTGCACCACCATCGCGGTCGTGGAGGGTTGGGCCGTGGGCGGCGGCATCAACATCTCCTCCGCCTGCGATTTCCGGATCGCGACCCGCGATGCGCGCTTCGGCTCTCCCATTGGCCGCACCATAGGCAACTGCCTCTCCGCCGCCAGCGTCGCTCGGATCGGCGCGGCGGTCGGCGTGCAACGGGCGAAGCGCATGGTGCTGCTGGGCGAGATGCTGACGGCGGAGGAGCTGCTCGCCAGCGGTTTCCTGCTGCGGATCGTGGAGCGGGAGACGCTGGACGCGGAGGCCGACGCGCTGGCGCGGCGGGCCGCCGAAAATGCGCCGCTCACCACCCGCGCGACGAAGGAGACGATCCGGCGCATGGCCTTCGGGGCTTTGCCCGATGTCGAGGATCTGATTGCGGAGGTCTATGGCAGCGCCGATTTCCGGCGGGGCGTGTCCGATTTCCTGGCGCGCACGAAGAAAGTGCCGGACTGGACCGGCGCCTGATGGGGAAGCGGGCGGCGGGACGCCGCCCGGCCGTCATTTACCGCATTTGCATTCCGGCGCGGGCTTGGCCGGTTCGGGCCTTTGCGCCACGATCCTGACATTGGGCATCAGCGCCGCATTGGGCGGCAGCGCCAGGTCGCCGGCGGGAAAGCCGTTGGCTTCGAACATATAGGCTTCGATGTCCGCGACCTTCCGCCCGCCCAGGCTGCCCGGCGCGTTGAGCGGCATGGTCGTCTGGATGCGCGCAAACAGATCGCCGGCGGACGTGTTGTTCCAGTTGTTGAGGAAGGTCGGCCCGACCAGAGCGGGCGCGACGTCGATCCCGGCCAGCGTTTCGCCATGGCAGGCCGCGCAATTCTCCGCATAGGCGGCCTTGCCGCGCTCGGCCTGATCCTTCGTATAGACCCCGGTCCAGACATGGCGCTCGGGCGCCTGCGCGCGCGTCACGACCGCGCCGCCCGCAAGCAGCAGCGCGCCCGCCAGCCAATATCCCCGCGTCACCTTGCCCATCGAGCCACTCCTGCCATCAAGCCATTCCTGCCATTAAGCCATTCCTGGAAGTCGGAACGCCACCAGTTCGGCGCTGTAATTGCCGCCGCCAATGGCAACGACGATATATTGGCGGTTGTTCAGCATATAGGTCATGGGCGATCCGCTCTGCGGCGCGGGCATGTAGACCGCGCCCTTCTCCTCGCCCGTGGCCTTGTCATAGGCGCGCAGCATCGCGCCCCGGATGCCATATTCATTGGTGTAGAAGCCCGCCTCGCCGCAGATCACCAGGCTCTTGGTGCACAGAGGCCCCAGATTGCCGGCCCGGCCGGTGCGGGGAATCTTCAGGCCCTTGAGCGCCGGGTGGTTGCGGACATTGTCCGGCGTCTCGCCATGGGCGACCTGCCATTTGAGGTCGCCCTTGCCAAGGTCGATGGCGGTGATGCGGCCATAGGGGGGCTTGAGCAGCGGCAGGCCCTGCACGGTCAGGAAACCGGGCGGCGGCCCCGAACCGGGCTTCGCCGCCGGGGGCCGCATGAAGGGCGTCGGCGCCGCCGCGCCCATCGCCACCTGCGGTCGCACTTCGGACCCGGCAATGCCGTGCACATGCGGAAATTCGGAGACGCTGGGGTCTTCGTTCGGGATGATGCCGATCACGGAGGGCTGGGTCTTCGAATAGACGAAGACGGTATGGCTTTCCGGATCGTAGCAGCCGCCCGGCCAGTTGGTCCCGCCCTGGATGCCGGGCGCGGATATGGTACCCCAGCGGCCGGGCTTGCTGACCACGGGCGGCGTGTAGAGCGGCCCGATCTTGTACTGCTTCACCAGTTCCACCGCCTGCGCGCGCAGTTCCGGCGTGAAGTCGATGAGGTCGTCGATGCCGACGCCCTGCACGTCATAGGCGGGGGGCTTGGTCGGGAATGGCTGGGTCTTGGCATACCATTCGCCCGGCACGTCGCCCGCCTCCACCGGCCGCTCGACAATGGGCCAGATCGGCTGGCCGTTGGTGCGGTCCAGCACATAGAGGAAGCACTGCTTGGTCGGCTGCGCCAGCGCCTTCACCGTCCTGCCGTTCACCGGAATGTCGCACAGGATCGGCGCGCAGGGGATGTCCCGGTCCCACAGGCCGTGATGGACGAGCTGATAATGCCAGCGCCGCACGCCCGTCTCCAGGTCCAGCGCGACCAGCGATTCCCCGAACAGGGCGTTGCCGCGCCGGAACATGCCCATCTCGTCGCCGGTGGGCAGCTCCACCGGCACATAGACCAGCCCCAGTTCCTCGTCGGCGGACATTTCCGCCCAGACGCCGCCATTGCCGGCTTCGTCGGCGTCGCCGTTCAGCCAGCTGTCATAGCCATATTCGCCCTTTTTCGGGATGGTGTGGAATATCCACTTGCGCTTGCCGGTGCGCACGTCGAAGCCGCGCACATAGCCCTTCACATTCTTGCGCACCGCCGGCACGTCGCCCGCCGTATGCGCCGCGCCCACCACCACCGTGTCGCGGGCGACGAGCGGCGTCGCGTGCAGCCCGACATCGGCGGTTTCCGGATCGATCTCCTGATCGAAATCCTTCTTGAGATCGACCACGCCGTTCACGCCAAAGGCCGGATCGGGGATGCCGGTCGCCGCATCCAGCGAGACGAGCTGATAGCCGATGGTCACGAACAGGATGCGCTCCTGCTTGCCGTCGGTCCAATAGGAGCAACCATGGCCCGAAAGCTGGCGCGGGGAATTGAGCGCGCGCTGCCCCTCGTCCTTGCGGAACATCCAGAGCAGTTCGCCCGTCGCCGCGTCGATGCAGACGCAGTCGCGGCGCGACCCGGCGGTCAGGAACAGCCGTCCCTTGACCAGCAGCGGCGTCGGTTCGAACTGATATTCCTTGCGCGCCCCCAATATGTCCGTCTTGAAGCTCCAGGCCACCTGAAGATCGCTGAAATTATCGGCGTTGATCTGGTCGAGCGGCGAATAGCGCGTATTGGCCTGATCGGCGGCATAATGGCGCCATTCGGTGTCCGGCCCGCCGGGCAGATCCTGCGCCATGGCGCGCCGCATCGGGGCCGTGCCGATGCTTGCGGCGACGGCGACCGTCCCGCCCAACAGCCTGCGTCGGGTCATCTTGAACATCGCGCTTTCGGCCCCTTCCCTCTCTCTTTTCCGTGCCGTCGACCGGCTGCGGCTTACCAGCTCACCGCGATATATTTCGCCTCGCAATATTCGAGCAGGCCGTGATGTCCGCCCTCCCGCCCGAGGCCGCTCTGCTTGACGCCGCCGAAGGGCGCCGCGGCGTCCGACACCAGGCCGCGATTGACCGCCACCATGCCGGCCTCGATCCGCTCGGCCAGTTGCAGCCCCCGCTTGAGGTCGGCGGTATAGACATAGGCGGCCAGGCCATATTCGGTCGCATTGGCCAGCGCCACCGCCTCCGCCGGATCGTCGAACGGGATCACCGCCGCGACCGGGCCGAACACTTCCGTCGTCAATATCTCCGACCCCGGCTGGACGTTCGCGATCACCGAGGGCGGGTAGAAGAAGCCCGCGCCCTCCGGCGTCCTGCCGCCCAGCCTGACCTCTGCGCCGCGCGCCACGGCATCCGCCACCAGATGCTCGATCTTGTCGATCGCCTGCCGGTTGATCATCGCGCCGCACTGGGTCGCGCTTTCCGTGCCGGGGCCCATCTTCATCGCGCCCATGCGCTCTGCCAGCTTCGCGACGAAGGCGTCATGGATGCCGCGCTGGACATAGAAGCGGTTGGCCGCCGTGCACGCTTCCCCCGCATTGCGCATCTTGGCGACCATCGCGCCCTCGATCGCCTCTTCGATGTCGGCATCGTCCAGCACTAGGAAGGGCGCGTTGCCGCCCAGTTCCATGGAGGAGCTGATGACCTGGTCCGCCGCCTGGCGCAGCAGGATGCGGCCGACCTCGGTCGATCCGGTGAAGGACAGCTTGCGCACGCGCGGGTCGTGCAGGATGCCGCTGCACAGCGGGCCCGGATCGCTGCTGTTGACGACATTGACCACGCCCGCGGGCACGCCCGCCCGGCGCATGATCTCCGCCACGGCGAGCGCCGTCAGCGGCGTTTCCTCGGCCGGTTTCAGGATGCAGGTGCATCCCGCCGCCAGCGCCGGGGCGATCTTGCGCGTCGCCATCGCCGCCGGGAAGTTCCAGGGCGTGATCAGCAGGGCGATGCCGATGGGCTGATATTGCACCATGATGCGGTTGGCGCCGGACGGCGAGACGGCCAGCTCCCCGTTGATGCGCACCGCCTCCTCCGCATACCAGCGGAAGAATTCGGCGGCATAGGCCACCTCCCCCCGCGCGTCGGGCAGCGCCTTGCCATTTTCCAGCGATATGAGCTGCGCCAGCCATTCCTGCTCCGCCATCATCGCATGGAAGCAGGCGAGCAATATGTCGGCGCGCTTGCGCGGCGGGGTCGCGGCCCAGTCCGCCGCTGCTGCTGCGGCGGCGTCGACAGCGGCGATGCCCTCGGCCGGGCTTGCGTCCGCGACGGAGGTCAACACCGCCTCCGTCGCGGGATTGAGGATGTCGATGCGCTTGCCGCTGGCGGCGGGCACCCACGCCTCCCCGATCAGCAGGTCGGTCGGGATGGCGAAGGGACCGGCATGGCCGTCGGTCGTCGTGCAGCTATAGCTTTGCGTCGTCATGGGAAACCTTGTTCGAGAAGTCAGGCGGACTTGAGCGCCGCCCGCTCGCCGGAAAAGGCGGCGCGGGTGATGCTCTGCATCGCCGGGAGATCGAGGGGACGGGGATTGTTCTTGACCAGCCGGGCGGCGTTCAGGGCGTTTTCCGCCACGAAGTCCTGCTGGTCGGCCTTCAGCCCCAGCGCCGCGAGCGAGGGTGGAATGTTGACGCGGCCAAGCAGGTCCGCGACCGCATCGATGAACGCCTGCGACATGTCCTCTTCCGCCGCATCGGACAGCCCCACCGTCCGCGCCAGTTCGGCGAAGGCGGGGGCGCAGAAGGGCCGGTTGAACTGCATGACATAGGGCAGCAGCGTCGCCACCCCGTCGCCATGCGCGGTGTGCGTCAGGTTGCCGACCGGATATTGCAGCGCATGCGCCGCCGCCGTACCCGCCGTACCGAAGGCGCAGCCCGCCGCCAGCGCCGCCAGCATCAGCCCTTCGCGCGCTTCCATGTCGCTGCCGTCGCGATAGGCCCGCTCCAGGAAGCGGAAGATGTTGTCGACCGCCAGCCGCGCGAAATGATCCGACAGCAGGTTCTTGCCCACGAACACATGATCCTGCGTCAGCATCGGGTCGGCGGGGCGCGCCAGCGTCGTATAGGCCTCCACCGCATGGGTCAGCGCATCGGCGCCGGAACAGGCGGTCAGGGCAGGCGGGCAGGTGGCGGTCAGTTCCGGATCGCAGATCGCGACCAGCGGGATCAGATGCGGGCTGGCGATGCCGACCTTCACCCCGCGCTCGTCGTCGGACACCACCGCGACCGGCGTCACTTCCGATCCGGTGCCCGCCGTAGTCGGCATGGCGATCAGCGGCATGACCGGGCCGGGCACGGCGAATTCGCCATAATAGGACCGGATGTCGCCGCCATGGGTCAGCAGCACGGCGACGACCTTGGCCATGTCCATCGAACTGCCGCCGCCGATGCCGACCACCAGATCGGGGGCGAAGCCGCGCATCTCCTCGACACAGGCGTTGATCGATCCGATCGGCAGGTCGGGGATCGTCCGGTCGAAGACCCGGACCTCCAGCCCATGGGCCTGGAGGTCCGCGACCATGGCGTGGAATTCAGGCTGGGCGGCCTGCCGTTCGTCGGTGCAGAGCAGGGCGCGCTTGCCCAGCTTGCCGGCGGCGGAGCCGAGCGCGTGGCGCTGCCCGCGTCCGAACAGGACGGAGCGGGGCAGGCGCAGCGCGCCGAAGGCGGGAGGGAGGTCGCTCACTTCTTGCCACCATCCGCGCCATATTGTTTCAGATAGGCGATGATGTCGGCGCGATCCTGCGCGGCGGCCATGCCGGGGAAGATCATCTTGGTGCCCGGAACCAGCTTCGCCGGACCTTGCAGCAGCTTGTCGATGCTGGCCTCGTCCCATCTGATGCCCGACGCCTTCATCGCGGGCGAATAGCCATAGCCGCCTTGACTGCCCGCCACGCGGCCGACGACGCCGTTCAGCGAAGGTCCCATGGAGCGCGCCGGGTTCGGCCCGACCTTGTGGCACGCGGCGCAGCGCGCGAAAAGCTGCTGCCCATGCGCGGCATTTCCCTTCGGCGCGGGGGCGGCGACCGCCGTGCCGGCGATGACCGCGCCGATGCCCACAGCGAATATCCAAGTCTTCACCTAAACAACCTCCTGTCGTGCGCGCCATGCGCGCGATGTCCGAACCGAAGCGCCGGGGCGCTGCGGATGATTTCCGGCGATGGCATCACGCCTCGGCCCCCTGCCCGTCACGCAGCTTCCGCGAGGCGTCGATGCGCAGGAACAGCGCCGCCGCGATCAGGCAGAGGACGGAGAGGACCGCGAAGGCGGCGAACCAGCCGCTCATGCTGACGATATAGCCGGTGACCGCCGCCGCGACCGCCGCGCCGCTGTTGCCGAGCGTGTTCATGACCGCCGATACCGAGCCCGCATATTCGCCGCCAATGTCGAGCGTCACCGCCCAGGATACGCCGACCGTCAACTCCAGCCCGAACAGCGCGATGCAGAAGCAGAGGATGCTCGCCACATGCCCGTCCATGGCGGCCGCCAGCGGGATCATCGCCGCGGCCGTCAGGAAGCCGACCACCGCGACCGAGCGGCGCGCCATCTTCAGCCCCGCGCCGCGCTTCACCAACAGGTCGGACGCCCATCCGCCCATCAGGTCGCCCACCACGCCCGCCATCAGCGGCAGGCTGGCGAACAGGCCCATCATGGCGATGTCGAACCCGCGCGCATCGTGCAGATATTTGGGGAACCAGGTCAGGAAGATGTTGATGCAATAGGCGTAGCAGAAATACATGGCCGACAGCACCCAGAGCTGCGAATTGGCCAGCAGGTGCCGCCATGGCACGCTCACCCGCGCCCGGCCCGCGCCCAGCGCGCCCTCGATCATCGCCAGTTCGGCGCTGTTGACCGAAGGATGCTCGCGCGGCGTGTCGCGATAGTAGAAGAACCACAGGGCCGCCCAGCCGATGCCGACCAGCGCGAAGGCCATGAAGGGCATGCGCCAGCCGAACTGGACGATGAGCAGCGCGACGAACACCGGGGTCACCGCCCCGCCCAGCCGCGCCCCCGCATGGGTCAGGCCCTGCGCCCAGCCCCGTTCCGACGGCAGCATCCAGCGCGAGAGCGACCGGGTGGCGATGGGAAAGGCCCCCGCCTCCCCCATGCCGAAGAGGAAGCGGCACACCATCATCGACCCGGCCGACCAGGTCAGCGCCGTCGCGGCGGTGAAGGTCGACCACCAGAGCACCACGCCGGTCAGCGCCCGGCGCGGCCCGAACCGGTCGCCCAGCCAGCCCCCCGGAATCTGGAACAGCGCATAGGCGATGGAGAAGGACGCGAAGATCCAGCCCATCGTCACCGGCGAGAAGCCATATTCCTTCTCGATCACCGGGGCCGCCGTGGCGATCACGACGCGATCCATATAGGTGATGAGATAGGCGAGCACCGTCAGCCAGAGCACGACATGGCGCGCCCGCGTCGGGCGCGCCGCCCCGGCTCCGGCGGCCGCGTCGCGCGGTTCTGCGACGCTTGCCTCGCCGGTCACGGGCGGGGCCCGCAGGCATCGGCCGCGCGGCCGGTGCAGGTCTGCCAGATGGTCGGCACCTTGTTGCCGGCGATATAGACGGCGTCGATGGCGCGGGTGTTGCGGATGTCCGCCGTGGGATCGCGGTCCAGCACCAGCAGGTCGGCCCATTTGCCCGGCGCGACGGTGCCGATGTCCCTGGCGCCCATGAACTCCGCATTGGCGCTGGTCGCGGCCGTGATCGCCTGCATCGGCGTCACCCCGGCCTTCACCATCAGTTCCAGTTCCCAATGCGCGAAATAGCCGGGAAAGCGCGCCGTCGGGCCGCTGTCCGTGCCCATGCCGTAGCGGATGCCCGCCTTCGCCTCCCGCGCGAAATTGTCCATCGCATATTGCAGGGTCGGCGCATATTTGGGGAAATTGGGCGCCGCGCCCAGCTTCGCCGCCCGCTCCGGACTGGCCAGTTCCTTCAGCACGGCGGGCGTCACCCCCCGCGCGAAGAAGGGATCGTCCAGGAAGGGCAGCGTCCTGTAGGTGAAGGACGCCTCGCGGCTCAGCGTCGCGGCCATCTGCCACACGCCCTTCGCCTTCATCTGGCCGAGCAGCGCGTCGTCCACGGCGCGGTCGCGCACGGAATGGGCGAAGGCGTCCACCCCTTCCCGCGTCAGTTCGGCGGCGTTGGAATAATAGAAGATGTGGGCGACGGTCTTCTTCCCGTCCTTGTGCGCCTGGTCGATCACGGCGCTGCTGATCCGGGGCGGCATGCGTTCCTCCAGCATGCCGAATTCGTCGTCGACCCACAGCTTGATGAGGTCTGCGCCCTTCGACGCCTCCTTGTCCACCATCGCCCGCGCCTCTTCCGCCGTGGCGACCGACTGGTCGAGGCCGGGGACGCCGCCATAGCTGCCCTTGAAGACCACGCCCTGCCCGACGGTATAGACCCGCGACATCGCCGTGGGCCCCTTGCGCCTCTGCTGGATCGGGAAGATCAGGTCCTTCTCCGTCCCCAGCGTCTGGACGGTGGTGACGCCATAGGCGGCGTAGATGCGAAGCTGCTTCTCGATATTCTCAGCCGTCTGATATTGCAGGTCCTGGGTGATGCCGTCGACCAGCCCCAGATGGACATGGCTGTCGATCAGGCCGGGCATCAGATATTTGCCCTTCAGCCTTTCGACCTTCGCCCCGGCCGGCGCCTTCAGCTTCGCGGACGGCCCGACCCAGTCGATCCGCCCATCCGTCATGACCAGCGCCTGGTTCGCCGCCGGCGCCTTGCCGGTGCCGTCGATCAGCGTGAAGTCGCGCAGCACCCTGGTTTCGGCCAGCGCCGCCGCCGGAAGTCCGGCAAGCATCGCGACCGTCAGGCTGACAAGTGAAAAACCGGCTTTCATGGCTGACCGCATTACCCATCCTCTCCAGGATCTATTTCATATCCTATATGATCCTGTGCGACCGTGGTAGGTGGTTGCCGCGGGCCCGTCAAGGGGCTTTCCCACGTCGTTGAACGTTCGGCCGACACGTGATGCCTCCCCCCCTCGGGGGTCGCGCGATCAGCGTCGAGACGTGCCGTTCGCCCGGTCCATCCGCTGCTGCGAACAGGTGAGATGGTCGCGCACCGACTGCTCGGCCGCGACGGGATCATGCGCCAGCAGGGCGGCGATGATCGCCTGATGCTCCCGCGCGGCCACTTCGGGCGCATTGGGCTGGGCGCTGTTCTGGTAGAGCGATCGGAAGATCTGGAGATGCGCGTGCAGCCGCTCGATCGTCTCCTCGATCAGGCGGTTCCCGCTGCCCTTCGCGATCAGCCGGTGGAGCTGCGCATCCGCCTCCGCGAAACGGGCATAGGCCTGCTCGTCGCGCTCGACCACGGCGTCCATGTCGGCCTGGATCGACTGCAGGACGGAAAGCGTCTCATCGTCGATCTGCTCGGCTGCACGGGCGGCGGCATAGGGTTCGATCAGCAGGCGCAGCGTATAAAGGTCGTGCACCTCCTCCGGCGTCATCTGCGGGCTGGCGCGGTAGCCGACATTGGTGGTCTTGTAGACCAGCTTCTCCGCCTCCAGCTGGCTCAGCGCCTCGCGAATCGGCGTCTGCGAGATGCCGAGCTGGCGCGCGACGGTATCGATGGGAATGCGTTCCCCCGGCGCGATCTTCACCGTCATCAGCATGGAGAGAAGATGCTCATAGGCACGCTCCACCAGCGTCGGTCCGGAGGCGGCGCGTGCCGAGGAACCAAGGGCGCCCGCGGGCTGTGACATGTTGTGAAGGTCGGACATGGATGCCGCTTATAAGGTCAGATGCGGAACATATAGGATATTTTCGTCGCAATGGCGATGGCCATCTTGCAGGAGACAGGGCCGGCGCGACGATCCGTAACCGCCCTGCTACAATGAAGGTGCAATATCGATTATGCTCCATTGGGCCAGCCGGCCGCTTCGCTTTTCCAGAATTTGGAACGAATAGGTAGATTTTATGCGCCTGTTTCGCAGAAGCGAGGGAAAGTAGACCGACATCAGCCCGAACGACGGGCCCCTGCACTTTCAAGGAAGGAGACCCGCCATGTCGATCACCGCCATTCCGACCCCCGCCGATGCGCTGCTGTCGCCCGACGACCACGCCCTGATCCTGATCGACTTCCAGTCGCAGATGGCCTTCGCCACCAAGTCGATCGCGCCCGAAATATTGCGCAACAATGCCGCCCTGGTCTCCAATGCCGCGGCCGGCTTCCACGTCCCCACCATCCTCACCACCGTTGCGGAGAAGAGCTTTTCCGGCCCGATGTTCAGCGAGATCGCCGACGCCTTTGGCGACCAGCCGATGATCGACCGCACCAGCATGAACAGTTGGGAAGACGCCGCCGTGATCGAGGAGGTGAACCGCATCGGCAAGGACCGCCTGGTCATCGCCGGACTGTGGACCAGCGTCTGCATCGTCGGCCCGGTGCTCTCCGCACTCGAACAGGGTTTCGAGGTCTATGTCATCACCGACGCCAGCGGCGACATTTCCGAGGAAGCCCATGACCGCGCCGTGGAACGCATGATCCAGGCGGGCGCGCGCCCGATCACGGCGCTGCAATATCTGCTCGAACTGCAACGCGACTGGGCGCGCGCCGAAACCTATGCGCTTACCACCGGCATCGCCCGCCAGTGGGGCGGCGCCTATGGACTGGGCATCACTTATGCCAGCGCCATGTTCGGCGCCTCCGAAGGCGGCCACTGATCCCCCCTCCCCACAGCCGGGCCGCCCTTTTGGCCCGGCTGCCCCTTCTCCCGCACCCCCAAGCCAGAGCGATGAAAGGATTTCCCGATGAGCAATTTCGTCACCACCCCGGACGGCGTCGACATCTTCTACAAGGATTGGGGCAGCAAGGACGCCCAGCCGATCATGTTCCATCATGGCTGGCCGCTTTCCGCCGACGACTGGGACACGCAGATGCTGTTCTTCCTTGCCCAGGGCTATCGCGTCATCGCCCATGACCGGCGTGGCCATGGCCGCTCGCAACAGGTCGATTCCGGCCATGACATGGCCCATTATGCCGGCGACGCGGCCGCCGTGGCCCGGCATCTCGATCTGCGCGACGCCATCCACATCGGCCATTCGACCGGCGGCGGCGAAGTGGCCGCCTATGTCGCCCGTCACGGCCTGCCCGAAGAGCGCGTCGCCAGGGCGGTGCTGGTCAGCGCCGTGCCGCCGATCATGGTGAAGACGGACCGCTATCCCGGCGGCCTGCCGATCGATGTGTTCGACGGGCTGCGCGCGGGCCTTGCCGCCAACCGCGCGCAATTCTTCCATGAAGTTGCGGCCGGCCCCTTCTACGGCTTCAACCGCGAAGGGGCGGAGGTGAAGCCCGCCGTCGTCGACAATTGGTGGCGGCAGGGGATGATGGGCAGCGCGCTCGCCCATTATGAAGGGATCAAGGCCTTTTCCGAAACCGACCAGACCGACGATCTGAAGGCGATCACCGTCCCCACGCTCGTCCTGCACGGCGACGACGATCAGGTCGTGCCCTACAGGAATGCAGGCCTGCTCCAGGCCGAAATCCTGCCGAACGCCACGCTGAAAATCTATGAGGGCTATTCGCACGGCATGCTGACGGTGAACGCCGATGTCCTCAACGCCGACATTCTGGCGTTCATCAAGGCCTGACGCAGCGAAGGAACGGACCCATGAAAGCCTATATATTCTCGCTGGGCGCCGGGCTGCTGGTCGGCATCGTCTACAGCCTGCTTGGGGTCCGTTCCCCAGCCCCGCCGGTCATCGCGCTGGTCGGGCTGGCAGGCATCCTCGCCGGCGAACGGGTCGTGCCCGTCGCCGGCAGCCTGTTGCGCGGCAAGCCTTTCACCCCCGCGCAGCAAAGCGCCGCCGCCCTGCCGCCAAAGCCGGAGCAGGAGCAGTGATCACCCGCCGCCGGGCGCTTGCCGGCGCCGGCGCCACCACCCTGTTCACCGCCACGGAAAGCTTCGCCATGACCGCCAGGGACGTCATCATCATCAATGCCAGAGTCACGACGCTGGACCGGGAAAATCCGGTCGCGCAGGCCGTGGCGATCCGCGACGGCACATTCCTGTCCGTCGGCGGCGAAGGCGAAGTCCGCGCCGCCGCCTCCCCCGATGCGCAGGTCATCGACGCCGGAGGCCGCCGCCTCATCCCCGGCCTGATCGACAGCCACATCCATGTCATCCGGGGCGGCCTCAACTATAATATGGAATTGCGCTGGGAAGGCGTTCCGACATTGGCCGACGCCATGGCGATGCTGAAGCGCCAGGCGGAAATCACGCCGCCGCCGCAATGGGTGCGCGTCGTCGGCGGCTTCACCGAGCATCAGTTCGCGGAAAAGCGCCTGCCGACCCTTGAAGAGATCAACGCCGCGGCGCCCGACACGCCGGTCTTCATCCTCCATCTCTATGACCGCGCGTTGCTGAACGCGGCGGCGCTGCGGGCGGTGGGCTATGCGAAGGATACGCCCAATCCGCCGGGCGGCGAGATCGTCCGCGACGCGCAGGGCAATCCGACCGGCCTTTTGCTGGCGCAGCCCAATGCGACCATCCTCTACGCCACGCTGGCGAAGGGCCCGAAGCTGCCGCCCGAATATCAGCTCAATTCGACCCGGCATTTCATGCGGGAACTGAATTCGCTGGGCGTCACCAGCGTGATAGACGCGGGCGGCGGCTCGCAAAACTATCCCGACGATTATGAGATCGTGGAGAAGCTGCACAGGGACGGCGATCTCACCCTGCGCATCGCCTATAACCTCTTCACCCAGAAACCGAAGGAGGAGCTCAGGGACTTCGCCAACTGGTCGACGAAGATCAGGCCCGGCGACGGCGACGACAGCTACCGCCACAACGGCGCGGGCGAGATGCTGGTCTATTCGGCCGCGGATTTCGAGGATTTCCGCGTCGCCCGCCCGGACATGCCGCCGGAAATGGAAGGCGATCTGGAACCTGTCATCCGCCTGCTGGCCGAACGCCGCTGGCCCTGGCGCCTGCACGCCACCTACGACCAGACCATCGGCCGCGCGCTCGACGTGTTCGAGAAGGTGAACAGGGATATTCCGCTGCAGGGCCTCAACTGGTTCTTCGACCATGCCGAAACGATCGGCGACCGCAATATAGACCGGATCGCGGCGCTGGGCGGCGGCATCGCCGTGCAGCACCGCATGGCGTTCCAGGGCGAATATTTCGTGGACCGCTACGGCGCGAAAGCCGCAGAGGCCACGCCGCCGATCAAGCGCATGATGGCGGCGGGCCTGCCGGTCGGCGCGGGCACCGACGCGACCCGCGTCGCCAGCTACAATCCCTGGGTGTCGCTGTCCTGGCTGGTGACGTCGAAGACGGTCGGCGGGCTGACGCTTTATCCGGTGCGCAACCGGCTGGACCGCGAGACGGCGTTACGGCTGTGGACGGAGAAGAACACATGGTTTTCCAATGAAGTCGGCAAGAAGGGACAGATCAAGGCCGGGCAACTGGCCGACCTGGCGCTGCTGTCCGACGATTATTTCACCGTGCCGGAGGATGAGATCGCCCATTTGCGGTCGGTGCTGACCGTGCTGGGCGGCAGGATCGTCTATGGCGAGGGCGATTATGGCCCGCTTGCCCCGGCCGCGCCCAAAGCGATGCCCGACTGGTCGCCGGTCGCGACCTTCGGCGGCCATTATCGGAAGGATGCGACGGCCAGGAAGATGGCGTCGGCCTGCGGTTGCCATTCCGCCTGCGCCGTCCACGGTCATGACCATGCAGCGGCGCTGGGCGCATCGGTTCCCGCCGCCGATGTCCAGAGCTTCTGGGGCGCGCTCGGCTGCGGCTGCTGGGCAGTGTGATTTCGCCTGCCGACCGGATAAACGCGCCCAGCCCCCTTTAACAGCCAAGCGATTCGAGGACATCATGACCGCTCCCAACGGCCCCGCCGCGCCGCTGCCCTGGCTGCTCCTCCTGCTCTCCGTCACCACAGGCCTGGTCGACGCGATCAGCGTGCTGGGCCTGGGCAAGGTGTTCACCGCCAATATGACCGGCAACATCGTCTTCCTGGGCTTCGCCGCCGTGGGTACGCCGGGGTTCCACGCGCTCTCCTATCTGGCCGCCATCGCCGCCTTCCTGATCGGGGCGCTGGTGGCGGGGCGCGTGGGCAGGCATCATGTCGGGCTGCCGTTGCGCCGCTGGCTGATGGTGGCCGCGCTGGCAGAGGCTGTGCTGCTCTGGATCGCGGCGGGCGTCGCCACCGGCTTCGACATCGCCAGCCAGTCGCCCGGCAGCGCGCTCTATGCGATCATCGCGCTGACCGGCCTTGCCATGGGCTTCCGCAACGCGACCGTGCGCCAGCTCAAGGTGCCGGACCTCACCACCACGGTTCTCACCCTCACGCTCACCGGGCTGGCGGCGGATTCCGCGCTGGCGGGCGGCAGCAGCCCCAATCGCGGCCGCCGCATCGGCGGCGTCGCCGCCATCCTGCTGGGCGCGGCCATCGGGGCCCTGCTGGTCAATCGCGCCGGTCTCGTCGCGCCGCTGATCCTCTCGGGCGCGCTGGTCCTCTTCGGCACCGCCGCCTGCGCGCTGCACCCGGACGCCAAGGCGCCCGCCTGATCAGATGTCGCCCATGCCCTCCACATCCCGGTCCAGCGCGCCCAGCGCCACGAACTGATCGAGCAGCCAGGAGGCGGCCGGCCCCGGCGGCGTGTCGCGCCGCCAGATGGCGGAGAAACGGTACATGCCCCCGTCATGGTCGGGCATGGCGAGCCGCACCAACGTCCCTGCGACCAGATCCGGCTCGATCATCGGCAGCGGCATATTGCCCCATCCGATGCCTTCCCGCAGCAGCGCATGCTTGGCGCTGAGGTCGGCGAGGCGCCAGGTCTTGGGACTGCGCACCGAATAATCCCGCCCCTCCGTGAATCGCGAACGGTCCGTCAGCACCAGCTGTATATGGTCGCGCCCGGCGCCCGGCGCGATGGCCTCCATCCGTCCCAGCGGATGATCGGGCGCGGCGACCGGCACCATCGCCACCGCTCCCGCCGTCCGGCTCTCGATCCCCTCGACCCCTGCGGACAACGGCCCGGATATGCCGACCACCGCCGCGCGGTCCAGCACCATCGCGGTGATCGCGCCCAGCGCCTCGGCATGCAGGCGAAGCTGGACCGTCGGGAATTCGCGGGCGAAGGCGCGCAGCACGCGGCCCAGGCGCTCCGACGGCAGCATCACGTCGACCGCCAGGTCGACCTCCGCCTCCAGCCCGTCGAGCAGCCCCTTCACCTTCGCGCGCAGGCCGTCGACGCCGTCGGCGATGCTGCGCGCCTCCGCCAGCAGGGCGCGGCCCGCGACGGTGAGTTGCGGTTTACGCGTCCCCTCCCGGTCGAACAGCGTCAGGCCAAGCTGCGCCTCCAGATTGGCGATGCCATAGCTGATGACGGACACGGCGCGGTTCAGCCTGCGCCCCGCCGCCGCGAAACTGCCGCTGTCCACGATCGTCAGGAAGATGCGCAGCTGGTCGAAGGTCGGCATGCCCGGATTGTTCACTGTTCCATTTCCTCGAACGGTTCGATGCAATTTATCCCACTGAACGGGAAAGCCGCACGCCTGTAAAGAGATGTTCAACAGGGCAAGGCCATTTCCGGCCCCCGCCCGATGAGGAGACAAGACATGATCGAACTGCGTCCCTTCGACAGCCTCGGCGGCGCCAATCACGGCTGGCTCGATGCCAAGCATCATTTTTCCTTCGCCGGCTATCACGATCCCGCCCGCATGCACTGGGGCAATCTGCGCGTCTGGAACGACGACACCATCGCGCCCCAGACGGGCTTTCCGCCGCACCCGCACCGCGACATGGAAATCATCACCTATGTCCGCGAAGGCGCGATCACGCATCAGGACAGCCTGGGCAACAAGGGCCGGACAGAGGCCGGCGACGTCCAGGTGATGAGCGCGGGCACCGGCATCCGCCATTCGGAATATAATCTGGAGGATGTGACGACCCGGATCTTCCAGATCTGGATTCTGCCCACCCGCGACGGCGAAGCGCCGAGCTGGGGCGCCCGGCCCTTCCCCAAGGGCGACCGCGCCGGTCAGTTCGTCACCCTTGCCTCCGGCTACGACAATGACAATGACGCCCTGCCGATCCGCACCGATGCGCGGGTGGTGGCGGCGACGCTGAAGGCCGGGGAGAGCGCGGAATATCCGATCGGCCGCGACCGCAAGGCCTATCTGGTGCCGGCGACCGGCGCGATCCGGATCGACGACGTGCGCGTCAACGCCCGCGACGGCGCGGCGATCAGCGACATGGACGTGATCCGCGTCACCGCGATCGAGGACAGCGAGATCGTCCTGGTGGACGCGGCATAACGAAAGCAGGAGCGGACGCGGCCCAAAGGCCGTGTCCCTTCACCCTGCGCATGAGGAGGACGGCCATGCTGAATATCGCCCCGCCCGAGCTCAGCCCCGCCGAATGGCGCGATGTGAAGGCTGCCCTGATCGCGGTGGCCGATTGCGGCTGCGGCGATCCGGCGCCCGCCGGACCGCTGCGCGCGCGCCTTTCCCATGCGCTGAACGCGATCATCGGCGCGCCCCGGGCCGCCCGCACGCCGCCCGCCGATCTTCTGCCCCTGCGCGATTTCCTGTGCGAGACCGGCCGCACGCGGCAGATTGCCGAACGGCACATGCCAGCCCTTTACGAAAGAGGCTTTTCCCGGCGGCAGATCGATGCGCTGGCGCTCCTGGGCGCCTGATTTCGTCGCGACGGCCCACAGCGGGAGCGCGGTCGAACCGGCGATGAAAAGCGCGTCCGAGCGATAGAGACACAACGCGGCCTCCAGATGAAAGGGGTGGCCGCGACGAAGCCGTTGCGGCTGCCCTTCAGGCCGATCCTGCGATGCACCGGCGAAACTCCCTGCCCTGTCACGCCGCGACGACGCCGCCCGCATGGCGGCGGACACCCGGCGCGACCGCTTGCGAAAAATGCATTGACATGCACTTTTTATGCTTCTAGCGAATTATGCATCACAGTATATATTTGAATAACAAACCCTTCCAGCGAGAGGAGACTTGGGATGAAGCTGTCCGTTGCGTCCGCCACATGCGTCAGTGTGAGCTTGCTGGCACTTGTCGCTCCGGCCATGGCGCAGACCGCTCCCCAGGTCGACGGCGCCCAGGTCCGGTCGGAAGACCCGGCCGACGCCGGCACGGACGCCGGCACCAGCGACATCATCGTCACCGGATCCCGCATCGTGCGCGACGGCTATACCGCGCCCACCCCCGTGACGGTCGCCACGACGGAGGATCTGGTCAAGGCGACGCCCACCAACGTGCCCGATGCGCTCAACAAGCTGCCGCAGTTCCAGAACAGTTCCAGCCCCTCGCGCAGTTCCCACAACTTCGCCAACAGCGCCAGCCATGGCAATGTCCTCAACCTGCGCGGCGTCGGCGGCAACCGCACGCTGATCCTGTTCGACGGCATGCGCGTGCCGCCCACCACCTATCAGGGCACGGTCGACACCAATGTCATCCCCAACGCCCTGCTCCAGCGCGTCGACATCGTGACGGCGGGCGCATCGGCCGCTTATGGGTCGGACGCCGTGGCGGGCGTCGTCAACTTCGTCCTCAACCGCAAGTTCACCGGCCTCACCGGCAGCGTCCAGGCCGGCGTGTCGCAGCGCGGGGACAATGGCAATCAGCGCATCAGCCTGGCCGGCGGCATGGACCTGTTCGGCGGGCGCGGCCACCTGCTGCTGTCGGGCGAATATTATAATAATGACGGCATGCTGCGATCCGACCGCAAGGGCGGCAATTCCAACTATGTCTATGTCGGCAGCGTGCCCGGCAGCAGCGCGACGCCGGGTTCCAACGCCAATCCACGCATCCTTCAGGACAATATCCACCTGATCTTCGCCAGCGACAACGGCAAGATACTGGACGGCCCCTTCGCCAATTACCAGATCAACGGCGACGGCACGATCCGGCCCTTCGACAACGGCACGCCGACCGGAACGGCGGCGTTCAACATCGGCGGCGACGGCTTCGTCATCCCGTCGGACGTCCATGCGGTCGCGCCGCTGCGCACCTACCAGACCTTCGGCCGGTTCAGCTACGATGTGACGGACGACATCAATTTCTTCGTGCAGGGCAATTTCACCCGCAGCGAACTCAGCTATATCAGCCAGTCCAATGCCTGGGTCGGCACGCAGAACGCCCCCGTCTTCCAGGGCAACCCCTTCATCCCCGCCCGGATCGAGGCGGCGCTGACCCCCGGCCAGCAGTTCAACATCGGCAAATATTCGGGCGACAGCGCGAAAAAGCCCTTCACCCAGGAACGCACCGATTTCTGGATGGCGACGGCGGGCCTCGAAGGCAATCTGGGCGACGGCTGGAAATGGTCGGTCAACTATACCCATGGCAGTTCCAGGCACAGCGTCGACCAGCATGGCCTCTACGACTATCAGAAGGCCTATGCCGCGCTGGACGCCGTGCGCGACACCAACGGCAATATCGTCTGCCGCCCGACGCTGAGCGCCGATCCCGTCATCCGGGCGCGCTTCGCCGGATGCCAGCCGCTCAACATCTTCCTGACCGGCGACGCCTATACCAACCAGCCGGGCTATGATTATGCGACCGGCACCATGTCCTATGACGCGCGGATCAAGCATGACGCCGCCGCGCTGCAGTTCCAGGGTTCGCCCTTCGAACTGCCGGGCGGTCCGGTGGACATCGTGGTCGGCGGCGAATGGCGCAAGCAGTCGCTGGACCTCACCAGCAACAGCGACCCCTCGCGGCTCGACACCGCCGCTGAACGCAGCGAATATTTCGCCGGCCTGCGCGGCGTGTCCTCGACCTCTCTCTTCTACTGGCTGACCAATGTGGGCCAGGCGCAGGGCAGCGTGACGGTCAAGGAAGCCTTCGGTGAAATCAACCTGCCGATCGTCAAGGACATGCCCTTCCTCAACTCGCTGGAACTGAACGGCGCGGGCCGCATCACCGACTACAGCACGTCGGGCCAGGTCGAAACGTGGAAGGTCGGCCTCACCTGGAAGCCGGTACAGGACATATTGCTGCGCGGCACCATCTCCCGCGACATCCGTGCGCCCACCTTGTTCGACCTGTTCGCGGGCGACCAGAGCGGCATCGGGCTGCTGACCGATCCGGTGTCGGGCCAGAGCGGCAACGTCTCCACCGTGTCGGGCGGCAACCGCCTGCTCGATCCGGAAAAGGCGAAGACCAGGACCTTCGGTTTCGTGCTGACGCCGCGCTTCCTGCCCGGCTTCAGCCTGTCGGCAGACTATTTCAACCTGAAGATCGACGGCGCCATCGGCACGCTCGACACCACGCGGATCGTGCAGAACTGCGTCGCCAATGCCTCCGCGCCCGAATGCGCGCTGATCACCCGGCCAAGCCCGACCGCCTTCCCCAGCCTGGTCCGCATCGCGGCCGCCAATATCGCCAGGCTGGAAACGGCGGGCATCGACATCGACGCCAGCTATGCGACGCGCCTTGGCAACGGCAATTTCAGCGCCCGCGCCTATGTCAGCTGGCTCGACAAATATGTGACGCAGCAGAGCGCGGCGGTCCCCGCCTATGACTCCGCGGGCTACGGCATCAACAATGGTCCCATCGCCCGGCCGAAATGGCGCGGCACGCTGAACCTCAACTATGTCAGCGACGGCGGGCTCACCATCTTCGTCTCCGAACAATATACCGGTCCGGTGAAGGTCGGATCGCGCGAACCGAACAACAATTATTCCGGGGCGAAGGCGCCTTCGGTCTGGTACACCGACCTCACCATCAGCCAGAAGATCGAGGGCTGGGGCGGCAGCCTGGAGCCGTTCATCACGATCAACAATCTGTTCGACCGCGATCCGCCGCTGGTGGCCGCCGATATTCCGGGTGTGAACCTGCCGACGATCATCTCCACCTATGATACGGTGGGACGGGCGTTCACCGCCGGCGTCCGGTTCAAATTCTGATCACGGGGCAGGCGGCGCACCGAAGGGACGCCGCCTGCCCTTCCTGGGGAGAGATGGGGTGAAGGCAGCAGCATTTCTGGCGGGCGCCGCCTGCCTTTCGCTGGTCGGCGGCAGCCTGGTCGCGGCGGCTCCGGCAGGTCCGGTGGTGGCGACCGCATCCGGACCCGTGCGCGGCGTGGCGCAGGGCGAAGGCGGCGTCTTCAAGGGCATCCCCTTCGCCCGGACGACCGGCGGCGACCATCGCTGGACGCCGCCGCGCCCGGCCGCCCCCTGGACCACCCCTCGCGACGCCTCCCGCTTCGGCCCGATCTGCCCGCAGCCCGAGACCCCCCATGAACGCGGCGCTCCGCAAAGCGAGGACTGCCTGTCGATCAATGTCGCCACCCCCTCGTTCGAGGGCAGGATGCCGGTCCTGGTGCTGATCCATGGCGGCGCCTTCTTCGTGGGTTCGGGCGCGGAACTGTTCGACGATGCCGCCCGGGTCTATAACAGGCGCGGCATATTGGTGGTGTCGCTCAACTATCGGCTGGGGCGGCTCGGCTTCTTCTCGCACCCCGGCCTGCGCGCGGAGCAGCCGGGGGCGCCGACCGGCAATTACTGGCTGATGGACCAGGTCGCCGGTCTGAACTGGGTGCGCGACAATATCGCGCGCTTCGGCGGCGATCCGGACAAGGTCACGATCATGGGCTGCTCGGCGGGCGGCTCCAGCATCAACGCGCTGGTCGCCTCGCCCCGATCGCGCGGCCTGTTCGCCCGCGCCAGCGCGCATAGCGGCGGCGGCATCAACAATGCGACCCGTCCGCAGGCGCAGGCGGAGCGGGAGGGGGTCGCCTTCGCCGGGCGCGCGGGCGTCACCGGCGAGGGCAAGGAGGCCATCGCCGCCCTGCGCAGGCTCGATCCGGCGGCGGTCATGGCGGCCGATCCCGGCCCCCCCAATTTCGGCGCGGTGGTCGACGGCGAGATGATCCCGGAGGAAACCGCCATCGCCTTCGCCAGGGGGCATATCGCCCGCGTCCCCTATATCGCCGGCTCCACCAGCAATGAAGCGAGCATCTTCGGCCTGATGGGCTTTGACGAAAGGGTGCTGAAGGACCGCTTCGGCATCGACATGGCGGCGGTGCGGAAGGTCTATGATCCGCAGGGCAGGCTGCCCCCGGCGGAACTGCTGCGGCAGGTGCAGACCGACTTCATCTTCACCGCGGCGGCGACCGCGACGGCGGCTCTCGCGGCGCGCTGGCAGCCAAGCTGGTCCTATCATTTCGCCTATGTCCCCCCCGCCGAGCGCGGCAAGGCGGCGGGCGCGCCGCATTGCGCCGATTTCGGCTATACGCTGGGCGCGGCCAAGGCGTCGCAGGGCGCCGAAAATGCGCGTCTGGCCGCGATGATGCAGGATTATTGGGCGAATTTCATCAAGGACGGCGACCCCAACGGCCTTGGGTCGGGCAACAGGGCTCTGCCGCGCTGGACGGAATATGAAGGCCCTCATCGCGGCCCGCTGCTGATCGACCGCAGGACCGCCGTCGCCCCTAATTTCCGGGCGGGGCAGATCGCCTATTGGTGGCGACTCTGGGCCGACCGCACCGGCCAGACCCTGCCCTGAGCGAAGGAAGACGATGGCGCGTCGTCCGATCTGACGCAGCGTCCTCCTGGCCTCAGCCGATGGGTCCGATGCGGACGGACCCGCCGGTGGCAGGAACCGCGCCAAGGCCGCGATAGTCGACAATGGCGGGATGCGGGGTCTCCATCGGCCGGTGATGGGTCGCGGTGACGACCAGGATGCTTGCGCCCGCACGCTCCGCCGCCATGATCCCCGCCACCGAATCCTCGATCACCAGACAGCGGTCCGCCGTCGTTCCCAGACGTTTGGCCGCCAGATGGAAGCAGTCCGGGGCGGGCTTGCCGCGTTCCACATCCTCCGCCGCGATCAGCAGCGGCGGAACGGGCAGCCCAGCGGCCTGGATGCGGCGCAGCGCAAGCTGCCGCGGTGCTGAGGTGACGACGGCCCAGCGGCAATCGGCCAGCGCCGCGAGAAACGCCGCCGCGCCCTCGATCGCCTCGATCCCGTCGACCGTATCGATCTCCGCCTGGGTGACGAGCGCCGCCTCCGCCACCGGATCGACGCCGGGCAGGCCCAGCCGCCCGATCGTCTCCACCGACTGCACGCCATGGACGGTCGGCAGGAAAGCCTCGACATCCAGTCCATGGCGCAGCGCCCATTCGCCCCAGACCCGTTCCGCCACCTTGATGGAGTTCAGGATCGTGCCGTCCATGTCGAGCAGCACCGCATCCACGGACCTGTGTTCCATCGGCACCGCCATCCTTGCGAAAAGACCATGCGGGCGGACCGGCATCCGCCCCCCGACCGCCTCCTACACAGGACCGCCGCGAAACGCACGCCCGTTTCGATCCGGCGGCTCGCCGCCGGATCGCCAGGTCACTTCGCCGTCGTCTCGACCCTGGCGTGGCTGCCCTCCTCGCTCGGACGTATCCTGCCGCCGAACAGCATCTTGAGCTTTCCGGTCAGCGACACGTCCGCCTCCCACAATTCCGCCTCGTCGATGTCGAAGCGCAGCAGGGCCAGATTGGGGTCCGACCTGCCGCCCGGGAACCAGGCTTCGACCGTCGTCGACCACAGCTTGTCGATCATCGCCGGATCATTGTCGATGCGCGCGCGACCGGCGAAACAGGCGAAGAAATCGTGCCCCTTGGAAACGAACTGGCCCATCGCCGCGCCGCCGCCGGCCAGACGGTTGTCCTTGCCCACGAAGAACCACAGCGTATCCACCTGGTCCTTGTCCAACTGGACGGTCAGCGGCTCGCTATGCTGCCCGCTGCCGGTCAGGCCCAGCATCATGAAGGGGCTGTCCGACATGCGATCCCACAGATGTTCCTTCAGCTTATGCGCATCGCTCATGATCATCATCTCCCGATTTTGGAACGGACTATACGAATGGCGGGCGCGAAGGGTCCGCCCGCGCGGCGGGATGAAGCCGATCCGCCGCCCGGGCGTTGTCCCCCCGATGCAGGGAAGAAGGGAAGGAGAAGAAGTCAGATGACGATCCGCTGGCCCGCCCAATTGATCATCGCGCGCCATGGCCAGAGCGCCGGCAATGTCGCGCGGGACGCCGCCCATGAAGCGGCGGCCGACCGCATCGCCCTGTCCATCCGCGATGCCGACGTGCCGCTGAGCGATCTGGGGCGGGAACAGGCCGCTTCGCTCGGCCGCTGGTTCGCGCGGCAGCCAGAAGATTGCCGTCCGGATGTGCTGCTGTCCTCTCCCTATTTGCGCGCCTGCCAGACCGCCCGGCTCTTCCGCGACCATGGCGGCGCGGCGGGGGAGGAGCCGATCTGCTTCGACGAGCGGCTTCGCGAAAAGGAGTTCGGCATATTGGACGGCCTCACCACCGGCGGCATCCGCAACATCTTCCCCGATCAGGCCGAATTCCGCCGCCTGCTGGGGAAATTCTATCATCGCCCGCCCGGCGGGGAGAGCTGGTGCGACGTCATCCTTCGCCTGCGGTCGGTGATGGACACCATCTCGCTCCACTATGCCGGGCGGCGGGTGATGATCTTCAGCCATCAGGTCGTGGTGCTGTGCATGCGCTATATATTGGAGAGCCTCACGGAAACCGAGATTCTCGCCATCGACGCTAGAGGGGATGTCGCGAACTGCGCCGTGACCGATTATCGGCTGGAGGCGGATGCGGGCCGCGACGGCCGGCTGGTCCTTCAGCGCTACAATGTCACCGCGCCGATGGAGGAGGACCGCACGCCCGTCACCAAGGCGCCCGACGCCATTGCGGGAGCGCGCGGATGAGCCCGCCACGGATCGACCGCCGCTGGCTGCGCGACCATCCGCTGCCGGGGCTCGCGGACGCATCGGACAAGAATGAGCGCGGCCGCGTGGTTGTGATCGGCGGCGCCGAATTCGTCCCCGGCGCCCTGCGCCTGACGGGCGAGGCGGCGCTCAGGGCGGGGGCCGGCAAGGTGCAGCTGGCGACGGTCCAGTCGGTCGCGACCGCGCTGGGCGTGCTGGTGCCCGAGGCGTCGATGCTGGCGCTGCCGTCCGACCGCAATGGCGAGATCGCCGCCCAGGCCGTGGCCATGCTGGAGGCGCATGTCGGACGATGCGACGCCATGGTCCTGGGACCAGGGATGAGCGTCAGCGACCGCACCGACACGCTGGTGGCGCGCCTGCTCGCGTCCCCGCGCCATGGCCTCGGCGTCGTGCTGGATGCGGCGGCGCTGACCTCCGCCCGCGACCTGGCCGCCGTCATCGCCAGCCATGAGGGCCGCGTGATCATGACGCCCCATCGCGGGGAGATGGCGATCTTCGCGGGGATGGATGAAGCCGCCGTCGCAGCCGATCCCGAAGGCGTCGCAGCCGACATGGCCGGCCGCTTCCGGTCGGTCATCCTGCTCAAGGGGCAGGAAAGCATATTGGCCGATCCGTCCGGCCGGCTGCTCCGCTTCGACGGGGGCTGCGTAGGCCTGGCCACGGCGGGATCGGGCGATGTTCTGGCGGGCATCATCGGCGGCCTGCTGGCGCGTGGGGCCGATCCGTTCCGCGCCGCCGCCTGGGGCTGCTGGCTGCACGGCGCGGCGGGACGGGCCCTGTCGGAAGAGATCGGCAGGATCGGTTTCCTGGCGCGCGAACTCGCCGCCATCGTCCCCCGCCTGCTGGATGAGACGATGACCGCGCCGCAGGATGGGTGAGACGGAAGCGGACTTCGCTTCGCTGCCCTCGTCCCGCCTCATCCCGGCCGGGCCATGGGACCAAAGGCCGGAGAGAAGAGGCTGGCCGCCGGCAGGCCCTGCTGATAAGCCATTGGCCGGGCCTCCATGCCCTGGGGAGACATGCCGCCGATGATCTTTGCCGACTTCCTCCGCAATCGTCGCCGCGAGCAATTGTCGGATCAGGATCTCGCGGCGCTGGAGGCCAGCGTCAGCCAAGTCCGCAAGACCCATGCGCGCCAGCTCCTCGCCCATGCGGGCGAACCGATCGCATGCAGCACTTACCTGATGGAAGGGTTCATCTGCCGCTACATGGACGACCGCAACGGCCTGCGCCAGCTCGTCGCCGTCCACGTCCCCGGCGATTTCGTCGACCTCCACGGCTATCCGCTGGGGCGGCTGGACCATGATGTCGCGACCCTCAGCGCTTCCAAGATCGCCATGGTCCCGCATGAGGCGCTGGACGGCCTGCTGGCCCAGCGGCCCAATCTGACGAAGCTGCTGTGGTTCAGCACGCTGCTGGACGCCGCCATGCACCGGGAATGGATATTCCGCCTCGGCCGGCTCGACGCCGTCGCGCGGATCGCGCATTTCTTCTGCGAGATCGAGGCGAAGCTGCGCGCCGTGGGGCTGAGCGACGGCAGCCGGTTCGCGCTGCCGCTGACCCAGGCCGATCTGGGCGAGGCGTGCGGCATGACGTCGGTGCACATCAATCGCATGTTGCGGGAACTCCGGGAACGGGAACTGCTCCAGGTCCAGCGCGGCAGGGTCACCATTTCCGATCTCGCCGCGCTGCGGCGGCTATGCGATTACGATCCCTCCTACCTGTTCATCGGCGGCTGAGGGAACCGCATCCGCCTGCGGAGCGTCCTTCGCACATGAACGGAAGAGGATGGTCCATGCCCCGAGACGGCGTTTTCGATGAATCCGGCAAGGCCTATGCAGAGGAAGGACAGGTGATGCTCGACGGCCCGGACGGGGTCGCCATCAGCATGACGCCGGATGCCGCGGAAGAGACGGCGAACGAACTCATCAGGGCGGCGTCGGAGGCGCGGCAACAGATCGACGACAGGGAGACAGGCGCGTCCGGCTCGTGACGCGCGTCTTACAGGCTTGACTTGATCGAAATCAATCTGCGACGCATTCAGGGCGGCCGCTTCCCATGGTAATCGCCGATGCTCCTGTCCTGAAAGGAGATGACGTGGAGACCTATTCGACCGAACAGGCCCTGGCGGGCGTGGATGGCCTTGACGACATTCTCTCCGGCGGGCTGACCCGCGGCCGGGTCTTCCTGCTGGAGGGCAGTCCGGGCACGGGCAAGACCACCATCGCGATGCAGTTCCTGATCGAGGGCGCTCGGCGCGGCGAACGCTGCCTCTACATCACCCTGTCCGAAACCGAGGACGAGATGCGCGAGAGCGCGGCATCGCATGGCTGGACCCTGGAGGGGGTGGACCTGTTCGAACTGGTGCCGCCCGAAAGCCTGCTGGACGAGCAGCAGCAGCAAAGCCTGCTCTATTCGTCCGACCTGGAACTGGGCGAGACCACCCGCCGCATCTTCGATGCGTTCGAGCGGGTCCGGCCGGACCGGGTGGTGCTGGACAGCCTGTCTGAAATCCGCCTCCTGGCGCAAAGCTCGCTGCGCTACCGCCGCCAGATACTGGCGCTCAAGCACTTCTTCTCGAAGCAGAATGCGACGGTGCTGATGCTGGACGACCTGACGGCGGAGGTGGCGGACAAGACCGTGCACAGCGTCGCCCATGGCGTCATCCGGCTGGAGGAATTGTCGCCCGGCTACGGCCCGGAGCGCCGCCGGATGCGCATCATCAAATATCGCGGCCGGCATTTTCGCGGCGGCTTCCACGATTTCGTCATCGAGAAGGGCGGCGTCCGCGTCTTTCCCCGGCTGGTGTCGGCCGAACACAAGACCAGCTTCGTTCGCGACGTGCTGAAAAGCGATTCCGGCGAACTCGACGCCCTGCTGGGCGGCGGGATCGAGCGGGGCTCCAGCGTCCTCGTGCTCGGCCCGGCGGGCACCGGCAAATCCCTGCTCGCCCTCACCTTCGTCACGGCGGCGATCCGGCGCGGGGAAAAGGCGGCGATGTTCGTCTTCGACGAGGAGATGGGCCTGCTCTTCAACCGCGCCCTGGGCCTTGGCATCGACATGCAGGCCATGGCCGGGAGCGGCGACCTGATCGTCGAGCAGGTGGACGCGGCCGAACTGTCCCCCGGCGAATTTGCCCAGCGGGTGCGCAACTGCGTGGAACGGCATGGCGTGAGGACCGTCGTCATCGACAGCCTGAACGGCTATCAGTCCGCCATGCCGGAAGAAAATGCGCTGGTCCTGCACATGCATGAGCTGCTGCAATATCTGAACCGGCAGGGGGCCACCACCTTCCTGACGGTCGCGCAGCATGGGCTGGTGGGCGACATGAAGACGCCGGTCGATGTCACCTATCTGGCCGACACGGTCATCCTGCTGCGCTATTTCGAAGCGCTGGGCCGGGTGCGCCGCGCCATGTCGATCATCAAGAAGCGGACCGGATCGCATGAGGACACGATCCGCGAATTCCGCATCGGATCTTACGGCATTCGCCTGGGCGAACCGCTGGTGGGCTTTCAGGGCGTGCTGCGCGGGGTTCCGCATTTCGTCGGCAGCGCGCCGGCGCTGCTCGAAGACGAGAAGGCGTGATACCGCATCTTTCCGAACGGGCGCTGATCCTCGCTCCCGTCGGGCGCGATGCGGAGATCGCGGCATCGATGCTGGCCGAGGCGGGATTGCGGTCGCAGATCTGCCGGGATCTTCCCGCCCTGCTGAACGGCATCGACCATGGCGCCGGCTTCGCGCTGGTGACGGAGGAGGCGCTGCACAATCGCGACCTGCACCCGCTGGTCGGTTGGTTGCAGGATCAGCCGGAATGGTCGGACTTCCCCTTCATCCTGTTGACCCGCCGCGGCGGCGGGCTGGAGCGCAACCCATCGGCGTCGCGCTATCTGGAGATGCTGGGCAACGTCAATTTCCTGGAGCGGCCCTTCCACCCCACCACGCTGATCAGCCTTGCCCGTTCGGCGCTGCGCGGCCGCCGGCGGCAATATGACGCCCGCGCGAGGCTGGAGGAACTGCATCGCGGCGCGGAGAAATATCGCACCCTGTTCGATTCGATCGAGGCGGGCTTCTGCATCATAGAGATGATCTTCGACGAAGCGGGGAAGCCGGTCGACTATCTCTTCATAGAGACCAATCCCGCCTTTGCGCGCCATACCGGGCTCAGCGATGCGGTGGGAAAGCGGATGCGCTCGCTCGTGCCGGAGCATGAACAGCATTGGTTCGACATTTACGGCCAGGTCGCCTGCACCGGCGAGGCCGTCCGCTTCGAGGACGCGGCCGATGCGCTGGGCGGCTATTGGTACGACGTCTATGCCTTTCGCGTGGGCGACCCCAGGGCGCCCCAGGTCGCCGTGCTGTTCAACGACATCACCGAACGCCGCCGCATGGAGGCAGCGCTTCGCCAGAGCGAGGAGCGCCTGCGCGCGCTCAACGAAACGCTGGAGGAGCGAGTGCAGCAGCGCTCGCATGAACTGGAACTGGCGCAGGAGGCGCTGCGCCAGTCGCAGAAGCTGGAATCCATGGGCCAGTTGACCGGCGGCGTCGCCCATGATTTCAACAACCTGCTGACGCCGATCGTCGGCAGCCTCGACCTGCTCCATCGCCGCGGCCTGGGCACCGATCGGGAACGGCGACTGATCGAAGGCGCCCTGCAATCGGCCGACCGGGCGAAGATGCTGGTGCAAAGGCTGCTTGCCTTCGCGCGGCGGCAACCGCTGCAGCCCACCGCCATCGACATTGGGGGATTGGTGCGGGACATGCGCGACCTGATCGTCAGCACGTCGGGCCCGCGCGTGCAGGTCGAACTGGCGGTGGCGGACGACCTGCCCGCCGCTCATGCCGACGCCAACCAGATCGAAATGGCGTTGCTGAACCTGGCGGTGAATGCGCGCGACGCGATGCCGGACGGCGGGCAGCTTCGCATCGGCGTGAACTGCGACAGCATGGCGGCCGACAACCGGCTGCATCTGCGGGAGGGGCGATATGTCAGGCTGTCGGTGGCCGACACCGGCATCGGCATGGACCAGCAGACCGCAGAAAAGGCGATAGAGCCCTTCTTCACGACCAAGGGCGTGGGTCAGGGGACCGGCCTTGGCCTGTCGATGGTGCATGGCCTGGCCGCGCAGCTGGGCGGCGGCCTCACCATCGAAAGCGCCGTGGGCCATGGCACGACGATCAGCCTCTGGCTGCCGACCAGCGAGATCGAGGCCGGGAAGGAAGCCGCCGGGCCGGACATCGCCCCGGTCAAGCTGGACCATGGCATGGCGCTGGTGGTGGATGATGAGGAACTGGTGCGCGCCAGCACCGTGCACATGCTGCGCGAACTGGGATATGACGTGCTGGAGGCCAGCTCCGCCGAACATGCGCTCGCGATCATGAAGGCAGAGCCGGGCATCGACGTGCTGGTCACCGACCATCTGATGCCTGGCACGACCGGCACCGACCTGATCGAGCAGGCGAGGGCGCTGAAGCCGGAGATCAGGGCGCTGCTGATTTCCGGCTATGCCGAAAATGCCGGAATTTCGGCGGAACTGCCACGGTTGACCAAGCCCTTCAAGCAGATCGATCTGGCCAAGAGCCTTGCGGCCCTGTGAAGGCGGCGTGCGGCTGCCGGCGTCCGACCGTGGGTTTCAGGCACATTATGCATGGAATTGCGGAGGTTGGCGTGGAACTTTTCTGACGCGGCTGCGTAACGACTCCACGATGCGCGGGCGATCCTCGCGCCGGGGGCAAGCGCAATGGGCAGCGCAGGGGGATGAACGAAAATGGCATGGGCTTTTGGCGGCGCGGCGTTCGGCGGAGTGGCCGTGGGCCTTCTGTCCCTATACGGTACGGCCGCCCAGGCGCAGAGCATCGAAGAACTGCGCGACATGCCGATCGCCGCGCTGTCGAAGCTGGACGTCACGTCCGTCACCCGGTCGGCGGCTTCGCTGGCCGACTCCCCGGCATCCATCTATGTCATCACCCATGACGACATCGTCCGTTCAGGCACGCTGACGCTGCCCGGCATTCTCCGGCTCGCCCCCAATCTGCAGGTCATGCGCGGCGGCCCCAACGATACGGTCGTCGCCGCCCGCGGGCTTGGCGGCAACGACGCCGCTCAGAATTTCTCCAACAAGCTGCTCGTGCTGATCGACGGGCGCAGCGTCTATTCGCCGCTTTATTCCGGCGTCTATTGGGACATGCAGGACATATTGCCGGAGGATGTCGACCGCATAGAGGTGATCTCCGGCCCCGGCGCCACGCTCTGGGGATCGAACGCCGTCAATGGCGTGATCAACATCATCACCCGCGACGCAGGGGCGACACAGGGCCTGTACGGCACCGGCGTGGTCGGCAACAGCACCTATGATCTGGGGCTGCGCTATGGCGGCCATGCCGGCGGCAACGCCAGCTATCGCCTGTTCGTGAAGCGCCATGAGAATTTCGAAAGCGCGTCGAACGCGGACGACGGCAACCGCCGGACCCAGGGCGGCTTCCGCTTCGACTGGAACGCGACCCCCGCCGACGCGCTGATGGTGCAGGGGGACGGCTATTACGGCTCCCGCTCGCGGGGGACCGCGCCCGACGAGAGCCTGCACGGCTACGACCTGCTTGCCCGCTGGCGCCATGGCGCGGCGTCCGGCGCGACGCTTCAGCTCCAGGCCTATTACGACCACACCGCCCGCAAGATCGAGGATGACGGCGGCCGCTTCGCGCTCGACACCTTCGATGTGGAGGGGCAGCACAGCTTCACCCTGGGGCGCAACCACAGCATCGTCTGGGGCGGCGGGGCGCGCCTCGGCCGCTATGTGATCCGCGACATTCCCGGCCTGGACTTCGTGCCCGAGCGGCGAAACCTTTTCGTCGGCAATCTGTTCGCGCAGGACAGCATCGCCCTGACGCCGTCCATCACGGGCACGGTCGGGGCCAAGCTGGAGCAGCGCAGCTACATGGACCTCACCTTTCTCCCCAGCGTTCGCCTGTCCTGGAAGCCCGACCCCGGGACCCTGGTCTGGGGCGCGGTCTCCCGCGCGGTGCGTTCCCCCACCCCCTTCGACGAGGATGTGGTCGAATCCATCGAAGGCACCGTCTTCCTGACCGCCCTTCCAAGCTTCCGCTCCGAAAAGCTGACCGCCTTCGAACTGGGCACGCGGCTGATGCTCTCGCCCCGCGCGTCGCTTTCGGTCTCGGCCTTCTACAATGTCTATGACGACCTGCGGACGGTGGAGCCGGCGCCGGAGGGGCTGCTGCCGCTGCGCTGGGGCAATGGGATAAAGGGCGACAGCTATGGCTTCGACGCCTGGGCCGACATCCGTCTGGCAAGCTGGTGGCGGCTCAAGCCCGGCTACAGCCTGCTGATCCAGAAGTTCCGCTTCAAGCCGGACTCGGTGCCCCTGCTCGGCGTGTCGCAGGTCGGCAACGATCCCAAACACCGCGCGACGCTGCGCTCCTCCATGGACATCGGGCCGGAGGTCAATGTCGATTTCGACCTGCGCTATGTGTCCGCCCTGCCCGACCCCCATGTGCCGGGCTATGTGGAGCTGGGGGCAAGACTGGGCTGGCAATTCGATGAGCGCGCCGAACTGTCGGTATCGGGCTTCAACCTGCTGCACCGCCGCCACCGTGAGCTTCCCGCTTCGCAGGCGACGCCGCTCCGCCGCAGCGTGTTCGTGGCGCTCAAATGGACGATCTGAACCCTTCACCGCGCGGCAGGCGGGCACGACGCCGGCGATGGGCCGCCCTGTCCTGTCTCGCGGCGGCCGCGATCGTCGTTCCGGCGCCGGTGCCGGCCAATTCGCCGACGACGCTGGAACGCGCAATCCAGGCGAATTTCCTGTTCAAGTTCGCGCCCTTCGTGGAATGGCCCCCGGCGGCATTTTCCGGGACGGAAAGGAATTTCGTCATCTGCGTCGTCGGAGAGGACCCG
This sequence comes from Sphingobium fuliginis, assembly GCF_015074805.1. Taxonomy (NCBI): domain Bacteria; kingdom Pseudomonadati; phylum Pseudomonadota; class Alphaproteobacteria; order Sphingomonadales; family Sphingobiaceae; genus Sphingobium; species Sphingobium fuliginis. The sequence goes on along the minus strand of NZ_CP060036.1, from coordinate 166,949 downwards.
TTCGGCACCCTGCTCAACGAGGTGGTGCGCGGCCAGAAGATGGTCGGCCGGCCGGTGGTGGTGCGGCGTGCTGGCGGCGAAGCGGGCCCGGCCGGCTGCCACATCCTGTTCGCCGGACACTCGACCGATCCCGGCTATGCGCCCTTCGCGACGACCGAGGGGCAGCCGGTGCTGACGGTCGCGGACAAGAGCGCGGGGCCCAGCGGCGCGATGATCGAATTCGTGCGGCAGAGCGGCCGGGTGCGGTTCCAGATCGATGACGGCGCGGCCCGGGCCAACGGCCTCAAGATCAGTTCCAAATTGCTGGGCCTTGCCATCGCGGTGAACCGGAAATGAAGCAAGCGACCCCAAGCCGGCTCAGCCTGGGCAAAGTCGTCGGACAGATGGCGACGCCCCTTTCCGCCGTCCTGATCGCCTTCCTGCTACTGGCCGCCGGGCTGGCCGCCGCCATCCAGCTCGAACAGCTCGGCCGCGTCGAAAAGCTGCGGCAGACGACCGTCCAGGCGCAGGTTCTGGCCAATGGGATCGCCGCCCCGCTGGCGTTCGAGGACGATGTCGCGCTCCAGGAATATCTGAACGCGCTGAAGGCCGATCCCCAGATCGTCGCGGTCGCAGCCTATGACGGCAAGGGCGCCTTCGCCGCCGGCTTCGCGCGCCCTCCCGCCCGGCTGCCCAAGCGGGCGGAGGAGGCCAGCCGGGACGCGCCGCCCGCCGCGCTCGCCGTCACCGTTCCGGTGAAGCAGGGCAGCACGCGGCTCGGCTCCGTCTATCTCCAATCCACCATGGACAGCCTGTCGCGCCGCCTGACCCGCTATCTGGGCATCGCCGTCATCGTCATCGCGGCGTCGGTGCTGATCGTGATGCTCGCCGCCTCCTATTCCTCGCTGCGCCGCGCGCACCAGGCTCTCCAGGCGGAAATCGCCAGCCGCCAGCAGGCCGAAGAGGCGCTGCGCCAGTCGCAGAAGATGGAGGCGATGGGCCAGTTGACCGGCGGCGTCGCGCATGACTTCAACAATCTGCTGATGGTCGCTTCCGGCGGTCTCGACCTCATGGAACGCACCCAGGACGCGGCCAGGCTGGAAAAGCTGCGCGCCGGGATACGCCAGGCGCTGGACCGGGGCGCGAAACTGACGCGGCAACTGCTCGCCTTCTCCCGCCGCACCCCGCTCAACCCGGAGGTCGTCGACCTGCGGGAGCGGATCAGGGGCATGGATGCGCTGCTCGAACGATCGCTGGGCGAAAGCATAGGGGTGACCATGCACCTTCCCGCGGACCTCTGGCCGGTGGAGGTGGATGCGTCGGAACTGGAGGTGGCGATCCTCAACATCGCCCTCAACGCCCGGGACGCCATGCAGAAGGGCGGCACCATCGTCATCGAAGGCGCGAACCGCCCGGTCCATGGCGACCTGCCCGACCGGGTGCAGATCGCGGTGACGGACAGCGGCGCCGGCATCGCGCCGGAACTGGTCAACAAGATCTTCGAACCCTTCTACACGACCAAGGCGGTCGGTCAGGGCACGGGGCTTGGCCTCAGCCAGGTCTACGGCTTCGCGCGGGCGTCGGGCGGGGAGGTGCTGGTCGACAGCATCGTCGGCAGGGGGACGACCATCACCCTGCTGCTGCCGCGATCCCTGCTCGCGCCCCGGGAAAGCGACAGGCCGGCCGAACCCGTCGGCGCCTCCGGCAGGCAGCGCATCCTGCTGGTGGAGGATGACGACACGGTGGCCGACACGGTGGGCGGCATGCTGACGACGCTGGGCTATGAGATGGAGCGGGTCGACAATGGCGACGCGGCGCTGCGCCGGCTGGAGCGGGCGGACGATTTCTCCCTGATCCTTTCCGACATGATCATGCCGGGCGAGGTCGGCGGCATGGAGCTGGCGCTGCGGATCAGGAAGCACTGGCCGCATCTGGGCACGATGCTGATGACGGGCTACAGCGCCGCGGCGGCCTCCGCCGCGAAGGAGGGCGTGCCGCTGCTGGCCAAGCCGTTCACCATCCAGGACCTGTCGGTCCACCTGATGGCGGCGCTGGACCACAGCAAGGCGTGACCGCCGTCCCGCCACAAGCCGCGCCTTCACCCCCCTCAGCCCGGCAGCTTGGCCAGGATGATCGCGCAAATCGCGATCACCAGTCCGAACGACAGCGTCGCCAGAAAGACGGCATCCAGCGATTGCCTGACCCGATCCACCATCGACATCTTGTTTCTCCCTCATCGAAAACCCGCTTCGCGCCGCCATTCTGGAGCGCGCCGCGGTGAACCGGACGCAAGATCGCGCGCGCCGGATCTTTATCGCCGCATCCCTTCAGGCGGAAAGCCGGTTGCCGCCCTTCGACCGGCTCAGGGCGTGATCAGGACCTTCAAGGCCTGGGTCTTCGCCGCCCGCCCGAAAACGTCATAGGCGTCCAATATGGCGTCCAGCGAAAAGCGGTGGGTGACGAGCTGCCCGGCGTCGATCTTCTCCGCAGCCACCGTCTTCAGCAGCATCGGCGTGGTCACCGTGTCCACCAGCCGGGTCGTCACCGTGATATTGTGCGACCAGAGCCGTTCGAGATGCAGGTCTGCCTTCCTGCCATGCACGCCGATATTGGCGATCACCCCGCCCGGCGCGACAAGGTCCTGGCAAAGCTCGAATGTGGCAGGGACGCCGACGGCCTCTATGGCTGCGTCGACGCCCTGTCCGTCCGTCAGGCCCCTGACGATCTCCACCGGGTCTTCGGACCGGCTGTCGATGGTGCGTGTGGCGCCGAACCGCCGCGCCACGGCCAGCCGGTTGGCGTCCATGTCGATCATGATGATCTGCGCCGGAGTATAGAATTGCGCGGTCAGCAGCACCGCCAGCCCGATCGGCCCCGCGCCCACGATCGCGACGCTGCTTCCGGGCGCGACCTTGCCGTTGAGCACGCCGCATTCGAAGCCGGTCGGCAGGATGTCGCTCAGCATCACCAGCGCTTCCTCGTCCATCCCCGCCGGAATGGGATAGAGGCTGGTGTCGGCATGGGGTATGCGGACATATTCCGCCTGCGTCCCGTCGATCTCGTTGCCCAGCAGCCAGCCGCCGGTCCTGCAATGGGAATAGATGCCGCGCCGGCAATAGTCGCACCGTCCGCAGGCAGTGATGCAGGAAATGAGGACATGGTCGCCGGGCGTGAAGTTGGTGACGGCAGGCCCGACGGAATCGATCACCCCGACGCCTTCATGCCCCAATATGCGGCCGGGCGCGCAACCCGGCACATCGCCCTTCAGGATATGAAGATCGGTGCCGCAGATGGTGGTGTGCGTCACGCGGACGATCGCGTCGCCGCCCTCCGCGATCTGCGGCTTGGCCCTTTCGCCCAGGCTCTTCTCGCCCGGTCCTCCATAGATCAAGGCTTTCACGATGGCCGATCCCTTCCAGATGGTTCGCCTCAGTGGCGATCCCCCGGAAGTTCCTCTCACCGGCCCTTCATTCCTATCCGTAGATTCCCGGACGGCGCCTGCCTGAACGCGCAAGCGGTCCTTGCCTCATCCTCTTGCCCGCCGGCCCGTGCCTAGAAGGCGACATTGTCGGCGCCCTTGAGGTCAAGGATGGCGCGGGTCTCCTCCGCCGTCGCGACCTCCAGCGACAGAAGTTCGAGGATGGACCGGATCAGCGCGACCTGCTCCGCATTGGATGTCGCCAATTTCCCCTTCCCTGCGAACAGCGAATCCTCCAGCCCCACCCGGACATTGGCGCCGTTCAGCGCCCCCATGGTGACGAACGGCAATTGAGCCGCCCGCTCGCCATCACATCTTCCGCTATGGCGGGCGCTTCCTGACGGACAACTTCCCCTGTTCCCGAATCCGGATCGTGCCGCTGGACCGCGACCGGATGGTGGGGCTTTTCAACCTCGGCATCGAAATACCGTTAGCGCCCTTCTTCGGCAGCATGGGCGTGGCGCGGCCGACCGCACGCGGCAGGGTCGATTCCTCGCCGCCCGCCATCCATCGTGGTAATATGGACAGCCACGCCACGCGCAAGGCGCTTCGCAACATGATCGACTTTCTGGGCGAGGCAGCGTTGCGGGCGATGGCTCGTCGACCGCAACAAGGGCGTGCATGTCGTGCTGCCGAAACGGTTGTTCGCGCAGTAGCGGCCGCTTCCCTGCGCGACAGGGCCGCTCCCTACAACGCCCGCAAGGCGCGGGCCGGCCGCACCGACATCAGCGGGATCGACCCCAACAGCCCGATCCCCAGTGTAAGCACCGCCCCCGCGCCCAGGGTCGAGAGTACGAGCAGCCAATCCGGCGCCCAGTGGAAATCGAATATCCGCACGATCACGAACCAGCCCGCGCCAAGGCCAAGGCCAAGCGCCACCAGCGCCAGCACACCGGCCAGCAGCGCATATTCAATGCCCTGCGCGCCCAATATCTGCCAGCGGGTCGCGCCCAGCGTCTTCAGGATCACACTGTCATAGGCCCGCGCCTGGCGCGACGCCGCAATCGCCCCGATCAGCACCGCGATCCCTGCCAGGATCGCGACCGATCCCGCCAGCACGATGGCCGTGGACATCTGCCCCAGCAGCACCGTGACCTGCGCCACCACCTCGCCCACGGCGATGATCGAGACGGAGGGGAAGGCCGCCAGCAGCGTGCGCGTCATCGCCCCTTCCGACGCGCCCTTCATCGTGATCGTCGCCGACAGGCTGTGCGGCGCGCTGCGCAGCGTGTTGGGGGAGAAGACCATGATGTAGTTGAAACCCATCGTCTCCCAATTGACCTGCCGCAGGGAGGCGATGCGCGCCTCGATCTCGCGCCCCAGCACGGACACGGTGAGCGTGTCGCCGATGCCGACGCCCATCACCTCCGCCGCCTCGCGGTCGAGCGAGACGAGCGGCGGCCCGGCATAGTCGCGGGGCCACCATTGCCCTTCGACCAGTTCCGACCCCTCGGGCAGAGCCTCGCTATAGGTGACGCCCCGCTCACCGCGCAGGAACCAGGCGCCCTCGGGCAGTTCCTTGAGGTCCGCCACCCGCTGCCCGCCATAGGCGACGATCGTCCCGCGTAGGGTCGGCACCATATTGACCTTGGCACCCGGCGCCTCCCTGCCGACCAGCGCAAGGAACCTGTCCCTGGCGGCGATGGGGATGTCCAGCACGAACTGGTCCGGCGCGGTGCGGGGCACGGTGTTGCGGATTTCGGCGCTGAGGCTCGACTGGATCGCCGCCAGCGTCACGAACAGCGTCAGGCCCAGCCCCAGCGCCACCACCAGCGCCGACGTCTGCGCACCGGGCCGATGGAGATTGGCGACCGCCAGCCGGGCAAGCGGACGACGCGGCGCGGGCAGCCGACGCGCGACGCGCCGGACCAATAGGCCGATGCCGGTCAGCAGCGCCAGCATGGCCGCGACCGCGCCCAGCATCGCCGCCGCGAACCAGGGCTCCCGCGCCGAGCCCAGCGCCAGCGCCACGGCGGCCGCCCCCGCCGCGCCCACCGCGATCATGCTCAGCCGATCGACCCCGCGCCGCCGGTCGACCGTTTCGCGGAACAGGGCAGCGGCGGGCAGGGTCCGTGCCCGCGTCAAGGGCGGCACGGTGAAGATGAAGGCGATCAGCAGTCCGTAAAGCGCGCTGGTGACGAGCGGCCAGGGCGCGATGGCGAAACCGGGCTGCACCGGCAATATGTCCCGCATCGCCGTCACCAGCCCCAGCGGCAGCACGACCCCCGCCGCCAGCCCGCAGCCAATGGCCAGCACGGCCACCGCGCCGATCTGCATCAGATAGATGCGGGCGATGTCGGCGGAGGAAGCGCCCAATATCTTCAACGTCGCAATGCCGTTGCGCTTGATCGCAAGATAGGAGGCTACCCCGTTGCTGACCCCGATCCCCGCTATAGCGAGCGCGGCGAGACCGATCAGCGACAGGAATTGCCCCATCCGCTCCAGGAAACGGCTGGTCCCCGGCGCCGCGCCGTCGCGGTCCTTGATCTCGAAACCGACAGAGGGGAAGGCGCGCTTCAGCCGCTCGCTCTCAGCCCCGGCATCCCTGCCTGCGTCCAGGCGGATGCGATATTTGCTCTCATACAGGCTGCCCGGCTGGATCAGGCCGCTGCGCCTGATGCCCTCTATGGAGGTGAGCGCGACCGGCCCCAGGGTGAAGCCCTCCCCCACCCGGTCCGGCTCCTCCGCGATGATGTCGCGGATGCGGAAGGTCGCCGCGCCATAGCGCAGGCCATCGCCCGGCTTCACGTCCAGCCGGTCCGCCAGCGCCTGTCCGATGACCAGCTCGTCGGCGCGCATAGGCCCGGCCCGCCCGCCTTTCAGCGCCAGCGCGCCATAAAGCGGGTAGGCCCCGTCCACGCCCTTGAGTTCGGTCAGCACGGCGGAGGGTCCGGCGCCCTCCCCCACCCGCTGCGCCATGGCCCGCAGTCTGATCGTCTCGCTCAGCACGCCCTCGCGCCGGAAGGCCGCCTTCTCCGCCGCGCTGGCCTCGCGCTGGGACATCGCCACCTCGACGTCGCCGCCCAGCAACACCTGCCCCTTGCTCGCAATCTCGCCGGTGATCGCGGCGGTCAGCCCGCCGATGGTCGCCAGCGTCGCCACGCCCAGGAACAGGCAGATGAACAGCAGCCGCAAACCCCGGAAGCCGCGATGCAGGTCGCGTTGGGCGATCCGCCAGCAGCCGCGCCAGCCCAGCGCAGTTTCGGGCCCCGTCACAGCCTCCGGTCCGCGACAATCAGCCCATCGCGCATCTCCACGACGCGGTCGCACCGCTCCGCCAGTCCGGGGTCATGGGTGATGATCACCAATGTCGCGCCATTCGCTTCCCGCCGGGCGAACAGCAGTTCGACGATCGCCCCGCTGGTCGCGCCGTCCAGATTGCCCGTCGGCTCGTCCGCGAAGATGATGTCCGGCCCCGGCGCGACGGCGCGGGCGATGGCCACGCGCTGCTGCTCGCCGCCCGAAAGCTGGGCCGGATAATGGTGCAGCCGGTGCCCAAGTCCCACCGCCTCCAGTTCGCTCGCCGCGCGCGCGAAGGCGTCCCCGAAGCCCGCCAGTTCCAGCGGCACGGCGACATTCTCCACCGCCGTCATGGTCGGCAGCAGGTGGAAGCTCTGCAACACGATGCCCACGCGCCCGCGCCTCGCCCGCGCCAGAGCGTCTTCGTCCAGCGGCCCATAATCGATCCCGGCGACCCGCACTTCGCCGCCGCTGGCGCGCTCCAGCCCCGACAATATCGCCATCAATGACGACTTGCCCGATCCCGACGGCCCGAGGATCGCCAGACTCTCGCCCCTGCGAATGGAAAGGTCGACGCCCTTCAAAATCAGCGTCGGCGCCTCGCGCGTGCCAAGCGAAAGGGTGACATTGCGCGCTTCAATCGCAATATGGGCAAGGGAGGACGAGCCGTGCATCAGCGAAAGGAACCCCATGAAGGCGGGAAGATGGTCGATATATGTGGGCGCCATGGCGATTGTGCAATTGCTCACCGCCTGTTCGGGCGAACCCGCCGCCGACAATAGCGCCGCGCCGACGGCCGAGGTCCAGAACGCCGCTGCCCCGATGGCCGACGGCAAGCTGGTCCTCGCCTTCGGGGACAGCCTCTATGCCGGCTATGGCGTGGCCCAGAATGAAAGCTTCCCTTTCCGCCTCGAACAGGCGCTGAAGGCAAAGGGACTGGCGGTTCAGGTCCGCAATGCCGGGGTTTCGGGCGAAACCTCTCTGGGCGGCATGCAGCGCCTCGCCTTCACGCTCGACGGCCTGCCGCGCAAGCCCGACCTGCTGCTGCTCGACCTGGGCGGCAACGACATGCTGCGCGGCCTGCCGCCGGAGGACAGCGAGAAGAATCTGCGCGCCATATTGGACCAGCTCAGGCAGCGGCAGATCCCCGTGCTGCTCACCGGCATGATGGCCGCGCCCAATATGGGCAAGGATTATGGCGCGAAGTTCGACGCCATCTATCCCCGGCTGGCGAAGGATTACGGCCTGCCGCTCTACCCCTTCTTCCTCGACGGGGTGATCGGGAATCCCAGGCTGATGCAGGCCGATTCCATCCATCCCAATCCGGCCGGGGTGAACATCATCGTCGGCAAGATCGCGCCGGTTGTCACGGGCTTGCTGAAGAAAAGCTGAGCGTGACCTGCTCCTGCGAAGGCGCGCTTTAGCCTCTTACCCAATCATCATCAGGCTGGCATTACCCCCCGCAGCGGTCGTGTTGATGGAGGTCGACACTTCCTCCAGCAGCCAATCGAGCGGGTACCCCCCATCCGCCCCCGCCACATGGACGCTGACGACAGGCCCCGGCAAGCCGGCCACGTCCCGAACCACCGCACCGATCCGCGCGGCATCGCCCTCGACCAGCACCGCCCCAAGCGGCCCATCCGCCTGCGATGTGAAATGCGCCGCAATAGGCGCGGGCAACCCCAGCGGCAGTTCCATGTCCCACAGCACCCCGCGATTGCCCGTCGCCAGTACCGCCGCCATCTGCTGCAACAACCCCTGCCGCGTCGCGGGCCGCATCCCGATCAGTCCTCGCGGATGCAGCGCATAGAGATTGCGCTCCCCCACCGGCCCGGGCAGGGTCATCTCAACGCCCAGCGCCGAGGCATCGCCACAGCGCCGCGCCATGGCCGAAGCCTCCGCCTCGCCCTTCGCCGCCAGCCAGTCGGCAAAATCGCTGAGCGGCGACCTTAGCGAACCGGCCCGCTCGGCAAAGACCGGCGGCACCGCCACCAGCCGCCCCAGATAAAGCGGCCCGCCCGCCTTCGGCCCGGTGCCCGACAGGCCCCGCCCGCCAAAGGGCTGCACGCCCACAATGGCGCCGATCACATTGCGGTTCACATAAAGATTGCCCGCCTTCACCCGCCCCGTCACCTGCGCGACGGTATCGTCGAGCCGCGTATGCAGGCCGAAGGTCAGGCCATAGCCGGTCGCGTTGATCGCATCGACCAGCGCGTTCAACCCGGCGCGAGGGAAACGGATGACGTGCAGCACCGGCCCGAACACCTCGCGCCGCAATTGCGCGATGTCCTCGATCTCGATGATCGTCGGCGGCACGAAGCTGCCATGCGCGGTTTCCTGCGGCAGCGGCTGCTGTTCCACCCCGCAGCCCAGCGCCCGCATCGCCTCTATATGCCGTTCTATCCCTTCCTTCGCTTCGTCGGTGATGACCGGCCCGATGTCGACCGCCAGCCGGTCGGTCCGCCCGACGCGCAATTCCCTGAGCGCGCCCTTCAGCATCGCCAGCGTCCGGTCCGCCACATCCTCCTGCAGGCAGAGGATGCGCAGCGCCGAACAGCGCTGCCCCGCGCTGTCGAAGGCGGAGGCGATGACATCCGCCACCACCTGCTCCGCCAACGCGGAGCTGTCGACGATCATCGCATTCTGCCCGCCCGTCTCCGCGATCAGCGGAATGGGCCTGCCCGAAGCAGAGAGGCGGGCGGCCAATTGCCGCTGGATCAGCCGCGCCACCTCGGTCGATCCGGTGAACAGCACCCCGGCGGTCTGCGGCGCCGCCACCAGCGCCGCGCCGATCTCCCCAGCGCCGGGCACAAGCTGCAACGCATCGCCCGGCACCCCAGCCTCATGCAGCAGTCGCACCGCCTCCGCCGCGATCAGCGGGGTCTCCTCGGCGGGCTTGGCCAGCACCGCATTGCCCGCGACCAGCGCCGCCGCGACCTGCCCGGTGAAGATCGCCAGCGGGAAATTCCAGGGCGAAATGCACACGACCGGTCCCAAGGCCACCTGTGCCGGGCCGAAGGCCGCCCGCGCCTGCGCCGCATAATAGCGCAGGAAATCGATCGCCTCCCGCACTTCGGCTATGGCGTTGGGCAGCGACTTGCCCGCTTCCCGCACGATCAGCCCCAACAGGATCGGCATGCGCGCCTGCATCGCGTCGGCGGCCCGCTCCAGCATCGCGGCCCGCTCCGCCACCGGCACCAGCGCCCAGCCGCTTCCCTCCGCGCGCATGACCGCCGCCCGCGCATGGTCCGCCGACGCCTCGAACACCGTCCCCACGACATCGCGCCGATTGGCGGGGTTCAGCACCAGCCGCGCCGTGCCTTCCTCGCCTTCCGGCGCCGCCGTCCAATTGATTTGCGCGCTTTCGGCCAACGCCTGCGTCAGCCTCGCCAGCGCATTCTCGTCGCTCAGGTCGATCCCGTCCGAATTGCGCCGATCCGGATACAGTTGGGACGGCAGCGCGATCTCCGCATGCCGGGCCCCCGGATGCGGCATCGCCAGCACCTGCTCGACCGGGTCCGCGATCATCTCCTCCACCGGCACCGCCGGATCGGCAATACGGTGCACGAAGGAACTGTTCGCGCCATTTTCCAGCAGCCGCCGCACCAGATAGGCCAGCAGCGTCTCATGCGTGCCGACCGGCGCATAGATGCGGCAGGGACGGCCCAGATTCCCCTTCCCCACCACCTGCTCATAGAGCGGCTCGCCCATGCCGTGCAGGCACTGAAACTCATAGTCGCCCAGCGTGAAACCCGGCCCCGCCAGATGATGGACCGTAGCCAGCGTCTGCGCATTATGCGTCGCGAATTGCGGGAACACCCGGTCACGCGCCGCCAGCAGCTTCTTCGCGCAGGCGATATAGGCGACGTCCGTATGCAGCTTGCGCGTATAGACCGGGAAGTCCGCCATCCCATCGACCTGCGCCCGCTTGATCTCCGCGTCCCAATAGGCGCCCTTGACCAGCCGCACCATGATCCGCCGCCCGGCGCGCTGGGCCAGATCGACGATCCAGTCGATGACGAAGGGACAGCGCTTGCCATAGGCCTGCACCACGAAGCCCAGCCCATTCCACCCCGCCAGCTCCGGGTCCAGCGCCAGACTCTCCAGCAGATCGAGCGACAATTCGAGCCGATCCGCCTCCTCCGCGTCGATATTGAGGCCGATGTCATAGCCTTTGGCGAGCAACGCCAGCTCTTTCACCCGGGGCAGCAATTCCCCCATGACCCGCTCCGCCTGGGCGCGGGAATAGCGCGGATGCAGCGCCGACAGCTTGATTGAGATGCCCGGCCCGGCATAGACGCCGCGCCCGTCCGACGCCCGCCCGATGGCATGAATCGCCTGCCGGTAATCCTCCAGATAGCGGGCCGCGTCCGCCGCCGTCGCCGCCGCCTCCCCCAACATGTCATAGCTGTACTGGAAGCCCTTCGCCTCTTCCGTCCGAGCCCGCTTCAGCGCTTCCCCGATGGTCTCGCCGGTCACGAACTGCTCGCCCATCATCCGCATGGCGAGGTCGACGCCGCGCCGGATCACCGGCTCGCCCAGCCGCGCCACCAGCCGGGTCAGCGCCGCGCCCAAACCCCGGTCGTCCACGCTGCCGACCAGCTTGCCCGTCACCACCAGCCCCCAGGTCGCCGCGTTGACGAACAGCGACTTGCCGCCGCCCAGATGCCCGCCCCAGTCGCCGTCAGCGATCTTGTCGCGGATCAGCGCGTCGCGGGTCGCATCGTCGGGAATGCGCAGAAGCGCCTCGGCCAGGCACATCAGCGCCACGCCCTCCTGGCTGGAGAGCGAATATTCCTGCACCAGCGCCTCGACCCCGCTGCCCTTGCCGTTGGCGCGCAGCGTCGTCACCAGCCTGCGCGCCATGTCGCGGACCCCCTGCCGCATGGCGTCGGGCAGCGCGGCGGCTTCCAGCAGGGGCGCCAAGCACGCGGCTTCATCGCGGCGATAGGCGGCGGTGATGGCCTGGCGGAGCGGCGACTGCGGCCGGATGGCGGGGGCGAAATCGGTGAAGGGAGGCGGGTTCGTCATGTGCGCCATGATAGGAAAAACATGGCATGCAATCCGACTTATAAACAGCTCATGTTAAGGCAATCTGCCTTATTTATCGCGATTATCCCGTCAAATCATCCACCGTATCCACCCAAAAAGGGCAAAAATCCGCCTGCCGTCAATCCTCGTCAATCAGGATGCGCACAGCCGCCCCATCCGTATCCTCGAACTGGCCATTGCCCAACGCCCAGAAAAAGGCCGCCAAGCCCAACAGCCCCAGCCCAAGCGCAATCGGAATCAACAGGCTGAGACCGGTCATTTCACGACTCCTTTCAGGCGCAGGGCATTGACGATCACGATCAGCGAGGATGTCGACATCGCCACCGCCGCGACCAGCGGCGTCACCTTCCCCGCTATGGCCAGCGGCACCGCCAACACATTATAGCCGATCGCCAGCGCGAAATTCTGCTTCACCACCGCGACCGTCCGCCGCGCCGCATGCACGGTCAGCGCCACCGGCGCCAGCCTGTCGCCCAGGAACACGGCGTCGGCGGTGAGCTGGCTCGCATCGCTGGCGGAGGCGGGCGCCATGCTGGCATGCCCCGCCGCCAGCGCCGGACCGTCGTTCAGCCCGTCCCCGATCATCAGCACCTTCTCGCCCCTGGCCTTCAACCGGTCGATCAGCGCCAGCTTGTCGGCGGGGCGCAGATGGCCGATGGCGGTGGTGCGGGTTTCGCGGGCGATCTCCTCCAGCGCTTCGGGCCGGTCGCCGCTGGCGATCAATATCTTCAGCCCCATGCCGCGCAGCACGTCCAGCGTGTCCGCCGCATCGGGACGCAGCGCGTCGGTGAAGCCCAGCAGCAAGGCCTGATCCCCGCGCCGATATTCCGCGGCCAGCCCGAATAGGTTGATCAGGCTGCGCGGACGCGCCAGCGACACGGCCACGCCCCCATAGTCCCCGAACACGCCCTCTCCGGCGACTTCGCGGACATTGTCGAGCGCGGCGGGCGTCACCCCCCGCGCCTCCAATGCTTGCCGCAAGGCGACGCTCAGCGGATGGCGGGACGCCCGCGACAGGGACAGCAGGATCGACCGGTCGTCCCGCCACAGACGGCGCAACCCCTGCGGCACCGGACGGCCCAGCGTCAGCGTGCCAGTCTTGTCGAACACCGCCTCGCTGACCTCCGCCAGCCGTTCCAGCGCCGACCCGTCCTTGACCAGCACGCCCCGCCGCATCAGCGCGCCGCAGGCGACGATCTGCGCCGCAGGCACCGCCAGCCCCAAGGCGCAAGGACAGGTGATCAGCAGCACGGCCACCGCGATCAGCAGTGCCTGATGCACGCCCGCCCCGGCGATCATCCACCCCGCGAAGGACAGCGCCGCCAGCAGATGGACGCAGGGCGCATAGAGCCGCGCCGCCCGGTCCGCGAGGCGCACATAGCGCGACTTGCCCTGCCCCGCCTCCTCCATCAGCCGGGCGATGTCGGCAATGACGGTGTCGGCCCCCGCCGCCGTCACCTCCACCCGGATCGGCCCGTCGATATTGAGCGCACCCGCCTGCACATCGTCGCCGGGATGCACCCGCACCGGCGCACTTTCCCCGGTCAGAAAGGCGATGTCGAGCCCGCTTTCCCCCTCCGTCACACGCCCGTCGGCGGCCAGCCTTTCGCCCGCCGCCACCAATATCGTCATGCCGGGGCGCAGCGCGTCGGCCCGCGTCCACCGACTGCTCCCGTCCGCCTCCAGCACCAGCGCCCCCGGCGCGGTCTGCTTCAGCAGCGCCGCCACGCCCGCCCGCGCCCGCCCGCGCATCATGCTGTCGAGCGAACGCCCCGCCAGCAGGAAGAACAGCAGCATCACCGCCCCGTCGAACCAGGCATGCGCCCCACCGGTGACGGTCTCATAGAGGCTCATCCCGGTCGTCAGCAGCACGCCGATGCTGATCGGCACGTCCATATTGGTCCGCCCCTGCCGCAACGCCGCCCAGGCCGAACGGAAGAAGGGCTGGCCCGCATAGGCCACCGTCGGCAGGGCGATCAGGGCGGAGAGCCAGTGGAACATCTCCCGCGTCGCGCCCGCCGCCCCGGACCAGACAGACACCGACAGCAGCATGATGTTCATCGCCGCGAAGCCCGCCACCACCAGCGCCCGCGTCAGCCGCCGGCTTTCGGCCGCCGCCACGTCCAGCCCCGCATCGGCCAGCGGCTCCGCCTCGAACCCCAGCGCGGCGATGGCGGCGCGCAGGTCGGGCGGGGTCAGCGCCGGATCGTGCCGGATGGCGACCCGCTTCGCCCCCATATTGACCCGCGCCGACAGGATGCCGGGCTGGCGCGGCAGGCCCTCCTCGATCTTGGCGATGCAGCCGACGCAATGGATGCCGGGGACGGCGAACAGGCTTTCGACTGTCTCTTCCGCCACCGGATCGGCGATCAGCGCTTTCGTGGCCATCAGTCGACCTCCCTCAAAAGATGCTCATCGCGCCCGGCGAGGCGCAGGTCGAAACGGACCTGCCAACGGCCCTTCGGCAAAGCACGATCGCTGGCATAGACGCCCGGCGCAGTTTCACGGAAGACCAGCGACAAGTCCGGCGCCCGCCCCAGCGGATGCTGCGCCACCGCCGTCACCTGGCCGCCCGCCACTGGCGCGCGCCTGGCGTCGGTAAGGGCCAAGCCGACATGCCGCGCCGTATCCAGCGTCACCCGGTCCCGCCATCCCAGCCGCTTCTGCGCCCGCGCCTGCGCCAGCCAGCCGTTGAACTTCTGGCTGGCGACATAGCTGTTCTCGACCACCGTGCCGCCGAAGGACCGCACCGCAACGGTCGCCATCAGCATGTTGACCGCGATCACCACGGCGAAGAACGCCGCCAATATCGCCGTCATATGCCAGCCGGTGAAGCGGCGGATGGGGGATGGAGCAGGGGTCATGCTTCAGGGCCTTTCAAATCGGGCGGGTTCGCTGGCGCTGCCGCCCTCACGATCCAGGGCGCGCACGGTGAAACGAAAATCCTGCCGCGCCGGGCCGCCGGACGGCAGCGTCAGGAAGAGGCGCAGCTTCGCCACGCTGTCGGCGGGCACGGTCGTCCGCACCGTCGCGGCGGCATTCTCCCGCGACCCCGCGTCGGTCCACATCCGGCCGCCGGGCAGGCCGGTGAGGCCCACCTCCATCGGCCGGGGCCGCGCCTGCATGTTGCGCAGCTTGACCGTATAGGCGTTGCGGATCGCGCCATCGGACAGGCGCACGAAGATCGGATTGCGGTCCTGCTGCGCGCTGATCTCCAGCCGCTCGCGCGCGCCCAGCGCGAACAGCATGGCCGCGCCGATCCCCGCCCAGACCGCGAAATAGGCGATGGTGCGGGGCCGCAACAGCGTCTTCAGCACTGGGCGCGGGGCCGCGCCCTTCTGCTCCGCCTCCGCATCGTCCTGCGTGCAATAGTCGATCAGCCCGCGTGGCCGCCCGACCTGCGCCATCACCTTGTCGCAGGCGTCGATGCAGAGCGCGCAGGTGATGCAGCCGATCTGCGGCCCTTCCCGAATGTCGATGCCGGTCGGGCAGACCGCGACGCACTGGTTGCAATCCACGCAGTCGCCAAACGCGCCCGGATGCGCCTGGGCCTTCTTCAGGCTCCCGCGCGTCTCCCCGCGCCAATGCTTGTAGGTGACGATCAGCGACTTCTCGTCCAGCATCGCGGTCTGGATGCGCGGCCAGGGACACATGTAGATGCACACCTGCTCCCGCATGAACCCGCCCAACACGAAGGTCGTCGCGGTCAGCACGAAAGTCGTCGCATAGGCTTGCCACGCGGCGGTCCCGCTCCAGAACTCCCGTTGCAGCGTCGGGGCGTCCGCGAAATAGAATATCCACGCGCCCCCGGTGACGAAAGCGATCCCCAGCCAGACCGACCATTTGAAAAGCCGCCGGGCAATCTTCGCCGCCCCCCATGGCGCCTTGGCGAGCCGCAACTGCGCATTGCGGTCGCCGTCCACGAAGCGTTCGACATGCTGGTAGAGGTCGGTCCACACCGTCTGCGGACAGGCATAGCCGCACCAGGCCCGCCCCACCGCCGACGTGACGAGGAACAGCCCGATCCCCGCCATGATCAGCAGGCCCGCGACATAATAAAATTCCTGCGGCCATATCTCGATGGCGAACATGTAGAAGCGCCGATGGGCCAGATCGACCAGCACCGCCTGATCGGGCGCATAAGGCCCCCGGTCCCAGCGCAGCCAGGGCGTGCCCCAGTAGATGGTCAGCGTCACCGCCATGATCGCCCATTTCAGGCGGCGGTAGAAGCCGTCCACCGCCTTGGGATAGACGCCCTTGCGCTTCTCATAGAGCGAGGCGGAGCCGGACATGAACATGGCTTATCGACCTGCCCCCGCAACAGCGGGAGGGGCCGCCTCACCCCCGCCCAGGCTGTGCACATAGGCCGCGAGCATCCGGATGGTCGCCTTGTCCAGCTTGTCGTCCCAGCGCGGCATCACGCCATGGCGGCTGTTCCAGACGGTCTCGTGGATGGTCTCCGCATCGCCCCCGTAAAGCCAGATCGCATCGGTCAGATTGGGCGCGCCCAGCTCCCGGTTGCCCTTGCCCGCCGGGCCATGGCAGACCGCGCAATTATCGGCAAAGACCTTGTCCCCGCGCCGCGAAGCCGCGCTCGGGCGGTCCTGCCCGCTGATCGCCCGGACATGCGCCACCACATCGTCCACCTGCGCCGCCGTCAGCAACTGATCCTTGCCGAAGGCGGGCATCAGCGACTGCCGCGTGGCGTTATGATCGGGATTGCGGACGCCATCGGTGATCGTCTTCTCGATCGTCGCCAGATCGCCGCCCCACAGCCAGTCGTCGTCATTGAGGTTGGGATAACCCCTGGACCCCGTCGCGCCCGACCCATGACACTGGACGCAATGCACCCGGAACGCGGCGCGCCCGCCCTCAACCGCCTGCTGCATCAGTTCGGGCCGCCCCGGCAGCGCCGTGACCGGCGTCTCCGCAATCGCCCGGCGGATCGGCGCGATCTGCCTTTCCCGCGCCGCCAATTCCTTGTCCAGCGCCCCCCGGCTCGACCAGCCCAGCATGCCGCCGGTCGCCCGGTCGATCATCGGGATAGCCGGATAGGCGATCATATAACCGATAGCGAACAGGATCGTCGCATAGAAGGTCCACAGCCACCAGCGCGGCAGCGGCGTGTCCAGTTCCTGGATGCCGTCCCATTCATGATGCTTGATCTCCGTCCCGGTGGCGGGATCGATGTGCTTGTCGTCAGCCATGCCCGGCCTCCGTCTGATCGTCGAAAATGGCGAGCGCGGCCTCCGCGCTGCGCTGCCGCCCATGGGGCAGGAAGTGCCAGCCGATGAGGGCCACATAGAGCACCCCCATGAACACCAGCCCCCAGCTATCGGCAAAATGCCGCAAGGCGTCGTAGCTCATCTGTCGACCTCCTGCGGCTTGGCGCTCTCCACATCGACCAGCGTGCCCAGCATCTGGAGATAGGCGACCAGCGCGTCCATCTCGGTCAGCTTGGCCGGATCGCCGTCGAAATCGCGCGCCTGCGCCTTGGGATAGCGTTTCAGCAGGTCGCTGCTGTCCGCATCCGGATCGGCCTGCGCCTTCAGATCGTCATTCGCCCTGGCGATGTCGTCCTTCGTATAAGGCACCCCGACATCATTGAGCGCCGTCAGGTCCTTGCGCATGTCGGGCAGCTTCAATTCCCGCTCCGCCAGGAAGGCATAGCCAGGCATGATCGATTCCGGCACCACGGCGCGGGGGTCCTTCAGATGCTGGACATGCCACTCGTCCGAATAGCGGCCGCCCACCCGCGCCAGATCCGGCCCGGTCCGCTTCGACCCCCACTGGAAGGGGTGATCGTACATGCTCTCTGCCGCCAGGCTGTAATGGCCATAGCGTTCCGTCTCGTCCCGGAAGGGCCGGATCATCTGGCTATGACAATTATAGCAGCCTTCGCGTATGTAGATATTCCGCCCCGCCAGCTCCAGCGGCGTATAGGGACGCACGCCCTCTACCTTCTCGATCGTATTGTCGATCCAGAAGAGCGGCGCGATCTCTACAATGCCGCCGATGGCGACTGTAATCAGGGCAGCGATGCCCAGCAGCGAAACATTCCGCTCCAGCCTGCCATGGTCGAAGAATTTACCCTTGGATGGTGCAGTCATTATCCGGTTCCTCAAAGGAAAACCTCCGTTCGCCCTGAGCCTGTCGAAGGGCTTTTCTTCTTCTTGAAGGCCCAGCCCGAACGGAGAGGGGTTTCAGATCGCCGCGGGCACCAATGGCCGGTCGGCCTCCACATCATAGGCCGCATCGTTCATCGGCTTTTCCACGCGCAGCGGGCTGCCCGCGATGGTCTTGCCGATGTTCCAGGCCATGACGATCGCGCCGCTCAGGTACAGAAGGCCTCCCGCCGCCCGGATCAGGTACATGGGGAACATGGCGCTCACCACTTCGGAGAAGGCGTAGACCAGATAACCGTCGCTGCCATATTCGCGCCACATCAGCCCCTGCATGATGCCCGCGACCCACATCGATGCGGCGTAGAGAACGATGCCCACCGTCGCTAGCCAGAAGTGCCAGTTCACCAACCGAAGACTGTACAACCGCTCCCGCTTCCACAGTCGTGGCGTCAGATAATAGAGGCAGGCGAAAGTGATGAGTCCATTCCATCCCAGTGCACCACTATGCACATGGCCGATGGTCCAGTCGGTATAGTGGCTGAGACTGTTGACCGCCTTCACCGACATCATCGGACCTTCGAAGGTCGACATGCCGTAAAAGGCCAGCGCCATCACCATCATGCGGATGATCGGATCGGTGCGGATGCGGTCCCATGCGCCGTTCAGCGTCATCAGCCCGTTGATCATCCCGCCCCAGCTCGGCATCCACAACATGACCGAAAAGACCATGCCCAAAGTCTGCGCCCAGTCGGGCAGCGCGGTGTAATGAAGATGGTGCGGACCCGCCCAGATATAGAGGAAGATCAGCGACCAGAAATGGATGATGGAAAGCCTGTAACTATAGACCGGCCGCTCCGCCTGCTTGGGCACGAAATAATACATCATGGCCAGGAAACCGGCGGTCAGGAAGAAACCGACCGCATTATGCCCGTACCACCATTGGGTCAGCGCATCCTGCACGCCCGCGAAAGCGCTGTAGCTCTTGGACCCGAGCCAGCTCACCGGCATGGAAAGATTGTTGACGATGTGCAGCATCGCGATCGTCAGGATGAAGCTCAGGTAAAACCAGTTCGCGACATAGATATGCGGCTCGCTGCGGCGCAGGATCGTCCCGCCGAACACGACCAGATAGGCGACCCAGACGATGGTCAGCCACAGGTCGACATACCATTCCGGCTCGGCATATTCCTTGCCCTCGGTAATGCCCAGCAGATAGCCGGTCGCCGCCAGCACGATGAAAAGCTGATAGCCCCAGAAGACGAACCGGGCGAGCGCCGGAAAGGCCAGCCGCGCCCGGCATGTCCGCTGCACCACGTAGAAGCTGGTGGCGATCAGCGCATTGCCCCCGAAGGCGAAGATGACGGCGGAGGTATGCAGCGGCCGCAGCCGCCCGAAACTGGTATATTCGATCCCCAGGTTGAGCGCCGGAAAGGCCAGTTGAAGCGCGATGTACAACCCCGCCAGAAAGCCAGCCAGCCCCCAGAAGACGGTCGCGATCACGCCCCAGCGGATCGGGTCGTCGTCATATTTCCCCTGGGATGCGGGCATCTTCAGCAGCCCGCGGGTGATCGCCTCATAATCGGCATGCCGCATCGTCAGCACGGCGACGGCCAGCGCGGCCGCGCAGACGATCCCCATATGCACGGCAAAGCCGAAGTCCGCCGCCGCCAGCGCCGCCAGAAAGGCCAGCGTCGCGAGCGCGAACCAGCCGCCCGTCTTCCAAACCAGTTGCTCCATAGGATTTCCCCGTCAAAGGCTTTGCGGCGTCCTTCGTCCGGGAGCCGCCCTTATGCATTGACCTCTGTCAAAGCCCGCACCGCAGGTATGTAGGGGAATGTCCGTATCGGGTGGATTGCGGACATTCCCCCTCCCGCAGGCGGGAGGGGGCTAGGGGGTGGGCTGGCGCGGCATCTGCGCTGTTTTGCAACGGCCAAGTCAGAAGCTCGCTACGCTCGCGCCCACCCCTAACCCCTCCCGTTTACGGGAGGGGAAGGTCCTGAATTGGCCAAAAACAGCCCCCTCACTCCCCCTCGGCCATCCCCTCCAGCCGCCCGGCATCCACGATCCGCACCCCGCGCCGCCCGGCGAGCGCGATCACGCCCATCCGCTTCAGATCGCCGATCTGGCGCGACACCGTCTCGATGGTCAGCCCCAGCACGTCCGCGATCTGCTGCCGCGACAAAGGCAGTTCGATCACCCCGGCCCGGTCCGCCCGCAACCGCCGGTGCATGTCGAGCAGCAGGGTAGCCACCTTCTCCCGCGCATTCTTCCGCCCCAGCAGCAGCATCCACGCCCGCGTCCGGTCCAGATCGTCCAGCGTCCGCTGCAACAGCCGGTGCTCCAGCGCCGGATGCTCCCGCGCAAAGCCGTCGAACGCCCCCCGCGGATAAAGGCACAGCCGCGCATCGGTCAGCGCCGTGACACTGTGCGGCGTCCGCGCGCCGAAGGGGCGGCCGATGAAATCCGATGCATAGACGACGCCGACGATCTGCTCGCGCCCGTCGCCGGTGGAGGTGGACAGCTTCAGCGTCCCCTCGATCACATTGGCGACCAGCGTGGAGCTGTCGCCTTCCCACATCACGGTCTGCCCGGCCTGCAACGACACCCGCCGCCCGATCCGGTTCAGCGCCACGCGCTGCTTTTCGTCGAGATCGGCGCAGATCGCCTGATCGCGCACCTCGCACCGTTCGCAATATTGCCCACCGCAGCCCTTGGCCGACGGCGTCGCCGCCATGACGAAGGCCCCATCGTCCTGCGCCTTTTGCGCCAGATCAAATCGCATATCCATGCGCCGATCCATGCCGCCGCCGCGCGCTGCAACCTATCCGTAATTGTCCCTAAGAGGCGAAAGTGGGTGGATTGCGGACATTCCCCCTCCCGCAGGCGGGAGGGGGCTAGGGGGTGGGCTGGCGCGACATCAGCGTGAATTTTCAACGGCTAAGTCAGAAGCTCGCTACGCTCGCGCCCACCCCTAACCCCTCCCATTTACGGGAGGGGAAGGTCCTGAATTGGCCAAAAGCCGCCACCCCTTCCCATCAGAACTTCATCCCCACACCCACGCCGAAGACAAAGGGATCAAGCTCCAGCTTCACCTTCTGCACCCCGGCAGCAGCAGTCGACAGCCGCGCCGTCGTATCGATGTCGATATATTTGACGTCCAGATTCAGGAACACCCGCTCGTTAAGGTCGATGTCGACGCCGACCTGCCCCGCCCAGCCGAAGCTGTCGGACATATGCACCTTGGTCGCGCCCACGGCGCCCTCCAGCGCGTTCGACGCCTTCTCATTATAAAAGAGCGTATAATTCACCCCCGCCCCGACATAGGGCCGGATCTTTCCTTCGGGCAGGAAATGATATTGCGCGGTCAGCGTCGGCGGCAGCACCCAGGTCGACGCAAGCCTGCCGATGCCCCCGGTCGTGCCGGTCCGCCCGCTCGCGCTATGCTTGGTGGTCGCGGCGATCAGCTCGAAACCGATATGGTCGGTCGCCATATAGGTGACGTCCACTTCCGGCATCACGCTGTTGTCGACCTTCACTTTCTCGCCCGGAAAGGCGGGCAACACGCTCCCGCTCTTCTCGTTGGGCGCGACCATGATGCCGCGCAGCCGCACCAGCACATCGCCCTGCGCCGCCTGCGCCGGCGCGGCCAGAACGGCGCAGCCGGCAGCCGCCCCCAGCAGGATCGTCTTGAGGGTCATGTCCTTGATCTCCATCCCTGTTTGTCGGTGCCGCCCTTCTGCCGCGCCCGAACGGACCCGGCATTGATCCTGCGCAACCGGCAATTTGACCTGCCTCAATGCCTCGGTCGCTCGCGTCCCTTCTTATGCCGACGGCGCAGTGATGGCCCGGACGACGGTGCTGTCGATCATGTCGGCCGATCTCTCTCGGCCCGCCATTTCGGCCAAGGTTTCAGGCATGGCGTCGAACGCCAGACATGCATCCGGTGACAACGCATTCGCAGTGGGCCGACAGCAGCCATGCCTCCCGTCACCGAACAGATTCCGGTCTCCGGATCAGGCAAATGCGAGGCATTTCTACAAGCTGAGACCACCTGAAACGACCAGGACCTGCCCGCTGATGTAATCGCTCTCGGGAACGCACAGCAGGTAGATGCTGTCCGCGGCCTCCCGCGCCGTTCCCGCCCGTCCCAACGGCACGCTGTCCAGCAGGGCGTCCCGTACCGAAGAAGGAATACCGGTGTGCAGGGGCTGCCCCCCGATCGGGATGGATGCCTCCGACCCCGAAATGGGCTGCGTCAACCGCGTGTCGATGATGCCGAAGGCCACGCAATTCACGCAGACTTTCAGGCGCCCCCATTCCTTGGACAGCGTCTTGGTCATGCCCACCAGGGCGGATTTGGCCGCGGAGTAGTTGATCTGTCCGGCATTGCCGTGCGTGCCGGCCATGGATGATATGTTGACGACCTTGCGGATAACCTCCCGGCCTTCGGCGGCTTCTTTTCGGGCCATCGTTCGCAGAGGCTCCGCAGCTGCGCGCAGGATGCGAAACGGGGCCGATACGTGCACGTCGAGCATTGCCTGGAACTGCTCGTCCGTCTGCTTCTGGATGACGCCGTCGCGCGTGTAGCCGGCATTGTTGACAATGATGTCGAGCCCGCCGAACGCCTCGAGAGCGGTGCGGACGAAGCGCTCGCCGAAGTCATCGGCCGTGACATCGCCAACGCAGGGGGTCGCTTTCCCGCCCGCATCCCGGATCTGCGTGACAACCTCATTGGCGGGCGCCTCGTCGAGATCGTTGACGACGACGCTTGCGCCCTGTCCCGCGAGCTTGAACGCCAGTTCACGGCCGATGCCGCGACCCGAGCCGGAGATGATCGCGACCTTGCCATCCAGTCTGCGCATGAAAGTCCCTTCGATGATTGATCGCCGAGCGGCCCGTCAGTCCGCCCGGCCGTACAGCGTCACTACGCACGCGCCGCCCAGACCGATATTATGCTGCAAGCCGAAGCGAATGCCGTCGACCTGCCGCTGCTCCGCCGTTCCCCGCAATTGGTGGGTCAACTCATAGCATTGGGCAAGGCCGGTCGCGCCCAGCGGATGACCCTTGGACAACAGGCCTCCCGAAGGATTTGTGACGTGCTTGCCGCCATAGCTGTTCAGCCCGTCGCAAATATATTGCTCCGCCGTTCCCTCCGGCGTGAGGCCAAGCGCCTCGTAGGAGATGAGCTCGTTCGGCGTGAAGCAATCGTGCAGTTCCACCGCCTGAATATCGTCCGGACCAACGCCCGCGGCCTCATAGACCTGCCGGGCCGCCTCCCTCGTCATGTCATGGCCCACCACGCTCATCATGCCGCGCTCCTCGAACGTGCCGGGCAGATCGGTGGTCAGCGCCTGCGCGACGATCTCCACCGAAGCGCTCAGCCCGTGCCGGGCGGCGAAGACTGGCGACACCAGGATAGCGGCGGCAGCGCCGCAGGTGGGCGGGCACGCCTGAAAGCGGGTTATCGGCCCATAAAGATGCTTGGAGGACATGACCTCTTCCAGGCTGATCGGTTCCCGCAGCAGCGCCAGCGGATTATTGGCCGCATGCCGTCTCGCCTTGACGCTGATGCGGGCGAAGGCTTCGTCGCTCGCGCCATAACGCGCCTGATAGTCCAGCCCCGCGCCACCGAACTGCTGGGCGGCGAATGGGGCGTCGTCGTCGGCCTGCAACTGGCCCTGGCGCGTCAGCGCCATCTCCAGCGTGCCCTTGCGGTCATTGAATATCATGCCGAGCGCGCCCGGCAGCATCTGCTCGAAGCCGACCGCCAGCACGCAGTCTGCCACGCCCGCTTCCACCATCTGGCGTGCAAGATACAGCGCGGTCGAGCCGGTGGAGCAATTATTGTTGACGTTGACGATGGGGATGCCGGTCAGCCCGACGCGATAGAGCGCGGACTGGCCGGCGGTGGAGTCGGCATAGACATATCCGGCATAGGCTTGCTGGACCTGCCCGTAAGCGATCCCGGCGTCCGCCAGCGCCAGGCGGATTGCCTGTTCGGCCATGACGTCCCAGTCATCGCTTCGCCCCGGCTTGGTGAAAGGAATCATGCCGACGCCGGCAATGCGCGCCTTGCTCATGTCATTCTCCTGCGATGTCGGACGTGGGGGCTATGCCGCGAGCGTGGCGGCATCGACCTCGCAAAGCGCTGCCGCCGGTGCGTTCGCCGCGGCGGAGAACCGATTTCGCTTGGCCCTGCGATATGATCGAGGACGAAGCGCCGTTCTGCAATGGCAGGTTCGAAAGTCATACCCGAATATTCCAGTGATCGGTCGAAGGGCGTCAGCCCATGGGAAGAAGCGCCTGCAGATCCAAAGTCGCCACAGTGACGCCGCGTTCGCGCAGATCCGCCTTCTTCACCTTTTCGGTGCCCGTCCGTGGCAGGTCCGTCAGGAATTCGATGTAGCGGGGCTGCGCATAGCGCGGCATCCGCGCCCGGGCGTGGGCAGCCAGCGCGGCGGGATCGATCTGGCCGTCGGCATGCGGCACGACGGCGCACATGATCTCATCCTCGCCGCCCGGAATGTCGGAAGGAACCGCAAAGGCGGCCACCTCCTTGACGCCGGGCAGTTCCGCCAGCGTGCGCTCGATGTCGGTGGCGGAGATATTTTCGCCCCGACGGCGGATGCAATCCTTGATGCGGTCGACGAAGGTGACATAGCCGTCGGCATCCATCCGCCCCGCGTCGCCCGTGTGGAACCAGAGGTTCCGCCACGCCTCCACGGTCCTGTCGGGGAGGCCGAGATAACCGGCCATGAAGCCGTAGGGCACGCAAGGGCGAACCAATATTTCCCCCACTTCGCCCGGCCCAACCGGAATGTCCGTCGCCGGGTCGGCGATCCGGACCTCGAAGCGCTCATAGGGGCGGCCACAGGTTCCGGGCCGCGCTTCGCCCCGGCGGCCGTAGAGCGGGATGTTGATCTCCGTCATGCCATATCCGCCCAGCACTTCGGCAATGCCGAAGCGTTCGCGCCATATCCGATCGTGATCGGGATGATTGGGGGCGGAGGCGATCGCCCGAAGCTTGTGGTTTCGATCCCGCCCGCCCGGCGGCTGTGCGATCACGAACGCGCTGATCGCGCCCAGCGTGTTGGTCACGGTCGCACCCGAACGATGCAGGTCCGACAGCCAGCCACTCGCGGAAAACCGCTCCCGCACGGTAGCGGTGGCGCCCGCGATCAGCGTCGCGCCGAGCTGCATGAGCAAGCCGTTCGCATGGGAGAGGGGAAGGCAGACATAATAATGGTCGTCAGCCGTAACCCCCAGATTCTCCACCACGCCAAGGCCGAAGAGGAAGCAGTGGGCATGGGGCATCAGAACGCCCTTGGGAGCGCCGGTCGTACCTGAAGTGTACATGATGCAGGCAATGTCGGCGGCGCCCGGAAGCGGAGCGTTCAGGGCGGTTGCGGAGCGCCATCGATCGAACATGTCCCCAGCGGGCCGTTGGTCGGCGCCCGCGACGAAGATCTTCCGGACGCTCGACATCGCCGCATCCAGCCCGTCGAGCCGGGAGACATATTGCGCGTCGACGATCAGGACGGACGGGGCGGAGTCCGCGAGCGGATGGGCCAGGAACGCGCCCGTCAGTTCGCTGTTCAGAATGACCGCCGTCGCCCCCAGCCGGCCTATACCCGCCCAGGCGCGCAGGAAGTCGAGTCCGCTCGGCAGCATGAGCGCGATCCGGTCTCCCGCCCGAGCCCCGGCCGCCGCCAGCATGCCGGCGACCTGCGCCGCGTCGTCCCGCAACTGCCGGTAGGTGATGCCCTCTCCCGTCGTCATGGTGACGAACGGCGCGTCGCCCAGCACCGCCGCCTGTTCCTCTATGACGAACGGAAAGGTCCATCGCCGCTGATCGGACAGGCCGGAATACATGGTCAGCGCGCTCCCGCGTTCAGGCGGGCCTTCAGGAACCCCGCCATCAGCGCGTTCGCCTGCTGCGTCTCGGGAATGTCCATATAGGCCCAGAAAGCGTGCGGCAGGCCGTCGAAGACGACAAGGCGGGCATCGACGCCCCGCTCCAGAAGGGCGCGGGCAAAGATCGATGTGGGGCTGAGCAATATGTCGCGGGTGCTGGTCACCAGCAACGTTGGCGGAAAACGGGAGATGTCGCCCTTGAGCGGAGACAGGACGGGATCGGCCGGCGCGGTCTTGCCGACATAGCTCGATACGCTCTCAGCCATGGTCCTGGCGCCGCCCGGCAACGGCATCCAGGATTCCGAATCCCCGCTGGTGGTGAGATCGGCGCTGCCCGAGAAATAGCCCATGGCCGCGGGCATCGGCTTGCCAAGCTGCGTCAGGCGCGCGATCAGCTGCCCGCTCAGCGCCGCACCCGCCGAAGTGCCGTAGACGGCGATATGCGAAGCCGAACGGTCCTTTTCCAGCGCCTGATAGACGGCGAGCGCGTCGTCCAGCGCAGCGGGATAGGGATGTTCGGGCGCGAGCCGGTACAGCACGGCCACCACGGGAATGCCGGTAAGGGCGGCGATCGGGATCGTTTCCGTCAACGACCCGGAATCGAGCTGAAAGCCGCCGCCATGCAGGTTCATCAATATCGGGGCCTTGCCCAGGGACGTCACGCCCTTGGGATAGACGATCCGCACCGGCACGCCGGCGATCGACGACTGCTCCACGCGAACGCCGTAGCGTTTGACCAGTTCCCGGCCCATGCCAGCCTGAAGATCGTCGACAAATTGTCGCTGCGCTTTCAGCGGCGGCTCAGGGTCCGGAACCGGCGCGGCGGCGATGGCCGCCGCCATGGCGCGGCCTTCCGGGCTGAGGGTGTTGGGCAGCGACCATTTGGCGATATTCTTCTGGTCCGTCGGCGCCGTTTGCGCGGTGGCCGACGCTTTTGCCGCGGCCGCCACCATGGCTGCCATCATGGCCTTGTGGATCAGGTAGCGAAGCTTCGAAAGCATGCGTGTCTAACTCCTTTCCGGCGACGCAGTGACGCCGCCGGATTCAGCGGCAGGAGCGGCGCCCGGATCGCGCCGCGAAAAGAGAGGCCAGGCGAGCACGCCGGCAAACGCCGCCAGGACCGCCATGGCAAGATAGGAGAAGGCGACGCCATGCGGCCACAGCCATCCCGAACCGGCGGTCGTCACCGACAGCGCGAGGCCCAGCAGCACCGCGTTCAGGCCCTGCGCCGCCGCACTCGACTGCATCGGCACCCGTCTGGCGATGGTCAGCATGGCGCCAAGGATAGCGCCTGTCGCCGTCAACCCCTGTAAAAGCTGGACGACGAACAGCGGGGCGACGCCCGGATTGCCGGCCATGATGATCCAGCGCAGCGCGGCGAAGCAGGCGGCGATCCAGATCATCCATCTCGGGTCCCTCCGCCCCAGCAGCTTCGATCCGAACCAGAAGGCCAGGATTTCGGCGCTGACCGCGCAGGCCTGCAGCAGGCCGATCGTGCCCGTGCCGATGCCCCGCGCGCTCCATTGGATCGCGCCGAAGCTGGTCAGCACGCCATGGCTGGCCATGACGAGCGCGGAGGCGGCCATGGCGCGGATGAGCGCGCGGTCGGCCATGACCTCGCGCCAGCGTCCGCCGCGCACGGCGCTGGCCTGTATCATCCGCCGGTCGGACGGAACCAGGGCGGCCATCATCGCCGGCAGCAGCAGCAGCGCCGCCACGACCAGCGGCAGCGCTTCGATGCCGAGCAGGTCGAAGGCCCAGCCTGCGCTCGCGCTGGAGACGACCGCGCCGATGGAGCCCCAGACGCGCATGCGGCCGAAATCCAGTCCCCGGCTCCGCGCCGCCATCACCGCATAGGCGTCGGTTAGCACCGGCACCTGGTCCCAGACGATGGCGAAGGCCAGCACGATGGCGATCCGGCCGATATGGCCGGGCTCCAGGATCAGCAACGCGACCAGCGCGGCTGAACTGAGCGCCGTGACGAGGATCGAGTCCCGCACCCGCCCGCTCTGGCCGGCCCAGGCGGAAAAGGGCGCGACGGTCACGAGCCGCAGGACCAGCGGGATCGCCATCAATATCCCGATCTCCCCGGCCGGCGCGCCCATTTTCGCGAGCCAGAGCGGCAGGAAGGCGAAGAAGCCGAAATGAAGGTAGAGCGCCAGATAGAGGCCCGACACCTCCAGCGACAGGCGCTTGCCATCGGATAGGGGCGGGGCCGCGGGCATGGCGTCCGCGCCTGACAGGATGGGCTGTTCAATCATCGGCCGCCTCCTTTACATCCGCCGGTCCAGTTGGGCCGCCAGTTCGTCCCGGAAGCGGGGGTGGGCGATGCCGATCAGCGCCTTTCCGCGCTCGGCCAGAGACTTGCCGCGCAGATCCGCCCAGCCGAACTCGGTGACGATGATGTGCACGTCGTTGCGCGGCGTCGTGACCGGCCCATTGAGGCGCGGCACGATGCGCGAGACGGTGCCGCCCACCGCGGTGGCATGGCACGCGATGATGGATTTGCCCCCCGGCGAAGCGCCCGCGCCGCGCACGAAGTCCAGTTGCCCGCCTGCCGCGCTATATTGACGGCCATTCACCACCTCCGAATTGCAGGCGCCCTGCAAATCGACTTCCAGGGTCGCGTTGACCGAAACCGCCCTGGGATTGCGCGCGATAATCGCGGCGTCGTTGACATGATCGACCGGATGCCCCTCCAGATCAGGATTGCCGTCGAGGAATTCGTAAAAGCGGCGATCGCCCATGGCGAAGGTGAAGATCGTCTTGCCCGGATGAACGGCCTTGCGGCTGTTGTCGACCACCCCCGATGCCATCAACCCGGCGAGCCCCGGGGTCAGGAGTTCGGTGTGGATGCCCAAATGGCGATGCCCCTTCAGGGCGGCGCACACCGCTTCGGGCACGGCGCCGATCCCCATCTGCAGGCAGGCGCCGTCATCGACGAGGCCGGCGATGATCGCCCCGATCGCATCGTCCTCCGGCCGCCGCGACACTGGCATGATCTCGGGCAGGGGCTGGTCGTGCTCGACGATCGCCGTCACCGCCGATAAGGGGACGACGCTCGCGCCGCCGGTCCGGGGCATGTGGCGATTGACCTCCACGATCACCCGCGTGCAGCACCGCGCGGCAGCATGTGCATAATCGACATTGGTGCCGAGGCTGAAATTGCCATCCTCATCCGGGGGCGCCACCTGCGTGACGAGCGTATCCACCCCTATGTCGTCGCGCAGCATCTGCGGAACCCGGCTGAAGGCGACCGGGATGAGGTCGACCGGCCTGCCGCCCAGCGCCGATGCTTCCTTGTCGAGGGCACGTTCCACCGCGCTGTGGAAAAGGGACATGGGGCGGAGCCGCTCGCCCAGTTCACGCCGCAGCACACTCGTCCCGGCAATGGCGGTGGAGAGCAGATAATAGAGGCTGGCGCCTTCGATGTCGCCGATTTCCCCCCGCCTCGCCAGAGCCTGCAATATGGCCGGCGGCTGCGCCACACCCAGCCCCATGCAGATGCGCGCGCCATGGGGGATGGAGGCTGCGGCCTGCTCAGGGGACATCAGCTTGCTGCGATAGGCATCGGTATCGCGCGTCATTCGATCGGTCCTTCCGGCATGGCCGCAAAGCGGTCGGAGACGCCATGCACCGTTACCGGACCCCGGCCTTCCCGGCCTGATGAATGGATCCTCAGCAAGTCCATGAACGCCGCCGTCACGCCGTTCGTCCAGCCGAAGCCCAGTTGCGGCGCATATTCTCCGCCTCCGCCGCCGATACCCCGCTCGACATCATATTTCTCGTGAATCCAGCCTGTGCGCTGGAACACCGAATCCACGGTCTCGACCCATCGCGCCGCGATGATGTCGGCAAGGCGGCGATGGCCATATCGGCGCAGGCCCATGAAGGCGATCCATTGCAGCGGCGCCCAGCCATTGGGCGCATCCCATTGCTCGCCCGTTTCGATCAGCGTCGTGCGCAGCCCGCCGGGGGCGATCAGGTGGTCGGACGTCAGCCTTGCCACGGCGGCCGCCTGGGCCCGGGTCGCTACGCCGGTAAATAGCGGGGCATGGGTCGCCGCCGTCAGCTGCCCGCAAAGTTGCCCGCTCTCCAGGTCGAAGTCGCTGAAATAGCCGGCCTCGCACCACAGCCAGCGGTGGATCGCGGCGCGCCGGCGCTTCCTCGCCCCGTCAAACTGCCGCGCGATCCTGTCCTCGCACAGCTCGTCGGCAAGGCGGACGATGGCGCTCTCCATCCCGTAAAGAAAGGCGTTAAGGTCGACGGCGACGATGTGGTGGGTGCGAATGCTGTCCAGCGCGCCGCCCGGCGTGAACCACCGCGACGAAAAGTCCCAGCCGCTCTCGGCCCCGGCGCGCAGGGCGCGGAAGACATCTTCCGGCGGTCGCATCGTCGCGTTGGCGGTCGCGACATCTTCCAGATAGGATTCGTCCCGCGGCGTGTCGCGATCGTCCCAATAGCGGTTCAGCAGCGCGCCGTCGGGCATCCGCACGACGCGCTTCGCGCACTCGCCCGGTCCCAGCGCCGCCGCGCCGTCCATCCAGAAGCCATGTTCGATCAGAAGGGCGTCGAGCCGCTGACGCATCACCGCCGGTCTGGCGTCCGGCACCAGGTCCAGCATGGCGAAATAGAGCGGCGGCTGCGATCGGCTGAGATAATAGCTGCGCGTGCCGTTGGGAATCCGCCCATAGCGTTTCAGCAGATCGGCAAGGGCTGTGACGATCCCCTGCGCGACATGTTCGAACCCGTCGCGCAGCAGGCCAAGGATGCTGAAATAACTGTCCCAATAGTAAAGTTCGACGAAGCGGCCGCCCGGAACGACATAGGGCCCGTTCACGGGAAGAAGCGAGCCGTTCTCAGGCGGATGCGCACCATCCCGGTGCAGTTCGGGCCAGATCGAACGGATGTAATGGCGCAGGTCCGGTTCACCGTGCGCCGGGTGCACACCGGCGGGATCGGGCAGGTCGAAATGGGCGATGACGAAGTCGCGAAGGCACTGGCTGTCGTGCGGCAGGGCCTCGAAGGCTCTCAGAATATCGTCGGTGCTCCTCCGGGGCACGGCATCGACAAAGGTCTTGCCGTCCTCAAACAGCTGATTGAGCTGCACCTGCGCCAGCATAGCCCCGTAAAGGTCGGCGGGCGTCGCCACATATCCCGCCTTGCCGCCGGGCGGCTTGCGGCCATGTTCCAGGCCGCAAGCCGTTCCGGATTGTGCAGGCTCCGGAAAATAATCGACAAAGGTCGGCGCCGAACGCAAGGTCGTCACCAGTGGAACCGCAATTGCGCGCCATAGGTGCGGGGTTCGTTATAGGTGTAGGTGACCGTGCCGCCGCCGACATTATACAGATCCTGCAACCCCGTCGCGAAGCTGTTGTCGGTCGCATTGGCCATGAACAGGTTGAGGTCCAGGTTCGACCCGCCGATGCCGTTGACCCCGGCCCGCAGCGCCAGCGTGTCGTAACCCGGCAGATTGCGCACCTGGGCAAGGTTGTTCTGCGCGGTCGAGAATTTGCTTTGATAGGCCCAGTTGGCCGACAGGGCCAGCGTCCCGACCGAGCCCAGATCGGCCTGGTAGCTGCCACCGAGCGTCACCTTGTGCCTGGGCGTATAGGGGAAAGCCGATCCCGCCAGGATCGCGCCGGCCGACGCATCGGCGACCCTGGTATATTTGGCGTCGATATAGGAATAGCTGCCGTTGAGCGTCAGGCCGCGCACCGGCTCGACAGCGGCCGTGACCTCGACGCCCTGGATGCGCCCCTTCGCCGCGCTGCGCGTGACGTTGATCAGCGCTCCCTCGATCAGTTCGGTCGTGGTGCGCTGGATATTCCTGTAGTTCCCCCGATAGGCCGCGACATTGAAGCGGGTCGGGACGCCTGCGATCCTCATCTGGCTCTTCAGGCCGATTTCCACGTCTTGCAGCTTTTCGGGCGGGAAGGTGCGGAAGGAGGAACCTTCCGGCACCGGGCCGTTGACGCCGCCTGCCTTGTACGCGTTCCGGCTGGTGGCATAGACGTGCACGCCGGGCGAGATCACATAGTCGGCGCTGAGATTGTAGCTCGTATAGTCGAACTTCGCCGTCCCGCCCGTCGCCGGGAGTACGGAAATCTGGGTGAAGTTCGCCGTTTCGTCCCAGGTGTGGCGCAGGCCGCCGGTCAGGCTGAGACCCGGGATCACGCCTGCCTTGCCAAGGTCGATCGTGGCCTGGCCGAAGACCGCATAGCTTCTTGCCGTCGTATTGATGACGGCGGGTATCTGGCCGATCAGCAGGCTGAGCGGATATTGCGTGAAGAGCCCGCCCTGATCCTTGTGATGGCCGAAGCGATCATAATAGCCGCCCACGCTGAAGTTGAGCGCGTCGTTCCAGAGCTTGCCCTGCAACTGCAATTCTTCGGTCAGATAGGTGGGCGCCTGCGTGGGATTACCCGTCCGGCTGGTCTGGCCGCCGATCGGAAAGGGGCTCGCATCATAATCATAGGCGTAGCGATAGGTCATTTCCGAATAGCTGACGATGTTCTTGAGCGTCAGTTCGTCCGTCAGATCGACGCGCGCCTGATTGAGGACCTGCCAGTAGGAGGTGGAGGAAAACTGGTCGAGATCGTAGGAAACCCGTCGCGGCCCACGGTCCTGCTGATCAGCCACCGCAGTGGCGAGGCCGGGGAAGAGGAGGAGCGCG
Organism: Sphingobium fuliginis; assembly: GCF_015074805.1. Lineage (NCBI taxonomy): Bacteria > Pseudomonadati > Pseudomonadota > Alphaproteobacteria > Sphingomonadales > Sphingobiaceae > Sphingobium > Sphingobium fuliginis. The sequence goes on along the minus strand of NZ_CP060036.1, from coordinate 134,485 downwards.
GGCGCGGCGGGAACGCCGAGGGCCGGGTTGAACTGCGTGAGCACGGTGCCCGGACCATTGGTCCTGGAATGATAGTAGCGCGCGACGGTATAGAGTTCCACATTGTCCGTCGGGCGGACGATCAGGCTGGCCCGGACACTTTGATAGTCCAGATTGTCATATTTCTTGCCCGGAAAATAGGGGCCGACATCCCTGGTATAACCGTCTCTCCGGCCTTCCTCGCCAGCGATACGGAACAGTATTTTGTCGCTTACGATCGGCAGGTTGACGGCAAACTCTGCCCGCACATCCTGCAGATTGCCGACCTCCAGTTGGAGATAGCCTTCCTGCCGGTCGGTCGGCCGCTGGGGTTCGAAGAGGATGTTGCCGCCGGTCGCATTCTTGCCGAACAAGGTGCCCTGAGGGCCGGACAGAACCTGCACATTCGCCAGGTCGAAATAGGAACCGACGCGGCCATCGATGCCGACCAGTGCCGGAACTTCCGCGAAATAGTTGATCACGCCGGGGACGGAGCCAAAGGCCGGCCCCTGCCCGCGCAAGGCGAAGAAGGCAAACTCGCTCGGATAGCCGCCGGTGATCGTGATAAGAGACGGCGTGTAGTTGGCAAGGTCGGTCCGTCCGACAATGCGGCTCTCGCTCAGCGCCTCGGGCGAGAAGGCGGTTACGGAAAGGGGAACATCCTGAAGACGCTCACTTCTACGCCGCGCGGTGACTACGATGTCGCCGAACGTCGTCTCGCCGCCCCCGCTCGCCTCATCAACGGACTGGCTCCTCGCCTGAGTCGCGCCCGCGCCGGAAGCCGCTGCCGTTTCACTATCGGCAAGGCCGGCAAGCTGCTGCGCGTGAGCAGGCGATATAAGCGCGATCGCCGAAGTGCTCGCCAGTATCAACATCCAACCCTTCACGCTCACCCTCCCAAAAATTTCATTTGTGCGAACCGGCACTATCGGGCAATGGTATCGATGTCAATCGGAGATCATCACGCGTGAAAAAGTCTGTAGAAAAAGAGGATGAGGGGTTTGGCACCGATAACAATGGGGATGGCGCGGCGATGCCGCCGCCTCCGTTCGCCCGCTGGGTCAGCGGCATGGCCGGGGATCGGTTTGAGGCGATCAGGGCGGACGATGCGCCGCCGATCGAAAGCGTCGATGAATTGCGCCGTCACTACGACCGCATCAACTCAGCGCGCCTGGAAGTGGCAAACCGTCACTATCCGGTCGAGACAGAGGCTCTCGTCATCAACGGGATACCGGCGCAGCTGGTGCGGCGTCCATCGGCGCCCCCGGACAAGATCCTCATCTGCCTTCATGGGGGCGCTTTCATGTGGGGGAACGGGGCGGGAGCCTTGATCGAGGCAGTGCCGGTCGCGGCGGTTGCGGATATGGCGGTTCTGGCCGTGGAATACCGCCTCGCGCCGGAACATCCTTATCCCTGCGCCGTGCTGGACGTGCTCACCGTCATCGATGATCTCCGGTCGAAAAACCCTGCCCTCAAACTGGGCATCTATGGCTGCTCCGCGGGCGCGGTGCTGACGGCGCAGGTCGTGTCCCGCATGATCCAGCGCGGCGACCGGCTTCCGGAGGGGATAGCCATGCTCCATGCGGCCGGCGTCGATCTCGGCGGCGATTCGCTGGAGATGGCGGCGCTGCTCAACGGAACGGCGGATGCGGCGGCCGTCCAGCGGCTTCATGATCTGCCCTATTTCGCCGGTACCGATCCGAAGGACGCTTCGGTCTTTCCCGGTGAGCACCCCGCTGTTCTGGCACGATTCCCCCCCGCCCTGCTTGTGAGCGGGACCAGGGACTTCGCGGCCAGCTCCGTCACGGTCATGCATCGGCGGCTGAGGGCGGCGGGCAGGGAGGCTGAATTGACGATGTTCGACGGCATGTGGCATGCGCACCACGTCGACGTTGACCTGCCGGAATCGCGGGAGGTATTCGCGCTTCTGGCGGCATTCTTCCAAAAACGCCTCTGCTGAGCAGAAGCGGGTTCCTCAGCTGCTCTGCCGCACAATGAGTTCCACGGGAAGGATCGTGGAGGAAAAGCCTTTTTCTTCCCCCGCGACCGACTGCAGGATCGCCTCGCCCAACAGCCTGCCGGCAGCCGACCAGTCCTGGCGAATCGTGGTCAGGGGCGGCCGGTTGCTTGTGGCCACCGCAATATCGTCGAAACCGGTGATCGCGACCTCATCGGGCACTCGCATGCCTCTGTCGATAAGAGCGTCGCAAGCGCCGGCAGCGATAAAGTCGCTGGCTGCGATGATCGCGTCGAACTCCATATTCTGGCTCAACGCCTGTTGCACGGCTGACGCACCCGCCACGCGCGAGAATTCGCAAGCGATGCTGCCGACGAGCGCCGCCGTCGTGGCGGCCACGACATCGCGAACCCCTTCCAGGCGTTCGCCCACCTCCGGGTGGCGATGATCGCCCAGGAAAAGAATTTTGCGCCGGCCCCTTTCCACCAGATGCCCGGCGGCGAGCCGTCCACCCTGCCGGTTATCGCTCCCGATGACGGTCAGGCCATTTGCGGCAGTGACGGCGCCCCAGATCACCATGGGCAAGCCCAATGCGGCGATCGGCTTCACCCTTTCCCCCTTCAGGCCCTGTCCCAGCATGATGATGCCGTCCGCATCGATGGCGTTATGATCAAGATAGTGATCGCTGGTGGTCAGGAGCATGGCGTAGCCGGAGGGGGTCAGGATTTCCAGCAGGCCGCCGATCATCGCAAGCAGCAGCGGATCGGATATGGGGCGGTCGCCGGCGATCAGGCGTTCGATGACCATGGCGATGGTATGCGACCGCCTCGTGCGCAACGACCGTGCCGCAGAGTTCATCCGATAGCCGGCCTCACGGGCAATCTCGACTATTTTTTCGCGCAACTCGGGCCGCACCAGGGCACTGCCGCCCAGAGCGCGGGACACGGTGATCTTGGATACTCCCGCCATCTTTGCGACCATCGCCATGGTGGGGCGGGCTGGGGCGCTCTCTTTCTTGGTTGGCGTACTCATCTGTCACCGAAATAGGATTTGAGGCATTGTGCCAACTGGTCGAATGCACGATCTACCGCCTGAAGGGACGTCGGCAAGACCATAAAGCCATGCGGCAGCCCCGGCAGACGCTGAATCAACACTTCGGTCCCGGCCCGGGCAAGTGCCAGGGCGTAATTCTCGCCATCGTCGCGAAGCGGGTCGACCTCCACGGTATAGATGACGGAGCGGGGAAGATTCGACAGATCCGGGCATCGCATGGGAGAAATCCATGGATGCGACGCATCCTGGTCCCCAGCATATATACGCACGCACGCTTCAAGATATGACCGCGTCATGCCGGGAAGCGAGACATCATCGATACTGGATTGGCCCAACAGCAGGTCCGTTGCCGGATGAACGAGGAACTGGAAGGCGGGCTGGTCCTGGGCCCGATCGCGAAAGCGGATGGTCAGGGCGGCGCAAAGATTGGCGCCGGCACTCTCTCCGCCAAGGGCGATCCGATCCGCGTCGCACCCCAAAGACCCGGCATTGGCCAACGCCCATTCAAAGGCATTGGCGCAATCGTCGAGCGCCGCGGGAAAAGGATGTTCGGGCGCGAGACGATAGCCTACGGCCAGCACCGCGCATTGCGCCCTGTCCGCAAGGACTCTGCACGGCGCATCGTGGCTTTCAATATCGCCAAGCATCCAGCCGCCCCCATGAAGGAAGACCAGGAGTGGCGTTGGAACATGCTGCATGCCATGCGGCTTGTATAACCGCACCGGAACGCCATTGGCTTCGTGATCCTGGATCTCCAGCGTCGGCGCCGGCAAAGCGGCCCCGGCCATTCGCATTCCTTCGCGCATCGCGGAAATCCCCGACGCGTCGAAAATGGGATGAGCATCCGATCCCGGGCCCAGGAACTTGGCAATTTCTTCATTGAGCATCCGGCGCCTTTCCCAAAATGACATCGATAGCATTTTTCGGGCTCATGCGCATTTTTTAATGCAAGTGCAAACGGGCGAATGGAATACGGTCCATCGCCGCTTCAGCCGTCGGTGCCATGTCGGGCTATGGGAGCGGGCATTGGAGGCACCGACCGCCCCTCCACGACTTCATTGACGCGTACGACTTTGGCCGCCGCCTCAAAACCCTGCGCGGCCTCACGCCATACGAACATATCTGCAAAAGAGCCGCAGCGGTTTATGCTCGACCCACACCATCAGATGCAGGGACTAAACAATCAGGCAGTTCCGCCAACGACCATCTCATCGATCCGAATCGTCGGCTGGCCGACACAGACGGGAACAGTCTGCCCTTCCTTGCCGCAAACCCCATCGGCGAAACGCAGATCATTGCCGATCATGGACACATGCTTGAGCGCCTCGTGGCCGAGGCCGATCAACACGGCGCCCTGGATCGGGGCGGTCACCTTTCCATCTTCGATCAGATAGGCTTCGGTGGCCGAAAAATTGAACTGGCCACTCGTAATGTCCACCGTGCCACCGCCAAAGGCGACGGCATAGACACCGTGTCTGACCGACCGGATAATCTCCTCCGGCTCCTTGTCGCCGGGGGCAAGGTAGGTGTTGGTCATCCGCGGCATCGGCAGATGGGCATGGCTTTGGCGCCGGCCGTTGCCCGTGGGCGCCCGCCCCATCAGACGAGCGCTTTTCCGATCCTGCATCAAACCGGTGAGATGCCCGTTTTCGATCAGGACGTTGCGTGAGGTGGGCACGCCTTCGTCATCCACGTTCAGCGAGCCGCGATGTTCGGCCAGGGTGCCGTCATCGATCACCGTCACGCCCTCCGCCGCGATCCGCCCGTTCATTCGTTCCGTAAAGACCGACGACCGCTTGAGGTGCGCATCCGCTTCCAGGCCGTGGCCGACCGCTTCGTGCAGCAGGACGCCGGGGAAACCATTGCCCAGCACCACCGACATCACACCCGACGGCGCCGGCCGGGCGTCGAGGTTCACAAGCGCTATTCTCACGGCGGTGCGCACCAGCCGTTCCAGCCGCTCGCCGTGGAACTCGGCCAGGGTGAAGCGTCCTCCCTCCACGCCGGTGCCCATTGCCCGCCGCGTCCCGGACTGGGCGATGACGGTGACGGCCAGCTGCACCAATGGCCGCACATCGGCCGCGACCGATGCGTCGCTGTCCATGACCAGGATAATGTTGTGCGAGGCTTCCAGCCGGCCTGATACCTGAACGATACGCGGATCGGCCTCCCGGCAGCGACGATCGAGTTCCTGGAGGAGCAAAATCTTCCCGGCGTCAGGCAACGACTCCAGCGGATTGTCGGGGCCATACAGCAGCGGGCGCTTGTTGCCGGTGTCGATGGCCACACCCCCGCTCCGTCGCGCGTCATCGCCATGCAGCAGCATGCTTCGCACGGTACCGGTGGCCGCCTCGATCGCCTTGGGCGTCATATCGCCGGAATATGCGAACGCTGTCTGCTCTCCGGTGACCGCGCGTGCGCCGAAGCCCTGAGAGATGGAGAACTGTCCCGCGGACACCTTGCCGTCGTCTAGGCTCCAGCTTTCGGCCTGGCCTGCCTCGAAGTAGAGATCGGCATGGTCGGCACCGTTGCCGAGCAGCCTGTCGACAGCGGCCGCCACTGTCCCGCGCGCCAGTCCGGCGGGTTCCAGCAACCTTTGCTCGGCGATCGACACCGCATCCTGTTGCGACATTTCCTGATAGGCCGACATGGTTTCTCCTGCTCCGCGATCACCGGCCCGCGATGCGCATGGACTCGATCAGAACGGACCCGGTCCGCACCGCGCCGCTGCGATGAACATCGCCGCCGATCGCGACGATCTGCCGCAGCATCACCGGCAGTTCACCGGCAATCGTGATGTCCTGCACCGGAAAGGCGATGGCGCCATTCTCGATCCAGAACCCCGCGGCTGCCTTCGAATAGGTACCTGTGACCGGGTCGACGGCCCCGCCGATCAACTCAGTGACCCAAAGTCCCCGATCCAGAAGACGCAGCAGCGCCGCTGTCGATCGGGGGGGATGGCGGCTGGTGAAATGCAGGTTGCGGACGCCATCGGCATTGCCCGTCGGTTGAAGGCCGAGCTTGCGCGCGTAGAAGCATGATAGAAAATAACCCTCCACGCGCCCACCCGAAATCACGGGACGGTGGATGCTCGCCACGCCCTCGCTGTCGCATACCCCGCTGCCAAGGCCATAAGGCTCGAACGGGTCCTCAAGCAGATCGACATGGCCGGAAAGCGCCTGCGCGCCCTTGCCCCCGGTCAGGAACGTCGCGCCCCTATATTGGGCCGCGCCGGTTAGTGCGCCGACAATATCGTACACCAGGCTCGCGGCGACCGGCGCGTCGAACAGGACGGGGCATGTTTGCGTGTCGACTGTGCGACCGCCCCGTTTGCGCAACGCACGGTCCGCCGCCGTCCTGCCGACCATGAAGGGCGGCAGGAGCTGCGATACCCGCCGGTCGGAACTCGACCAGCTATCCTGCACCATCATCCCGTCCTGCTCGGCGATGGCGCTGCACCAGATATCATGTCTGGACGCGACGAGCGAACGATCGAAATCGCGACCGATCGCCATGGCGGCGCTGGCGTCGATGCTGGCGGCGCCGGCGTCATTGACGCGGACCGACCCGCCGCCTGCCGCCAGGGCCGCCTCTTCGATCTCCAGCGCCATGCCGCCCAGATCCTGCGCGGTGAGGTTCGAAGGCTCGAACATCGGCACCTCGGACGCGGACCGTGCAAGCCACTCGTCCGCGGCGGGAGCGGCGTCGGGATCGGGCTCGACCGTGCGGGCGATCGCGATGGCGCGTTCCGCCGCGAGATCAAGGCCCGCGCGGGTCAGCGCGGAGGTGGTCGCCGTTCCGGTACGGCCGTGATCGAATATCCGAATGCTGACGACCTGCTTGCCTTCGCGTATCGCGCTGCCGAACACGCTGCCGCGCGCGCGCATCACGATGCCCGCGACTTCATTGGCGGAAGCAACGACCTGCTGCGCACCACGCTGCATGGCGCGGTTTGCTGCGTCTCGCGCGATCTGCGCCAAATCTTCCCTGCTTTTCAGGAGATAACCGTCGCCTGAGCCACGCACGATCCCGTTCCTCCTCACCCAGTCCAGTCGCTGTACGGCCGATGACATCCTGTTTGATCCTGCCCCGTCGCCCATACGGCCCGTCACCGCCGTTTCAGGCGCTCACCATCGAAGCCGGCGCGGTGGAGAGCGAGGCGACCTGGCGCAACAAACCGTCACGACCGAGCTGGTACATATTGTCGACCGTGGCCCGCGTCCGCTGGCCATAAAGATCGAGGTCGGAAGGATTGGCGGCGATGAAGTCGGCCACACCCTTGTTATAGACGTCGCGATAGAAGGGCGTCGTCTCGATGGGTCCTCCCTCAGGCGCTACGTCAGTGCCTTCCGCTCTTGCCTGCTGCACGGCGGCGTCCGCGTTTGCACGGGCGGAGGCGGCCATGCGATCGAAGCGCTCGTTGGCCGCGGATTGCTTTTCCGCGGTCCACTCCAGGTCTCGGCCGACCTCGGCGAACAGCATGGCCTTCCAGGCGTAGATCATGTCGGCCGCTGCGCCAGGCGCGCTGCCAAGGTCCCAGGCTGCCGCGGCAATCCCCTCGATCGCTGCCGCCTGCACGGCATCGTCGCCATCGCGGCTCACCAGCCTGGCCCGCACCTGCCGCCAGTCGCTGCGAGCCACGTCCTCGCCCGCAGCGGCACGGCGCTGGAGGTCGCAGACCCTGTCCCCGCTCGCCCGCAGCGCAGCGTGGCCAACCCGATTTCGAAGTCCGGTCTCCGCATCCGTCCATAGCCATTCGATCCAGCGCGCAGCGGCAATCCGGCCGTCCGCGCCTGGCGGCAGTGCTTCAACGACCTGGCGCCAGAAGCCCGCGTCGCCGGTCGCGAAGGTCATGATCAGGTTCAGGAAACTGAGGTCGAGATCATATCGGGCTGCAAAAGCCGAGACCTCCGCCGCCGGCGTTGCATAGAAGGGCAATGCCGCCGCATCGCCGTTCCGCTCGGCCTCCGCGATCAGCGTCAGCAGAGCGCGCCTGCTCGCGATGCTCACTGGGCGGCCTCGATGGCGGCTTCCAGCGCCGCTGCCAATTTCGACCGGCTCATGCTGCCGGTGAACCGTTCCACCAGTTCACCGCGGTTGAAGATCATGAACGTGGGGACGCCCATGATGCCCTGGGCATGACGGGTGTCGGGATTCTCGTCGATGTCGACCAGATAGACTGCCGCCTCGCCCTCATATTCGCGCGCAAGGTCCTCGATCGCCGGCGCCATCGCCTTGCACGGCCCGCACCAGGCCGCCGTAAAGTCGACAAGCACGGGAATGTCCGACTTCAGGACCTTTTCCTCGAAGGTTGCGTCGGTGGCCGATGGGATATTTGCCATGATATGTTCCTCAATGGTGGCCGATCTTCGCCGTTCTCAAACGGGAAGAAGGGGCGTGATGTGTTGGGTGAAGGGGTCAGCGGCTGACGATGCCGCGCAATCCGGCCCGCAATTCTTCAACGCGCGCGGTCATGATCTTCTGCCGCTCCGCCTGCCAGGTCCGCCAATTGTCGAAATCGTCCGAGCTGAGCGGGACGGGGTTCTCCAGCGTGTATCGCTGCAGGCGTTCACCGAAGGCGGCATCGTCTTCGCCGGGCAGCCTGCGGTTATGATGCGCCTGCTCGATGCCATAGGCGTCCCAGGTCGATTGCACCCGATGATGCTCGGCTGCCGTCCAGCCTGCCGGTTCAAAGGCATCCGCAGCGCTGGATTGGACTATCCAGGTGCTGGCGACGTCGGCCACGGCTCCCGGCGTCGCATGGAGGTCCCACATCGACGACATGATCGCTTCGACCGCTGCCGCGGGAGCTTCCGGCGTCATCGCCGCTGCGAACTGCCGGCGGGCCGCGCGCCAGACCGGGTTGCTGACCGCCTCTCCGGCAAGCGCGCGCCGGTGGATCTCCATGACTTCCTCGACCGCCCGAATGTCGCGCTCTTCGGACAGGCGGGACCGTATCGGCGTCGGCGCATCGTTCCACAACCACAGCAACCAACGCAGCCCGTCCCCCGGCTGGATTCGCGCTTCTTCCACAATGGCCGTGACGAAAGCCGCCTGTCCATGCTCGTCCATGCGGGACAATTCGCCTGCAAGCAGGATGGTGGCCGCATCAATGCCTCGCGATCCTGCCCATTCGATCAGCGCCGCAGAGCGCGAACCGTCAGTGAAAAGCGGGGCGACCGGGTCGGCGGCGGCGGCCACGTCCTGTAACCTCTGATTGTGCTCAGTCATTATGGGATCTTTCAGACTGGTTGATTAGCGCCCCCTCGGCAGCCCCCTTGAGCTCGGCGATCGTGACCCCACCATTCTCGATCTGCAGCTGATGGCTATGATATCGAGTCAGCCGGTCGGTATGGGCGATCGTGACGAGCGACGTGTCGGGCAGTCGCCGGGCAAGCACGTCGAACATCGCCGCTTCCGTCTTGGGATCGAGCGAGCTCGTCGCCTCGTCCAGGAACAGGAAATCGGGCTTTTGCAGCAGCGCCCGGGCGAGCACCACGCGCTGCTGTTCCCCGGGAGAAAGCCGTTTCGCCCAGCTCCGCGCGGCGCCGATGTCGCCGATCAGGCGCTCAAGCCGAATGTCCGTCAGCACTGCACGATAGTCCGCCGGGGCGAACGCATCGGAAGGACTGGGATAGCTCAGCAGCTCCGCCAACGTGCCATTCGGCAGATAAGGCTTCTGCGGCAGGAACATGACCCTCGATCCTTGCGACGGATGCTCTACCGTGCCCGATCCAAACGGCCAGATGCCAGACATGACCCGGAAGAAGGTGCTCTTGCCCGATCCGGACATGCCCCGCACCAGCCAGCGCTCTCCGGCGCCGATCGTGAGCTTGTCGATCGAGAACAGCTTATGGCCGGCCGCAGTTCGTACTTCCAGGTCGCGCACCGCAAACTCAGGCCTGTCGGCAGCGGCGTGCACGAAGCCCGAGGACTGCTCATATGACAGCGACTCGTCCATCAGCTGGATACGCTGGGACGCCGATCGCAGGAGCGCAAATCCGTCATAATTTGTCGAGATGCTGCCAAATGCGTGAAACACCGCGCCGAATGCCACCCCCGCGATGGTAAGGTCGCCGACCTGCATCTTGCCGGCCAGAACGAGTGGGAAGAGAAGGACAGTCGGAATGACCGACGCCAACAGGGTGATCAGCACCCGCACCGCCTCAAGGCTCGCGGCACTCCCCGTGTACGGTCGCCAGTTCCGCCGGATCAGTGCATAGTCGTGCCGGGCACGGGCTTCCTCGAGCGCCTGCCCGCCGCCCAGAACGATCTGTTCGGCAAATTCGCGGGCCTGCCCGAGATCGTGGCGGAAACCTGCCTCGATCCGCTGCCGCACCACGTCCAGCCGCGTATAGATCCGGCCGATCAGGTGAGCGCTGAGCGTCGCGACGATCGCCGTCGCGATCGCCAGAACATAGAGCGCCCGTGGTATGATGATCTGCCCGCCGGACGGCATGGAGACTGGCAGCGGTGAAGACAGCAGCCATAACTGGTTGGAGTAAAGATAGAACGTCGTGGCCGACGTAACCAGCGCGGGAGCCAGCTGAATAAGATACAGGCCAAAATTATAGACATCTTCCTGGACCCGCTGTTCGGGATGGTCGAGCGCGTGGTCCTGCAACGGACGATAAAAGCCGCGGCCGCCCAGCCACCGCCTCAATAGCTCGCCCGTGAGCGCCGTCCTGATGCGGATACGCAGGGTATAGGCGAGTGCCGATTGCAAGCCATGATGGATTGCGGTCAGGACGATGAAGACCACCGCGCCTGTCAGCGCGGCGACCACGGCAGGACGATTGCTGACGACCAGACCGTTGGTGACGTTTGCAAGCTCCCTGATGTACCGCAATTGCAGGTAAGAGCCGACCGCGCCCGCGCCTAGCAAAAGAACCCACAAAGGCACGGCAAAAATCCAGTCCCGCCTGACGTGAAACGCAAGGAGGCGGACCATGTAGGCGACGTCTCCCCAGACATTGCGATGTGCAAAATCCGGGGGACATTCGGTCGCGACTACGGCATCAGCACCAATGTCGGATACGCTCGCGGTCACATTCTACCTCGATTTCGGCAAAGCCGCGGTGAAGACGAGCCGAAATTCCCGGCCGACCCCCTGGTAAAGGCTGTTGGCCACCAGCGGCGTATAAATATTGAACCGATCGAACAGATTGTTGACCGTCAGGTTCAGCTTATATGGACCGTAGGTATAACCGACGGCGGCATCGAAACGAACATATTTATTCGGAAACTTCGGATAAGTGGTTATGCCGGTCAAGGAATCGGTCTTAACCAGATTGACATTGCTCTGATAGTTGCCGCCAAAGCCGATGTCGAGTTGCTGCCTGTCGCCAAGCGTGAAGGACTTCAGCAGCCAGGCATTTGCCTGATAACGCGGCGCTGAAACAAGGGGTGTTGCGCTTCTGGAGGTGGTGTAGGCAAATCCGCTCTGCAGGAACAGCGTTGGCGTGATCTTCCCACTTTGATTGATCTCGAAACCCTCCGACTTCTGCCCGGGACCGGGAATGTAAAAACCCGGATGCGCCGGATCGATCAGGGGATAATTGTTGTTGTCCTTTCGGAAATAGTCGCCGGTTACCGAAAGGCGGCCACCGAAAAGCTCCAGCTTGACGCCGGCTTCGTGCCCTGTGCTGATGGCGGCCGGAAATGGCGCCCCCCGATAGGTCCGGACCCCCAAATTAGGGGGGGTTACGGCCTTCTGATAGGTGTAATAGATTGACGCCCATTTCGTGGCGCTAAAGACCAATCCGCCGGTCGGCAGCAGCTTGCTGATGCGCTGATCCGCGTCGTTGTTGATAAGATAGGGGTAAAAGACCTGCCGACTTGTCAAATCGTACCAGGTCTGGCGCGCACTGAGGAGGGCATGAAAGGGGCCCCAGCTTATCTGGTCCTGAATCACGAGGCCGTAATCCTTGCGGGTTGCCCGCAGCTCATTCCTGTTGGGATTGCTGCTGTCGGGAATAGACCCAAGCGAAGGAAGCGGCTGGAAGGGGACCAATGCGCTATAACCGGATGCGATCTGGTTGATCTTCTGCCATGAATAATCGAAAGCGACGATAAATTGCTGCGTGACCGATCCGGTCTCAAGCTTGGCGTAAAGGTCGCTCGATGAGCTGAACTGATAGTTTTTCGAGAAACTGTTGTTGCCTGTCACCAAGTCGATGATGCCGATGGCGCCGCCGAAATTATACTTGCCCTGATAAAGCTGGTTTTGAAGGGTCTGCTCGGCATATTGATACCGCATTCGCGATCGCAAGCGGAGCGTGAACGCCTCGGACGTGACAAGATCGCGTTCGACGCCCAGATTCTGCGACAGCGACCGGGTTTTATAATAGTTGTTATCGTTGGAAAAAATGGTCACCGGCTGAACGGTGTTTGTCGTCGGGTCTGCATAATATAGTTTGCCGTAGACAATGCGAGTGTCGTAGACTTGGGAACTTGCGTCGATCTTCCATCCATTGTCCCGGTAACCGAAGATCGCGGAAGCCGCATAGGAATGTGGATTTTGCCCTCCATTGCTTTGCCGGTCCGCATGCTCCGACAAGCCGACAAAACGCCAATACAGCCGGTCGGATTCGGATATCGTTCCTCCGACATCCACTGAACCACGAATATAGTCGTTGCTGCCCACGCCGAAGTCGAATTGGGGAAGGCTTGTCCCCGTCGCCCTTTTCGGGTTGAGATTGACCAGGCCGCCAGCCACCGAGGTTCCGGTCAGAACGGATGACGGTCCTTTCAAAACCTCGATCGACTCCACGTCGATCGTAGGCGCGTCTCCCCCCGCAATCGAGTTCCGGAGGCCGTTGGTGAACGAAGCGCCCCGCGTGCTGTCCCCACGTGAACTGATCTGGCTCGGCGGACCTGGGGTATAAGTCACGCCCGGCAGGTTCCGAATAGCTTCGTTCAATGAAGTCGTGTTCTGGGTTGCGAGCACCGATTGCGTCACCGACACGATCGTTCCCGGCGTATCCTTCAAGGGCGTGTCGGAGCGGGTGAGAAGATTGGAGTCCTCCTTGCGAAGAGGATCGCGCCTGCCAGTGACGATGATGTCCGCGTTTCCGCCGGAGCGGGCGATACGAACCTGTCCGTTACCCGCCGTCTCGACGAACCACTTGCTGCCTGCCAGCGCCTCCCGAAGGGCTTGCGCAAGTGTCAAATTACCGCGTACAGGCCCCACGACCTGATCGAGACCCTTGTCGGCCGCGTCAGCGAACGATACGTCAGCACCAGCGATACCGGCGATTGTCTGGATGACCTGCCGCCGCGGGCCTGCCGCAACATCGAAGTCGTAGCGCGTGACGGTCTGCCCATAAGCCTGTTGCGCGCCGCACACGGCCAGCGCCACCACAGCGGTTGTAGTTCCCCACCTCATTTCGAGTCCTCCCTTTCGTGCCTCGATGCCCGGGATCTGTTTCACCGAACATCGCAATCCAGGCTGGCATGACCATCTCCGCAGCTGCCGCGCTCCTTGCAGCGCATTTGTCGAGTTTGCGCTGAAACGGAAGAAGAAGGGGCGAGGTGACGGCGAATCGTTATCCCATCTCGGGTTGGCAGGAGCGACATTAATTCGCCATATTGATATATTCAAGGGATTATGTTCGCTTTATATGGCGAATAATCTAATTTTCTTTATCATGCGGAGTTTGCGGTGGTTTTTCGTTTCGCTGTCTCGTCGTCCCGGCAGCCTTCAGCTATGGTGCCATGCCACATTCAGCGCCGATCTTGGCTGATCTATTGACCCGAAATCGCTATGCCCTCACGGCAAAATCGACGCCGGGCATTAAGGAGAGCGACGTGCACGATTTCGACCTTCACGACATCAAGATATTGGGGATTGTGCAGGATAATGCCAATGTAACGATCAAGGAGGTTGCCGAACTCGTGGGGCTGTCCCAGAATGCCTGCTGGAAGAGGATCAAATCTTTTGAAGACCGCGGCGTCATCAAGAGGCGAGTGACCGTATTAAATCCGTCTTCATTGGGGTTTCATCTGATAGCCTTTGTCAACGTCAAGGCAGCGGAGCATTCCGAGGAATGGAACACCACTTTTCAACAGGCGGTTTTAAGCATACCGCAGGTCATCGAGTTTTACAGGCTTGCCGGCAGCGTTGATTACATCATCAAGGTCCTTCTGCCCGACATTGCGGGTTTCGACTCATTCTACAAGGTGCTGACCAGCAAAGTTCGCCTCACCGAAGTTTCGACGTCCTTCGCAGTGGGGGAATATCGCAATTCAAGCGCCATTCCCCTGCCTTTGCCATTGAACACGTCCCCGGACTCGGCTGAGTAATCCATTTCGGCATGCGCTGGTTTACAGGGCATCGTGCGCCTCAACGGTGCTCCACGATCAACCCGTGCCGCTTCAGGATCGCGCTGTTGTCGGGGTCCCGGCCGCGAAAGGCGCGGAAGCTGTTGGCCGCCGGGCGGCTGGCTCCCCTGGAGAGGACCTCGTCGCGAAACAACTCGCCGGTCGAGCGATCGACAAGGCCGGCTTCCGCGAACCTTTGAAACCCATCAGCTGCGAGTATCTCTGCCCAGAGATAGCTATAGTAGCCCGCAGCATAGCTTCCCGCGAAGATATGCGTGAAAGCATGCGGGAAGCGGTGCCACGCGGGCGGGCGGACGACGGCGACCTCTTCGCGGACCGCCTCGATCACCTCCATCGGATCGGAGCCCATCGTACCCAGATGCAGCAGGATGTCGAACATCGACAACTCCACCTGCCTGACGATGAACATCCCCGACTGGAAGTGCCGGGCTGCGGACAGCCTGTCGAACAGCGACTGCGGCAAAGGTTCGCCGGTCACATGATGACCCGACATGCCGGTCAACACATCGCGATCCCAGGCGAAATCCTCCATGAGCTGGCTCGGCAACTCGATCGCGTCCCACTCGAAGCCCGTCGTTCCCGCGATGCTCGGCCGATCGACCCGCGTGAAGAGGTGGTGGAGGCAATGTCCGGTCTCGTGAAGGAGCGTCAGCACATCGGTATGAGATAGCAGCGAAGGCGCCGCTTCGCTTTTCGGCGTGAAGTTGCAGACCATATAGGCGACCGGCACGC
This sequence comes from Sphingobium fuliginis, assembly GCF_015074805.1. Taxonomy (NCBI): domain Bacteria; kingdom Pseudomonadati; phylum Pseudomonadota; class Alphaproteobacteria; order Sphingomonadales; family Sphingobiaceae; genus Sphingobium; species Sphingobium fuliginis. The sequence goes on along the minus strand of NZ_CP060036.1, from coordinate 119,382 downwards.
CGATCATATCGCCATCGCTCAGCCGAGGACGCGCTGGAGCCATCCACGCGCCGCCGCGCTTGCCCGTCCGCGCGTGCAGATCGAGGTACAAACCGGCAATCGCCGCGCCGCTCTCGTCGGCTACATCGAAGTAGCGGGCGTCCTCGTGCCACAGCGCGACATCCCGACGTTCGATCAGGCTGATGCCGAAAAGGCGCTTGAGAAGCGTTCCCCAACCCTGGAGGACACGCTGAACCGGAAAATATGCGCGCACCGCCTGTTCATCGACCGAGTAACGCGCCTGCCGCAAACGGTTTGCGGTGAAGCCGATGTCCCATGGCTGGAGGGTTTCGATTCCCAGTTCGGCGGCGGCATGGTCGCGCAATTCCGCAAGGTCGCGCTCTGCCACCGGCTTGGCGCGCTTTGCGAGGTCTCGCAGGAAGGCAAGAATCTCGCCGGCGTCGTTCGCCATCTTGGTGGCAAGCGACCAGTCGACCGGATCGGCGAAGCCCAACAGATGCGCTGCCTGGCGCCTCAATTCCAGAATTCGCGCGATCCTCGCGGAATTGTCGAACTTCCCGGCCTGCGGTCCCTGATCGGAGCCGCGCGTGCCATAGGCTTCGTACACACGGGCGCGAAGTTCGCGATTTTCGGCGAAAGTCAGCACGGCGTTGACGCTCGGTTGCTGCAATGTGACCAGCCACCCCTCTCGTCCCATTGCGAGAGCGGCCGCACGGAACATATCCTTGTCCGTGTCGGAAATCCCAGCGAGCAGCGCTTCATCGGTCACCAGCTCGGACCAGGCATCGGTCGCGTCGAGCACGGCGCTCGCAAATTCGGTCGAAAGCCGGGACAGTTCGACCGACATCTCGGCGTAGCTTGCCCGTGCCTCTGGTTCCAGCGCCACGCCGGACAGCCTGAAGTCGCGCAGGGCATGCTCGACCGCGACCCGATCGGCAGCCGGCCGTTCTGCGAAGCCGGGCGATGTGGAGAGCGCCGTCAGAACATCGAACAGATCGCGATTCTGTCGCTTGCGCATATCGGCTTCCACCAGCCTGGCCTCGCCTGCGGCATAAGCAGCGCGGAGTTCCGGCGTGTCCGCCACGGCATGCAGATGATAAACCGCCGACCAGAGCGCCTCGATCGCAACCCCGGCCCGCTCGAGCGGAAGCCATGTCTCCGCGAACGCGGTGGGCCGGTGCCGGACCAGCGCTTCGATGACCGCATCCTGCGCCGCAATGGCGACATCCAGCGCGGATCCGACCGCCTCCGGCGTGATCGCCCCGAACGGAGGCAGTTCATTCGCTTGCAGCAGCGCGTTGATCGGCATGGGTACCTCTTCGAAACAGAAAGGACATGGCAGCGTGGCGCCCGGCCTGTGCCGCACGCGCCGACGCGCTCAGACAGTGACGGGCGCCCCGGGCTCCGCGGCGATGGCGTGAGGCATATGGCCTGCAAGATAACGCTCGGCCTCCAACGCCGCCATGCAACCCATGCCGGCGGACGTCACGGCCTGACGAAACAGCTTGTCCTGCACGTCACCGGCCGCGAATATGCCGGGCACGCTGGTGGCGGTCGAACCGGGGGTCACCAGAATATAGCCCTCCGCATCCATCGCGATCTGACCGGCGAACAGCGACGTGGCGGGATCGTGCCCGATCGCCACGAACAACCCATCGACGGCCAGCGCACGCGCTTGCCCATTACGGACATCGCGAAGCTCGACACCCGTTACGACGCGGCCATCGCCCCGGACCTCGGCCACTTCGGCATGCCAGACCATCTCGATCTTGGGATTGGCATGGAGGCGCGCCTGGTTGGTGCGGTCGGCGCGCAGTTCACCCCTGCGATGGATCAAATAGACCTTTTCAGCGAAATTGGTGAGGTACAGCGCTTCCTCGACCGCGGTGTTTCCGCCGCCCACCACGGCAACCACGCGGTCGCGATAGAAGAAGCCATCGCAAGTCGCGCAAGCGGATACGCCCGCGCCGCGATACCGCGTCTCGCTGTCGAGCCCCAGCCAGCGTGCCGACGCCCCCGTCGCGATGACGACGGTATCGCCCGTATAGCGCGCGCCGCTGTCCCCAACCGCGACGAACGGCGTTGCGGCAAGATCGACCTCAACGATCGTGTCGGAAACGACCTCCGTGCCGACATGCGCCACCTGGGCAGCCATCCGCGCCATCAGGTCGGGACCCAGCACGCTCCTGTCCCCCGGCCAGTTCTCGACATCGGTGGTGATGGTAAGCTGACCACCGGGCTGCATCCCTTCGATCAACAGGGGCTTCAGCGCGGCACGCGCCGCATAGACCGCCGCGGTGTAGCCCGCCGGCCCCGAGCCAATGATGAGCACCTTGCTATGGCGATCACGCGGCATTCCTTACCCCTTGCCTATATTCGTCGAACCAGTCGCCGCAGCCTATTACACAGTTTCATAAATAAAGAAACAGACAAGATGCCGCTGTGATCGGACCCGCCATCGCGCAATCGGCCGCTCCGCCGGGAAGTCGCCCACTGTTCCGACCCCGCAACGTCAGGCCGCCTCCCCTTTCTTCACGTTCCGGCTGCGCGGGCGGCGATGGTTTTCGATTGGCGCGCGACTTCGATGCAGCCGCCAGGCGCATCGCACATGATGGGTCATGACGCTGACCGGGTCTCCAGCCTCAGCTTCTGTCCACCACCGCGAACATGGCCGCCGATCCGACGTGAGCGCGCCGTGCGGGAGCATCCTCGCGCCTTATCCCGGCTTCGAGCGGATCGTTGCTGCCGAAGGCGGCGACAACGATCCGCACCACAGCGGCGGTCCGCTCGTCGATCAACCGGTAAACGACGGACTTGGCATCCCGCCGCTGGGCGACGAGTTCTGCACGCCGAAGCTCGCCCAATTGTTGGCTCAGGGCCGGCTGGCCGATCCCCGTGGCGGCATCGATGGCGGCCACCGACTGTTCGCCTTGAAGAAGGGCCGTCAGGATCGCCAGTCTTTGCGGCTGGGCAAAGACCCGCAATCGCTCCACGATCTCGGTCGCTGTCGCCCGGTCGATCGGATCAGCCATGATCGGGACGCTCGCGATAAAACCAGAGCTCGTCCCCCGCCTCGCCCAGCGCGCTCCCATGCTGGGGCGCGGGCAGGAGGACCGATCGTCCGGGCCGCCATCCCTCGGGCGCCAGCACCTCTCCCGTGGCCGTCTTCTGGAGCGCGTCCAGCATGCGCAGCAGCTCGTCCACGGAGCGGCCGACCGACAAGGGGTACCATATCATCGCCCGAACGATGCCGTCCGGATCGATGAAGTAGACCGCGCGCACCGACGAGCTGTCGGGGTCGCTGCGATCCACCATGCCATAGGCTTCCCCGATCGCCATCGACGGATCTTCGATGATGGGAAACGATATGGTCACGCCCAGGCGCTGGCGAATGACATCGATCCAGGCCAGATGCGAATACAGGCTGTCGACCGAGAGCCCCAGTAGATCGCAATCGCGCCTGGCGAATTCGTCGGCCGCGCGAGCCAGCGCAATGAACTCGCTCGTGCAAACAGGCGTGAAGTCGGCCGGGTGGGCGAACAAGATCAGCCAGCGGCCACGGAAGTCGCGAAGCTGGACTTCGCCCATGGTGGTACGGGCGCGAAAATTCGGCGCCGCATCGCCGATGCGCAAAGCCGGCCGTCGCTGCACGGAGCCGGGGTCGGGAAGGCACGGGCTGGAGGTCATCACCCCTCCTACAAAAGCTTGCGGCGCGAGCAAAGAGCGGTTCGCGCGACAGAGCGCAAGTTGCGGCTATTTCCGCGATCAGGCCGCCACATGGCCATCGTCCGCCGTCAGGGCGAGGACAGCGAAGGTCGCAAGCCAGTGCTCGCCCATATAGTCGTCGGCAAGGTGGGGCAGCGCCGAACCCAGATGGATCGAGGCGATGTCCCTTATCCGTTCGGGCAGGGGCAGAAAGGGCGCCAGCGAGAACCAGCACCATGCGCGCGAAAGATTGAGCCCGTCCATATGTGCCAGCCGCCCGTCGGTTCGGTCGGTCACCGTCGCGGGGGACGTGAGGGCGCGCATATCGTCCCCGAACGGGTCCGGCATGAACGCGGCCAGCCAGCCGGCAAATCTCTCGCCGCCCACCTCGCGCATCAACATGGCTTCGCATAATGTGGGCGACAGGAAGTCCTCGCCGCTCGGCTCCCATGGCCGTGCCGCCCGGTCGCCGCCGAACCAGCCGGTCGCCCGCTCCTCGATCAGCAATGCCAGATCCGCTCTGCGGCGTCGTGCCCAACGAAGCGCGTGCACCAGGGCAAAGGCCGTATTATCGTGCTTGCCGCTGCGCACCGGGTAGCAAAGCCGGGGCAGGTAGGCGGCAAGACGGTCAGCGATCCGTTCGGCCAAGGGCGCCAAAGCCTCCGCCCACGGCCGTGCAGGCCGGAAGGCGAGTTCGTCGTGAAGCGCCAGAAGCCATCCCCAGCCATAGGGCCGCTCGAAGGCGGCGGCCATGGGACGATCGAGCGACATGCACTCGCCCATGATCGCCTCTTGAGTCAGCGTGCCGTCGGCAAGCGCGTCGACCGCCTGGACCTCGGGAAGATGCGGGAACAGCCGGCAGAGCCGCATGACCTGCCACCAGCCATGGACGCAGCTGTGCCAATCGAAACTGCCGTAGAACGCCGGATGGAGCGAACGTGGCGTCGCCAGATCGTCCGGCGAGGCAAGTATCTGATCGAGCTTGTACGGCCATTCGCGCGTGAGGTGCCCCAGCGTCAGCCGAAGGAAGCGGCCCGCCATCGCCTCGTCCAGCATCATGGCAATCGACCAAAACCGCCGCCGCCCGGCGTCTCGACGACCAGCACGTCGCCTGTCTGCATATCGACTTCTGCCGTCGAGCCAAGCGGCTCGATATGTCCGCTGGCGCGCTCGATCCGCACGGCGCCGGCTGCGCCGTTTTTGCCGCCGTCAAGACCGAACGGAGGCACCCGATGCCGATTGGCGAGCAGGCAGGCGGTCATCGGGCGAAGGAAACGAATTCGCCGCACGGCGCCGTCGCCGCCGCGGTTCAGGCCTTCGCCGCCAGAACCGCGGCGTATCGCGAAGGCCTCGACGAGACAGGATGTCCGCCCCTCGAATATCTCGGGGTCGGTCATGCGGCTGTTGGTCATGTGGGTCTGGATCACGGATGCACCGTCAAACCCCGGTCCGGCCCCCGCACCGCCCGCGATGGTTTCATAATATTGGTACGCGTCGTCGCCCAGGGTAAGATTGTTCATCGTGCCCTGCGAAGCGGCAACCGCGCCCAGCCCCCGAACAGCGCGTCGGTGACCACCTGGCTGGTTTCGACATTGCCGGCGACCACCGCCGCGGGATGGCACGGCTTCAGCATCGAACCTTCGGGAATATGAATGTCCACGTGACGCAGACAGCCGTCGTTGAGCGGGATCGCATCATCCAGCATCGTGCGCACGACGTACAGCACGGCTGCCCGCACGATGGCAGCAGGCGCATTGAAGTTATTTTGGCGCTGCGCACTGGTGCCTGTGAAATCGACCGACAACCGCTCCCGCTCGCGGTCGATCCTTATCTGGACCCGCACGACCGCGCCATCGTCCATCTCATAGGCGAACGCCCCATTCGCCAGCGTCGGCAAGAGCCGGCGAACCGCTGCGTCCGAATGTGCCTGGACATGCTCCATATAGGCGGTGACGACATCGGCTCCATGACTTTCGGCCATGTGAGCCAGACCCTCCGCCCCCCTTGCACAGGCGGCGAGTTGAGCGGTGAGATCGGCGATGTTCTGGTCGATATTCCGCGCCGGATACGGGCCAGCGGCAAACATCAGACGCAGTTCGGTTTCAAGGAACCGTCCCTCATCGACCACCAGGACATTGTCGAGCAGCACGCCCTCCTCCTGAAGGGTGCGACTGTTGGGCGGCATCGATCCCGGCGTCACGCCGCCCACATCGGCATGGTGACCGCGCGCGGCGACGAACCAGGTCGGCTTGTCGGCCGCTTCGTCTGCGAACACGGGCATGATGACGGTGATGTCGGGCAGATGCGTGCCGCCACGATAGGGTGCGTTGAGCGCATAGGCGTCACCCCGGCGCATACCCCGTCCGTCGCGGCAGTCGCCACGGTCAGCGATGATCGTGCGGATGCTGTCCCCCATCGAGCCGAGATGCACCGGGATGTGCGGCGCATTGGCGACGAGATTGCCGCTGGCATCGAATAGCGCGCAGCTGAAATCCAGCCGTTCGCGGATGTTGACGGAGGTTGCCGTGCGCTGGAGCGCCGCCCCCATTTCCTCGGCTATGTTCATGAACAGCCCGGCGAAGATCGTAAGACGGACAGGATCCGCTTGCGTGGCGTCGGCCACGACCTCGTTCGTGCGGGGTTCGACGCGGTCCAGGATCAGGCTGCCCTGCGGATCGACACTGGCGCGCCATCCCGGCTCCACGACTGTCGTGGACACGGCGTCGATGATCAGGGCGGGTCCTTTCACGATCGCGCCGGCCGGCAGCCGCTCGCGCGCGTGCACCGCCGCTTCCCGCCAGGCGCCGGCCATTCGGACAGGCGCTGAATCCAGCGGCGGCGACGGCGCGCGCGGCAGGGAAACCACAGCGTCCTGGGAAACATCCGATGCCGAGATCGCCTCCGCAACCATACGGTCGACAATCAGGGCCGCGCGGGCGTCGAAGCCGAACTGCGCACGGTGCGCCGCATCGAACGCGGCGGCCATCGCGTCCGTCTCGCCGAAGGGAATCTCGATCGTATGCTCCGTATCGCCGCGACGCAGATGAACGCGCTGATCGACCTTGATCGACGCCGGATCGACGCCCTGCCGCCGCAGCGCTTCGCGCGCCTGCTCGGCCAGCGCGTCCAGCGCGCTGACCAATGCTGCCCGATCGGACGCCGGCGTGCCGAGGCTCGCCTCCCGAACCTCGCGCCGGTCCGCAAGTCCCATGCCGTAGGCGGACAACACCCCCGCGAGAGGATGGATCATCACCCGATCCATCGCCAGCGCATCAGCGACAAGGCAGGCATGCTGCCCGCCCGCACCGCCGAAGCACGCCAGGACATACCGGGTCACGTCATGGCCCCGCGCGACGGAAATGGTGCGGATCGCATTGGCCATGTTCGCGACCGCCACGGCGACGAACCCCTCCGCCGCGCTTGCCGGATCGAGCGGAAGCTCGGCAAATCGCGCTTCCACCGCTTCGCGGTCGAGCGGAAGGTTCCCGTCGGGTCCGAACAGCGCCGGAAAATATTCCGGGCGGAGTTTCCCCAGCAGAAGGTTGCAGTCGGTGACCGTCAAGGGGCCGCCGCGCCTGTAGCAGGCAGGACCGGGCACCGCCCCGGCGCTTTCAGGCCCCACCACAACGCGCCCGTTGTCGAGGCGGCAGATCGATCCGCCGCCCGCCGCGACGGTGTGGATGCGGAGCATCGGGACCCGAACGCGCACGCCCGCGACGATCGTCTCCGAATCCCGCTCGAACTCGCCGGCATAGTGGGAGACATCGGTCGAGGTCCCGCCCATGTCGAAGCCGATCACGCGGTCGAAGCCGGCCTGGGCCGCAGTGACCGTCATGCCGACGATGCCGCCCGCCGGGCCGGAAAGGATCGCATCCTTTCCCCGGAAAGCCTTGCCGGCAACCAGACCCCCGGAAGACTGCATGAACAGCGCCTCCCTTTCAAGGGCGGCGGTCAACCATTCGACATAGTTCCGGACGACCGGCGACAGATAGGCGTCGGCGACGGTCGTGTCGCCGCGGCCGATGAGCTTCACCACGGGCGCGACGCGATGACTGACGGAAATCTGCGTGAATCCCTGCCGTTCCGCCAGCGCCATCAGCGCCGCCTCGTGCATCGGGAAACGCCACCCGTGCATCAGCACGATGGCGATGGCCCTGTATCCCGCCTCGAACGCGTGCCCGAGATGCTCTGCCGCTTTCACCCTGTCCAGCGGCTGCAAGACCCGGCCGTCTTCGGCGACCCGTTCCTCGACCTCTATCGTCCGGGAAAAAAGGGGCGGCGGCCGGTGCGGATCGCGCGCGAAGATGTCGGGCCTTTCCTGATGGCCGATCAGCAACGCGTCACCAAATCCGCGCGTGATGGCCAGCACGGTCGGCTCGCCCTTGCGCTCCAGCAGAGCATTGGTCGCGACCGTCGTGCCGATCCGCAGCTCGAAATCGACAGGCGCGCCTTCCGTCAGCCGCCGAATCGCTTCAACCGCGGCATCCTCGTAGCGTTCCGGGTCTTCCGACAGGAGCTTGGCCGTGACGATTTCACCGCCCGGCTTCCGCGCCACGACATCGGTGAACGTGCCGCCCCGATCGATCCAGAACCGCCAGCCAGTCATGCCGCATCCTTGCCATGTCGGCGCACGATCGGCCACAGGCGATCGCGTCGCGCCCGTTCGGTGCGCCCGTTGTGGCCAGCGACGCTCATGTCAGTGCGCCATCAGCGGTCGAGCGCCAGAAACGACGCCAGCCGGGCGGCAGATGGCGCCCAGCAAATGTCACGTTCGGCCATCCAGTCATCGTCATAATAGGTGCAGCCATAGCGGTCTCCGCTGTCGCACAGCAGCGTCACGACGCTTCCTGTTTCGCCAGCAGACGCCATTTCCCGGATCAGCGCCTCGCACGCCACCAGATTGGTTCCCGTCGAACCGCCGACCCGTCGGCCGAGCCGGTCGGACAAGGCGCGCATCGCCCCAAGGCTGTCGGCATCATCGACTGCGAGCATCCGGTCGATGACCGAGGGCAGGAAACTGGGCTCCACCCGCGGCCGCCCGATCCCCTCGATGTAGGACGCGCAACCTTCGGGCAAGGCGACCACATCGGCGGCATCGAAATGGCGATGGAAGACCGAATGGAGCGGATCGGCGACGCACAGCCGGGTGGTGTGACGCTGGTAACGGATGAAGCGGCCGATCGTCGCGGAGGTTCCACCCGTTCCCGCGCCGCAAACGATCCAGGATGGAACGGGGTGTTCCTCATGCGCCATCTGCGCGAAAATCGATTCGGCGATATTGTTGTTGCCGCGCCAGTCGGTCGCCCGTTCCGCATAGGTGAACTGGTCGAGATAGTGGCCGCCGGTCTGGGCCGCCAGCTCATGCGCCACCTCATAGACCTTGCGCGGATCTTCAACCGGATGGATCTCGCCACCATAGAAGCGGATCGCCTCCAGCTTGGGCGCGGCCGTGCTGGCCGGCACGACGGCGATGAAGCGAAGCCCGAGCATGCGCGAAAAATAGGCCTCGCTCACCGCGGTCGAGCCGGAGGAAGCTTCGATCACGCATGTATCGGGCCCGATCCAGCCGCTGCAAAGCGCATAAAGGAACAGCGAACGCGCCAGCCGATGCTTCAGGCTGCCGGTGGGATGTGAGCTCTCATCCTTGAGGTAGAGGGTGATACCGGGATAGCGGGGCAGATCCAGGCGGATCAAATGCGTGTCGGCTGAGCGATTATAGTCCGCCTCGATCCGACGTACCGCCTCCGCGCGCCATTCACGAACGTCCTGCCTCAACATGCCGCGACGTTCCCGCCGGCTCGAAACTTGCCGTGCAACTTATCGATCGTGCCACCAGCGGTGATTGGCGATATGCCGCTCATCAGCCCGTTCCCTCCACTTCCAGCTCCGCCAGCGAAACGCCGGCGAAATTTTCATTACACGATTCAGGTAATATTGAAAGTGTTTGCGTTCGAACAGGTCAACTTCGGCTATCCAGACCACACCCCCCAAATGCGAAAGACCGCTTTACGATAATCCCGATATAGGGAGCCATTAGAATGCGAAGGCTTCGGTGATCCGCCGCTCCGCAATCAGGAAGGCGTCGGAGACAAGCCGTAGCGGCCTTATATCCACATCGCTTTGCCCCGCTGCGATCAACTCCGCGAACCGGGCGTAGAGGCGTGCATATTCCCGGTCCGCCGCAATGCTCTCCGGTTCGCCGGGAAGTTGCAATATGCTGCCGCCCATGGCGAGGCGCAGGGTGCCGGCGTCGGTATCGACTTCTATGGACCAAATCTGCAGGCCGGTTTCGAGAAAGTCGAATATTGCGTGCACTGCGGCATCGCCGCAGCGCATCCTGAGCTCGGCGGCGATGGGAGACATGCGTCCTGCCGGCACATCCAGGCTGGCCTGCTCAAGCAGCAGTTCGTGCGGCAGGATCTCGGTCGCAATCGACAGGGCGTTGATGCCGGGGTCGAATACGCCAAAGCCCCCCGAACCGAGTATCCATTCCTGATCCGGATGCCAGCGGCGGATGTCTTCGCGCCAGTCGATCCGGACGGCGAGAATGCGTTTATCGGCAAGCCACGCGCGCGCTGGAGCCACACCCGCCGCCTCGCGCGAGTGCCAGGTTGCAAAGAGCGTCACGCCTGCCGCCCGCGCGGCCTGCGTCAGTGCCGCGATATGCGAAAGCGTCACTGTCGGCGGCTTTTCCAGCATGACATGCAGCCCGGCTTCCAGGGCGGTCAGCGCCTGTGCATAGCGCCCATCCGGCGGCGTGCAGAGTGAAACCGCGTCCAGTCGGCAGGCTCCGATCATATCCTCAATGTCATGATAGCCGTCGATCCCCTCCACGCGGCCCTGACGACTGGCAGTGGCGGCAAGGCGGAAGCGGCGGTCGGCGGCGATGGCGGGCAGATGCTGGTCCCTGGCGATCTTGCCGATGCCCACGAGACCCAATCGGACAGGCTCCACGGTAAATCCTCTTGTCTGGACAGGATGCAGGCTGAACGCCTGGCCGGCCATTGGCGCTGGTCTAGGGCAACCGATCCTCGATAAGGAGGAGCACATCGCCAATGATCCGCCGCATGGCGATCCGCGCCCCGTCGGGATCGTGCAGGACGATGGCATCGCGCACCTTGGCATGCTCGACGACGTCGGCGGTGCGGCCCTTGATACGATTGGTGAAGCGGATCGAGGTGCGCAACGCGGTACTCACCACATCCCGCAACTGGATGTAGAAGGGGTTTTTCGACGCGCGGAGCACGGCGACGTGAAAAGCGATATCCGCTTCCAGCGGGTCATCCAGCCCGTTTTCCGCCGCCTGCATACGCTGCAGGCCATCGTCGATGCGCTTGACATCGTCCTCCCCCGCGACTCGCGCGGCCAGGGCGGCCGCCTCCGGCTCCACCGCCACGCGCAGCTCGTTGAACTGGCGCAGCAGGTTCACCGAAAGCTGGCGTTCCAGCATCCAGCGCAGCACGTCGGTGTCGAACAGATTCCATGAGGAGGTCGGCTGCACGGTCGTGCCCTGGCGCGGGCGGGCGCTCAGCAGGCCCTTGGCGGTGAGCATCTTGACCGCTTCCCGCGTGACGGAGCGGCTGACGCCATGCTGCTTGGCAAGTTCCCCCTCGGTGGGGAAGACGACATCGTCGAACCGGCCGGTAACGATGGCGCGGCCGATGCTGTCCAGCAGGCCATAGGTCAGATTGCGGCCAAGCTGCGCTGCCGGTTCGTCCACGATGAGATGAGATGCCTCTGCCAAGACGCTGTCCTTGTCCTTACCCGCTCCGATGTCATGGCAATCCATGTTAATGCCCGCTCCAGCCCAGGCAAGGTCCTTTCATATGATAAGTCAATTCATATGATAATTCCGACAGGTATTGGACGCCCCTTTGCGCACCTCTATGGGCCGGATCGTGCCGCAGGCGAGCGCGGCACGAGCACGGCCGCCTCTCACCTGCGGTTCGGAAACGCCCTCACCAGCCTATCATATTGCTCCTTGCTGATCTCGACCATGGAGCCGTGACGCAGTCCGGCCGGCATCTCATAACGGTTCCATTCCGGCACGCCCGAATTGCCCGAGACCTGGAACCAGGGGCCCGTCAGGCGCGGCGCCTTGGACAGGCCATAGCTCGTTCCCGCATATTGCTCATAGTACATCAGCCAATCCTCGCCGTTCGGTGCGCGGATCACGGTCGGCGCTTCGCGGAAATTGGGGCTGACCGGCGGTCCCGGCGGCGGATAGGGACCAAGCAGGTCCTTGGCGCAGGAGATGCGCACCGTCTTGCCGGTGGTCCAGTTGTAGCTGGGATAGCGCTCATCCTTCACGATCGCGCAATAGGCGCTGCCACCGGCCTCCGGCCGGATAAAGGTGTCGATCGTCGCCATGTCCCAGTCGAACAGGCGGCGCGGCGGCTTCGCGAAGCGCTTGAGATCGGGCGAGAGGACGTAGAGCGTGCGCTGGCTCGCCCAATAACGCTCCGGGTCTTCGGGAACGCCGGGGACGGTGGCGGTGTGCCACGTCAGCAGGAACTGGCCCGACGGCTTGTCGAAGAACAGCTTGGGCGCGCCGATCCGCTGCATGGCGTGCGGCAGGCCGGGGATGTTCGACAGGTCGGGACGATAGGTGCCATAGGGTTTCCAACCGACCAGATCGTCGGAGACCCAGAAGCGGATATAGGGGTCTTCGTCGCTCTTGTTGCCGACCAGATAATAGCGCCCGTCGCCCCCGCGCGCGATCGAGGCGTGGCCGTGATAATCCTCCGACACCGGCCTGCCACCGTTGATCTGCTCCCAGTGCAGCCCGTCCCGGCTGACCGAATAATAGAGCACGCCATAGCGCTCCTTGGTCATGTGGGCGAAGAGATAGGCCTTGTCGGGATCGACATATGGCGTCTCAGGCGCGCCGGGCACGACCTCGGCGCGCACCGGTTTCGACTGGGCTGCGGCGGGAATTTGCATGAATGAAAGCGTGATGGCGGCCGATGCCGCAGCAAGCGCGAAAAGCGATTTGCCCCGAGCCAATTTCCGTCTCCCTTGATTGTCCGGCGGAAGATAGACCTCTCCATCGAAATATTGTCAAGATTGATATTATAAATATGTGTTTTATGAAGAAGCAGATCGGCAGGCCCGATCGCGCGATTCGCGGCCATGCGACCGGCACGTCCGTTGCTGGAAGATTGGGGAGACGAGATGGGACTGGCGACGATCGACATCACCGTGGTCGTGATCTACGCGATCGGCATATTCGGCCTCGCGCAATGGGTCAGCCGCGACAAGGCGGGGGCCGGGCCGAAAAATTCGACCGACTATTTCCTGGCGTCGAAGAACCTGCCCTGGTGGGCCATCGGCGCCTCGCTGATCGCGGCGAACATCTCGGCGGAGCAGATCGTCGGCATGTCCGGTTCGGGCTATGCCATCGGCCTCGCCATCGCTTCCTATGAATGGATGGCGGCGGCGACGCTGCTGATCGTCGGCAAATTCTTCCTGCCGATCTTCCTGCGCAACGAGATCTACACCATGCCGCAATTCCTGGAGCGGCGCTACGGCAACGGCATCCGGACGCTGATGGCGATATTCTGGCTGGTCCTCTACATCTTCGTGAACCTGACCAGCATCATCTGGCTCGGATCGGTCGCGGTGATGAAGGTGGCGGGCGTGAACCAGGACGTGGCGCTGGTCGCGCTCGGCGTCTTCGCCTTGCTCTACCAGCTTCGCGGCGGGCTGAAGGCGGTGGCGCTGACCGACATCGTGCAGGTGACGCTGCTGGTCCTGGGCGGCCTCGTCATCGCCGTGCTGACGCTGGGCGAGATCGGCGGGGGCGCAGGCGTCATCGCCGGTTTCTCGCGCCTGGTCGAACGCGCGCCCGACCATTTCCACATGATCCTCCAGAAAGGCGACCCGCATTATATGGACCTGCCCGGCCTTTCGGTGCTGATCGGCGGCATGTGGATCGCGAACCTCAGCTATTGGGGCTTCAACCAATATATCATCCAGCGCGCGCTGGCGGCGAAGTCGGTGGACGAGGCGCAGCGCGGCATGCTGTTCGCGGCCTTCCTGAAGCTCATCATGCCGATCATCATCGTGCTGCCGGGCATCGCCGCCGTCGTCCTGGCGCCCGACCTCGCCAAGCCGGACGAAGCCTATCCGACGATGATGCGGCTGCTGCCGCCGGGCCTGCTGGGCCTCGTCTTCGCGGCGCTGGTGGCGGCGATCATCGCGTCCACCGCCTCGAAGATCAATTCGATCGCCACCATCTTCACGCTCGACGTCTGGGCGAAGTTCCGCAGGATGGAGGAACCCGGCGAAAGGCGGGAACGCCATCTGGTGCTGGTGGGCCGCATCGCCGCCGCGATCGCGATCCTCATCGCCATCCTCACCGCCCGGCCACTGGTCGGCTCCAGCGAGCAGGCGTTCCAGTTCATCCAGGAATTCACCGGCTTCTTCACGCCGGGCATCACCGTGATCTTCCTGCTCGGCCTGTTCTGGCGGCGCGCCAATGAGCCGGGCGCGATCACGGCGGCGGTGGCATCGGTGGCGCTGTCCTGGGGCTTCAAGCTCTGGGCGCCGGGCGTCCCCTTCCTCGACCGCATGGGCCTGGTCTTCCTCGCGGCGCTGGCGCTGGCGGTCGCCGTCTCCCTCGCGACCCCGGCGCGGCGCGACAAGGACAGCATAGCGACCGGCGACGTGCGCTACGCCACCTCGACCGGGTTCAATGCAGGAGCGATCGCGGTGATTCTGGTGCTTTGCGTCCTCTACGCGGTGTTCTGGTGAGCGGCGCGGCGTTCATCGCGGTCGATTGGGGCACGACCAACCGCCGCGCCTATCTGATCGAGGGTGGCGAGGTCGTCGCCACCGAGCGCGACGATATGGGCATCCTCTCCGTTCCGCCGGGCGGCTTTCCCGCCGCCGTGGCGGGGCTGCGCGAGCGCCATGGCGGGCTGCCGATGCTGCTCGCGGGCATGGTCGGCTCCAACCGGGGATGGCATGATGCGGGCTATGTACCCGTTCCGGCCTCGCTCGCGGACCTTGCGGCGCGCCTCGTCTCGCCCGCAGAAGGCGTCGCCATAGTGCCGGGCGTCTGCCGCGACGGCGACGAGCGGCAGGACGTCATGCGCGGCGAGGAAGTGCAGCTTCTGGGCGCTGTCGCGGCGGGGCTGGCCCCCGGCGACGCGCTGCTGTGCCAGCCGGGCACCCATGCCAAATGGGCGCTCATGAAGGACAGCGCGCTTGCCGACTTCACCACCGCCATGACCGGCGAGATGTTCGCGCTGCTCAAGGGCCATGCGCTGATCGGCAGCGAAATGACCGGCGAGGTCGACGCGGATGCGGATTTCCGCAAGGGCGCCGAAGCCAGCGCCGACCGGGACCTGCTTTCCGCCCTGTTCGGCGTGCGCGCCGCGGCGGTGCTGGGCAGACGCGCGCCCGGCGCGGCGGCCGCCTATGTCAGCGGCCTGCTGATCGGCAGCGACTGCCGGGCACGGATCACGCAGCCGGGGCAGCAGGTCCATCTGCTTGCCGACGGCCTGCTTGCGCGACTTTATTCCGCCGCCATCGCCATCGCCGGGGGACAGGCTGTCGTCGTCGACAGCCATGCCTCCTTCGTCGCCGGCATCACCCGCATCTGGGACATCAAAGCATGATCGATTTTTCCGACGCCTTCTCCCAACTCCCACTGGTCGCCATCCTGCGCGGCATCCGCCCCGATGAGGTGGAGGCCGCCGCCGACGCGCTGGTCGAGGCGGGCTTCCGCCTGATAGAGGTTCCGCTCAATTCGCCCGATCCGCTGCTCAGCATCGAAAGGCTGGCGCGCCGCGTCGGGGATGCCGCCATCGTCGGCGCGGGCACCGTGCTGACCGTCGATCAGGTGGCGCAGGTGCAGGATGCGGGCGGGGCGATGGTGGTTTCGCCCAACACCGACATCGCCGTCATTGCCGAGACCGCCAAGCGCGGCATGGTCTCGCTGCCCGGCTATTTCACGCCCAGCGAAGCCTTTGCGGCGCTGGCGGCGGGCGCGAGCGGGCTCAAGCTGTTCCCGGCGGAGGCGGCGACCCCCGCCGTGGTCAAGGCGCAGCGGGCGGTGCTGCCCAAAGAGGTGCCGCTCTTGGTCGTTGGCGGCATCACGCCGGCCAATATGGAACCCTGGCGTCAGGCAGGCGCGGACGGTTTCGGGCTGGGATCGGCGCTGTACCGCATAGGCGCCACCACGGAAGAGATCGCCGCCAGCGCCCGCGCCTTCGCGCAAGGCTGGGCCGGACTGGAGGACCGCTCATGATCCGCGCCTTCGCTCCCCTTACGCTGGCTCCCCTGGCTCTGGCCGCCCTGCTGGCGCTTGGCGGCTGCGCCACCGCCAGCACGCAGCAGGCCGCCCCGACGCTCGCCAATCCGCTGCTGTCGAGCGGGCCTGATCCGTGGATCGTCCATCATGGCGCGACCTTCTATTTCCTCGGGACCAAGGGCGACCGCATCGCCATCCGCCAGACCGGCGATCTCGCGAAACTGGCCGGCGCGCCCGAACATGTGATCTGGACCCCGCCCGCCAGCGGCCCCAATGCGATCTCGATCTGGGCGCCGGAACTGCACCGGCTCGACGGCAAATGGTATGTCTATTACACCGCCGCGGAGGCCGGGCATGATGACGACGCCCATCGCGGCGTCTTCGTGCTGGAAAATGCCAACGCCGATCCGCTGAAAGGCGAATGGATCGATCGCGGGCGCGTCAACACGCGCATGACCGGGCTGGACGGCACCGTGTTCGAGCATGGCGGCCAGCGCTATTTCGTCTATTCGGCCTATGACGGGCCGGACAGCGTGCTCGCCATCGCACCGATGACCAATGCATGGACGCTCGGCCCCGGCGAAACGGTGATCGCGCGCCCCGACCAGCCGTTCGAGCGTCAGGGCGGGCGGCAGATATTGGAGGGCCCGGAATTTCTGCCCGGCCCCAAGGGCGACCTGTTCCTCACCTATTCGGCCAGCGCCTGCTGGTCGGACGATTATGCGCTCGGCCTGCTTCACGCCAGGCCCGGCAGCGATCCCATGAACCCGGCAAGCTGGACCAAGGCGCCGCGCCCGGTGCTGGCCAAGGCGCCGCAGAACAATGTCTATGCGACCGGCCATAACGGCTTCTTCACGACCGATGGCGGCAGGCAGACATGGATCGTCTATCACGCCAATGACGGGGCGGACCGGAAATGCACCGCCGCCCGCTCCCCCCGCGTGCAGCGCATGGAATGGAGCAGCGACGGGATGCCGATCTTCCCTGTGCCCTCGCGCGCGGGCGAAGCTGTGGCAGCCCCAAAGCCGTGAAGAAGCTGTGGATTCTCCGCCCGGATCAGTTTGCCGGGCGGAGCGCCGAAAGATTCACCGCATCCCCCATGGCGCGCAGACCCGCGTCATTGGGGTGGAGGTGGTCGCCCGGATCATAGTCGGGTCGCAGGTCGGCGGGCGAGGCCGGATCGCGCACCGCCGCGTCGAAATCGACGACATCGTCGAAAATCGCCCCGGTCCGGATCGCGGCGTTCACCGCCTGCCGCGTCCGCTCCTTGGCGGGCGACATATAGCCCGCATGGAGCGCGGGCGTCATGGTCCCGCCGATCACCCTGATGCCCAGCGCATGGGCCCGCGCCACGAACTGGCGATAGCCCTGGACGAGCTGGTCGGGCGCCGTCGCCTCCGGACCGCTGTCCTTGCCCGCGCCGATGTCGTTTATGCCCTCCAGGAAGATTACATGGGTGACGTTGGGCACGCTCGCCACGTCGCGCCAGAAGCGGTCGAGCGCGGATGTCGCCCGGCCCCGGCGCAGCACGCGGTTGCCGCTGATGCCCATGTTGACGACGCCGCAGCGCCGGGCAGAGGGCAGCGCCGCCAGACGCTCGGCCAGACGGCCCGGCCAGCCGCGGGTCTGCGGCGAAAGGCCAAGGAAGCCGTCGGTGATCGAATCCCCGAAGGCGACCACGGTGCAGGGCGCCCGCTTTGCCCGCACCGCCGCGAGCGAGAGATAGGATCGCACCTTGATCGGCGTGAATAGCGGCTCGGCCCCGGCGGGCGCGAACGCCATCTCCAGCCCCAGATTGGTGCGCGCCGGCCGCGTCGGCGTCGTGAAGGTGACGCTGACGATCACGTCCTGCCCGACACGGAACGGCGCGGCCAGCGGATCGCTGACGACCGTATGTCCTTCGGGCAGCGCGATCCCCGACTGGCCTGAGAAAGTGAGCGGACGGAGCGGATGGGCGCCGATCTCCGTGCCGGTGGCGGCCGAAGGTTCGGCAATGCCGACCGCCGCGATCGCCAGCGGCCTGTCCCCCTCCGCATTGCTGAAACTGAGCTGCAAGGCGTCGCCCGCCTGCGTCAGCCTTACCCGGTACCGATAGGTGCCGGGCGGCTGTTCGGGCTCCCGCGCATCGCTGTCGGCCGGAGCATAGCCCCATGCCCCTGCCCACACCGACGCGGCATGGGCGGGAACGGACAGCGCAAGGCCGCAGAGAGCGGCCAATAGCGGGACAGTGCGCATGCAGCTCTCTCCTCGAACCGGCTGACCGGCTTATTTCTTCGCGGGCACCACGCCCTTGGGCGCCTTGGCCAGCGAACGTATCAGGTCGGTTTCGGCCTGGCGATAGGGCGTGCCGTCGTTCCGGAAGACCTCATGGAACCAGATGGTCGGCTCATCCTGCGTATAGGGTTTTTTCCAGCTGTCCCAGGGCAGGCGGGTCTGCGTCCTGCCGTCGACGAAGCCCCAGTTCATCATCGCCACATTCTCGCGCTTGCCGATCGGCAGCGATCCGTCGAAGGTCGAGCCATTGCCCCGCGCCATATATTCGGTGCACAGGATCGGGCGGCCATAGACCTTGAGCTGGTTCACGCGGTCCTGGAATTTCTCCGGCCAGTTATAGTCGTGGAAGGAGATCACGTCCGACTGACCGAGTTGCAGCTTCTCCATCGGCGTCAACGCGCTTTCGGTCTTCCAGTCGTCATGCTGCCACACGCCCGAGGTGAGCGGCTGCGTCGGGTCCACGTCGCGCGCCCAGCCATAGACTTTGGTGAGCAGCGCCAGGACCAGGGGCTGCTTGCCTTCCTGGCCCTTATACTGGTCGGCGCCATTGTCGGGCTCGTTCCACAGATCCCAGCCAAGCACGCGGTCGTCCTTGGCGAAGGCGCCGACGACGCCCTGCACATAGGCCTTCAGGCGCGGTTCCTGCGCGGGGTCGCGCAGCGCGGGCAGGCCGGGGCTCTGGACCCAGCCGGAATTGTGGACGCCGGGGATGGGCGGGCGCTGCGGCCCCAGCACCGGATTGGGGTCCCAGCAACTGTCGAACAGCACGAACAGCGGCTTGATCCTGTGCTTCGCCGCGATCGTCAGAAACTGGTCGATGCGCTTCCTGAAACCCTCGGCATCCTGCTGCCAGAGCTGATCGTGCAGGAACACGCGCATCGTGTTCATGCCGATGCCCTCCGCAAGGCCCAGTTCGTGATCGATGCGCACCGGGTCCCATGTCTCCGCCTGCCACATCTCAAGTTGGTTGATGGCGTTGGCGGGCGCATAGTTGGAACCGACCAGCCAGGGCTGCTTGGCATACCACGCCTTGGCTTCCACAGGCGTCCATTGCGGGCGCGCATCGGCGGGCATGGCGGTCAGCGCGGCGACGGAGGCCAGCAGGCAGGTGGTGAGAGCTTTCACGAACAGTCCCCTCTTATTGTGCGACGAAGAATTTGTAGGTCATGACATTCCGGTAGGTCTTGCCCGGATCGAGGCGGACCGACGGGAATTGCGGCTGGTTCGGGCTATCCGGGAAAAGCTGCGGCTCGAACACCAGCGAGTCGCCCTCGCGGTAGATCTGCCCGCCCTTGCCGACGATCGTGCCGTCCATGAAATTGCCCGAATAAAATTGCAGGCCCGGCTGGTTCGACCAGAGTTCGAAGCCGCGGCCGGACGCCGGTTCGGTGACGCGGGCCATCAGATGCTGGTCTTTGGTGACGGCGTTACCGACCACCCAATTATGGTCATAACCGCGCCCGTAGCGGATCTGTTCGTCCGCGCCTTCGCGCACACGCGCGCCGACCGGGGTAGGCTGGCGGAAATCGAACACGGTGCCCGCGACGCTGCGGTGCTGGCCAAGCGGAATGGAGGCCGCGTCGGTGGGCGTGAAGCGATCCGCCGGGATGGTCAGCACATGATCCATCGCCGTGCGGCCCGGCCCTGCGAGGTTCCAATAGGCATGGTTGGAAATGTTGACCACGGTCGGCCTGTCGGTCGTCGCGGTATAGCTGATCGTCAGATTGCCCTGCTCATCCAGCGTGTAGGTCGCGTCGGTGGTCAGCGTGCCGGGATAGCCCTGATCGCCGTCGGGGCTGACATAGCGCATGGTGACGCTGGCCACTCCACCGGATTTCCGGCCCTGCTTCACCTCGCGGATGGTCCAGACGACCTTGTCGAAACCCTTGGTGCCGCCATGCAGCGAATTGGGACCGTTGTTGACCGGCACCGCATAGGCCTTGCCGTCGAGGCTGAATCGGCCCTTGGCGATGCGGTTGGCGACCCGGCCCACCGTCGCGCCGAAGAACTGGCCGTCCTTCGCATAGCCTTCCAGGCTGTCATAGCCGACCGCGATGTCCACGGCCTTGCCGTCGCGGCCCGGCATCATCACCGACTGGATCGACGCGCCCAGCGTCATCACGCGCACCGACATGCCCTTGGCGTTGGTGAGCGTCACCGCCTCTACCGCCGTGCCGTCCGGCATTCGGCCGAAGGTCTCGCGCCGGGCCTCGGCCGCCAAAGCGGAAGTCGACACCGCGCCCAGCAGGGCGACGGCGGTCATGGTCCTCAGCATCGTCTCTCCTCTCGAAACTTCAGTCTTGATACAGGAATGGGGCCAGCCCGCGGCAACCCGGATCGATCTCGAACAGCGCGCCGCCCTGCGCTTCCTCGACGCCATCGGCGGCGCTCGTGACATAGATCCGGTCGAGGTCCGGGCCGCCGAACACGCAATTGCTGATCTGGCTCGCGGGCAGCGCGATGCGGCGGACCGGCGTGCCGTCCGGCGCGAAACGGGTGACACAGGAAGCGCCCCAGCACGCGACCCAGAGATACCCCTCGGCATCGAAGGTCATCCCGTCCGGCGCGCCCCAGCCCGCCTCGAAGCTGATGAACGGTTCGCGCCTGCCAAGCAGGCCATCCTCCAGCGGATAGCGGAAGATCACGCCCATCGCGCTGTCGGTGTGCAGCAGGAAGCGCCCCTCGGGATCGATCGCAGGACCGTTGGGAATCGTATAGGGCGCGGCGTCAGCGGGAGTGAACGAATCCTTCGCGAAACGATGGAACGCCCCTGTCGGCACGTCGCAGGAAAAAGGCATGGTGCCCAGCCAGAGGCGGCCCTGCGCATCGGCGGCGGCGTCGTTGACGCGGTTGGCCTCCGGCGCGCCGGGGATCGTCGCCAGCGTCTCGCAGGAAAAGGGATCGAGCGACACGCTGGCGACCGAACGGCCGATCCCGGCCACGAAGCCGCCGCTGGCCCGCCCGATGATCCAGCCGACGACGTCCGGCGCTTCCCAGCTCTCGACCTGCCCGGTGGCGGGCGTCAGGCGGTTGATCCGCTTGCCCAATATATCGGTCCACAGCAGCGCGCCGTCGCGGACCGACCAGAACAGCCCCTCGCCCAGAATATCCACGCGGTCGCGGGCGATGACGCGCACGTGATCCATCAGTGGCTGTCTCTCGGCAATCCGCGCGTCTGGGCGATGCGCTGATATTTTTCGGAACCTTCCAGGATCGCGCCGGTCGCGAACTGGCCCACCAGGCTGCGCTGGATTTCCTGCCAGGGCGTCTGCGATTCGGGCGTGACGGCGCGTTCGATCTCCGCAAGCTCCTCCCGCCGGCGGGCGATCTCCGCATCATCGACCAGCATGTCCGCGCTGCGGTTCTTGAGGTCGATGCGCACCCGGTCCCCCGTGCGCAGCAGCGCGAGGCCCCCGCCCACCGCCGCCTCCGGCGAGGCGTTGAGGATGGAGGGGCTGCCCGACGTGCCGGACTGCCGCCCGTCGCCGATGCAGGGCAAGGCGTGGATTCCGGCGCGGATCAACGCTGTGGGCGGACGCATGTTCACCACTTCGGCGCCGCCCGGATAGCCGACCGGCCCAGCCCCGCGAATGACGAGGATGCAATTTTCGTCAATGCCAAGGTCCGGATCGTCGATGCGCCGGTGATAATCCTCCGGCCCGTCGAACACGACCACCCGACCCTCGAACCTGTCGGGATGCTCGGGATCGGAGAGATAGCGGCTACGGAACTCCTCGGAGATCACCGACAGCTTCATCACGGCGCCCTCGAACAGATTGCCGCTGAGTACGGTGAGCCCGGCCGCCTGCTTCAGCGGACGCCCGAACGGCCGGATCACATCCTCGTCATGGATTTTCGCGCCCGCCAGATTCTCCGCGACGGTGCGGCCATTGGCGGTCAGAGCATCGCCGTCGATCAGGCCCGCCTTGAACAATTCGCCCATCACGGCGGGCACGCCGCCCGCGCGGTAATAATCCTCGCCCAGATATTCGCCGGCGGGCTGGAGATTGACCAGCAGCGGCACGTCCGCCCCCTGCGCCTCCCAATCCTCCAGCGTCAGTTCGACGCCGACATGGCGGGCGATGGCGTTGAGGTGGATCGGCGCGTTGGTCGACCCGCCAATGGCCGAATTCACCCGGATCGCATTGAGGAAAGCCGGGCGGGTGAGGATGTCGGAGGGCTTGCGGTCGGCCTTCACCATCTCGACGATGGCGCGTCCCGTCTCCCAGGCGCATTCCTGCCGGTCGCGATAGGGCGCGGGGATCGCCGCCGATCCGGGCAGCGACATGCCCAGCGCTTCGGCCAGCGAGTTCATCGTCGTCGCCGTGCCCATCGTGTTGCAATAACCGGTCGATGGCGAACCCGATGCGACCAGCTTCAGGAAGCCCTGATAGTCCAGCTCCCCCTTCGCCAGCATCTCGCGCGCTTTCCAGATGATGGTGCCCGCGCCGGTGCGCTTCCCCTCATGCCAGCCGTTGAGCATCGGACCGACCGACAGCGCGATCGCGGGAATGTTCACCGTCGCCGCCGCCATCAGCGCGGAGGGCGTGGTCTTGTCGCAGCCAATGGTCAGCACCACGCCGTCCAGCGGATAGCCGTAGAGCAGCTCGACCAGGCTGATATAGGCCAGGTTGCGGTCAAGGCCCGCCGTCGGCCGCTTGCCGGTTTCCTGCAACGGATGGCTGGGAAATTCGATCGGAATGCCGCCCGCGTCCCGGATGCCCGCCTTGATCCGTTCCGCAAGGACCAGATGATGGCGGTTGCACGGCACCAGATCGCTGCCCGACTGGGCGATGCCGATGATTGGTCGGCCCGACTGCATCTCCTCGATCGAAAGGCCGTAGTTCAGATAGCGCTCCAGATAGAGCGCCGTCATGTCAGGATGGCTGGGATCATCGAACCATGCGCGTGAGCGCAGCTTCAGGGCCGGTTCGATCTTGCCCTCATCAGCAGAAGAAATGTTCGCCTCCCATCCATTTTACCCGATTCGGCCGCTCGCCACGCAAAGCAGCATCTCTCGGGAATGTTAAGGATGCCGCTACCATCGGCTTTTCATACAGGCAACCTATTTATCCTACAAATATGTCTTGTCCGATCAGACCGCGAGGGTTATGAGCCCCACCAAGGCCCAACACAGGGCCGAGCTGCTGTTCGAAGGGGAGGACCATGAACCGTATCGCCCGCTCACTTATCTGGACGTCTTCCGCACTGGCGATCTTCGCCGGCATACCGGCCCATGCGCAGGACGCGGCCGCGCCGGCCGACGATAGCGCCGACATCATCGTCACCGGCCAACGCGCCAGCCTTGAAGCCGCGCGCAATGTGAAGAGGAATTCCGACCTCGTCGTCGACTCGATCGTGGCGGAGGACATCGGCAAGCTGCCCGACACCTCGGTCGCCTCCGCGCTTCAGCGCATCGCGGGCGTGCAGGTGCAGAACGGCTTCAACAACGAAATCCAGAATCCGATCATTCGCGGCATCGGGGACATATTGACCACGCTGGACGGGCGGGAGATCTTCACCGGCGTCGGCCGTGGCTTTTCGTTCCAGGACCTGCCCGCCGAAGCGATCGGCGGCATCGACGTCTACAAGTCGAACTCCGCCAATCTGATCGAAGGCGGCGTCGCGGGCGTCATCGACATGAAGCTGCAGAAGCCCTTCAATTTCAGCAAGGGCTTCACGGTCGCCGCCAACGGCCGCGTCTATCGCGGCGACATTTCCGGCGAGACCAGCTATACCGGCGGTCTTCTCGTCTCGAACCGCTGGGATGCGGGCGACGGCGAAATGGGCCTGCTGGTCGATGTTTCCTATGGGCGCAACAATTTCAGCCGCCCGATCTCCTTCAACTGCGATCCGCGGTCGAGCAACCATGGCCCGGCGGGCGCCGCGAACATCGTCCTGCCCACCTGCGTCGGCGGCCTGACCGATACCGGCCACAACACCCGCCCGCAGGTCAACGCCGCCTTCCAGTGGCAGATCACGCCGGAACTGCAATTCTATCTCGATGGCCTCTACACCGGCTATCGCTCGACCTTCGCGACGAACTTCATCTTCTCGGACCTGTTTGCGGGCAGTTCGATCACCAATGCGGTCGCAGGCAATGATTGCTTTTCCGGGCTGGTCGATTCCGGGGGCTTTCCAACGACCGATGCAGAAAACCCCAATAACCGGATCGAAAATCTTTGCATTGGCAAGTCGGCCACCTTCAACGGCGTGGACGTGCTCACCAGCACCCAGGCGAAGAAGCAGCGCACCGACCAATATGTGTTCGGCGGCGGTCTCAAATGGGACAGCGACACGGTGCATCTGGTCTTCGACGGCAGCTACATCCAGTCGAAGAACGCGAACCGCACGATCATCGTCGACACCGCCAAGCATGGCGCGTCGGTGGACATCATCGTCAATGACGGCGGCCACGGCACCACCGTCATGCAGGGCGATCCGCTTGGCAATCCCGACGGCTTCGTCTTCGCGAACTCGCTGTTCCAGGATCTGAGCAAGTCGAACAGCCGCCAATATGCGTTCAAGCTCGACTCGGCCTTCGACATCGAAAGCAATTTCCTGCGCCAGTTCCAGGTCGGCCTGCGCTATTCCGACCGCACCGGAACGTTCCGCGCGGTTGCGGGCGGTCCGAACTTCCCTGGGGCGAACCGCGCCACGCTGGTCTCCTCGGTGGGCCTGCCGTCGGACTTCATGGTGCTTTCGCCGGACTCGATCCCGTACATCAACAACGGGGCCCACTGGTACACGCCGAACCCGGACTATCTGCTCAGCAACACGGATGACCTGCGCGCACTCTATGGCGCCCCCGCCGGCGATCCCGCCTGGGACCCCACGCGCAACTATGAAGCGGCCGAGAAGACCTGGGCGGCCTACATTCAGGGCAAGTATCAGATCGACCTCGGCGGGTCCTCGTTGATCGACGGCCTGGTCGGCGTTCGCCTGGTCGACACCAAGCGCACGCTGGACGGCACCTCGCGCGTGATCGGCGCGGGTCCGAACAATACCGACCTGTTCAATCCGATCAGCCGGGGCACCCGTGACTTCTACGCCCTTCCGAACGCCAGCATCCGCTTCCGCGCCACGCCGAACCTGCAGTTCCGCGCGAGCTACGCCAAGACCGTCGCGCGGCCGACCTTTGGCGACCTCAACCCCGGCCTGTCGCTGGCGGCTCCCGGTGGCAACCCGAACGTCAGGCTGGCCGGCTCGGGCGGCAACCCGGACCTCAAGGCGCAGATGTCCGACAATTTCGACGTCACCGCCGAATATTATTTCGGCCGGTCCAGCTATGTCTCGGTCGCCGGCTATTACCGCAAGCTGAAGGATCGCGTCGCGCCCTCCAACTCGGTGCAGGTCATCAACGGCCAGACCTACCTGATCACCCAGCCGCGCAACCTCGGGTCCTCCAAGCTCAAGGGCATCGAAGTCGCGGGCCAGGCCTTCTTCGACTTCCTGCCGGAAGGTTTCGATGGCCTGGGCGTGATGGGCACCTTCACCCTCGCTGACAGCGAGGTGACGACCCCCGGCGATCCGCTGGAAGGCAAGGAACTGCTCGGCGTCTCCAAATATAGCTACACCGCCGGTGCGCTCTACGAGAAGTACGGCATCACCGCGCGCGTCGTCTATACATGGCGCTCGGGTTACAACGAGTCGCTGTTCGGCGCCGGCACCCTTACCAGCCCGGATTATGACAGCCAGTTCAACAAGGTCAAATCCAATGGCCGCCTCGACTTTTCGGTCGGCTATGACGTGACGCCGAACATCACCGTGACGGTGGACGGCGTGAACGTGAACGGCGGCAAATATTACAGCTATTTCGACTCGCCGGCCTTCCCGCACGACATCCGCATCGATGACAAGTTCTACGGTGCGAGCGTCCGCGTGAAATATTGACGCCACCCTTCCGGGGGCGGGGCGGACTGCACGCCGCCCTACCCCTCCAATGCCCCCGGCGGATCGGGCGGGACGGCGATGGCCGTTCCGCCCTTTTTTTCAGATCATGCGCCGCAACTTCACCGTCCACCTTTGCCGTGGAATTCGCCGATCGATAGTCAGGTAGGACCTCCGTCCCTGCCCTGCGTGATGCCGACCGCCGCGCACCGTCCATAAACGAAGGCTTCCCAAAGTATCGCCGTTGATTTTGAGACACATCAAGACGCGCTGGCGATCATTGGGCTACATGGCTTTCAACGCTTGTGGCCGACACCAGCTGAAGCGTCAGAGATCTCTTCGACGGAGCTATCGCCATGTTCATCGCGCATCGTGCCGCGAAATCCCCTGCGCTGGCGAACAGAGCGCGGCGACAAGCCGAATGCTGCGGAAATCCGTGGCTTTCGGCAGGATATTCGGCGCGTTCCTGAGTGGAAATGATGTGGACCTACCATCCCGACCTGCTCGCCCGGCCCGTGCCGCGCTACACCAGCTATCCCACCGCCGCGCAGTTCAGCGGCGATGTCGGCGCGGCGGAGCTTGCCGCCCGGCTAGACGGGGTGGAAAGGAACGACCCGCTCTCGCTCTACGTCCACATCCCCTATTGCCACGACATATGCTGGTATTGCGGTTGCAACACGGGCGCGGCGAACCGCGTCCAGCGCCTCACCGCCTATGTCGAATCGCTGGAGCGGGAGATTGCGACCGTCGCCGCCCGGCTGAACGGCAAGGGCCGGGTGCAGCGCATCGCCTTCGGCGGCGGCAGCCCCAACAGCCTGCCGCTGGTCGATTTCGTCCGGCTGCTCCAGCAATTGCTGCTCTGCTTCGATGCGCATCATGCCGAACTGTCGGTCGAACTCGATCCCCGCCGCCTCGATGGGCCATGGATCGCGACCATGGCCGCCATGGGCGTCGACCGGGCGAATCTCGGCGTCCAGACCTTCACCCCGCATGTCCAGGCGCGGATCGGCCGCATCCAGCCGCTCGACATGGTGGAGCGCGCCGTCGACCAGCTTCGCGCCGCCGGCATCGCGACGGGTTTCGACCTGATGTACGGCCTGCCCGACCAGACGCCGGATGATTTGGCTGCCACGCTGGAGGCCGCCATCGCCATGCGGCCCGCCCGCATCGCCCTGTTCGGCTATGCCCATATGCCCCGGCTGCTGCCCCGCCAGCGCCGCATCGACGCCAGCGACCTGCCCGATCTCGCCGCCCGCTTCGCCATGGCGGCGCAGGGCCATGGGACGCTGACCGGCGCTGGTTATGCCGCCATCGGCTTCGACCATTTCGCCCTGCCCGAAGACGGCATGGCCCGCGCCGCCCGCGAAGGCCGACTGCGCCGCAATTTCCAGGGCTTCACCGACGACCCGGCGGAGATATTGCTGGGTCTGGGCGCCAGCGCGATCAGCCAGTTCCCCGACCTCATCGTCCAGAATGAGAAACAGGCCGGTCCCTGGCGCGCGCTGGCCGATGCGGGCCGATTATCCGCCACGCGCGGCACGCTCCGCACGCCGGAGGACCGCCGCCGCGGCCGCATCATCGAGGCCCTGCTCTGCCAGGGCGAGGCGCATGTCGGCACCGCCCATCCCATGCCCGATTTCAGCCGCTTCGAGGAACTGGGCCTTGTCCGCGTCAGCGAGGGCCGGGTGGCGCTGACACGGGACGCGCTGCCCTATGCGCGCAGCATCGCCGCCTGCTTCGACGCCTGGCTGGAACCGGCGGAAAAGCGCTTCAGCCATGCGGTCTAGCGCGCTGGCCCTGCTGGCCGTCATCCCGCTGACGACAGTCCATGCGCCCGCCGCCGCCATGCCGAACCCCTGGTATTGCGGCTCCGCGCCGCCGGGCTGGACGCCCCCCTGGCAGCGCAAGCCCGCCAATCCGGACGACAAGAACGCCCCCTGTCATTTTATCCCCTGCGACCGGAAGAAGATTCGCGAAACCCGCCAATAAAGCGGATTCCATGCTCCCGCGAAGGCAGGAGCACGGACCGCTCAATGGCAACCGCCAGCCAAAGCCGAACAAATTCAGGCCAGGGCCAGCACGCTCGTCAGAATATAGCGCACCAGTTCCGCCTGCCCCCGCGCCCCCGTCTTGGCGTAGATCTTCTTCGAATAATTCCGCGCCGTCTCCACCGTCAGCCCCAGATCGGCGGCCGCCTCGCTGATCGACATGCCCTGCGCGATGGCCCAGGCCAGCCGCGCCTCGCTGGGCGACAGGCCGAACAGGTCGACCAGCTGGTCGCACCGGTCCGCCTGCGACCAGCGGTCCCCGCTGATATAGGCGATGGCGACGGGCGCCGACTGGGCGGACAGCGACCGGTCCTGGATCGGCCGCACCAGCATGTCCATCAACGGATCGCGGCTCAGGTTGATCGCCCTCGGCCGCGCATCCCGATCCGCCGCGAAGCTCTTGACCAAGGCGGTCAGTTCCCGGTCGACCGCCGGGGAAGCCGGCGTCAGCCGGTCATAACGCCCCCGGCGCAACAGCCGCGACCGCTGGAAAAGCTGCTCCAGATGCGGCGTCATGTCGACGATGCGGCACTGGGCGTCCAGCGTCAGCCAGCCGAAATTGAGCCGCCCGAACGCCTCCGAATTGACCGAGGAACGGAACTTCTCCCGCTCGAACGCGACGAAGCTGCGCAATGCGATGCGCAGATGCGGCACCAGCGCGGTCAGCAGCGCGCCGACGCCCGACCCCACTTCCCGCCCCCCCGCGCAGCTCAGCCAGGCGTCCATGCCGCTCGGCTCGGTGACGCGGACCGAACGCATGTTGGTGATGCCCAGCGGCTCCAGAAACTCGGCGCGATAGCCTTGCTGCACCCTGTCGCCGGGGTCGAGCAGTTCGTCCAGCGTATAGACCCGCGCCTCCCGCATCCGCCGGTAGGGCAATGGATCGCGCCCATATTTCTGGTTGAACAGCCGGTCGAGATGCAGCGGCGTCGGCGGCCCGGCATAGAGTTCGACGATCCGCTCCTCATCCACCGGGCGGAAGGCCAGGCTGGCATAGGCGGCCCCCGACCGCGCGCGCAGCCTGTCGAGGAACCCGTGCCAAAGGGGTTGCTCGAACATACCCTCATGGAGAGCCGCCAATAATCCGCCGTCGTCCAGTCGCATGGCTAATATGTATATCCTCCCATATGGGAGGTCCAGAGCTTCGCCACTTCTGCCATCAGGCAGTCACGAAACAAGGCGGTGAACATGATCGATTCGAAAAGGCTGACGCATTTGGAGCGTCTGGAGGCGGAAAGCATCCACATACTGCGCGAAGTGGTGGCGGAGGCCGAAAAGCCGGTGATGCTGTACAGCGTGGGCAAGGACTCGGCCGTGATGCTGCATCTGGCGCGCAAGGCCTTCTACCCCTCGCCGCCGCCCTTCCCGCTGCTGCACGTCGACACCACCTGGAAATTCAGGGCGATGTACGAGCTGCGCGACCGCATGGCGCGGGAATCGGGCATGGAACTGCTCGTCTATCAAAATCCCGAAGCGCAGGAACGCGGCATCAACCCGTTCGACCACGGCCCGCTGCACACCGACATGTGGAAGACGGAGGGGCTGAAGCAGGCGCTCAACCTCTACGGCTTCGACGCGGCCTTCGGCGGCGCCCGCCGCGACGAGGAAAAGAGCCGGGCGAAGGAACGCATCTTCTCCTTCCGCACGGCGTCGCACGGCTGGGACCCCAAGAACCAGCGCCCGGAACTGTGGAACCTCTACAACGCCCGCAAGAACAAGGGCGAGAGCATCCGCGTCTTCCCGATCAGCAACTGGACCGAGCTGGACATCTGGCAATATATCCACCTGAACGACGTCCCCATCGTGCCGCTTTATTTCGCGGAGGAACGCCCGACGGTGGAGCGCGACGGCATGCTGCTGATGGTCGACGATGAGCGCTTCCCGCTGAAGCCGGGCGAGGAGCCGGTGATGCGCTCGATCCGCTTCCGCACCCTGGGCTGCTACCCGCTGACCGGCGCGGTCGAGAGCGAGGCGAAGACCTTGCCGGAGGTCATCCAGGAAACGCTGCTGACCACCACATCGGAACGGCAGGGCCGCGCCATCGACAAGGATGCGGGCGGCGCGGGCATGGAGAAGAAGAAGCAGGAGGGGTATTTCTAGCCCACCTCTCCTCCGTTCGGGCTGAGCTTGTCGAAGCCCTCCACTTTTATCTTCAAGAAGAAATGCCCTTCGACAAGCTCAGGGCGAACGGGACTGGAACGAGATGACCGACACGCTCGACGAACCCATCTACAAGACCGACGCCCTCATCGCGGAGGACATCGACCAGTATCTGGAGGTGCACCAGCACAAGACGATGCTGCGCTTCATCACCTGCGGGTCGGTGGACGACGGCAAGTCGACGCTGATCGGCCGCCTGCTCTATGACAGCAAGATGATCTTCGAGGATCAGCTCGCCGCGCTGGAAGCGGACAGCAAGCGCGTCGGCACCCAGGGACAGGAAATCGACTTCGCCCTCCTCGTCGACGGCCTCGCCGCAGAGCGGGAACAGGGCATCACCATCGACGTCGCCTACCGCTTCTTCGCCACGGAAAAGCGCAAGTTCATCGTCGCCGACACGCCCGGCCATGAGCAGTACACCCGCAACATGGTGACCGGCGCGTCCACCGCCGACCTTGCCGTCATCCTGATCGACGCGCGCAAGGGCGTGCTGACGCAGACCCGCCGCCACAGCTATCTGGCGCACCTCATTGGCATCAGGAACATCGTCCTCGCCATCAACAAGATGGACCTGGTCGACTATGACCAGGCGGTCTATGACGGCATCGTCAAGGATTATACCGATTTCGCCCATAGCATCGGCATCAAGGCCTTCACGGCCATGCCCATTTCCGGCTTCAAGGGCGACAATATCACCGGCCCGTCGGCAAACACCCCCTGGTACAAGGGGCCTGCGCTGATCGAGCATCTGGAAACGGTCGAGGTCGATCAGGTCTCCGACCAGCTCAAGCCCTTCCGCATGGCGGTGCAGTGGGTCAACCGCCCCAATCTCGATTTCCGCGGCTTTTCCGGCCAGATCGCCACCGGCACGGTGCGCAAGGGCGACGCCATCCGCGTCCTGCCGTCGGGCAAGACCAGCACCGTCAGCCGCATCGTGACGCTGGATAGCGACCTGGACGAAGCCGTCGCCGGCCAGTCCGTCACGCTCTGCTTCACAGATGAGGTCGACTGCTCGCGCGGCGACGTGATCGCCGCGTCCGACAATCCGCCCCAGGCCGCCGACCAGTTCGAGGCGACCATCGTCTGGATGGCGGATGAGGAAATGCTGCCCGGCCGCCCCTATTGGCTGAAGATCGGCACGCAGACCGTCACCGCCACGATCCAGCAGCCCAAATATCAGGTCAACGTCAACACGATGGAGCATCTGGCGGCCAAGACGCTGGAGCTGAACGCCATCGGCGTCGCCAACCTGTCCACCGACCGCCAGATCGTGTTCGAACCCTATGAGACGAACCGGACCTTGGGCGGCTTCATCCTGATCGACAAGATCACCAACGCCACCGTGGCGGCAGGCATGCTGCACTTCTCGCTTCGCCGCGCGCAGAACGTCCATTGGCAGGCGACCGACGTCACCCGCGAATTCCATGCGGGCCTCAAAAACCAGAAGCCCGCCGTGCTGTGGTTCACCGGGCTTTCCGGCGCGGGCAAGTCGACCATCGCCAACCTTGTCGAAAAGAAGCTGGCGCGGATGAACCGCCACACCTTCCTGCTCGACGGCGACAATGTGCGCCATGGGCTGAACAAGGATCTGGGCTTCACCGACGCCGACCGGGTGGAGAATATCCGCCGCGTGGGCGAGGTGGCGAAGCTCATGACCGACGCCGGCCTGATCGTCATCACCGCCTTCATCTCGCCCTTCCGGGCGGAACGAGAGATGGTGCGCCAGATGATGAAGCCGGGCGAGTTCATCGAAGTGCATATCGACACCCCCCTCGCCGATGCGGAGGCGCGCGACGTCAAGGGCCTCTACCGCAAGGCGCGGTCCGGCGAGCTCAAGAATTTCACCGGCATCGACAGCCCCTATGAAGCGCCCGAAGATCCGGAAATCCGGATCGACACCACCGCCATGACCGCCGAAGAAGCGGCCGAAGCCATCATCGCGAGGCTGATCCCATGAGCATGACCGACGCCGATCTCGCCGCCCATCTGGCCGACATTGCGGGGCGCCTGCTGCTCACGGTGCGCGACAGCGGCCTGTTCAGCGCCGGGGCGCTGGGCAAGGCGGGCGACCAGACCGCCAACCAGTTCCTGGTCCATGCCCTGCGCGAACAGCGCCCGGAGGACGGCCTGCTGTCGGAGGAGATGAAGTGCGACGGCTCCCGCCTCGGCAAGTCGCGCGTCTGGATCGTCGATCCGGTCGACGGCACGCGCGAATATGGGGAGGAACGCGCCGACTGGGCGGTGCATGTCGGCCTGTCGGTGGACGGCGCGGCGACGGTGGGCGCGGTGGCGCTGCCCGGCCTCGACGGCGGCATCGTGCTGCGCACCGACCAGCCGCGCCCCATTCCGCCCGCACCGGAAAAGCTGCGCATGGTGATCAGCCGCACCCGCCCCGCCGCCGAAGCGGTCGCCGTCGCGGAAAGGCTGGACGCCGAACTCGTCCCCATGGGCAGCGCGGGCGCAAAGGCGATGGCGGTGATCCTGGGACAGGCCGACATCTATCTCCATTCGGGCGGCCAATATGAATGGGACAGCTGCGCCCCGGTCGCCGTCGCCCTCGCCCATGGCCTCCATTGCAGCCGCCTCGACGGATCGCCGCTCATCTACAACCGGGAGGACGTCTATCTGCCGGACCTGCTCATCTGCCGGAAGGACCATGCGCGCCAGGTGCTGGACCTGATCGCCGGTCTGGCCCCCACCGGCAACTGAAGTCCCCGCCGCAAAAGGACGAAATGGCGGGAGGGGGCCGGAATTCCCCCTCTCCCGCAGGCGGGTGTCCCGCCCGTTATCCCCTGAACGGACGCGCCGCCCAGTAAAGATGGCATGGCGGCACATTGCGCCATTCGAAACCCGTCCCGACCGTCTCGAACCGCCGCTCCAGCAGGGGGTGCACGGCCTTCCGCATCTGATAGGCAAGGAACCGTCCATCCGGCGCCAGCGCCCGCGCGCTCGCCTCCATCAGCCGCTCCGCCCGGTCCGGCGCCAGAGTGGAGAAGGGCAGGCCCGACAGGATGCAATCCGCCTCGTCCAGCCCATGATCGGCCATGATGGCGCGCACGGCATCGGCGGAACCGGTAACGGCGATCAGCCGCCTGTCGGGCGTCGCCTCGCGCAGATGATCGATGAAGCCCGCGCTGGTGTCGATGGCCAGCAACCGCGCATGGCCCGGCAGCCGGTCCAGCAGCGCGCGGGTGAAAATGCCCGTGCCCGGCCCATATTCGACCACGCAATCCATCCGGCCCCAGTCGATGGGGGACAGCATGCGCTCGACCAGATAGCGCGAAGCGGGAAAGGCGGAGCCGACCGCCATCGGATTCCTGAAGAACTCCCGAAAGGCGAGAGCCAGATATTCCGGACCGCGGCCCTCGGCGGCGCCCCATGCGCCCCGCGCCACCCTGTCTTCGAACGATGTCGCCACGATTTCTTCACTCTCCCGTCCTGTGATGCCGCAATGCCCGCGCATCGAAGCTTGCCCGGAAAACCCATGGGATCGGAGGCGGGTTCCTCGAAAACCGCCTTACATGGATCAGGAACCGGCCGCCGCCCGGCGGAAGAAGGGTGACAGCGCGCACCATTGCGCTATCGCGGGGATCGACTTTAAGGACTCGGGCGTCATCGCCGGAAGGCAATGGAGACAATCGACATGCGGCAGGTGGACCCGATGAGCGTGGCGCTGGGCTATTGGAGCCTCGGCCTGGAGGCGGCGATGGTGATCGGCCTTCGCCTGCCCCGGCTGCTGGCCGGCAATCCGGCGGCGGCGCTGGAGGCGCAGAAGATGGTGGCGGAGAAGATCGAAGCCGCCGCCCTGCTGCAGTGGAAGGCGATGACCGGCGCGCTCGGCACGACGCCGCTTTCGGTCATGCACGCTTCCACCGCCCATTATCGCAAGGCCGTGGGCAAGAACCGCCGCCGCCTGACCCGTCGTTAGGACCGACCCCTCGGTGAAGCAGGACGCCGTCCAGGCAGGACGGACTTCGGCTCAGCCAAGAAACGCCGTCACCGCCTCTGCAAAGGCCTGGGGCTGCTCGACATTGGCGAGATGCGCCGCCTCCAGCATCGTCAGCCGCGCCCCCGCTATCGACCGGCCCAGCGCCTCGCTGTGCGGCGGCGGGGTGGCCGGGTCCTGCGTGCCCCCGATCACGAGCGTCGGCGCCTCGATCAGCGCCACCGTCCGCCGCATGTCCATGTCGCGGATCGCCGCGCAGCAGCCGGCATAGCCCTGCGGATCGGTCGCCTGCAGCATCGCGGCGACGGGCGCGATGGCGTCCCCGCCGCGCGCGGCGAAGGCCGCGGTGAACCAGCGCTCGACCGAAGCCTCCGCCAACGGCGCCATGCCCCGCTCGCGCACCAGCGCGATCCGCGCGTCCCAGGCGGCGGGCGGCCCCATGAAGCTCGACGTGTTGGCCAGCACCAGCCGCCGCAGCCTGCGCTGCTCCCTTATGCCCAGCCATTGCCCGACCATCCCGCCCAGCGACAGGCCGCAAAAATCCACCGCGTCGATCCGCAAAGCATCGAGCAGCTCGATCGCGTCCCGCCCCAGCCGGTCGATGGAATAGCCGCCCGCCGGCGCATCCGACGCGCCATGGCCGCGCTGGTCGTAGCGCAGCACGCGGAAGGCCCGCGTCCACGCCGCCATCTGCGGCGTCCACATCTCCAGCCCGGTGCCCAGCGAATTGGACAGCAGCAGGACGGGCGCATCCTCCGGTCCGTCCATCCGCCATGCGATGCGGCATCCGTCGCCGGTCGTGACGAACCGCTTCTCCATCAGACCCGCTCCACCGCCAGCGCCAGCCCCTGGCCGACGCCGATGCACAGCGTCGCTAGGCCCAGCCTGCCGCCCGTCCGTTCC
This sequence comes from Sphingobium fuliginis, assembly GCF_015074805.1. Classification (NCBI taxonomy): domain Bacteria; kingdom Pseudomonadati; phylum Pseudomonadota; class Alphaproteobacteria; order Sphingomonadales; family Sphingobiaceae; genus Sphingobium; species Sphingobium fuliginis. Next base: position 84,197 of record NZ_CP060036.1, on the reverse strand, counting down.
AGACGATGCACCAGCGTCATCGCGATGCGCGCGCCCGACATGCCCAGCGGATGGCCCAGGGCGATCGCCCCGCCATGGGCGTTGACGCGCGGGTCGTCGTCGGCAAGGCCCAGCCCGCGCAACACCGCCAGGCTCTGGCTGGCGAATGCCTCGTTCAGTTCGACGGCGTCGAACCGGTCGATGGACAGGCCCAGCCGCGCCATCAGCTTCTGCGTGGCCGGCACCGGCCCGATGCCCATGACGCGCGGCGGCACGCCGGCGCTCGCCATGCCCAGGATGCGGGCGCGGGGCGTCAGTCCATGGGTCTTCGCCGCCGCCTCGCTGGCGACGATCATCGCCGCCGCGCCGTCATTGACTCCCGATGCATTGCCCGCCGTCACCGTGCCGTCCGGCCGCACCACCGGCTTCAGCGCCGCCAGCATCCCCATCGTCGTGTCCGGGCGGGGATGTTCGTCCGCGTCGACTACGGTTTCGCGACCCTTGCGGTCCGCGACGACGACCGGCACGATCTCCTCGGCGAAATAGCCCGATGCCTGCGCAGCGGCGGCCGCCTGCTGGCTGCGCAGGGCGAAGGCGTCCTGATCGGCGCGCGATATGCCGAAGTCGGCCGCCACATTCTCGCCCGTCTCAGGCATGGAATCGACGCCGTAGAGCGCCTTCATCCGGGGATTGACGAAGCGCCAGCCGATGGTGGTGTCATGGATCGCATTGCTGCGCGAATAGGCGCTCTCGGGCTTGGGCATGACGAAGGGGGCGCGGCTCATGCTCTCCACCCCGCCCGCGATCATCAGTTCGGCGTCGCCCGCGCTGATGGCCCGCGCGGCGGAGCCCACGGCGTCCAGTCCGGACGCGCAGAGCCGGTTGACGGTCGATCCGCCGACGCTGTCGGGCAACCCCGCGAGCAGCGCGGCCATGCGCGCGACATTGCGGTTGTCCTCCCCCGCCTGGTTGGCGCAGCCCAGGATCACGTCGTCGACGGCGGCGGGATCGACGCCGCTCCGCCCGATCAGCGCGCGCAACGGGATGGCGGCGAGATCGTCGGCGCGGACGCCCGCCAGGCTTCCGCCATAGCGGCCGATGGGGGTGCGCGCCGCATCGCAGAGGAAGGCCTCGCTCATGCGGCGGCGGCCGCGCCGGCGATGTCGATCGGCGCGCCGGTGCCCGCCGCGATCTCCTGCACGGTGACGCCCGGCGCCGTTTCGACCAGCCTCAGCCCGCCTGCCCTGCGGTCCACCGCGATCACGCCCAGATCGGTGACGATCAGGTCGACCACCCCCCTGCCGGTCAGCGGCAGGGTGCAGCGCTCCAATATCTTCGGGCTGCCGTCCTTCGACCTGTGGTCCATCACCACGACCACGCGCTTGACGCCCGCGACCAGGTCCATCGCGCCGCCCATGCCCTTCACCATCTTGCCGGGGATGGTCCAGTTGGCGAGGTCGCCGTTCGCCGCCACCTCCATCGCGCCCAGTACGGCCATGTCGATATGCCCGCCCCGGATCATCGCGAAACTGTCCGCGGAGGAGAAGAAGCTGCTGGTCGGCAGCGCGGTGATCGTCTGCTTGCCGGCGTTGATCAGGTCCGGGTCCGCCTCCCCCTCATGGGGAAAGGGGCCGATGCCCAGCATGCCGTTCTCGCTCTGCAGCGTGACGTTCACCCCCCGGGGCACATGGTTCGCCACCAGCGTCGGAATGCCGATGCCCAGGTTCACATAATAACCGTCGCGCAGTTCCTTCGCGGCGCGGGCCGCCATCTCGTCGCGGGTCCAGGGCATCAGGCCGCCCCTCCCACGGTCTCGCGCGCGCCCCCGGTCTCACGCGGACGCGTCGTCAGCTTCTCGATCCGCTTCTCGTTGATGGTGCTCAGCACGATGCGGTCGACATAGATGCCGGGCGTATGGATGCAGTCGGGGTCGAAACTGCCCTCGGGCACGATCTCCTCCACCTCCGCCACCGTGACCCTGCCGGCCGTCGCCATGTTCGGGTTGAAGTTGCGCGCCGTCTTGCGGAACATCAGGTTGCCCGCGGGGTCCGCGCGCCACGCCTTGATGATGGAAAGGTCGGCGCGCAGCCAGCTCTCCCGCACATATTCCTCCCCCTCGAAGGTCTCGACCGGCTTGCCCTCCGCCACCATCGTGCCCACGCCCGTCTTGGTGTAGAAGGCCGGGATGCCCGCGCCGCCCGCCCGGATGCGCTCGGCCAGCGTGCCTTGGGGGTTCAGCTCCAGCTCCAGTTCTCCCGAAAGATACTGGCTCTCGAACAGCTTGTTCTCCCCCACATAGGAGGAGATCATCTTGCGCACCTGGCGGCTCTCCAGCAGCATCCACAGCCCGAACCCGTCGGCCCCCGCATTGTTGGAGATGATGATGAGGTCCTTCACGCCCGATGCCCGGATCTCGGGGATCAGGCTTTCGGGATTGCCCGAAAGCCCGAATCCGCCCGACATGATCGTCATGCCGTCGAACAACAGGCCTTCCAGCGCGCGCCTCGGACTATCGACAATCTTCTGCATGGAAAAGCCTCTTGCTCAAACCGCTGCGCGGGCCCGTAACGAAAAACCCTCCTCGGTGGAAGCGCCGGCCTTCTGCAGCTCGAAATCGAAGACGATGGTGGCGGCATCGCCCTGCCGGTTCGGCACGGGCAGCAGGCCTTCCCGCGTGGCGAAGGCGAAATCGTCCGCCGCGAACGGATCGTCCCCGAAGTTGATCTGCGTCGTCAGCGTGCGATAGCCGGGCGCCTCGACGAAGAAATGCACATGGGCCGGGCGGTTGCCATGGCGGCCCAGCGCCCGCATCAGCCGGTCGGTGGCCCCGCCGGGCGGCACGCTATAGCCGTTGGGCATCTTCGAATGGAAGCTGTAGCGCCCGTCGCCGCCGATCCGGATGCGGCGGCGGTTGTTGAAGGGCGTCTGCTCGCCGGTCGGGTCGAAATGCGAATACCAGCCCTGCGAATTGGCGTGCCAGACGTGCAGGATCGCACCCTCGACAGGCTCCCCCCCGGGCCCCCTGATCACGCCGCTCATGTACAGCGTGCCGGTATCGTCGGGATCGTCGCTCAGGTTGACGTCCCCCTCCACCAGCGGCGCGCCCGCGACATAGAGCGGCCCTTCGATGGTGCGCGGCGTCCCCCCGGTCCTGCCCGCCTCGGCATCCCGGGCGTCCATCAGCAGGTCCATGAAATGCTCCAGCCCCACGCCCGGCACGATCAGGCCGAATTCGGCGGCGCCTTCCTGGAAATACTGGATCGCGGCCCAGAATTCGCTTTCGCTCACATCATGGCGGACGATGGTCCTCATCACCGCTTCGGCCAGCTCGCGGACGATGGCCTTCAGCCGCCTGTCGCCGCCTTCGGCATCGAGGCCGCTGGCCCGGTCGAGCAGGGCCTGGACCGCTGCGCCGTTCACGAAATCTTCGGTCATGTTCACCTCTCCGGAAGTTTGAATATCAGCGATCATCGTCGTGGAGCGAGGAAGGATGGCGGCACAGCGCCGTCACCTTCACCTCCATGAAGGGATAGAGCGGCAGGCTGGTCAGCAGGTCGTGGAGCTGCGCATTGTCCTCCACATCGAAGATGCTGACATTGCTGTACCGGCCCACCACCCGCCAGATGTGCCGCCATGTCCCGTCGCGCTGCAACTGCTGGAAACGCGCCTTTTCCGCCGCCTTCAACTGCTCGAAGCGCGCCGGGTCGCAACCGTGCGGAACATGGACATCCATGGTGACGTGAAACAGCATCGGCCTATCCCTTCGCCTGTCCGGAAAGAAGGACGGTGGTGCGCGCGGGCGCGTCGCGGCGGAAGGCGACGACCGCGTCGGGGTTCAGCGCGATGCCAAGGCCCGGCCCGTCCGGCACGGCAAGGCTGAAGTCCGAATAGTCCAGCGGCTGCGCCAGCACCTCCTCGGTCAGCAGCAGCGGCCCGAACAACTCCGTCCCGAAGGCGAGATCGGCGAAGGTCGCGAACAACTGCGCCGACGCGACCGTCCCCACGCCCCCCTCCAGCATGGTGCCGCCATAGAGCGCCACCCCCGCCGCTTCGGCAATGGCCGCCAGCCCCCTGGCGGCCGTCAGCCCCCCGGCCTGTGCGATCTTGATCGCGAACACGTCGGCGGCCCCGGCGGCGGCATAGGCAAAGCCCGTCTCCGGCCCGTACAGCGCCTCGTCCGCCATCACCGCCAGGCGGCCCATCGCGGTCAGCCGCGCCATGCCCGAAAGGCTGCTCGCCCTGATCGGCTGCTCCACCAGGTCGACGCCCGCATCGGCCAGCATCGCCAGCCCGCGCTTGGCCGTCACCTCGCTCCACGCCTGGTTCACGTCGACCCGCACGCTGGCCCGGTCGCCCAGCGCCTTCTTGATCGCCGCCGCATGCGCGACATCGGCCTCCAGCGGGCGCTTCCCGATCTTGAGCTTGAAGGCGTCGTGGCGGCGCGACGCCAGCATCGCCTCCGCCTCCTCTATGTCGCGCGCCGTATCGCCGCTCGCCAGCGTCCAGAGCACCGGCAAGCGGTCGCGCACCCGCCCGCCCAGCAATTCGCTGACCGGCACGCCCAGCCGCTTGCCCTGCGCGTCGAGCAGCGCCGTCTCCACCGCATTCCTGGCGAAATGATTGGCGGCGATCTCCCTGCGCAGCCGGGCCATGATCGCGGCCGGGCGCGTCGCGTCCGCCCCGGTCAGGACCGGCGCGAAATAGGTGTCGACGGCCAGCTTGATGCCCTCCGGACTTTCCGCGCCATAGCTGAGGCCGCCGATGGTCGTTCCCTCGCCTATCCCTTCCACCCCGTCGGAACAGACCAGCCGGACGATGACCATCGCCTGCGACCGCATCGTCGCGACCGACAGCACATGCGGCCGGATGGTCGGCACGTCGAGTATGAAGGCCTCGACGCTATCGATGGTGATGGAGGACGCCATGAATTCTCCGTTGCAGTCCGGAACAGATAGAAAGGCCGAGCGGCAAGGGAAAATGCCGTTTCGGTTCGATTTCATACCGGCAAGGTATCAGACACCCGGCTCGATGCTCTCGACGCGCCGCACCAGCCGGGCGGCCATGGACGACCGGACCGGCCGCCCCGCGATGATCTTGCGCCAGCTATTATAGCTGATGCCGAACCGCGCGTTCAGCGCCTCGTCGGTCCGGCCGGTCTCCAGATGCAGCATGCGGTCCACGACATCGCGGCCGATGACGACCGATCCCGGCATTTTCGCCCCGCTCATGGCGATCACGCCTGCGCGCCATATTGCTGGCGGACCAGCTCCGCCACGCCCATGCGCTCCAGGATCGGCGTGGGGCAGAGGAAGGTGACGCGCACCACGCCGGGCAACCGGCTGATCTCGATCGATCCCGCGATGGTCGCCCGGTTGAGGATCTCGTCATAGGGCAATCCCGTCACCTCGGCGGCGCGGGTCAGCCCGTTCCTGGTCGCGTCGTTCAGCGTCGGCCCCGAACCGATGAAGGTGATCGGCGCATTGTCCTCTATCACCTTCTGCCCATGGCGCTCGGCCAGCCGCCCGACCGCCGCGCGCTCCTCCCGGCTCATCGGCTGCGCCAGGAAGGGCAGATCGTCGCGATGCTGCAACAGGATCGGGCCGTCCAGCTTCAGCCCCTTGATCACCTTCACTTCCAGCTCGACCACGCCCGACACGTCGGTGGCATGGCCGGCAATCTCGCCATTGCCCTGCTGCGCATGCATGTCGCCCATATAGACGCCGCCGCCGGGCACCTTGACCGGGCAGATGAGGATCGCGCCCTCCCGCACCGAATTGGTGTCCATATGCCCATCGGTCTTGTGCCGGTCCAACTCCTCCTGCGTGAAGCTGTAGCCATGGGGCGCATCGATCAGGAACGACCCGAAATCCCCCGCATTATGCGAATCCGGCAGGTCGCGGGACGGCGCCGTGCCGATATTGCCCAGGAAAGGCCGCATGCGGCTCGCCAGGCCCGCAATATCCGCCCGCGCCAGCGCCAGGATCGAATGCTGGTCCGCCCCGTCCGGAATGGCCGCAATATTCCGCGCATCCCCGGCGATCCGTTCCGCGACATCCTTGCTCACGGTCAGCGACACGTTGTTTTCCCGGTCAAGCACGATGACATAGCCGTTGGAAAAGCGGAACGCATTCACCTCCGCCCCGCAATTGTCGCAGCGCACCGCCTCGTCCCCAATGCCTTCGATATGGCTGGACGGCGCGGTCGTGCCACAGCTCGGGCACAGCTTCGCGACGAAGGGATCGCCCACATAGCGCCCCTCGACAAATTCCATCACGCCCGAAGAGGTGGCGAGCGACGTCACCCGCACCGTCTTCAGCGTGATGGCGATGGCGTCCCCGACTTCCGCCCCTTCGACCAGCACGGGACGGGTGACTTCATGCCCGCCCTGGAATTTCGGCGTGATCATCGGCCCCCAGCAGCCCGGCGGCGTGCCGGTGCGAATGGTGCCGCCGTCGCGAACGGTCCCGGCCGGCGCGATGCCCGGCCCGACGATCCCGCCGCTATAGTCATGAACCTCGATATGCGAACGCGCTTCAGACATTGGAACTACCCCTTGTTTCTGTGGGACCGCTCAGAGCGCGGCATCGCCATCCATGCGCACGAAGCGCCGCGCATCGAAGCTGAAGGGAACGGCGCTGCTGCCCCCGTAAAGCTCATGATGCGGCGACGCCTCGGCAAAGGCGCAGGCCAGCAGGAAGAGATTATGGACATCCTCCGGCATGCCGCTGGCGGGATGCTCCGACAACAGCCGCAATATTGCGTCCAGACGCGGCATCATCGCCTCATACAGCGCCCTGAAATCGGCGGCGCTGGCGCTCCAGCGTATCTCGCTGCGCTCATTCTCGCTGGGCCGCGCCCAATGGGCGGCCAGCGGCGCCAGATCGGCAAAGGGCGCGGGGAGTATCGGGTCGGTCATGCTAAAATCCTCAGGCCGCGAGATAGGTGTCGAGCGTGCGCGCCGCGTGGCGGATCAGAAATTCCTGATCCATCAACTGCATCGCGTCGATCGATCCGGACATGATGCCGGCGAAAGTGTCCTCCATGGTGGCGGTATCCTCCAGCCAGGCGTTCCGGTGCAGCGCGTTCACATGCTGCTGCGCCACCTGTTCCGCCGCATTCTGGGCGGGCCGGAAATAGTTGATCCCCTCCCACAGCGTCCGCCCATGGTCGAGCGGCCAGAATTGATGCGTGAAGAAGGACATGCCCGGATAGCCGCAGCCCGACGCCAGATGGATGATGAAATTGGGAAAGAGGTTGGGCAGCTCGAACTGGAAATCCGCCCGCCGCTCCGGGTTGATCGCGGGCGGCAACTGGTCGGGCCGCGGGCGGTGGCGCTCGGTCGTGCTCAGCATCGACGCGAAGGCCAGCGTCGAGGGCGCGGTGTCCATCCCCGCCCCATAGATGGTGGAGGAGGCATGCGGCCCCATCAGCTTGAAATCGCCATGTTCCACCCCCTTGAAGCCCGGCAGCGATCCGGCATGGATGGTCGGCACATGATAGCCTTCGCTGAAGGCATAATGGGCGACCTTCCAGTTGCAGTTCAGCACGGTCGAATAGCGGAAGGCGGTGGTCGATTCCGCATAGGGATAGCCGCCGAACAACCGGCCGAAGTCACCCAGATAGTCGGTCAGCGTCTGCGCCGGTTCCGCATCGAAATGGATGAAGACGAAACCTTCCCAACTGTCGCAATGGATTTCGCGCAGGCCAAGACAGGCGGTATCCAGCTTGCCGAACTTCTCCTTCATCGGCACGGAACGCAGCGGCCCGTCGGTCGAAAACACCCAGCCATGGAAGCGGCAGGTGACGACATTGGCGCGCGACCGCCCGAAAGTCTCGAAACCGCTGCTCGGAACGACCTTGTTCCCGCGATGGGTGCAGACATTGTGGAAGGCCCTGATCCGCCCATCCTTGCCCCGCACGATCAGCACGGATGCGTCCGCCACCGGCAGTTCCTTGACCTTATAGTCCCCGACATGGGGCAGCTCCCAACTTGTCGCGACCTTCAGCCAGGTCTTGCGGAAGATCTTCTCCCGCTCCAGCTCGTAAATGGCCGGATCGCTGATCGCCCGCACCGATACCGGATCGACGCCCAGTTCTTCGCGAATATCATCGACGCTTCGGTTGATATGGCGCAAGTCTTCCGCCGTGCATGTCGTGGTCATCCTACTCTCCGATATTTCCCGTAAACTCTGTCGCTTCTTCGCCACAGGACCCTGGGCAACAGCGTGCCGACCCGCCCCCGTTCGGGCTGAGCCTGTCGAAGCCCTCCTCTTTCCTGACAGGACATGCTCCAACATCACGCATCTCCCAAAGCCTCTGGCTTGTCCCGCCACCCATCGGGATAGTGGGAGATCAGATCGGCCCGCAGTTCCAGCGCACCGAACCGCCAGCCGCCCGCCATCTTCCGCACGTCCGCGACATAGCGCCCGCCGATCCAATAGGCCCGCCCGCTGGCTGAGGTCGCAACCTCCCACAGCATGAATTCCACGTCCGCCCGCTCATAAGCGGGATCGAGCGTCACCTTGGGCGAAACCAGATAATGCAGGGTCCATCTGAACCCCTGCTCCGCATTGCCCGCCACACCCTCAGCGATGGCGTCCCCGCCCGACAACACCCCATATCGGTCGACCCGGAAGACCGCATCCTCGGTGAAAAGCGGCCGCAGCATCTCCGCCGAAGGCCCTGCATCGAAGGCCCGCGAAAGGTCGACGATCAGCGCATCGATGTCGCGCAACGCCTCCAGCCGCTCGACCCTGCGTTCCCATATTTCCGCCATGCCGTCCTCGCCCGCCAGGGCGGGCGCCGGAAAAACCGGCACCCGCATGATTGTCAGAAGGTCCGGCGCGCGCTCAGGAACCATTCGCGGGGCCTCCCGAACGCCCCCTCCGTGATCCCGCCGAAGGAATCCACGAAGCCCGAACCCAGATAGACTTCCTTGGTCAGATTCTTGACGCCCAGCGTGATCAGCCAGCTTTCCGGTTCGTCGCTATAGCCGATGGAGGCGTTCACCAGATGATAGCCCTTCTGGATCAGCAGCGGGCTGTTCACCGCGTCATTATAGACCGTCGACCGGTAGGACCAATCGACCCGCGGCGTGAACCGGCCCACGCCGTCGACCCGAATGTCGTAGGAAGCCCCCGCGCTCAGCGTCCATTTGGGCGCATTCTGCAAATGGGAATCCCTGGTCACGCCGCTGTTGAGCGCCCGGATGTCCACCTGCCGATATTTCGCGTCCAGATAACCCAGCCCCGCCTCCAGCTTCAGCGCCTCGGTCGGCCGGGCCTGCACTTCCAGCTCCAGCCCCTTGATGCGCGCCTTCGCCGCATTCTGGATGATCGGCGCGAAACCCAGACGCGGGTCGTTCACCGTGATCTGCAGATCGTCATAATCGTTGACGAAGGCCGCGCCATTCACCCGCAGCCGCCGGTCGAAGAGGTCGGACTTGAAGCCGACTTCATAGGTGGTGCTGGTCTCCGGCCGGAAGGACGGAATATTGGCGAAGGGCGGGAAGACGCGCTGGGTGAAGCCGCCGCCCTTGAACCCCTGCGAATAGGATGCGTAGGTCAGGAATTCGGGCGACCAGCGATAGGAAAGGCTGGCCATCGGCGTCCAGGCGCGGTCCTTGATCGTCGTCCGTCCCGGCGGGCCCATCAGCGGATCGCCGTCCTGCAACCCCGACCCGTCGGGATTGAAGGGCTGCCCCGTCAGGAATCCCGCCGCCACGACATATTGATTGCCATTGTCGAATGTCTTCTTGTCCTCGGTCCAGCGTATGCCGCCGGTCAGGCTGAGATTATGGACGATCTCGAACGTCGCCTGACCGAAGGCGGCAAGGCTCCGTCCATCGAGGATCGCACCGCTCATGAAGACGGCGTCGACAATGTTGACCAGATCCTGGTGATTGCCGCTTTCCTTCGAATAATAGCCGCCGACAACCCAGTTCAAACGGCTGTCGAGCGCATCGCCGATCAGTTGCAGTTCTTCCGAAAACTGATCCTGCTTCCAGTCGCTCTTGGTCTGGACGATGCTGGCCGGGCTATGATCGGAATCGCGGGTCCAGAAACCCGTCACCTTGCGGTAGGCGGTGATGGACTTGGCCGTCACATTATCGCCCAGCCGCCATTCCACCGTACCGGAAACGCCCCAGATATTGAGGTCCGACGCCGACTGGTAACGCCGCTTCCCGAAATTGTCGAAGACGCTCGACACCGCCCGGAACGTCCCGCCATGGCGATAGGGCGCCTGCGCCCACTGGCTGTTGTAACAGCGCGTGTCGGACAGCCGGGCCGGGTTGGGCAGGTCGGTGCAGATGCCCGCCGCGCCCGAATAAAGGCCGTTCCACACCTGTGCCGCCGGCGCGTTCTCATCGACCGCCAGCATGACGTTGGGCGCGGTTTCCTCCCGCGACCGCGTGCCGTCGACGGCGATGTTGATGGAAAGCTTGCTCGTCGGCTCCAGCCGCAGCGCGAAACGCCCCGCCATCGTATTGGTGTCGCCCAGATCCGGCGTCAGCGGCACCGTGCCTTTCACATAGCCGTCGCGCATATGATAAAAGCCCGAAAGGCTGGTATAGACCCCCTCGGCCAGCGGCACGTCGATGGAACCCTTGATCTGCACCCGGTTGTAGCTGCCGGTCGTCAGCTCCAGGCTGGCCCCCAGATCGTCGGCGGGCTTCTTCGTGACGACGCTCACCGCGCCGCCAATGGTGTTGCGGCCGAACAAAGTCCCCTGCGGCCCGCGCAGCACTTCGATCCGCTCGACATTGAGGACGTCGAGCACATTACCGACGCCGCGTGAAATATAGACGCCGTCCAGATACAGTCCCACGCCCGGATCGGCGGAAAGCTGATAGTCATTCTGCCCGATGCCGCGAATGAAAATCGCCGCCGTGGCGTTGCTGGCCGATACCGGCACCGAACTGTTGAACTTCACGTTCGGGGTGAAGTCTCCGATCTGCGTGACGTTATCGATCCCCCGCTGCGCCAGACCTTCCGAAGTCACCGCCGAGATGGAGATCGGCGTGTCCTGGAGCGACTCCGCGCGGCGACGAGCGGTGACGGTGATTTCCGCGATACCGCTATTCTGGCTCGCAGCCGGGTCTTCCGGCGCCTGCTGCGCCAGAACGGGCGCTCCGGACGCCAGCGCCAGCCCGGCGACCAGCGCGCGCACCGAACCCGATTGCAGACGCCGGGCCGCGCGGCCGGACGATATGGGTTTGCAGCTTTCATCTTCCATATTTGACTCCCCGTCTCGATTGGCATTTTGTTTTTCTGGTACCGCCATAATCGAACCCAGATCGGCCAGCCGCGCTAGCCTGATCCCGCGAAGTTCATCATCTGAGCGCGACGGAGTGAGGAACCGCGAAAAAGCCCTTCCGCACCGCTTCCGTCCCCCCGCGCCTTTGATGCGCCCCCAGGCTAAGGCGCACCGGATCGGGCTAGCGGGGCATGGCGCGCGCCGACATCATCCATGCCGATTTCACGCATTCGGAAGCCGCAACGACAACCGATGCAACGGCAAGGACAGGATGATGAACGACGCGCATCGCTGGTTACACGAACATCCCGAACTGGGATCGGGGCCCATCTCCATCGAACCCTATATCGACCCGGACTGGTATGAACGGGAACGGGAGAAGATATTCAGGAAGGTCTGGCTCTGCGTCGGCCGCGTCGACGAAATCCCCGACAGGGGCGATTACAAGGTCAAGCGCCTCGCCGCCGCCGACACGTCGGTCATCCTGATGCGCGGCAAGGACGATGTCGTGCGCGCCCATCACAATGTCTGCGCGCATCGCGGCAACACCGTCGTCACCGAAACCGGCCCGGAAACCTTCGGCCGCAGCAAGGCGGCCATCGTCACCTGCCGTTTCCACGGCTGGGTCTATGGCGCGGACGGCGCGCTGAAACATGTGCCGAGCGAAGAACGCTTCTACCCATGTTTCGACAGGCAGCGGAACGGCCTGACCCCGATCCACACCGATGTCTGGGAAGGCTTCATCTTCGTCAACCTGGCCGAAAATCCGGACAACAGCCTGACCGATTTTCTGGGCGACTATGCCGCGCATTTCGCGGGCTTCCCCTTTGCCGAACTCAGCTACCAGTTCACCTACCACACCGAACTGGAATGCAATTGGAAGGTCGCGCACGACGCCTTTGCGGAGGCCTATCATGTCGACACCATCCATGCCGGCTCCTTCCCCAACACCTTCTCCACCGGGCTGCAAAATGTGAAGCTGATGGGCCCGCACCGCAGCTGCGCCGTCTGCCTGACGCTGGGCGCAAAACCCACCCCGGTCGCGGGCATCGCCAATAGCATCGCCGGCGCCTCGCTCGTCACCCAGCGCGCCGAAACCATGCTGCCCCCCGCGATCAACCCGGACAAGCGCGACGATTTCGCCTTCGAACTCAGCGTCCTCTTCCCCAACACGCTGATCCATGTGTCGGAGGGCATCTGGTTCACCCACCAATTCTGGCCCATCGCCCATAACCGCACGCTCTGGGAGGGCCGCTATTATGTCCGCCCGCCAAAGACCAACGCCGAACGCTGGGCCATCGAACATGCGATGACGCTTCAGCGCAACGCCTGGCTGGAGGACACCGCCACCATGGAGGACACGCAAAGGGCGATGCAGTCCCGCGCCAAGCTCGTCCAGAATCTCCAGGACGACGAAATCCTCATCCGCCACAGCGCCGCCGTGGTCGACCGATATGTCAATGCGTGAGGGGGAAAAGACCATGACGCAACCCACTTTGCCCACCGGCTTCGAAGACCTCTCCCTTTGCCTCGACTGGAACCTGCCCACCGCCGACCAGCGCCAGCGCAAGCGGCAGGCATCGAGCGCGGCGGAACTGCGCGCTTTCTACGACCGCATGCTGCCCCGCCTGCCGGACGCGCTGGCGGAGGTCGACCGCTTCCCGCTGGGCGCGCTGCCGGAAAGCCACCACGCCCTCTACAATCTCGCCCTCTCGCTGGCCGAGGTCGCCCCGCATATCGAACTATATTCCGGCTCCCCCGGCGTCCCCTATGCGTTCGAGGAGGCGCGCTTCGTCGCCGTCCATGGCGGGCAGGAGACATGGCGCGGGCTGCGCCCGATGGCCGCCTGAATATGGCCTCCCTGCCCATGGAGGAACGGCTGTTCCGCATCGAAGCGCGCCAGGAGATGGAAGGTCTCGTGGCGCGCTACGCCCACGGCGCGGACCGAAGGAACGATCCGGCGATCATGCGACCGCTGTTCCACGCGGACGCGGTCTGGTCGGCGGAGGGCTTCGCCACCTTCCACGGCGCCGCCGCCATTGCCCGGGGCCTCGCCCGCATCGCCGCCGAACAGGTGCTGTGGTCGATCCACTATATGGTCGCCCCCCATGTCGAATTTATGGAAGACGCCCGCTCGGCGCGCTGCCGCTGGTATCTTTGGGAACTGTCCACCATGGCCGGGGACTCCGGCCCGGAGGACCGCTGGCTGGGCGGCTGGTACGACAGCCTGACGATATATGAGGAAGAAGAATGGAAATTCACGTCCGTGAAGCTGGACCTGCGCGTGCAGGGCGTGGCGACGCCCCCCTGGGCGATCAAGAAGGCGTTCGCCCCATGATCCGCCTCTGCGCAATCGACGATCTCAGCGAAGACGAAGTGCATCGCGTCGAACTGGACGGCGGCCACGGCATCGCCGTCTATCTGCTGGACGGGGAGGTGTTCGCCACCGACGACCTCTGCACCCATGGCGAAGCCTCGCTGGCGGAAGGCGAGATAGAGGATGGCAGGATCGTCTGCCCCTTCCACCTCGGCAGCTTCGACATCAGGACCGGCGCGGCCTGCGCGGCCCCCTGCTCCATCGCGCTCAAGACCTACGCGGTGGAGATCATCGACGGCGCGGTGCATATCGCGCCCTGATGGTCGGTGCAGCGCTTGAGTCAAACCTCCACCCTGCTCCTGCGAAGGAAGGAACCCAGTCCCGCCGCTGGAACTGGACTCTCACGAGCCACTCGTCTCGTTCGAGTGCCTTCGCAGGAGCAGGCCGTACCTCAATCCCACCGGAACAGAACCGACACGCGCCCGCCCCTCACCCCTTCAACTGCCGCAACGTAGCCGAGGGCCGCTCCCCGAACCGCTCCGCATAGTCACGCGCGAATTTGCTCAGATGGCTGAACCCGCAGGCCAGCGCGACATCGGTCACGCTATGCCCCTCCTCCACGCCGCCCAGCAGCATCTTGCGCGCCAGGTCCAGCCGCACATTTTTGAGGTAGACCATCGGCGTCACCCCGCGAAACCGCCGGAACCCCGCATGCAGCGACCGCGCGCTGACCCCGGAAATCTCGATCATGTCGATCAGGGAGATCGCCTCGCACGCATGGCCCCGCACGAAATCCTCGACGCGCCGCACATAATAGGGCGCTGGCCCGGATGGCGCGCTGTCGAACAGTTCGGAATGATTGTGCGGCACCGCCGCCAGCAGCAGGCGCTTCAGCGTATCCTCCACCGCGCCGCTCGCGCGGGGATGGGTATAGCCCGTCAGCCCGTAATCGATGTCGTCGCAGATCGTCCGGACCAGATGGGCAAAGGCCTGCGCCGCCCCCACCAGCGGCACCGGCCGGGTCGAAAAGACCAGATCGTCCAGCCGGAACCCCAGTTCGCTCGCCAGCACCTGCTCCAGATCGGCCTTGGGTATCTTGATGGTGAAATGCTTGTAGCCCGCCTCGAACGTCTGGCGGAAATGCGAATCCGGGGCCAGCACGCACATCTCGCCGGGCGCCAGGCTGAAACTGTCCCTGTCATGGGTGATGAAGGACGTGCCCGTCAGCGAGAATTGCACCAGATAGATCTGCCCCATCTGCGGCACGTCGATGGAAATCCGCCCGAAGGGATTGCCATAATCCTGCGCGTTGAAGGTCAGCGCCTTGAGCTGCGCCTGATTGTGGCGGAAATCGATCGGCGGCCGCCCGCCCTGCACGTCCAGCCTGTGGGGGCAGAACATCCGGCTCATATGCGCCTCGACATCGCCCGCGTCGGTGCTGCTGAACCTGTTCCACTGAACCAGCGGAAGCGCCTCGCCATTCCAGAAGCGGCTCGGCGCAGCCATTTGCGTCAACATGCTCGTCCTCCCTGGCCCGGTCCCCGACCCGGCTTGAAACGCCTGCCTCGCTCCGGTGGACGCTGCCCACCCCGGCGACGGATCATCGACACGGCCCTCCCTCGGCTGCATCGACATCCGGAAAATGACGCGCCGGACATGGCGGTCCCGCGATCCGGAACGCAGCGTGCCGGAAGCGCGGACAACCGCCCTTTGCAGGCCGTCATGGCTGGATGTCGTTACAGCCTCGTCCCTTTCGCGATGACACTCTTATTACAGGGCCGGGTCAAGCCTGCCGCCCGAAAAGACCGCGCGATCAGGGCAAGGCCTGCGCTCAGGGGATAGTGGCAGCGACGATTTTGGCCCAGCTTCGAAGCATCGGCATGGGCTGTCGCCGGCCCGAACGATCCGCAATGTCGATGGGAAACAGGCCGTTGCCCCTCGCCGCCCGGCAATCCGTTCGCGCGGCGCGGCGGCGGCGCGCCCGCGACGGCCCGGAAACGCGCCGGATCGTCGCCCGGCGACCGCGCACAGGGGAGGAGAATCGCATTGAACGAGCAAACGGACGTCCTCATCGTCGGCGGCGGCCATGCGGGCGCGCATCTGGCCATTGCGCTGCGGCAGAAGGGCTTTGCCGGCAGCATCGCCGTGGCGGGCGAAGAGGACTGCCTGCCCTATGACCGCCCTCCCCTCTCCAAGGCCTATCTGGTCGGCGCCATGCAGATCGACCGGCTGCTGCTGCGGGACAGCGGTTATTGGGACGAACAGCGGGTCCGGTTCGAACTGGGATGCAGGGTCCGTTCGCTCGATCCCGCCGGGCGGCGCGCCGAACTGGACAATGGCCGGACGATCCGCTTCGGATGGTGCGTGCTGGCGACGGGCGGCAGGGCGCGCACCCTGCGCTGCCCCGGTTCCGGCCTGCCGGGCATCCATCATCTGCGTACCGTCGCGGATGTGGACGCCATTCGGGCGGGGCTTCGCGGCGGCGGCCGGGTCGGCCTCGTCGGCGCGGGCTATGTCGGGCTGGAGGTCGCGGCGGCGGCGCGCGAAATGGGGCATGAAGTCGTCGTCGTGGAGGCGCAGCCCCGCGTCCTCCAGCGCGTCACCTCCCCCCTGCTCTCCGATTTCTTCGAACGGCAGCATCGCCGCCGGGGCGTCGACCTGCGCCTGGGCGAACGGATTGCGGGCTTTTCCGGCGCGGATCGCGTCTCTGCCATCCGCCTGGCCTCGGGCGGGGAAATCCCCGTCGACATCGCCATCGTCGGCATCGGCATCGATGCGGAAACGGCGCTCGCGGAACAGGCGGGCATCGCCTGCGACGGCGGCGTGCTGGTGGACGGATATTGCCGGACCTCGGCGGAAGGCATATTGGCGATAGGCGACTGCGCGCGGCACCCCAATCCCCATGCGGGCGGGCTCTGGCGGCTCGAATCCGTGCAGCATGCGATGGATTCCGCCGCCACCGCCGCCGACACCATATTGGGGGCGCCGGCCGAATATCGCGCGCTGCCGACCTTCTGGTCCGACCAGTATGACATCAGGCTGCAATCCGCCGGCCTCAACCGGGATGCCGACGACATGGTCGTGCGCGGCGATCCGGAAAACGGTCCGTTCACCGCCCTCTATCTGCGCGGGGGCCGGGTGATCGCGGTCGACGCCATCAACAGCCCCAGGGATTTCATGGGCGCCCGCACCCTGATCCTGAAGGGCGTCGCGGTCGACCGGACAAAGCTGGCCGATCCCGCCATCCCCGTGAAGATGGCGGCCTGAACGCCCGATCTCCCGCCGAAGGCGGCGGTGGGGGATCGGCCCGCGCCCCTATAAGCGCTCCCGCATCCCCCGCGTCACCTCCTCCAGAAAATCCGCCGCCGCCCGCACCCTGGGCAGCCTCTGCAGATCGGCATGCATCACCAGCCAATAGCTGCGCCACACCTCCATCGACTCCGGCATCGACTCCGGAAACAACTGCACCAGCCGCTCGTCCTCCGCCGCCGCGAAGACATGCAGCACGCCCAGCCCCATCCCCGCCGCCACCGCCGCATGCTGCGCGGCGCTGGAACTGGCGCGGAAGACGATGGCCGCGCCGGGCAACAGCTGGTCCAGCGCGATCATCTCCGCGAACCCGGCCAGTTCCTCGATATAGGAAACGAAGACATGACGGCTCAGGTCGCCCCGCCCCGTCGGCACCCCCTCCCGCGCCAGATAGGCTTTCGACGCATAGAGGCCCAGGCGGTAATCGGCCAGCTTGCGGGTCACGAACCGTCCCTTGGGCGGCGGCTTCAGCATCACGGCGATCTCCGCCTCCCGCCGCGACAGGCTGGCCGCCTTGCTTTCGGACGCAAGCTCCAGCGTCAGGCGCGGATGCCGCTCCCGCAACTCGGCCACGCGCGGCGCGATCAGATGGCTGGCAAAGGCCTCCGGCGTGGCGAGCCGCACCGTCCCCTCCACCTCCCGGTCGCG
Organism: Sphingobium fuliginis; assembly: GCF_015074805.1. Taxonomy (NCBI): domain Bacteria; kingdom Pseudomonadati; phylum Pseudomonadota; class Alphaproteobacteria; order Sphingomonadales; family Sphingobiaceae; genus Sphingobium; species Sphingobium fuliginis. The sequence continues at coordinate 66,688 of NZ_CP060036.1, read as the reverse complement.
CCCCGCGACGCTGCTCATCGCGGCGAGCAGCTCGCTCTCGATCCGCTCGGCATGGGAAACCAGCGCGAAGGCGGCGGGCGTGGGCGTCACCCCGCGCGGGCTGCGGTCGAACAGGCGCGCGCCCAGCGTCGCCTCCATATTGGTCAGGCGGCGGGCGACCGTGCTATGGTCCACCCCGACCCGGCGCGCGGCGGCCAGCATGTTGCCCTCCCGCATCACGGCCAGGAACAGGCGCAGCTCATCGGAATTCAGCATGGGCAAATCCGCACAACCAATGTGTCCACATACCCGTATATCTGCAAAGCTGACCCGTCTATACCAAAGCCATCCACCGGCAGGAGAGGAAACCGGAAAAATGCGTTCAATTACTCATTTCATTCATGGACAATCCGCCCCGCTCGCCGGCGCCCGCCTGTCCGACGTGCTGAACCCCGCCACCGGCGCTGTCCAGGCGCAGGTCGAACTCGCCACCGCCGCCCATCTCCAGAAGGCGGTGGATTCCGCCCTCGCCGCCCAGCCCGAATGGGCCGCCACCAACCCCCAGCGCCGCGCCCGCGTCATGTTCCGCTTCAAGGAACTGATCGAACAGAATATGGACGAACTCGCCGTCCTGCTCTCCTCCGAACATGGCAAGGTCGTCGCTGATGCCAGGGGCGACATCCAGCGCGGCCTGGAAGTCGTCGAATTCGCCTGCGGCATCCCCCATCTGCTGAAGGGCGAATACACCCAGGGCGCGGGTCCGGGCATCGACGTCTATTCCATGCGCCAGCCGCTGGGCATCGCCGCTGGCATCACCCCCTTCAACTTCCCCGCGATGATCCCCCTCTGGATGAGCGCCATGGCCATCGCCTGCGGCAACGCCTTCATCCTCAAGCCCTCCGAACGCGACCCCTCCGTCCCGGTGCGCCTCGCTGAACTCGCCATAGAGGCAGGCATGCCCGCCGGCATCCTGAACGTCGTCCATGGCGACAAGGAGATGGTCGACGCCATTCTCGACCACCCGGCCATCAAGGCGGTCAGCTTCGTCGGATCGTCCGACATCGCCAATTACGTCTATGCCCGCGGCGCGCAGAACGGCAAGCGCGTCCAGGCGATGGGCGGGGCCAAGAATCACGGCATCATCCTGCCCGACGCCGACATGGATCAGGCAGTGGCCGACATCGTCGGCGCGGCCTATGGTTCGGCGGGCGAACGCTGCATGGCGCTGCCGGTGGTCGTGCCGGTGGGCGAAGCCACGGCCGATGCCTTCCGCGCCAAGCTGCTGGACGCCATCGAAACGCTGCGCCCCGGCATCCCTACCGATCCCGACGCGCAATATGGCCCGCTCGTCACCGGCGTGCACAAGGCCCGTGTCGAAAGCTATATCCAGATGGCCGCCGACGAAGGCGCGGAGATCGTGGTCGACGGACGCGGCTTCTCGCTTCAGGGCTATGAGGAGGGCTTCTACCTCGCCCCGACGCTGATCGACCGGGTGACGCCGCAGATGAAAAGCTATCAGGACGAGATTTTCGGCCCGGTGCTCCAGATCCTGCGCGCCCAGACCTTCGAGGAGGCGCTCAGCTATCCGTCGAAGCATCAATATGGCAACGGCGTCGCCATCTTCACCCGCAACGGCGACTATGCGCGCAAATTCGCCGCCGATGTCGAAGTGGGCATGGTCGGCATCAACGTGCCGATCCCGGTGCCGGTCGCCTATCACAGCTTCGGCGGCTGGAAGCGCTCGGGCTTCGGCGATCTCGACCAGTATGGCATGGACGGCGTGCGCTTCTACACCCGCACCAAGAAGATCACGCAGCGCTGGCCCGACGGCGGCGCGGTGATCGACCAGAGCTTTGTCATCCCGACGATGCGATAGGCTTCTGCCCGGCAGGGGAACGGAAGCGCCCGCTTGTCCGTTCCCCAGGGTGATGAGCCAGTACCCCGTCACCTTCGATCCCCCGCCGGAGGCTGCCGAATTCTACGCCGAAAGCCTTGCGCATCTGGTGGAATCCGGCATCCCATTCATGCTGTCGGGCACCTATGCTCTGGGATGCCATACCGGCATCATGCGGCCGACCAAGGATCTGGACGTCTTCTGCAAGCCCGGCGATGCGCCCCGCATCCTCGCCTATTTCAAGGCGCTGGGACATCGCGTCGAATTCGAGGATGAACGCTGGATCGGCAAGGTCTGGCGCGGCGGCAATTTCTTCGACGTCATCTACAACATCTCCTCCGCCAGCCTGCCCGTGACGGAGGAATGGTTCCGCGACGTCTCCCATGCGGAGGTCTATGGCACGACGGTGCGGATCACGCCGCCGACCGAATTCATCCTCTCGAAGGTCTTCATTCAGGACCGCTACCGCTATGACGGCGCGGACGTCGCGCACATCATCCTGCGGCAGCATGAACATATCGACTGGCAACGCCTGCTGGACGCAATGGAACTGCACTGGGAAGTGCTGCTCATCCACCTGCTGAATTTCCGCTTCATCTATCCGACGGAACGCCATTGCATCCCGCTCTGGCTGTTCGAGGAATTGCTGGGGCGTTTGCAGACCCGCGCCGAACTGCCCGTCCCCAATCTGCGCGTGTGCCGGGGACGGCTGCTGTCGCCGCGCGACTATCTGGTCGACATCACCGAATGGGGCTTTGCCGACGTGGTCGGCAAGGGGCTGGAGGAGAGCCATGATCGCAACCAGTGAGCCGCGGCCTAAGGACAGCCTTGTCCTCGCCGCTGTCGGGGACCTGCATGTCACCGATGCGTCCGAACATCGCTACCGCGCCATGTTCGAGGAGATTTCGGCTCAGGCGGACATATTGGCGCTATGCGGCGACCTCACCAATTTCGGCAAGACGCGGGAGGCCGAGATACTGGCCGAAGACCTGCGAAGCTGCACCATTCCGACGGTCGCGGTACTGGGCAATCACGACCATGAATGCGGCCAGCCTGAGGTCGTGGCGCAGATATTGCGCGGCGCGGGTGTGACCGTGCTGGACGATCAGGCGGTCGAGATAAAGGGCATCGGCTTTGCCGGGGTAAAGGGCTTTGTCGGCGGTTTCGGCCGGGGGGAGCTTGGCGCTTTCGGGGAAAGCGCGATCAAGGGCTTCGTCGAGGAATCGATCAACGAGGCGCGCAAACTGGAAAATGCGCTGCGATCCCTGCGGACGGAACGGACCGTGGCCGTGCTGCACTATGCGCCGGTGGTGGACACGGTGCAGGGGGAGCCGCAGGAGATTTTCCCCTTTCTCGGTTCCTCACGGCTGGCCGAAGCGATCGACAGGTTCGACAATGTCCGCTTCGCCGTCCACGGCCACGCTCATCGCGGCGCCTTTGAGGGGAAAACGCCCGGCGGCGTTCCGGTCTATAATTGCGCGCAGTTCGTGCTGTCGGAGCGGTTCGACCGTCCCTACGCGCTGATCGCCATTTGACGAGCACGCGCCGGCTTCACAGGACGCCTGAACCAGAAGGTCCAGACCGTCAGCGTGCCGAGCAGCGTCATCGCCAGGCCCGACAGGGTCATGACCAGCCTGAACGCCAGACCGCCGACCTTCGCCGCGTGGAGCGGGTAGAGCAGATTATAGCCCTTCGCCGCCATCGGCAGCGTCGCGGCATCGCGCGCCGCGACCAGCGCGCCGCTGTCCGCCGCGAACCAGAGGGTGGTGCGGCCATTGGGCAGCCATTCCTGCGGCCGCCGCATGCGGAGTGTGATCAACCCATTATTCTTGCGCGGCAGGCTGAGGCTGCGCAACTCCGCATCGGGAAAGCGCGCCTTGGCCGTCAAGACCATGGCCCCCCAATCGAGCCCTTCGCCGAGTTTGGCGTCGCGCGGCGGCGGTGGAGCGAGCGCCCTGTCGATCTGCGCTGGCGCCCCCGGCCCGAACAGCAGCGCCGCCATCGGCCGGAACACCAGCACGGCCCCTGTGACCAGCGACAGCAGCAGCAGCGGCGCGACGACGACGCCCAGATCGCGGTGATGCCGCACGATCGCAGGGCGGCTCATCCGCGCCGGCCATAGGCGCCATTCGAAAGTCCGCCGCGTGCGCCACCAGAGGATGAGGCCGGTGAACACGAAGAACAGGCCGCAAAGGGCGGCGATGCCGATCACCCAATCGCCCGTCTCGCCGGAAAAGAGATGATGGTGGAAGTCGAACAGCCAGAGTTCGGGCCGCTCCCACTGGCTGCTCCACCGCGTCACCATGGCACCCCGCTGGTCTGCATAGGCGCCGCCGCCATTCTCGAACAGCAGCTTCAGCAACCCGAAATCATCGGACGCATAGCTGATCGACTGGGGCCGTCCCGCCTGATCGGCCATGATGCGCTGCGTCGTCTCGGCCAGTTGGCGGACATCCTCCACGCGCGGGTCGCCGGCATGGGGCGCCAGGGTCCAGGCATTTTTATGCACCAGCAACGCGCCGCTAAGGCCCAGAAGGGCGAGCAGCAGCCCGATCAGCCCGCCGGTCCAGCGATGGAGGGTGTCGATCAGCTTCACTAGAACCTATAGTCCCATGAGAGGGTGAAATTGCGGCCGCGTCCCGCGAAATAATGGGCGTTGTCATTGGGCCGGACGGTCTGGCTGTAATAATCGATGTAGAATGTGTCGAAGATATTCTGCGCCGCGAGCGTCAATGCCCCGAACCGGGTCTGATAGCGCAGCGACAGATCGGTCACGTCATAACCGTCGAACCGGTAGAGCGGCGGATAGGCGCCCGGCGTCCGTTCGAACTGCCGGGACAGGAAGAATTGCGTCTGGATGCGCGCTGAAACCGGACCGTGCACATAGCTGGCGGCCAGGTTCAGACGGTCTGGCGAGATATTGGCGCCGTCCAGATCGCGATCCACCTTGTCGATGCCATTGTCCGATCCGTCGGAGCGACCGATCAGATGGGCATAGCCGGTCGAGAGGGTCAGCCCCGGCAGCGGCATCTTGGCTGACAGGTTCAGTTCCAGCCCCTGTATTTCCACCCGCTGACGCTGGACCTCGAACACCCCGCCGCTCTGCACCAGCAGCGATCCGTTCTTGCTGGTGGACCAGAAATAGGCCGCGCTGGCGTCGATCGGGCCTCGCTTCACTTCGAATCCGATCTCCCGGTTGTTGGAGACGATCGGGCTGATATTCACATAATCGTCAATGTCGACGCCGGGCGTGGCGACTGCGCGGGCGATCCGGCCGACATCGGGCACGGTATAGCCCTCGGCATAGCTGGCATAGGCGCGGATGCCGGCCCAGGGTTCCAGGATCACGCCACCATTGAGCAGCGTATCGCTGAAAGTCGGCCTGCCGCCCGCGACGTCGACGCCGCCGCCATAGGTCCAGAGGGTGTGATAGTCGTCGATGCTGATGCGCACATCCTCATGACGCAATCCGCCCGCCACGCGCAGCTTCTTGTCGAACAACGCCAGATTGAACTGGGCGAAGGGCGCAAGGCTGCGATAGTCGGTCGGCGGCACCCAGGTCCGACCGGTCGCGATCAGCCGCTGTTCGGTCAGGTCATAGAGCGCGTCAAAGCCAATGGTGGCGGTCAGCGCCTCGAACCCCGGCATCGCGCGTTCATAGCTGATCTTGCCGCCATATTTGCGGCTGCGGTTCTGCGACTGGTCGAACAGCGTATCCCTGGGCGCGATGCGCGGGTCCTGGAAGCTGGCGATCGGCGCCACCTCCCCGCCATAGGTGTCGCGCGAGCGGTTGAAGAAGAGCTGGGCGATGAAATTGCCGCCCCACAAATCGCTGTCGGTCAGTGTCACCGCCGCGCTTTCGGTACGGTTGGTGGCGGGAACGCCCGGCGGCGTGCCGCGCACAGAGGTGGTCGGCCGGTCGACGCGATAGTCACCGTCCGCTGCGACATAATCGCCCTCTCCCTTCAACTGGAAGCGGCTCATGGTCAGGTCCAGCCGCGCGCTGTCGCTGAGCGCATAGCCGAAGCGGCCGAACAACGACCAACTCCGGCTATCCTGCGTCTCGCCCTGGGTCAGGTCGGTGCCGACGCGATTGCCATGGCCGTCGTAAAAGGCGCCGCGCTTCTCATAGGCTGCGCCCACCGTCGCATCCCACCGCCCGGAACGCCAGCCGATCAGCCCCGCCACCTTGCCCCCGATGCCGTCGCTGCGAAAGCCGGTGTCGGCATTGCCCTGCGCCAGCATCCGGCCGGTCAGTCCATCCGCCTGGGGAGGCGCAACGGTCACCTGGTTGACGATGCCGCCCGTGCCGCCGATCCCCTGCAGCGCATTGGAGCCGTAGATCAGCTCCACCCGGTCGATGAAGAAAGGATCGATGGTGAAGCCATCCCTCGCTCCGTCGCGCAGCGGAGCGGTCTGCGGAATGCCGTTGATCGCATAGAGCGGCGAGCGGCCGCGCAGCGTCTCCCCCGCGCCGGACAGCTTCTGCCGCGTGGGCGAGAAGGAGGGGGTCAGCGCGGACACCGCATCGACAATGGACCCGCCGATTGCGACCTGCTGGTTGAGCGTTTCCTGATCGATGACGTCGATGGTCATCGGCAGGGCGTTGGCGGGCAGGATCGTGCGCGCCGCGGTCACGATGATCGGGCCGGCATCCTCGGCTGCAGGTTCGGACTGGGCCAGCGCAGGCTGGCTCAACAGCGCAAGCGCGCTGGTGGCGAACAGGACAGACGAGCGGATATGCATTCTTTCCCCCATAAGGCTGCTCGTCCGCTAGCCAAATGAGCAGGATGTTGCAAGTCATTAGCAGTATAAGAAGGGTGTTTTGCGGGTCGGCCTGCGTGCACCCTAGCTTTCGATCAATGCTTTCAGGGCCTTTAGGTCGCGGTTGATCCAGCGGATGTCGGCGGCGAATCGGTCATCGTCCATGTCGGGTTGGCGGAACAGCGTCAGCATGACTTCCGCCCCTTCGCCATTCTGCACGACGCGCAGCGGGACAAACACCTCCTCGCCGTTGCCCAGGTCGACATGATGATCCATCACGCCATAGACATTATGCGGCGTGAAGCGGATGCGGATCGGACCTTCGGGGCCATCGGCCAGCCAGTGCGCGCCTTCCTGCCGCAAGCCGGATTCGGCAAGGCCCGACGCCCAGCGCGGGAAATATTCCGGCCGCCAGATGATTTCGTAAAGTGCGCGCCAATCGCGGGCGATGGTGATGCTGAAGGTTCGGGCGGGCAGCATGTCGCTCTCCAATGAATCGTTGCGCGGGGCCATAGCATGGGATGGACGATCTCGCCCTTGCGTTCCGGCCGATATGGGACGAACATCCCTGCTTCCAAGCGACCGGCTTCATCAAGAGAGACGGATGGATTGGAGGAGAGCCAGGATGAGCGGCTGTTACACCCGGGCCATCGCGCTCGTCGGACCCGCCGGGGCGGGCAAGACCAGCCTTGCCGAAGCGATGCTGTTCATAGCTGGCGCGATCCCGCGCCAGGGATCGGTTCAGGCGGGAAACAGCACGGGCGACGCCAGCCCGGAGGCGCGCGAACGGGGCAGTTCCACCGAACTCAACCTGATGCATTTCGAATGGATGGGCGACCGGTTCGCGCTGATCGACGTGCCCGGCGCGCCGGGCTTCGCCGCGGATGGGGCATCTGCGCTCGACATGGCCGACCTTGCCGTCGTGGTGATCGATCCCGATCCCGAGCGCGCCGCGCTGGCCCAGCCGGTGCTGCGCAGGCTGGAGGGCGCGGGCATCCCGCACGCCTTGTTCGTCAACAAGATCGATCAGGCGCGGGGCAGCATAGAGGACCTGTTGACGGCGCTCGCGCCGATGAGCGCCGCCGCCCTGGTGGCGCGCCAGATCCCGATCCGCGCCGGGGAACGAGTCGCGGGCTTCGTCGACCTCGCGCTGGAGCGCGCCTATCATTATGAGACGGGCAGGAAATCGCAGCAGGTCGCGCTCGCCCCGCATGTGAAGGACGATGAAAGCGCGGCGCGTTTCCACATGCTGGAACAATTGGCCGACCATGACGACCTGTTGCTCGAACAATTGCTGTCCGACGAACAGCCCAGCCTGGAAACCGTCTTTGCCGATCTGGCGCGGGAGACCGCCAGCGGCCTGATCGTCCCGGTGCTGTTCGGTTCCGCCTCCAACGGTTTCGGCATCCGACGGCTGTTGAAGATGCTGCGCCATGACACGCCCGCGCCCGCCCGGACGGCGGAGCGACTGGCGATCAGGGGCGAAGCGGCGCAGATCTTCAAAATCTCCCACGCGGCGACGGTCGGCCGGCTGGCGCTGGCCCGCATCTTCGGCGGCGCACTTGCCGACGGGGCGGAGATGGCCGACGGCAAGGGGCGGCCATTAAGGCCCGGCGGATTGTTCGCGATCCAGGGCATGGCGACGGCGAAGATCCCGGCGGCCGAAGCCGGCTCCATCGTCGGCATCGCCAAGGTCGAGGCCGTTCAGGCAGGCGAGCTGATCGGCATGGCCGGCACGGCCCCGCAGCCCGGCCTGCCGGTGGAGAAGAGGGCGGCGAACTGCGCGCTGGCGATCGCGGCGAAGGACCATAAGGACGAGGTGCGGCTTTCCACCGCCCTCAACCGGCTGGCCGAAGAGGATGCCGGGCTGCACTGGGACCAGGATGAAGGTTCGCGGGAGACCCTGCTGCACGGCATGAGCGAGGACCATCTCGCCGTCGCAATCGACCGGCTGAAGCGGCGTTACGGCGTCGCCGTGTCCGTTCAGGCGCCGACGATTGCCTATCGCGAATCGATCCGCAAGGCCGTGACCCAGCGTGGCCGCCACAAGAAGCAATCCGGCGGCCATGGCCAGTTCGGGGACGTCGTGCTGGAAGTCCGTCCTCTCGAACGGGGCGAAGGCGTGCGTTTCGAGGAACGGATCACTGGCGGCGCGGTGCCCCGGCAATATATTCCGGCGGTCGAGAAGGGCGTGATCGACGCCGTCGCAAGGGGGCCGCTCGGCTTTCCCGTCGTGGATGTCTGCGCGGTGCTGGTGGATGGATCGTTCCACAGCGTCGACAGTTCCGAACTCGCCTTCCGCACCGCCGGGCGCATCGCCATGGCCGACGCCCTGGCGGCGGCGTCACCCTATCTGCTGGAACCGGTCGCCCATGTGACGATCATGAGTCCGGGCGCCGCCACGTCCCGCATCACATCCGCCATTGCGAGCCGCCGGGGCCAGATGTTGCGGATGACGACGCGGGACGGCTGGCACCATTGGGACGTGCTGGAGGTCCTCCTCCCTGAGGCTGGGTTGCAGGGGCTGGAAGCCGAGATCCGCTCGATGAGCCAGGGCATGGCGCATTATGAGGCGCATTTCGATCATCTGGCGTAGGTCAATGCGAAGCTGGCCGACAGCATCGTGCAGCGGGCGAAGGAGCCGGCTTAGAGCCAATCGACATTCAGATGATGACGAGCCGAAAATGGCGGTTTTACGTCGAAGTTCACAGTGTACGCGCACGCGTGCCAGCGCGCGCGTATGCGAAGGCGGGATTTTGATCGGACGTTTCAAAAAGGGACGCGAGATAGCGCGGCAGGGACGGAATAGGACAGGCCGAATGGGCCCTGTTGGAGAAATAGGATGTTTTTGGAGGAAGCTGTTGCGGTTGGGTGCGCATTTGAGGATGGCCGCGCGCAGACGCAATGGGAACGGGCCTAGGCTCAGGACCCAAAGCGGCGGTCCGGCGCGCCTGCGATCAGGCCGGGCTGAGCCCCTTCACCACGAAGGGCAGGCATTCCCCGTCCGGGTCGGTCAGGGTCAGATAGGCGCCCGGATGGATGGCATGCGCGTCCAGCCGATAGATTTTCTCGTCATCCGCCTCCCCCGGCTCATAGGACAGCGCCCAGCCATGCCGGGTGTGCAGCAGCGTACCGTGCCGGTCCGGCTCATTGGGCCAGAACCGCCGCGCCGTCGCCAGTTCGGGATGGATGCGATATTCCCTTTCGTCGATCACGCCGCCGCTGCCGAGCGGCAGGCGCAGGACATAGCTTCGCGCTGCCGATCCGTTGGGAAAGGCCGGCGTCCGGGCAAGTTCAAGGCGTATGGTCGTCCAACTCATGACCATTGCAATCGGATTCCGCGGCGGAAAGAGATATAAGGATTATTCCTGATGGCGACCGCGCCGGGGCAGTCCTAGCCAGAGGGTGAAGAGACGCTTGCCGGGAGACAGACGATGAAATCGGTCCTGCTGCACATTCATGAAGATCATGGCGCGGAAAGCCGCTTGCAGGCGGCCTGCGATCTCGCCCGCGCATCGGGCGCGCATATCCATTGCGTGCAGGTGACCGCCATGCCGGATTTCGTGGCGGCCGACATGTATGGCGGCGCGTCCATGGCCCCCGCGATGATGGCGGAGCTTTACGACATCGATGAAAAGGCGCGAATGCGCACCGAGGATCGGCTGCGCCGCGAGGACGTGAGCTGGGACTGGCGCCATGTGGAGGGCGATGTCGTCCATGGCCTGCTGTCCGCCGCGACGCTGACCGACGGCATGATCGTCACGCTGCCGTCCGGGCCGCGCCGGGAATTCGCCGACCCGCTGCATCTGGCCGCCGATCTGGCGCTGGCCGGGCGGGTTCCCGTGATCGCCGTGCCGCAGGAGGCGAAGTCCTTTCCGGTGACGGGCCGCGCCGTCGTGGCGTGGGAGGGCTCGCAGGAAGCCTCCGCCGCGCTGCGCCTGTCCGTGCCGCTGCTGAAGCTGGCGGAGGAGGTGCATGTCGTGACGGTCGAGGAAGCGGGCAAATATCCCTTCCCCGCGACCGACGCGCCCGAATATCTGGCCCGCCATGGCATCAAATGCCAGTTCCATAGCTGGCCGCAGGATGGCCGGACCGTCGAAGCGGCACTGAAGGCTGCGGTCGGCACGCTGAAGCCGGACTGGGTGGTGATGGGCGCCTTCGGCCATAGCCGGCTCAGGGAAATGGTGTTCGGCGGCGTCACCCGCGCCATGTTGCGCGAGATACATGTTCCGCTCTTGCTGGCGCACTGAAGCCACGGCATGGTGGGAGCATGGCGGTAGCGGACGATGAGACGGAAGGCTTGACGCAGCGCGAGCACAGCCTGGAACAGGCGCTGCTCGGCTCGATCCTGGCGACCGTGCCGGACGCGCTGATCGTCATCGACATGCACGGGCAGATCGTGTCCTTCAGCGCGGCGGCCCAGCGCATGTTCCAATATGCCGAAAGCGATGTACTGGGCGAGAATATCTCGATGCTGATGCCCTCCCCCGACCGGGAGAGGCATGACGGCTATATCGGCCATTATCTGTCCACGGGCGAAAAGCGGATCATCGGCATCGGCCGCCTGACCAGCGCGCGGCGGCGGGACGGGTCGACCTTTCCCATCGAACTGTCTGTGGGCGAGGTGCAGGACGAGGGGCGGCGGCTGTTCACCGGCTTCATCCGCGACCTGACCGAGAGCCAGCAGGCCGAGCGGCGCGTGGCGGACCTGCAGGCGGAACTGGCCCATGCGGGCCGCGTGACGGCGATGGGCACGCTGGCGTCGGCCCTTGCGCATGAACTCAACCAGCCGTTGACCGCCATCGCCAATTATCTGGAGGCGGGGCGCGACATGCTCGACGCCGAGGGTCCGGTGGACCGCGATCTGCTGCGCGAGGCGATGGCGGAAAGCGCGGCCCAGGCGCTGCGCGCGGGGGAGATCATCCGGTCCCTGCGCGAGTTCATCAAGCGCGGCGAGACGATGCGGCAACCCGAACCCCTGCGCCTGTTGCTGGCGGAGGGGGCGGCGCTGGCCTTCATCGGCGTCGACAGCCGGGGCCTCGATATGGACATCAGCGTCGATCCGCGCGTCGACAAGGTGCTGGTCAACCGGGTGCAGTTGCAGCAGGTCATCATCAACCTCACCAAGAACGCCGTGGAGGCGATGGCCGGCAGCCCGGCGCGCATCCTGCGCCTGTCCGCCATCCCCGGCGAAAACGGCAGGGTCGAGGTGATCGTTGCGGACAGCGGGCCGGGGCTCGCGCCGGAGATGTCACGCACCCTCTTCACCCCGTTCACCACCACCAAGCCATCCGGCATGGGCGTCGGCCTGTCGATCAGCCAGACCATCGTCGAGGGTCATGGCGGGCGCATCTGGGCCGGACCGTCGCAATGGGGCGGCACGGCCTTCCACTTCACCCTGGACGCAGCGGACTAGAGCATTTTGAAGTCGGCCGGCACGGCTGACGGGCTTGCAAAATGCGGCCAACAAGAAGGACCATAGCATGAGCGAGCCATTCCCCATCTATGTCGTGGACGATGACGAGGCGATCCGGCGGTCATTGTCCTTCATGCTGAAGACGAGCGGTTTCGCGGTGAAGCTGTTCGACGGCGGCCTGCCCTTTCTGAAGGAGGCTGCCGACCTGGAGCCGGGCTGCGTGCTGCTGGACGTGCGGATGCCCGACATGGACGGGCTGGCGGTGCAGCGCGAGCTGCGGGCGCGGGGCATCATGCTGCCCGTGGTGATCATGACGGGCCATGGCGACATCGACATGGCGGTGACGGCGATGAAGGCGGGCGCGAGCGACTTCATCGAAAAACCGTTCGAGAAGGCAGCGTTGCTGGGCTGCGTCGATGCCGCGCGGCGGGTGGCCGTGGCCGACCGTGGCGCGAGCGCGCGGGCGGACGATGCGCGGGCGCGGCTCAACATCCTGACGGAGCGGGAGCGCGAGGTGCTGGACGGGCTGGTGGAAGGGCTGCCCAACAAGACCATCGCCTATGACCTGGGGATCAGCCCGCGCACGGTGGAAATCCACCGCGCCAACCTGATGCAGAAGCTGGAGGTGAAAAGCCTGGCCGAAGCGCTGAGGATCGCCTTCCATGCGGGAGCGGAGAAGGACGAGGCGTAGATCGGGCTGGCGCCCGGCATGGCCCCGGCCGAAAACCGTCAGCCCGTCAATATCGCCCATGCCAGCAGGATACAGCCCATGCCCGCCGCCACGGAGACCATGCGGCCCCAAGGCAGCAGCTTCTCCAACGCCACCAGCAGCGTCAGCAAAGCGATCCAGGCCAGGTTCATGGTCCCGCCCACGAACAACAGCGTCATCAGCATCCAGCAGCAGCCGACGCACCAGGCGCCGTGGATCATCCCCATGCGGAAAGCGCCGGTCCATCCCGGCCGATAGTGGCGGCTGAGGAATTGCGCGGGATTGCGGCACTGGCGCAGGCAGGCGTCCTTCCATGGGCTGATCTGATAGGCCCCCGCCCCGATCAGGAGCGCGGCCGCCAACGGGCGGCTGGATGTCGCCATCGCCATGGGGGACAGCATCGCCATTGTGGCCAAGCGCCACTGCGCCAGCGTGGCTGTCAGGGAGAAAAAGCCCCAGACCAGCAGATAGCCCAGGGTGAAGCTCTCCGTCGCGGGGCGCGTGGAGGCGGGTGCGGCGCGAGCGTAGAGGAGGACCATCGGCGCGGCGGAGGGGAGCATCATCGCGATCATCATCACCCACCACATGGCGAACGTCACGACGAACTGCGCGGCGGTCCATGGCATGTCGCCGGGCATCATCATCGCCAGCATCGGGTCTTCCGCCAAGCCGGCCGGAAGCAGGGAGGCGGTCGGCGCCATGCCCATGCCCGCGCCCGAAAGCAGCCAGCCCCAGGCCACAAGGATCAGCACCGCAAGCGCGACAAGCGAAATCAAGCGGTGCCGGGCGAGCACCGCGCTAAATGCCGGCACCGTCAGCCCCTGACGACGCCGTGGCTGTCGAGGTGGAGATAGGCGAACTGGCCGTAGCTCGCCGCATGGTCGAGCCGCATCGGCGCAATCGAGCGGCTGGCGCCGGAGCCGACCTCCGCCACTTCATATTCGAAGCCGTCGGGCAAGTGGATCTGGGCGCGGATTTCCGATCCGTCCACCGGGCTGCGGATCGGTTCGCCGTCCATTTCCAGATGGCCCGGGATGCGCAGGCGGCCCTTGCGTCCTTCCACGTCGACCTCAAAATCGACAGGAACGAAGCTGGGTTCATGCATGGTGGCGATGGTGGAAGCGAAGACGGCGAAGACCGTCGCCATCGGAGCGGTGTCGCCGCCGGTCATGATCGTCAGCAGGGCATTGCGCTGCGCTTCCGTCGCCCGTTCGTCGACGAAGGCGGCACATTCCCCCTGCCCTTCATGGATCGGGCCGGGCCAGCGGAAGACCGCGGCGATATTGAGGCCCGACAGGTCGGTACTGCCGTGGCGCCCCTCATCGATGGCGAAGCCGAAGGCGGCCTGGCAATGCCCCTTGTCGGGCAGGCCGCCGAACTGGCAGTTGCAGCCATATTCACAGTTGCAGTTGGCGAATTCGCGGCCCTTGAGCATCCAGTAGACCATGGTCCGACTCCCCTGACAGCCGGAAGACCATAGCAGATTCACGCGGCCGCGTCGCGCTTTCGGCGGAAGGGATAGAGGAATTGCGCGCGATAGCCCTGGGGCACCTGTTCGGGCACGCCATAGCCGGTCGGCCATGCGCTGTCGGGCAGATGGTGGGTGCCGAACAGGCGGTCCAGCAAAGGGAAGTGGATCGCGAAATTCTTGTCGACCGCGACCTCCTCTATCGCATGATGCCAGTGGTGGAAGCGCGGCGTCGCGACGATGCGGCCGAGGCGGTTGAAGTCGCCGCGCAGATTGGCGTGGAGCAGCGAGGAGTAGATGTAGACGAAGCCGATATAGGCCTGCATCACCGATGGCGAAAAGCCGAAGGTGAGCAGCGGCAGTGATGTCACGCCGCGCAGGGCGATGATCTCGAAGAAATGCATGCGCGCGCCGGCGAGCCAATCCATGGACCTGGCCGAATGGTGCACGGCATGGAAACCCCAAAGGAAGGGGATGCGGTGGAAGGCGCGATGGAACCAATATTGGACGAAATCGGTCAGCAGCACCACTTCCAGGAACTGGAGCGGCCAGGGCTGGCCAGCGATCATGGCGCGGATGCCTGCGAGGCCGGCGGTGTTGGCGTTGATGAAGCTGGACGGCGCCAGCGCGAGGAAAGTGATGAGCTGCACCATCATCGAGCTGATCAGATAATAGAACAGGTCCTCCCGCCATTCCTGTCGGAACAGGCGCTGCTGCGCCCTATGTGGGAAGAGGCGCTCGATGGGGGCGAACATCAGGCCGGTGGCGACCATGTTGACGGCGAAGAAATCGACGCCGAAGAACACGCCCCAATCATGGGTCTCACGCGGCTGGACTTCCGCTCCGCCCAGCAGGGTGGCGAGCAGCGCGACGATGAGCGCGGTGACGCCGATCGCTTTGCGTGTACGCAAAAGCAGGCTGAGCAATGCCAGGGCATAGCCGCCGATCAGCAGCGCATGGACCATGGGACGCAGCCCGCCCCATGCATGCAGCGCCGCCAGTTCGGGCGTCGAAAACCAGTCGGGCCAGCGTAGCGCCATGACCAGACAGAGCCCGGTGATGCTGAGCAACAGCGCGAAGAAGCCGGAGAACCAACCGCTGCCGAGGCGCCGCACGGCAAGGGGCGATTGCAGGTCGCGTTCCAGACTGTCGAACCAGTTTGCCATGATATGTCCCCTTTACCTCCGGCTTGCCCCGCCTGCCGTGCCTGCTGCCTATGTTAAAGCTTCGCCCCTGCCGCCCTCAAGCTTTCCTTGACCCGCGCGGTGGCCATTTCGAGAGGGGCCGTCTCGCCCAAAAGGGCGAAGCTGCCGTTGAGCGCGAAGGTGCAATGGCCATGCACCGTCGCCACCAGCGAGCGGGCAAGGCGCGGTGCCACGTCCTTCGCATCCGGCGGCAGGACAGCCGCGACTTCGCGCACGACGACCTCCGTAAGGCCGGCGCGCTGCCGGGCATAATCATCCGGCATGGGCACGCCAGGCGGCAGGCGATGGTCGTAGATCGCCATCCAGATGTTCGTGTTTTCCGATGCGAAGCGGAAATAGCCCTCCACCAGCGCGGCGATCCTGTCCTGCGGCCGGCTGGCGAGGCGCTGTTCCAGAAAGGCGGCCCAGAGGTCGAAGGTACGTGTGTTGATGGCGACGATCAGCCGGTCATAGCTGCCGAAGACATTGTAGAGCGTGCCCACCGAATAGCCGATGCGCTTCGCCACCTCCCGCGAGGAGAATTTGGCGAAACCGGACTCGGCCATGTGGCGATGGCCTTCCTCCAGGATGAGCGCCTCCAGTTGTTCGCGGCTATGGTCGGATCGTCTGCCCATGGACAAGCGGATAGAAGATCAATTGAACGCTGTCGAATTATTTTATTGAACAGTGTGTAATTTTTGGGTAGCTGAGACTCCATTGGCTGGGTTTGCAGGGGTTCGACTCATGCTTGTGACGCTGGTTCTGCTGGCTTTCGGAGTGATGCTGTTCGACATGCGCGGGCGGTTGAAGGCGGCCGAGCATAGGTTGGCGCTGCTGGAAGGGGGGATTGGAGACGCGCCCTTCCCCGCTCGCTACCGGCGCGCCGACGGGGATGGAGATGACGATGCCGGGGTGAAGACGGCGGCGCCCGCAAGCGTCGTGGAGCGGCGGGTTGCCATAGACACCGCTCCGCCATACCCCATACCTGCGGTCGTGATCGACCGTCGATCCAGCGAAGGCGGGACTCACTCTCCTGCGCGGTCCGCTTCGGATGAGGTTCGGGAGATCGATGCCCCCTTTTCCCCGGATGACGGGGAAAAGGGGGAAGGCATCGATATGGCAGCCGAGCGCCCGGCCCGCCCCTCCTTCAGCTTCGAGGACCTGTTCGGCCGCCGCCTTCCGATCTGGGCGGGCGGGGTGACGCTCGCCGTGGCTGGCGTGCTGCTGGTCAAATATTCGATCGATGCAGGGCTGCTCGCGCCGCTGGTGCGAGTGGTTCTGGGACTGCTGTTCGGCGGAGCGCTGATCGGCGGGGCCGAGGCGGCGTTGCGGCTGGAGGATCGGGTCCGTGACGCGCGGGTGCGGCAGGCGCTGGCGGGTGCGGGGTTGGCGACGCTCTATGCCGCGATCCTGGCGGCGCACATGCTGTATGGGCTGGTCGGGCCGGGCACTGCCTTTGCGGGGCTTGCGGGCGTGACGGGGCTGGCCATGGCGCTGTCGCTGCGCTTTGGCGCGCCGAGTGCGCTGCTGGGGCTGGTCGGCGGTCTGGCGGCGCCCGCCCTGGTCGAGGCGGGGCAGCCCAATGTGCCCCTACTAAGCTGTTATCTCGCGCTGGCGGTCGGTGGGCTATGCGTGCTGTCGCGCACCCAGCGCTGGATGTGGCTGGGGGTGAGCGCGCTGGTCGGCGGGGCCGGCTGGGGCGTCGTCATGCTGGCGATGGGCGCGCTGGATTGGGCATCGTCGCTGTCGGTCGGGTTGCTGGTGCTGATGCTGGGGATGGCATTGCCGGTCCTGGCCTTTTCCGGAACGCGGGCCGCGCTGCTGCGCATGGGCGCGGCCGTGGTGGCGGCGGGCCAGATGGCGGCGCTGGTGGCGACGGGCGGCTTCGGCCTGCTGCAATGGGGATTGTTCGGGCTGCTGTCGCTCATGCTGGTGTGGCTGGGGCGGGACGCGGCCTTGCGGCCGCTGGCGGCGATCGGCGCCGGTGTCGCGCTGCTGCTGGCGGCGGTGTGGCCGCAGCCGGAAATGGGTCGCTTCGCCCTGGTGATGCTGGGCATGGTGGCGATTTATGGCGGCGCGGCCCTGCTGCGGGTCTGGCGCGGCGCTTTGGTCGAGGCGGGACAGATCGCAGGACTGGCGCTGGGTGGATTTGCCGTCGCGTTGGGGCAATGCTGGCGGGTCGGGCTGGACGGGGAATTCGCCCTGCTGGCGCTGGCCGCCGCCGGATTGCCGGGCGCGGCCATGGCGATGGGCTGGCGATGCGGGACGCGGCGGGAGGATGCGCGCTTCGTGACGCTGGCGAGCGCCGCGGCGCTGCTGCTGGTGGTGGCCGGCGGGCTGGGGCTGCCGGAGTGGAGTCTGGCCATGGTGATCGCTGCGGTTGCAGCCGCGCTGCTGAGGTTGGCGGCGCTGGCGGAGGACCGGCGGGTCGAATGGAGCGGCTGGGGCTTCGCCTTCGGCGCGCTGGTGGTTCTGGCCGGATCGGACGATGTCGTCCGGCTGTGGGGAGAGGCGGCGGATGAGCCGGGCTGGCAGGGCGTGATGCGTTGGGCTGCGGGAGCGGCAATGGCGGCGCTGTTCGCCTGGCGGGCGCGCTTTGCCGAGGGGCGGATGGTCGCGCAGGGCGTGGCGGTGCTGCTCGCCTATGGGGCCGTGGCGCAGACGGTGCCGGCGCTCTGGGTGCCGGTGGGACTCGCGCTGGGGCTGGCCATGCTGGCGGAAGGAGCGCGGCGGCTGGCCGTCGGGCGAATGGCGCCCGCCCTGGGGGTGGCCTTGGCGCTGGTGGCGCTATGGGCGGCCTGGCCCCTGGGAATCTGGCTGGGCCGGGTTTTGCTGTCGCTGGTGGGTGAACCCGTGCTGGTGCGGGACTTGCCCGGAATAGGCGAGGTGGCGCGGCGGATCGCCTTGCCGGCGATGGCGCTGGGCCTTGCCCTGTGGCGGGGCGGTTCCGCCGTGGATGCGGTCGGGCGGCGGATCGGCTGCTGTGTCGCGGCGGTGCTTGGCGGAGTGGCGGCGCATGTCGCATTCAAGCAGCTTTTCGCTTTGGGGAGCCTGGCGGAGGTGACGCGCCTCGCCCTGGCGGAGCGCACGCTTTGGGAGGCTGTGCTGATGGGCCTGGGTTTCGTTGCGTTGCGGGGCCGGATCGCGCTGGCCCGATTCCATCCGTTGCGGAAAGCCGGGGAGAATGTGGAGCGCGCGGTCGGGACATGCCTCATCGCGGCGGGATTGGGGCATTTGCTGGTTTATTCGGTGGTGCTGCATAATCCGCTCTGGTTTCCGCAGGCGGTGGGGCGTTGGCCCCTCCTCAATCTGCTGCCGGTGGTGCTGGCCCTTGCCTTCGTGGCGCTGAAGGTGGCGGATGGCTGGTCACGGCGGATGGCGGATGGCGTGCGGATGGCCTTGATCGCGCTGTTCGGCGTGGCGCTGCTGCGGCAGCTTTTCGTCGGATCGCTGCTGACCGTGCGCGGAGTAGGCCAGGTGGAGGATATTCTCCGTTCGGTGCTCGCATTGGCGCTCGCCATCGGCTTCCTGCTCTGGGGCATCCGCGGGCAGGCGCAGGCCGCAAACGCCAGGGACTGGCGCATCGCTTCGCTGCTGCTGATGCTGTTCGCCGTGGCCAAGGTGTTCCTGTTCGATGCGTCCGGGCTGACCGGGCTGCTGCGGATCGCATCCTTCCTTGCCCTGGGCTTCAGCCTCATCGGCATCGGATGGCTCTATAATCGCCTGTTGCGGGAGCCGGTTAACAACTCCGCGACTATTGCTGCATAATGCGTGAAGGACGGGGGTAAGAAAATGTCCGCACCTGATCTGTCTTTGCTGGGTAAACGCCGTTTTGCGCCCTTGTTCGTGGTGCAGTTCCTGGGCGCGTTCAACGACAATCTGTTGAAGTTCGCGCTGCTGTTCCTCGCCAATTTCAGCCTCTATCGGGCCGAGCCCGACAAGGCGGAGATGCTGGCGACCATCGCCACGGGCCTGTTCATCCTGCCCTATTTCCTCTTTTCCGCGCTGGCCGGGCAATTGGCCGACGCCTGGGACAAGGCGAAACTGGTGCGGGCGGTGAAGGCGGCGGAGATCGTCATCATGGCCCTCGCCGTCACCGGATTCTGGCTGGAATCGGTGCCGGTTCTGCTGTCCTGCCTGTTCCTGATGGGGCTGCATTCGACCATCTTCGGGCCGGTCAAATTTTCCATCCTGCCGCAGCATCTGCGTGCCGACGAGATCATGGGCGGCACCGGCCTGATCGAGGCGGGCACCTTCCTTGCGATATTGAGCGGGCAGTTGCTGGCCGGGGTGATCCCGCCCTGGGAAGCGGGACTGGTGGCGGTGGGGCTGGCGACGCTTGGCTTCCTGGCCAGCCTGGCGGTGCCGGCCGCGCCGACCGTGGTGCCGGGCCTTCGGATCGAGCGGAACATCTTCAGGAGCACCTGGCATATATTGAAGGCGGCGCGGCATGGGCGCGGCGTGTGGCTGTCGATCCTGGGGATAAGCTGGTTCTTCGCCGTGGGCGCGGTATTGCTGGCGGAGTTCGCGCCGCTGGTGAGCGGGGTGCTGAAGGCGAAGCAGGAGGTCGCGACCTTCTTCCTGCTGATCTTCTCGGTCAGCGTGGCGCTGGGGTCGATGCTGGTCAACCGGCTGCTGGGCGGGCAGGTTTCAGCGCGCTTCGTGCCGGTATCCGCGCTGGCGCTGGCCGGGTTCATGATCGACCTGTGGCTGTCGACCGGTTCCTATGCGCCGATGCATTCGGGCGCTGGCATAGCCGAATTCGTCGGGTCGCCGGGAAGCTGGCGGATCATGGTCGATCTGTTCGGCATCGCCTTTTCAGGCGGCATGTTCATCGTGCCGCTCTACGCGATCCTCCAGACGCACAGCCCGCGCGAGGAACGGTCGCGCACCATTGCGGCCAACAACATCGTCAACGCGGCGGTCACGGTGGCGGTCGTCACGGCGGTGACGGCGATGCTGGCGCGGGGCGAGAGCGTGCCCGGCGTGATCGGGGTGATGGGCTTCGCCACGCTGGCGGTGGCGCTGATCAGTTGCTGGCTGCTGCCGGAGACGGTGATCAAGGCGATCGTGCGCGGGATGTTGCGGCTCTGCTATCGGGTGGAGGTGCTGGGCGCCGGGAATATGCCCGGCGTGGGCGAACCGGCGGTCGTCGTGGTCAACCATGTGTCCTTCCTGGACGGCCTGCTGCTGGCGGCCTTCCTGCCGGGGAAGCCCACCTTCGCGGTGCATACGCGGATTGCCAGGGCGTGGTGGGTAAAACCGTTCCTGTCGCTGTTCGACGCCTTTCCGGTCGATCCCACCAATCCGCTGTCGGCCAAGGCGATGGTGAAGGCGGTGCGCGAGGGGCGGACGCTGGTGATCTTTCCGGAGGGGCGGATCACCGTCACCGGCGCTTTGATGAAGGTGTTCGACGGCCCCGGCATGGTCGCGGACAAGGCCGACGCGCCGATCATTCCGGTCCGGATCGACGGCGCGCAGTTCACGCCCTTCTCGCGGCTCAGGGGCAAGGTCCGGCTGCGGCGCTTTCCCAGGATCACGCTCACCGTCCTGCCGCCACGCCGCTTCGCCATCGAGGGCGAGATGACGGCGCGGGCACGGCGCGCGATCGCGGGGCGGCGGCTCTATGACGAGATGAGCCAGATGATGTTCGCGACATCCGACACGGACAGGACATTGTTCGAGGCGCTGCTGGAGGCGTGCCATGTGCATGGGCGCGGGTCGGCCATCGTCGAGGATGTGAAGCGCGAACCGCTGAGCTATGGGCGGCTGGTGACGGGGTCGCTGGTGCTGGGGCGGGTCATGGCGCGTTCGACGCGGCAGGGCGAGGCGGTCGGCGTGCTGCTGCCCAATGTCGCCGGGGTGGCGGTGGCCTTCTTTGCCTTGCAGGCGGGTGGGCGGGTGCCAGCGATGCTGAACTTCACCGCCGGGCTGGCTAACCTGAAGGCGGCGTGCACGGCGGCCGGCATTCGGACGGTGGTGACGGCGCGGGCCTTTGTCGAGCAGGGCAAGCTCGGCGATGTGGTCGCGGGGCTGGAGGCGGAGGGGATCGCCTTCCTCTGGCTGGAGGATGTGGCGGCAGGCATTGGAACCGGGGCGAAGCTGCGCGGGTTGATCGCCAGCCGCTTTGCCGCGCGCGCGCATGGGCGGCTCAAGGTTTCGCCGGACGATGCGGCGGTGATCCTGTTCACCAGCGGGTCGGAGGGGCTGCCCAAGGGCGTGGTGCTGACGCATCGCAACCTTCTGTCCAACTGCCGGCAATTGGCGGCGAGGATCGACTTCAATTCGGCCGACGTGGTGCTGAACGCCCTGCCGGTATTCCATAGTTTCGGCCTGACCGGCGGGACGTTGCTGCCGATCTTCCATGGGGTGAAGACGCTGCTCTATCCCAGCCCGCTGCATTACCGGATCGTGCCGGCGCTCGCCTATGACGCCAATGCGACCATCCTGTTCGGGACCGACACCTTCCTTTCGGGCTATGCGCGGATGGCGCATGGCTATGACTTCTACTCGCTGCGCTACATCTTCGCGGGCGCGGAGCGGGTACGGGACGAGACGCGGAAAATCTATGCCGAGAAGTTCGGGCTGCGCATCCTGGAGGGCTATGGCGCGACCGAGGCGGGGCCGGTGATCGCGGTCAACACGCCGATGCACTTCCGCGCCGGGTCGGTCGGGCGGCTGTTGCCGGGGATAGAGGCGCGGCTGGACGATGTGCCGGGGATCGAGGAAGGCGGGCGGCTTTCGATCCGGGGGCCGAACATCATGGCGGGCTATATGAAGGCCGATGCGCCGGGCGTGCTGCAACCGCCGGAAGGGGGCTGGCACGATACCGGCGACATCGTGACCATCGACGATCAGGGCTTCGTGACGATCCGGGGGCGTGCGAAGCGCTTTGCGAAGATCGGCGGCGAGATGGTCTCGCTGCCCGCCGTGGAGGGCTATGCCTCTGCCGTGTGGCCGGATGCGGACCATGCGGTGGTGACGCGGCCCGATGCGCGCAAGGGGGAGCAACTGGTGCTGTTCACGACCGCGCGGGATGCGAAGGCGGCCGCGTTGCAGGCCTGGGGGAAAGCGCATGGGGTGGCGGAGCTGGCCCTGCCCCGGGACATCCGCGTGCTGGATGCGCTGCCGCTGCTGGGAACCGGGAAGACCGACTATGCGTCCATGACCCAGATGGCGGCCGGGTAGGACAGATCCTTCCTGCGCCGAAGGCATGGGAAGGATTGGGTGTTGGTGGAACGGCCTTCTCATCTGGTGCGGCGGTTGCTGGTGCGCCAGGTGCGGGGCGTGTTCCATGACAGCGCCCGGGGAGAGGCGCCGGTCGTCGCTTCGGACCGGGCGCTTTATCCGCCGGGGTCGGTGATCCGGCGGGTGCATGGCGACGTCACCGGCATGATGATCGGCGGGGTCGGCGCATTGCTGCTCCAGATGCTGCATCCGGCCGCCCTTGCCGGGATTTGGGACCACAGCCGGTTCCGTGACGACATGCTGGGGCGGTTGCGGCGGACGGCGCGGTTCATTGCCGTCACCACCTATGCCGAACGGGCCGAGGCGGAGGAAGCGATCGCGCGGGTGCGACAGGTGCATGAGCATGTGCGTGGGACGCTGGCGGACGGGATGGCCTATGCGGCGGGCGATCCCCGGCTGCTGGCCTGGGTGTATGTCTGCGAGGCGACGAGCTTTCTCGACGCGTGGATGGCCTATGGCGAACCGTTCATGCCGCTGGCGGAGCAGGACCGCTATTTTGCCGAGGCGGCGCTGGTGGCGCGGGCCCTGGGGGCCGATCCGGTGCCGGACTGCCGGGCCGAGGCGGTGGCGCTGATGGCGCGTTTTCGCGGCGAGCTGGCAGCGACGGAACGGACGCGGGAGGTGGCGCGGATCGTGCTGCGGCAGCCAGCGCCCTCGCTGGGGCTGATGCCGGCGCAGGCGATGATGATGCAGGCCGCGGTGGCGCTGCTGCCGGGTTGGGCGCGGCGGATGCATGGCTTTTCGATGCCGGTCGTGGCGCGGCCGCTGGTCCGGGCGGGGGCCTTTGCGCTGGCGGGAACGATGCGCTGGGCGTTTCGCGGCGAAGATTGATCGCCGCCCCCCGTGGGGGCTGGAATGACGGAAGCGGGGTTCAGGCGTTGAAATGGGCAACGAGGGCGTAGCGTTCGCCGGGGTAGAGCAGGCGGGCGTAGGTGATGCGTTCCCCGCCGCGCCAGGTCCAGCGTTCCAGCGCCAGGCAGGCGGCGTTTTGCGGGACGTCGAGGGCGTCCGCCGTCTCCGGACCGGCGTTGAGGGCGGTGATGCGATGTTCCGCCTCCGTCCAGGGAACATGGGCGAGCAGCCAGGAGCCGGGAGGTTCGGCGCTGAAATCCACCTCGGCCGCTTCGGGAACGGCGCGCAGGTTGATGAGGCGGGTTTCCGTCGCATAGGGCAAATCCTGGACGAAGTGGCGGCATTCCAGAGCGAGCAGATCGCCGTCTGGCACGCGCAGCAGCGCCTTGTCTTCCGCGCTTGCCCGGCGGCGCTCGCGACGGATGAGGTCGAGGCGGTAGCTGAGGCCCTGCCCTTCCACTTCGGCGCGGATGTCCGGGATTTCCAGCGCGGCACGGTGGAAGCGGGGCGCGGCGACGAAGGTGCCCGCGCGCTTTCGGCTTTCGAGCAGGCCCGACTGCACGAGCGCGCGCAGCGCCTTGTTCACCGTCATGCGGGAGCAGCCATAGGCGTCCATCCATTCCGCTTCGGTCGGGATGCGGTGGCCGGGGCGCCATTCGCCCGACATGATGCGGCTTTCGATGTCGCGGCGGATGCGGCGGTGGAGCGGGGTCAATCGAGCAGGGCCTTGAGGAGTTGGGTGTAGCGCGCCTCTATGGCGGGGCGGGCGTGGTGGAGGCCTGCGGTAACGCGCCTGACGCCGGCGCACCAGACGCTATCGATCTGGGCGCGGGCGAAGATCCAGCTGTCGAGCAGGCGGTCGCCGGAGCGGGCGGCGGTGGTGGGCTGGCCGGGGCGGAGGGTGACGATGTCGGCGCGGGCGCCCGGCGTGAGGGTGGCGGGGGGATGGCCGAGCGCCTGGGCGCCTTTCCGGGCATGATGGTAGAGGCTGGCGCCGGTTGACTGGCCTGGGGCGGTGAGAAGGTTGCGGGCCTGGTGGGTCAGGCGCTGGCCATATTCGAGCAGGCAGAGTTCGGCGGCGGCATCGATCCGGATATTTGAGTCTGAGCCTATGCCGATGCGGCCGCCCTGGGCAAGGAAAGCGCGGGCGGGGAAGAGGCCGTCGCCCAGATTGGCTTCGGTGATGGGGCAGAGGCCGACGCCGGCGGCGCTTTTCGCGATGGCGTTCCGTTCGCTGTCGGCGATGTGGGTGGCGTGGATCAGGCACCAGCGTTGATCGACCTCCGCATGGTTCATGAGCCATTCGACCGGGCGCTGGTTGCTCCAGGCGAGGCAGGCTTCGACCTCCGCACGCTGTTCCGCGATGTGGATGTGGATGGGGCCGTCCGGTGTCAGGGCAGTGATGGCGGCGAGTTCCTGCGGGGTGACGGCGCGCAGGCTGTGAGGAGCGACGCCCAGGGTCGCGTTCAGGGGTTTCAGGGCTTCCAGCAGGCGGGCGTAGCTGTCGGGGGTGTGGAGGAAGCGGCGTTGGCCTTCGGTTGGGGGGACGCCGCCGAAATTCGAGTGGGCGTAGAAGACCGGGAGCAGGGTGAGGGCGATGCCGGTGTCGTCGGCTGCCTGCGCGATGGCTTCGGCCATGGCGGCGGGGTTGGCGTAGGGCGCGCCGCTGGGGTCGTGGTGGAGATAGTGGAATTCCCCGACGCTGGTGAAGCCGCTTTCGAGCATTTCGGCATAGGCCAGGGCGGCGATGGCGCGGAGGCCTTCGGGGTTCAGGCGGTCGAGGAAGCGGTACATCGCCTCGCGCCAGGTCCAGAAGCTGTCGCCACCCTCCCCTGCTCTTTCGGTGAGGCCGGCCATGGCGCGCTGGAAGGCGTGGCTGTGGACATTGGGCAGGCCGGCGAAGGCGGGGCCGTGGCGTTCGTCGCCGGGTTCGGGGGGAATTCCATGAACGATCCGGTCAATGAACCGGCCTTTCAGAATCATGCGGACGGAAGGACGCCAGCCTTCGGGGAGGAGAGCCTGTTCGAACCAGAGCGCCATTTCGATTTCCCCTCTCCAAAGACATGGGATTGGCCGGAGATGGCTAATCCAAGACATTCCCCTCCCGTAAACGGGAGGGGTTAGGGTGGGCGCGAGCGTAGCGAGCTTCTGACTTAGCCGTTGCAAAACAGCGCAGATGCCGCGCCAGCCCACCCCCTAACCCCCTCCCGCCTGCGGGAGGGGGAATGTCCGCCTTCCACCCTGTTTCCGTTTCCAACCTGAATCCTTGCGCGCTCTGGACAATGGTGATCTGCTCCATTTATGTATATACATTATTGAGTCGGCGCCAGTGGAAATGACGATGCGGCCTGCCTGCGACAGAATCTGGACCCATGCGCGTCTTGCGACTTTGCGGGATGGGGTGGGTGTCGTCGAAGACGGCGCGGTGGGGGTGCGGGATGGCTTGATCAGCTATGTCGGCAGTGCGGACGGCGCGCCGGATGCGGTCGAGACGATCGATTGCCAAGGGCGGTGGATCACGCCGGGGCTGATCGATTGCCATACGCATCTGGTGCATGGCGGCAACCGGGCGGCGGAGTTCGAGATGCGGCTGGCCGGGGCCCGCTATGAGGACATAGCGCGGGCTGGGGGTGGGATCATCTCCACCATGCGGGCCACGCGGGAGGCGAGCGAGGAGGCGCTGGTCGAAAGCGCCCTGCCCCGGTTGGATGCGTTGATCGCCGAGGGCGTTACGACCGTCGAGGTGAAGTCGGGCTATGGTCTGGACCTCGACAATGAGGTCAAGATGCTGCGGGCGGCGCGGCGGTTGGGGAGCGAGCGGGCCGTTTCCATCAGGACCAGTTTTCTGGGCGCGCATGCCCTGCCGCCGGAATTTTCAGGCGACGCGGACGGCTATATCGATCTGGTCTGCGGCATGTTGCCGGAGATTGCGCCGCTGGCCGACGCGGTGGATGGGTTTTGCGAGGGGATCGGCTTTTCCCCGGCGCAGATCGGAAGGCTGTTCGAGGCGGCCGGGCGGCTGGGGCTGCCGGTGAAATTGCATGCGGAGCAATTGTCGAACAGCCGGGGGGCGGAACTGGCGGCGCGGCATGGGGCGCTTTCCGCCGATCATCTGGAGCATCTGGATGCGGCGGGGGTGGCGGCCATGGCGCGGGCGGGGACCGTCGCGGTGCTGTTGCCGGGGGCCTTTTACTTCATGCGCGACACGCAGGCGCCGCCGGTCGAGGCCTTGCGGCGGGCGGGCGTGCCCATGGCGGTCGCGACCGACTGCAATCCGGGGACCGCGCCGCTGACGTCGCTGCTGCTGGCGATGAACATGGGGGCGACCCTGTTCCGGCTGACGGTCGAGGAATGTCTGGCCGGGGTGACGCGGGAGGCGGCGCGCGCGCTGGGGATGCTGGAGCGGGTCGGGACATTGGAGGTCGGCAAGCGGTGCGACCTTGCCGTCTGGGACATCGAGCGGCCGGCGGAACTGGTGTATCGCATGGGGTATAACCCGCTCCATGCGCGTGTGTGGAGAGGAATATGAAGCTGGTTCCGGGCGCGGTTTCGCTGGGGCAATGGCAGGCGATTTACGAGGGCGCGGCGGTGGCGCTGGACCCGGCCTGCGCGCCCCGCATCGCGGCCGGGGCGGCGGCGGTCGAGCGGATATTGGCGCGGCATGAGCCGGTCTACGGGATCAATACCGGCTTCGGGAAGCTGGCGAGCGTCAGGATTGGCGACGATGATCTGGCGGTGCTTCAGCGCAATATCGTGCTGAGCCATGCGGCGGGGACCGGTGCGCCCTCCCCCGTGCCGGTGGTGCGGTTGATGATGGCGTTGAAGCTGGCGAGTCTGGCGCAGGGCGCTTCGGGCGTTCGGCCGGGGACGGTGGCTTTGCTGGAGGCGATGGTGGCGCGAGGCCTGATTCCTGTGGTGCCTGCGCAGGGGTCGGTGGGGGCCAGCGGGGATCTGGCTCCCCTGGCGCATATGACCGCCGCGATGATCGGGGTCGGGGAGATCTGGGTTTCGGGCGAGCGGGTGCCTGCCCTTGAAGCATTGGCGCGGGCCGGGTTGGGGCCGGTGGAACTGGGGCCGAAAGAAGGGCTGGCGCTGCTCAACGGGACGCAGTTTTCGACCGCGAACGCCCTTGCCGGACTGTTCGGGGCGGATCGCCTGTTCCGGACGGCTTTGGTGACGGGGGCGCTCTCGACCGAGGCGGCCAAGGGGACCGATGCGCCGTTCGATCCGCGCATTCACCGGCTGCGGCGGCATGCGGGGCAGATGGCTGTGGGCGAGGCTCTGGCGGCGCTGATGGCGGGGTCGGCCATTCGCGCTTCGCATCGGGACCATGATCCCCGCGTGCAGGACCCATACTGCCTGCGCTGCCAGCCGCAGGTGATGGGCGCGGCGCTGGACGTGATGCGGTCGGCCGGAGCGATGCTGGAGACGGAGGCCAATGGGGTTTCGGACAATCCCCTGATCTTCGCCGAGACGGACGAGGCGCTTTCGGGCGGGAATTTCCATGCGGAGCCGGTGGCTTTCGCGGCGGACATGATCGCCATGGCGGTCTGCGAGATCGGATCGATCGCCGAGCGGCGGATCGCGATGCTGGTCGACCCGGCCCTGTCGGGACTGCCCGCCTTTTTGACGCCCCGGCCGGGGTTGAATTCGGGCTTCATGATTCCACAGGTGACGGCGGCGGCCCTGGTGTCCGAAAACAAGCAGCGGGCCTTTCCGGCGAGCGTGGACAGCATTCCGACTTCGGCCAATCAGGAGGATCATGTGTCGATGGCGGCGCATGGGGCGCGGCGGCTGGCGGAGATGGTGGCGAATGCGGAAGCCGTGATCGGGATCGAGCTTCTGGCGGGGGCGCAGGGGTGCGATTTTCATGCGCCCTTGCGGTCTTCGCAGGCGCTGGAGCGGGTGCGGGCGACGCTGCGCGGGCAAGTGCCGCATCTGGAGGAGGACCGGCATTTCCATGCCGATATGGAGGTCGCCAATCTTCTCGTGCGCGGCGGGGCGGTCGTGGAGGCGGCGGGGCTGGACCTGCCGGGCGTGCTGTGACGGACTGGCTGACGGTCGAGCGGGGCGAGGCTCCGCTGGTGGTGGCCCTGCCGCATGCGGGGACCGATCTGGTCGATGTGGAGGGCGCGTTTCGTTCGCCGGAAGTGGCGCGGCGGGATGCGGACTGGTGGGTGGACCGGCTTTACGGCTTTGCCGGGGATTTGGGCGCGACCGTGGTGCGGACCGGGGTGTCGCGCAGCGTGATCGATGTGAATCGCGATCCTTCGGGGGCTTCGCTTTATCCGGGGATGGCGACGACGGAATTATGTCCGACGACGACTTTCGATGGGGAGCCGCTTTATCCGGGGGATGAGCCGGACGAGGCGGAGATCGCGCGGCGGCGGGAACGGTGGTTCGATCCCTATCATGCGGCGCTGGCGGGGGAGATCGATCGGCTGCGGGCGCGGCATGGGCGGGTGGTGGTCTATGACGCGCATTCGATCCGCAGCCATGTGCCCCGGCTGTTCGAGGGGGAGTTGCCGCTGTTCAATATCGGGACTTTCGATGGGGTGAGTTGTTCGGCGGAACTGGCCGAGGCGGTGCGGGCTGTTTGCGTGGGGAGCAGCCATGTGGTGGACGGGCGCTTCAAGGGGGGGTGGACGACGCGGCATTATGGGGCGCCGGAGCGGGGCATTCATGCGATCCAGATGGAATTGGCGATGCGGGGCTATCTGGATGAAGGCGCGGGGTGGCCGCCGGTTTTCGATGCCGGGCGGGCGGCGGGGACGATCGCGGTGCTTCGGGAGGTTTTGGGGGGATGTTTGCGGTTTGCGGAAGGGGGTGGGTGAAGGTGACGTCTCACCCTCACCCTTCCGCCGCGCTTTGCGCGGCTCCCTCCCTCTCCCGGTGGGAGAGGGAATATGGAAGGATGTTCGATGACTCGGATCGATAATGGGCGTGTTGTTCGGGCGGATATTGGCACCGTTCTGCGGGCGAAGAGTTGGTTGACCGAGGCGCCTTTGCGGATGCTGATGAACAATCTGCATCCCGATGTGGCGGAGCGGCCGGAGGAGTTGGTCGTCTATGGCGGGATCGGGCGGCCCGCGCGGGATTGGGAGAGTTATGACCGGATCGTCGAGACGCTGACGCGGCTGGAGGAGGACCAGACGCTGCTGGTGCAGTCGGGGAAGCCGGTGGGGGTGTTCCGGACGCATGCGGATGCGCCGCGGGTGCTGATCGCCAATTCCAATCTGGTGCCGCATTGGGCGAATTGGGCGCATTTCAACGAACTCGATAGGCGTGGCCTCGCCATGTACGGGCAGATGACGGCGGGGTCGTGGATCTATATCGGCACGCAGGGGATCGTGCAGGGCACCTATGAGACTTTCGTCGAGATGGGGCGGCAGCATTATCAGGGCGATCTTTCGGGCAAGTGGCTGCTGACCGCCGGGCTGGGTGGAATGGGGGGCGCGCAGCCTCTGGCGGCGGTGATGGCGGGGGCTTCCTGCCTCGCGGTGGAGTGTCAGCCGAGCCGGATCGAGATGCGGTTGCGGACGGGATATCTGGATGTGGCGGCTTCCTCGATTGACGAGGCCTTGGCGATCATCGGGGAGAGTTGCCGGGAGAAGAAGCCGGTTTCGGTGGGGTTGCTGGGCAATGCGGCGGAGGTCTTGCCGGAACTGTTCCGGCGGGGGGTGCGGCCCGATCTGCTGACCGACCAGACCAGCGCGCATGATCCGGTGAACGGCTATCTGCCCATCGGGTGGACCGTGGCGGAGTGGATCGAGCGGCGGGAGCGGGAGCCTGAGGCGGTGGCTAGGGCGGCGAAGGCGAGCATGGCGGTGCATGTGCGGGCGATGCTCGACTTTCAGGCGGCGGGGGTGCCGACGACCGATTATGGCAATAATATCCGGCAGATGGCGAAGGATGAGGGGGTCGAAAACGCCTTCGATTTTCCGGGGTTCGTGCCGGCCTATATCCGGCCCCTGTTCTGCCGGGGAGTTGGGCCGTTTCGCTGGGCCGCGCTGTCGGGCGATCCGGAGGATATTGTCCGGACCGACGCCAGGGTGAAGGAGTTGCTGCCCGATGACGCGCATCTGCATCGGTGGCTGGACATGGCGCGGGAGCGGATTCGCTTTCAGGGACTGCCGGCGCGGATTTGCTGGGTGGGACTGGGGGACCGGCATCGGTTGGGGTTGGCCTTTAACGAGATGGTGGCGAAGGGAAAATTGAAGGCGCCGGTGGTGATTGGGCGGGATCATCTGGATTCGGGGTCGGTCGCCTCGCCCAATCGGGAGACGGAGGCGATGATGGACGGGTCGGATGCGGTGAGCGACTGGCCTTTGTTGAATGCGATGTTGAATGTGGCTTCGGGGGCGACATGGGTTTCGCTGCATCATGGCGGCGGGGTCGGCATGGGCTATTCGCAGCATGCGGGCATGGTGGTCGTTGCGGATGGAACCGAGGCGGCGGCCAGGCGATTGGAACGGGTGTTGTGGAACGATCCGGCGACCGGCGTGATGCGGCATGCGGATGCGGGCTATGAGATTGCCCGGACTTGCGCGCGGGAGAAGGGGTTGGACCTGCCGGGAATATTGGGATGACACTGTTTCAGATTTTTGGGTGATGTGATGATCCTGTTTCAGGAAAACGGGGAATGGGCGCGGAATTGAAACCCCTTTTCCCGTCTG
Organism: Sphingobium fuliginis; assembly: GCF_015074805.1. Taxonomy (NCBI): domain Bacteria; kingdom Pseudomonadati; phylum Pseudomonadota; class Alphaproteobacteria; order Sphingomonadales; family Sphingobiaceae; genus Sphingobium; species Sphingobium fuliginis. Next base: position 35,498 of record NZ_CP060036.1, on the reverse strand, counting down.
GCGTGCGATAAGGCTTTCCTATGGCACATGCGGAACTGACACTTCCCGAAGGCGCGGCTGCGGACTGGACGGTTCCGCAGGACTGGGCGGCCTATACGCCCGACGAGCATGCGATGTGGGACCGGCTGTTCGAACGGCAGGCGGCGATGCTGCCCGGGCGGGTGGTGCCGGAATTTCTGGATGGGCTGGATATTTTGCGGATGACGAAGCCGGGGATTCCCGACTTTGCCGAATTGTCCGAGCGGTTGATGAAGCGGACCGGCTGGCAGGTGGTGGCGGTGCCGGGGCTGGTGCCGGATCGGGTGTTCTTCGAGCATCTCGCCAATCGGCGCTTCGTGGCGGGGCGGTTCATCCGCAAGCCGGAGCAGATCGACTATCTGCAGGAGCCGGACATTTTTCATGACGTGTTCGGCCATGTGCCCTTGCTGACCCATCCGGCCTTTGCCGATTACATGCAGGCCTATGGCGAAGGCGGGTTGCGGGCCGACCATATGGGGGCGATCGATCATCTCGCGCGGCTTTACTGGTACACGGTGGAGTTCGGGCTGATGCGGCGGGGCGACGACCTGCGGCTTTATGGCGCGGGGATCGTTTCATCCTTTGGCGAGTCGGTGTTCGCGCTGGACGATGCTTCGCCCAACCGGATCGGATTCGATCTGGAGCGGTTGATGCGGACCGAATACCGGATCGACGACTATCAGCAGAGCTATTTCGTCATCGACAGTTTCGAGGATCTTTTGCGCAGGACTTCGGACGTCGACTTTGGGCCGATCTATCGCGCGCTGGAAGGGGCGAGCGATCTGGCGCCCGATGCGGTGCTGGCGGAGGACCGGGTCTATCATCGCGGCACGCAGGACCATGCGCGGGCGAAGATGGCATGCTGACGCGGGAGACCGATCCTGTTTTCGCTGCGGGCATCGCGCCTTTTCCATAATCGAGAGGATTGCCTTCATGGCTGACATCATCAATCCGCTGGGCCTGAACGGCTTCGAATTCGTGGAATTCACCTCGCCCGATCCCGAAGCCATGGGGCGGCAGTTCGAACAACTGGGCTTCGTCGCGAGCCATCGGCATCCGACCAAGAATATCACCCGCTACAGGCAGGGGCGCATCAACCTGATGCTGAACCGCGACGATGCCGGGCGGGTGGCGGCTTTCCGGGGCGAGCATGGGCCGTCCGCGAGCGCCATGGCCTTTCGCGTGGCCGATCCGGAGGCGGCGATGCAATGGGCGCTGGAGCATGGCGCGAAGCCGACCGATGAGGACGATACCGTGATCCAGGGGATTGGCGGCTCCTATCTCTATTTCATCAAGGATGGGGAAGACCCGTATGCGGGCTGGGCGGAGTTTGCCGGGTGGCGGGAGGCCGAGGCGGCGAACAATGTCGGTCTCGATCTGCTCGACCATTTGACGCATAATGTGCGGCGCGGGCAGATGCGGGTGTGGAGCCAGTTCTACCGCACGCTGTTCGGGTTCGAGGAGCAGAAATATTTCGACATCAAGGGGCAGGCGACCGGGCTGTTCAGTCAGGCGATGATCGCGCCGGACAAGGCCATTCGCATTCCGCTGAATGAAAGTCAGGACGACAAGAGCCAGATCGAGGAGTTCATCCGCCAATATCATGGCGAGGGAATTCAGCATCTGGCGCTGACCACCGACAATATCTACGATACGGTGGAGAAGTTGCGGGCGCGGGGCGTCAGGTTGCAGGATACGATCGAGACTTATTATGAGCTGGTCGACAAGCGGGTGCCGGGGCATGGCGAGGATTTGGAGCGGTTACGGAAGAACCGGATATTGATCGACGGGTCGGTGGAGAATGGCGAAGGGATTTTGCTCCAGATCTTCACCGAGAATATGTTTGGGCCGATCTTCTTCGAGATCATCCAGCGCAAGGGGAATGAGGGTTTCGGGAACGGAAATTTCCAGGCCCTGTTCGAGAGCATCGAGCTGGATCAGATACGGCGCGGAGTGATTTCGGTCGATGCCTGAGGGGGCGAACTCCCCGGTTTGATTTGCTTTGTGCTCCTGCGGCCCGAAGGGGGGCGTAAGCCAGGGCAGGAGCACGGGGGATTGTGGGGCAATCGGAACCGGTTCGGATCAATCGCGGCTGCTTTTGCGTAGCAGGCGGACGCAAAATCCCGGCGGCACCATATGCAAAGCGTGCTTTTCGCGACCTGTCCGCACTCCATGACTTTGCACCGTTCCGGTTGCTTCTTTCATGCCCTGACAATCGCCCAAAGCCTATGAATTCCCTCGGTCGAAGCATTTTGCGTTCACGCAATATGCGCATGGGGGAAAGCGATGCGTTTGGGTTTGAGGGCCAGGCTGACGATCGCCATCGGGCTGACCGCCGCTTCGGCTTTTCTGCTGCTGGGCGTCAGGGAATTGCGGAACGCTTCCGCCGCGACGGTTGAGGGCCGGGACGCGCCCGCGAGGGTGGCCGCGCCGGTCGCGCTGCTGGTGCAGGCGGCGCGGGCGATCAGGACCGGGGAGACGATCAGCGCCGCCATGATCCGCAATGCGGCGGGCGATCCGGCGCGCTTTCCCTATGCCGCGACCTCCGCCGAAGTGGTGGGGAAGGTCGCCACGCGGGAGATTCCGGCCGGGGCGCTCATCGCCCGCGACGCGGTGGGGATGGAAAGCAAGCTCGCCATTCGCGTGCCCATGGGGATGCGCGCCATCAGCATCGACACGACGGCGGAGATCGCCGTGGCCGGGCTGGTCCGGCCGGGCGACCGGGTGGATGTGCAGGTCGTCTATCCGGGGGCGGACGCCATCAGCGGGGCGCGGGGAGCCGGACGCAGCCGGGCGCAGACGCTGTTGCAGATGGTGCAGGTTCTGGCCGTCGGTGAAGTGGTGGTGGGGACGCAGCAGGCGTCCGGAGCCAATGACGGCGTGGAGGGGGCGCTGGCCGCCCCTCCCCCGCCTGCGCGGACGGTGACGCTGGCCTTGACGCCGGAGCAGGTGTCGACGCTGTCGCTGGCGAAAAGCACGGGCGCGCTGACGCTGTCGCTGCGCAATCCGGCGGATAGCGCGCAGGTGGCGGTGGCCGTCGCGGCTTCGGCCGGGTTGGAGCCGGGGGTCGCGCCGGTCGCGCCTAGGGTGGTGGCGGTGCCTGCGCCGCGTGCCGTGGTCCGCCCGGCGGCGCATGCCATCGAACTGGTCGTGGGCGACCGGCGCGAGACCATCTATTCGGGGAGTGGCGGGCGTTGAGGAATTCCGGGCATTTTGGGTTGAGCCTTTCGATCCGGTTCAGGGACGCGGATTGGTCTTGTTTTCAGTCATCCCGGCGGAAGCCGGGATCTCCGGCGATAGGGCGCGGTCTGGCCTCACGAGATCCCAGCTTACGCTGGGATGACGGTGTTTATGGGCGGCGCGCTGCTCTATGGCCGGTCGCCGGGTTGATCGCGCTGGCCTTGCCCTTGGGGGCGATGGCGCAGACGGCGTTGCGGGTGAAGGAGCAGCATGTCCTGTCCTACCCCCGCGCCATCGGGCGGGTCGAGGTGGATCGGGAGGGGGTGCTGGCCGTCGCCGCGCCTTCGGCCCGGTCGCTGCGGCTGACGGCGATCGGCGAGGGAGAGGCGACCGTCAGCGTCTATGGCGGCGATGGCGGGTTGATCGCGCGAGAGCCGGTGCGCGTGGGGGCCGATGCGGCGGCGAGCGCGCCGGTGGTCCGGGCGGGCGAGCAGGTGGTGGCGGTGGATGTGCAGTTCGCCGCCGTGTCCGCCACGACGCTGAAGGCGCTGGGGTTCAATTTCTCCAGGCTTTCCGGCGATATTCAGGGGGCGATCGTTTCGCCCAGCAGTCTGGGGAGCGCATCCTTCAATCCCGATGGGCTGTCGCTGGAGGCGAGCGCGCCGATCCAGAATGCGTTCAACCTGTTCCTCTCCGCCCCCAATCGGGGGATCGGGGCGGTGTTGAGCGCGCTGTCCTCCAACGGCCTGTCGCAGCTGCTGGCGCAGCCGACCCTGCTGGTGCGGTCCGGCGAGCAGGCGAGTTTCCTGGCCGGGGGCGAGTTTCCGGTGCCGGTGCCGCAGGTTTCGGGGTCCGGCAATACGCTGTCCATCCAGTATAAGGAATTCGGGGTGCGGTTGTCGGTGACGCCCTTCGTGTTGTCGAAGGAGCATATCGTGCTGAAGATCGCGCCGGAGGTCAGCGAACTCGATTATAATAATGGCGTGCAGTTGCAGGGCTATGTCGTGCCGGGGCTGCGGCGGCGGTCGGCGGAGACGACGGTCGAACTGGGCAGCGGGCAGAGCTTCGTCATCGCAGGCCTCAGCTATTCCAGCCAGACGGTGACGAAGGAGAAGACGCCCCTTCTGGGCGATATTCCGGTGCTGGGCGCCTTCTTCAAGCGGCAGCAGAACCAGAAGGAGAAGCAGGAGCTGATCATCGTCGCCACGCCCCGGCTGGTGGGGCCGGTGAAGCCGGAGGAGGTGCCGCCCCTGCCCGGCGCGGCGACGGCGGGCATCGATCCGGGGATAGGCGACATGATTTTGGGCACGGACGGGCTGGACCAGTCCAGCGCGCCCTTCGGCGTGGTGCGGCGGTGAGCATGGCGAAGATCCTTCTGCTGTCGGTCGACCGGATGCTGGCGCAGCGCATCGAGGAAGCGGCGGGCGGCCGCGCCACGGTCGAGCTGGCGCAATCGGTCGAGAGCGAGGCGCTGGACGGGCCGGCGCTGATCGTCATCGACCGCGCCGCCATTCCGCCCGAGCGCGCCCTGTCGGTCGCGATCGGCGCCGTGGTGGCGGGCGCGGGCGGGCGGCCCGTGCTGCTGGCGACGGATGAGATGGAGGCGGGGCCGCTGCTGCGCGCCATTCGCGCCGGCGTGCACGACGTCGTTCCGCGCGACGGGGAGCGCGGGGAGATCGCCCCCATATTGGCGCGGCTGTTGAACGAGGCGGCGGCGGACCGGGGCAGCCGGGGACGGCTGACGCTGCTGCTGGGAGCGGATCGCGACGCCTGCGCGATGGTGGCGACGGACATGGCCGTCGCCACGGCGGCGCGGGGATCGACGCTGCTGATCGACTGCACCCTGCCGACGAGCGCGGCGGCGACCTATCTGGACCTGGGCGTCGATTATGGGCTGGCGTCCGCGATCAGCGACATGGACCGGCTGGACGCCAGCCTGCTGGCCAGCACGGTGGCGCGGCATGGGCCGAGCGGGTTGATGCTGCTGACCTTCGACGGCGGGACCGGCGCCGAACCGGCAGGACTGGGCCCGGGCGACCTGGCGGCGCTGATCCGGCGGCTGCTGGGCTGTTGCGGGCATGTGGTGTTGAATGCGGGGAGCCTGCGCCATGGCGGGCTGCTGCGCGAGGTGGTGGCGGAGGCGGATCGGGTCGAACTGCTCTGCGGCCAGACCATTTGCGAGATCGAGGCGTGCCGCCGCCTGCTGGACAGGATCGGGACGGAGCGCGAGCGGATAGAGGCGATGCGGCTGCTGGTGTGGGACCATCTGCCCGGTTTGCTGCTGGATGGGCGGCGGATGGCGGATGCGCTGGGGGTCGGCGCGGCGCTGGCGCTGCCCATCGACCGGGCGCGGATGCGCAATGCGCTGAACGCCGGGCGGCCGATGGCGATGGAGGCGGATGGCGGGGCCTATATGGCGGCGATCCGGCGGGTTTGCGGGGTCGCGCCGAAGCCCGGCGGGATCGACCGGTTGCGGGGGGCGATGCTGCGCGTCGTCCAGCGTGCGTCATGAGCCTGCTGACCGGCGAAGAGGGCTTCATTCCGGCGCGGGAGGTGCGGATGGCGCCTGTCGCGCAGCCGGCGGCGCAGCGGATGAGCGACATCTATCAGATCGCCAAGGCGCAGACCTGCGCCCAGTTGATCGAGCAGCTGGAGGCGCGGGGCGATACGGCGGAGACGCTGGGGCCGAGGGCGCTGCGCGAGGAGATAGAGCAGGTCGTCGCCAGCCGCAGCCGCCGTGGGCAGATGGCGCTGAACAGCGCGGAGCGGCTGCTGCTGATCGAGGATGTCGAGGATGAGGTGGCGGGCATGGGCCCGCTGGCGCCGCTGCTGCGCGATCCAGGGGTGGACGACATCATCGTCAACGGGCCGGGGCATATCTATGCCGAGCGGGGCGGGTTGCTGGAGAAGGTCGAGACGCGGTTTCGCGACGACGCGCATCTGATGAACATCATCCAGCGGATCGTCGGGCCGATCGGGCGGCGGGTGGATGAGGCCAGTCCCTATGTCGATGCGCGGCTGGCGGACGGGTCGCGGGTGAATATCGTCATTCCGCCGGTGGCTCTGGATGGGCCGACGCTCTCTATCCGCAAGTTCCGGTTGCAGAGCATGACCATCGAGGACTGCGTTTCGGCGCAGATGATGAGCGCGGACATGGCGGCTTATCTGAGCGCGGCGGTGCGGTCGCGGCTGAACATATTGATCTGCGGCGGGACGGGGGCGGGCAAGACGACTTTGCTCAACATGCTGTCGACCTTCATCGGCGACCGGGAGCGGCTGATCACCATCGAGGACGCCGCCGAACTGCAGTTGCGGCAGAGCCATGTGGTGCGGCTGGAGACGCGGCCGCCGACGGTCGACGGCAGCCGCGAGGTGAGCAGCCGCGAACTGGTGCGCAATGCGCTGCGGATGCGGCCGGACCGGATCATCCTGGGCGAGGTGCGCGGCGTCGAGGCCGTGGAGATGTTGCAGGCCATGTCGACCGGGCATGACGGGTCGATGGCGACGCTGCACGGCAATAGTCCGAGGGACGCCTTTGCGCGGCTGGAGATGCTGCTGGGCTTTGCCGGGGTGCAGAGTGACGTGCGGGCGATCCGGCGCTTCATCGCCAACAGCGTGCATGTGGTGGTGCAGTTGCAGCGGCTGTCCAACGGCAGCCGGCGGGTGATGTCGGTGAGCGAAGTCACCGGGCTGGAGGGGGACGCCTATTCGCTGAATGAACTGTTCGCCTTTCAGGAGCAGCCCGCGCTGTCGGGGACGGGGGAATTTCGCACTTTGTCGTTGCGGCCCTTTTTCGCGGGGCGGCTGAGGGATTATCGGGGCGCGCGGCCGTGCTGAGCGGGGCGGCCTTTCTGATATTGTCGCTGCTGATCCTGATGGGGATCGGCTGGCCATTGCTGGCGCGGCAGGCGCGGCAGCGGGCGGCGATCGACCGGCGGCTGGGACTGGCCCCGACCGCGGCGATGCCGCGCCCGGCGGTGCTGGCGGCGCCGGACCGGATGGCGCCGCTGCTGGCGCAGGCGCAGATCGACGTGACGGCGCGGGCGCTGGGCATGGTCGGCGGCGGGCTGCTGCTGATCGCGCTGTTCGCCCTGCTGGCGGCGGGGCCGGTGGCGGCGCTGGCGGTGGTGGCGGGCGTGCCGATGGCGCTGGTCGGCTGGGTGCGGCGGCGGGCGCAGCGGCGCGTGGAGGCGCTGATCGAGGCATTGCCCCATTATATCGACGCGGTGCGGCAGATGCAGGCGGTCGGCAATTCGCTGGCGCAGGCGCTGGACCGGGCGCTGGCCGACGCGCCCGCCGTGGTGCGGAGCTATATCGCGCCGGTCGCAAGGCGGCTGGAGCTGGGCGCGCCGGTGGCCGATGCGATGCAGGTGCTGGCGGAGCGGCTGCGCGTTCCTGAAATATCGATGCTGGCCGCCGCGATCCGCACGAACATGCGCTATGGCGGGTCGATTTCGGCGGTGCTGCTGAACCTGGCCAACATCCTGCGCGAGCGCATCCGCATCAAGCGCGAGCTGAAGGCCGCCATTTCCGAAGCGAAGATCAGCGGCTGGGTGCTGATCGTCATGCCGCTGGTGGCGATGGCCGTGCTGGTGGCGATGAACCCCGATTATATCGGTTTCTTCCTGCGCGATCCGCGCGGGCATCGGCTGGCGGCGATCGCGCTGGTCTTGCAGGGCATGGGCATGCTGGTGATGCGGCGGGTGATGAGGCTGGCCTTCTGATGGGGGCGCTGTTCCTCCTTTGCGCGGCGCTGGGCGTCGCCTGCGCCGCGATGGGCGTGCGGATGCTGCTGGCCGACCGGCGGCTGGAGGCGCGGCTGGGCATGGCGGGCGACCGGCCGGGCTTCCGCCTGCCCGTGGCCTTCGCCGCCAGGGGGCGGGACCGGTCGGAGATTGCCGACAGGCTGATGCTGGCGGGGTTCCAGGATGCGCGGGCGGCGGACCGGTTCGTCTGGGCGCGGATGGCGGCGACGGTCGGCGCGGGGCTGGCGGCGATGCTGGTTTCGCGGATCGGCTGGGGCGGATTCCTTGCCCGGCCCCTGCTGATCGTCATCGCCGCCGGCCTGACCTATGTCGGGGCGAAGCAGGCGATCCATCTGCTCGCGGCGCGGCGGGCGCGGGCGATCATGGCGGAATTTCCCTTCCTGCTGGACCTGATGCTGATGATGCTGGAAAGCGGCATCTCGCTGGACCAGTGCTTCCGCGCCATTGCGCGGGACGAGGCCATTGCGGTGCCGCACCATGCGCGGCTGATCGCGATGCTGGTCGCCGATCTCGACCGGGGCATGCGCTATGAGCAGGCGCTGGACCGCTGGGCGGCGCGGGTGGCGGTGAACGGGGCGAAGGAACTGGCGGCGCTGTTCCGCCAGGCGCTGTTCCAGGGGGTCGAGCTGGCCCCCGCCCTGCGCGAATTCGTGCGGGAGTTCACCCAGCGCCGCGTCGCCAGCGCGCGGGAGGCGATGGGCGGCATCACCGTGCGCATGGTGGTGCTGATGATCCTGTTCTTCATGCCCGCCCTGTTCGTGGTGCTGGGCGGGCCGCCAGTGGTGGCGATCTTCGATACTTTGCGGGGGGTGTCGCAATGAGGCGGTTGATGCTGGCGGCGATGCTGATGGCGGCCGCGCCGGGGGAAGCGGAGGAAGCGCCCGACACGCGAGGGCTGTATCTGCAACTCATCCACCAGGCGCGGGCCGACGGGCGGCCACGGGCGGCGCTGGCCTATCTGGACGATTTCGAGCGGCGCTATCCGGGCGATGCCGAGGCGCGGCTGCTGCGGGTCAACAGCCTGATCGACCTCGGGCAGATCGACGCGGCGGAAGTGGTGGTCCTGCCGCCGGAGACGGCGGGCGGTGGGGTCAGCGCGGTGCGCGGGCATCTGCTGGCGGCGCGGGGGCGGTGGGACGAGGCGGCGGCCTGGTACGAGCGGGCGAGCCGGGCGAGTCCGGCCGATCCGCTGCCGCGCAATGCGCTTGGCTATGCGCTGTTGCGGGCCGGGCGGGTCGGCGCGGCGATAGAGGCGTTGCGCGGGGCGAGCGATCTGGGGCCGCAACTGGCGGTGGTGCGCAACAACCTGCTGCTGGCGCTGATCATCGGCGGGCGGCGCGACGAGGCGGAGGCCGGGTTGCGCCGGGCGGGAGACGGGGCGCTGCGGCAGAAACTGGCGGCGGAAGCGGCGCGGATCGGCAAGGGAGGATGAGATGGTGGTGCTGTTGCTGATGGCGGCTGCGCCCGCGCCGGCGCCGGCGCCGGCGGGCGAAGCGCGGCGGGTGGTGGAGGCGCAGCTGAAGGCCCCGGTGCGCGAGGATGCGGGGCTTTCGGCGGAGGAGGCTGCGGTCATTCGGCAGCGCTATCTGGAGTCCATCGGCCGGCGGGTCGAGCGGGCGGTGGACGGGGCGCGATGATCCGGGCGCTGTGCATCGCGTTTCGTCGGGCATGGCTTCGGCGGCTGGCTGGCGACCGATCCGCCGCCGTCGCGCCGCTGATCGCGGCATTGGGGGCGGTGTTGATCGGGGCGGCGGGGTTCGCGCTGGATGGGGGGCTTTATTATGTGAGCCTGCGCAATCTGCGGGCGGCGACCGATGCGGCTGCGCTGGCCGCCGCGCAGAATCCGGCGCAGGCGGCGGCGCGGGCGCGCGATAGCCTGAGCCGCAACGGATATGATCCGGCCATTCTCCGATCGGTCGAACTGGGCCGCTATTGCGCCGATGCGGGGCTGGGCGCGGCGCAGCGCTTCGACGCGAGCATGGCGCTTTGTCCCGGCAATGGGCGGGTCAACGCCGTGCGCATCCGCACCGGGAAGCCGGCGCGCCAGTTCCTGATGCGCGTGCTGGGTCCGGCCAACCCCCTGCCCGACCTGTCGGCCAGCGCCACGGCGGCGCGTATCGACGAGGCGGGGATCGGCATCAGTTCCGGCGTGCTGACCGTCACCAATGCGCTGGTGAACAGCGTCAACGACCTGCTGAGCGCGCTGCTGGGGATCAAGCTGCGCCTCTCCACCGCCGATGTCGAGGCGTTGATGGCGAGCCATGTCGATGCCGGCCTGTTCTTCGACGCGCTGGCGCAGCGGGTCGGGGAGAGCGGCAGCTATGGCGCGCTCACCGCGCGCACGGTGGCGCTTCGCGACCTGCTCGCCGCCGCCGCCAGCGCGGCCGACAACAGCGCGACCGCCGCGACCCTGAACCTGCTGGCCGGGCAGGTCGGCAATGGATATGCCGTGCCGCTCAACGGCCTGTTCGGCCTGGGCGTGTGGAAGAACATGCCGGTCGGCGGGGCGGACGAGAAACCGGCCCTGCGCGCCGGGATCAATGCCTATCAGCTCTTTTCCTACGCGGTGCAGGCGGGCAATGGCGCGGTGGACCTGTCGGACGCGGTCGGCACCGTGGCGCCGGGCAGCAGCGTCCTGCTGGCGGCGATGGCGACCGGGCCGATGGACCGGCCCCGCTTCTCCTTCGGTCCGGCGGGGGAGACCGGCGTTTCCACGTCCGCCTTGCGGCTGCAACTGGATGTCGGGATCAGGAATGTCAGCCTGCTGGGCGTTCCGCTGATCGTCGTCAACCTGCCGGTCACGATCGACATTGCGGCGGCGCAGGGGCAGGTCAGCGCCATCGATTGCCCCGACACGGCGGAACAGGCGCGCGACACGCGGGTGACGGTGCAGGCCGGCAGCGGCCTCGTCAACGCCTATATCGGCGCCTTGCCCGCCGGCGCCATGACGCGGCCGATGCCGCCCCTGTCCGCCGCCGACGTGCGTCCGGTCCAGATCGTCAATGTGCTGGGCGTCGTCGCGGTGGACAGCCGCGCGGTGGCGCAGCCGGTCATGGGCGCGAGCGGCGCCGTCGTCTTCGGCCCCGGCGGGCAGGGCCGCATAGGCCGTCCCGGATCGCCCGGCACGCCCGCCAGCATCGGCAACGGGGCGCAGGTCGGGCCGCTGCTGACATCGCTGGTGGGCAGCCTTGGCGGACAGGACGGGTTGCAGGTGACGTTGCTGGGATCATGCCTGCCGATCGTCTGCGACGCGACCCGGGCGCTCGCCCGGTCCCAATTGTCGAGCGCGGTGGTCAATCCGGTCGCCGGGCTGGTCGGCACCACCATCGATCCGCTGGTCACCAATCTGCTCGCCGCGCTGGGCGTCCAGCTTGGCCATGCGACGCTCTGGGCGACGGGCGCGCGCTGCGGGGTGCCGGTGCTGGTGTGAGTTTTCATGGCGGCGCGCGGTTCCCCCTCGCCATGCGCCGCCGGTCCTTTGCGGAGGGGATTGGAGGACAAGCATGAACAAGTTTCTGGGTTCGCTGATCGCGAAGCTGGCGCGGGATGAGAAAGGCCTGACGGCGGTGGAATATGCCGTGCTGGGCGCGGTGGTGGTCGCCGCCATCGTCGCGGTCGGCGCCAATTTCCGCACGCAGCTGGGCGCCGCCTTCACGACGATGTTCAACAGCGTCAATCCGGGCTGATCGGGATGCGCGCGGCGCGGCGGCTGCGGACATGCGAGCGGGGGCTGGCGGCGCTGGAATTCGCGCTGCTGGCGCCTGCGCTGCTGATGCTGGTCTTCGCGGTCGTGCTCTATTCCTTCTACTTCGCCGCGCTGATGGGCGTGCGCCATGCCGCGGTGGAGGGCGCCCGCGCCGCCGTGGCGGGGCTTTCCACGGCGGAACGCACGGCGCTGGCGCAGGGCCGGGCGCAGGCGGTGATCGGCGGCTATGGCACGCTGCTGGCGGCGGGGGGCGGGCCCGTCGTCACGGCAGGGCCCGATGCGACCGGCACGTTCCGGGTGCGGGTCAGCTATGACATGAGCGGCAGTCCGATGATGCGTTATGCGGCCTTCATACCCATGCCCTCCCCCACGGTGAGCGCCAGCATCGTCGTCACCAACGGGAGCTATTGAAGGGAACGCCCCTTAAACCTGTGTTAGCGGCCTTCCGCTTTGGCCCGCCGTCCAGGAACCGGGGGCGCGGTGCGGCGCTTGCATGGGAGTCACGCCCATGAGCAGAGGAGCATCCCATGTCCGTCATCGACAGGATCGTCGCAGCCGTCACGCCGCCGGAATCGGAAGAGGACCGCGCCCGCGCGCGGGAGAAGGCGCGGGCGGCGGCCATGGCGGGGGACTGGCTCGACCAGATCCTCCAGCACCACCAGCAGATCGAAATGGCCTTCAGCGAGGCGGAGGCGGCGATGGACGCATCCAGCCGGACGCGCGCCCAGAGGAAGCTCGCCGCGCTTCTGACCGCCCATTCCAGCGCGGAGGAGGCGGTCATCTACCCGCAGCTTTCCCACGGTCACAAGACGCATATGGCGATGGCCTATGAGGAGCAGCAGGCCGCCAAGGTCCAGCTTGCGCTGCTGGAAGCGCTCGATCCGCTGAGCGAGGATTGGAGCGAAAAGCTGGAGCATATCAGGGGCGCGGTCGCCCATCATGTCTATGAGGAGGAAAATGACCGCTTCCTTCATCTGAAGGAGGAAATTCCCCCGGCGGATCAGGAACGGATGACCGCGCGCTATCGGGAGGAGATGGCGCGTTACGACAGCGGGCTTTAGAGCCAATCGACATTCAGCCCTGACGGCCTGCAAATGACGCTTTTCCGTGCTTCCGGTGCCCACCTACTTTGAGTAGGCTGCGCGCCGGGTCACGGAAAACCGCCATTTTACCTTCGGTGGCCTTCGGCTCGGCTCGTCATCATCTGAATGTCGATCGGCTCTAGGGCGTTTTCCAGGCCGACAGGATCATCGGCCGACTTGGAGAGGGCGGTAGAAAAAAGACCTGAAGCGGCCGATCCGATATAATCGGCTCGGCCGCTTCAGGGTCGGTCCTGTCCAGCCTGTGGCGGGTCAGCCCGCCGAAGGGCGGGGCTGCGCGGCGGCGGCGAGGTGGGCGGGCACGGTGCGGATGGCGGGGGCCCTGGTCATCCGGCGGTAGGTCGCCAGCGCCTGTCCCACCACCTGGTCCATGTTGTAATAGCGGTAGGTGGCGAGCCGCCCGACGAAGGTGACGTCGGTCTGCACCATCGCCAGCGCTTCATAGCGTTTGAAGAGCTGCTGGTTTTCCGGCCGGGGGATGGGGTAATAGGGGTCGCCGTCCGCAGCGGGGAATTCATAGGTGATGCTGGTCCCCGGCACCTGCTGCCCGGTCAGATGCTTATATTCGGTGATCCGCGTGTGCGGCACGTCGGGGGACGGATAGTTCACCACCGCCACCGGCTGGAACCGGTCGACGTCCAGGCTGACATGCTGGAACCGGAGCGAGCGGTAAGGCAGCTTGCCATGGCGATAGCCGAAATATTCGTCGATCGGGCCGGTGAACACCAGATGATCGTGCGGATAGGCGTCGCGCGCCTCGCAATAGTCGACGCCCAGCAATATGTCGATATTGGGATGGTCCAGCATCCGTTCGAACATGCGCGTATAGCCTTCGAGCGGCATCGCCTGGAACCTGTCGGTGAAGTAGCGATCGTCCTTATTGGTGCGCGTCGGCACGCGCGAAGTCACCGCCTTGTCCAGTTCCGACGGGTCGAGACCCCATTGCTTGCGCGTATAGCCCTGGAAGAACTTCTGGTAGAGTTCCCGGCCCACGGCGGAGATCACCACATCCTCCGACGTGCGGACGACCGACACCGGCTCCGCCTGCGCGGCGAGGAAGGCGGCGGCCTCCTCCTCCGTCCCCAGGTCCAGGCCGTAGAGCATGTTGAGCGTGGTCCGGTTGATCGGCATCGGCACCAGCAGGTCGTCCACCGCCGCCAGCACGCGATGTTCATAGGGCCGCCATTGGGTGAAGCGGGAGAGATAGTCGAATATCTCCTGCGAATTGGTGTGGAAGATGTGCGGCCCGTAGCGGTGGATGAGGACCCCGGCATCGTCCAGCTCGTCATAGGCATTGCCGCCGACATGCGGCCGGCGGTCGACCAGCAGCACCTTCCTGCCGCCGTCCGCGGCCAGCCGTTCGGCCATGACGGCGCCCGCGAAGCCCGCGCCGACGACCATCACGTCATAACGCCGCGGCGGGCCGTCCTTCCAGCTGGTGGGCGACACAATGGGATGGGCATGGGCGCCGCGCGAGATCGCTTCCCTGATGAGGCGGCTCATCTGCTGGAAACTCTTGTCCCAGGACATGCCGGCCAGCACCTTGTCCGCCTCCGCCAGCCAGTCGCCGCCCGAGCGGGACAGGGCCAGCGCCGCGTCGCAGGCGCGGATGAAGGCTTCGCCGCGCTCCGCGATGCGCACCGCGCCGATCCCACCGTAATGGCGGATGACGTCGGCGATCGGCGTCGACACGACCGGCTTTCCCGCCGCCAGATATTCGGGCGTCTTGGTCGGGCTGATGAAGCGGGTCGCGTCGTTGATGGCGAAGGGCATCAGGGCCACGTCCCAGCCCGCGACGCAGCCGGGCAGATCGTCATAGGAGCGGCCGCCCAGGAAATGGAGATTGGGCCGTCGCGGCAGGTCCGCCTCGCCGATCTTCACGACCGGGCCGACAATTTCCAGATCCCAGCCGGGGCGCGCATCGGCCAGCGCCGCCAGCAGTTCGACATCCATCCTTTCATCGACGACGCCGTAGAAGCCGAGGCGCGGGCGGGCGTCCTGCGCAGGTTGCGTTCGGGCGGAGCGGGCCTGGGCGAAATGCGCCGCGTCGACGCTGGAGGGAAAGGGATAGACATGGCCGTGCCTGTCCTTCTTCGCTTCATAGAGGCTGTAGCCGCCGGTGAACACCAGGTCGGCCTGGGAGAGCAGGCGCTGTTCCAGCGGCAGCAGTTCGGGCGGCGCGCCCCTGAAATTGGCCAGCTCGTCCATGCAGTCGTAGACGATGCAGTCGGCCATGACATGCTCCGAAAAGGGCAGCATCATGGGGGTGTAGTACCAGCGGACGAACGGGCCGGATTCGCCCGCCAGGAACAGGTCGAGCAGGCCCTTCAAATTCTCCCCATCCTGTTCGCGCGCGCCGTCGGCGGGCAGTTGCGGCGTGATGACGGTGACGCCGCTGGCGGCGCAGACGTCGATATGCAGGTCGGGCTCCGCCAGCTTTTCGACAAGGCAGGGTTCTTCCCAGAAGAGGACGCGGGACTGGGCGGCGAAGCGACTCATCAGGTGCTGGGGACGTTGAAAGACGAATTTCCACCGCAAATGACTGAAGCAGAGGATGGTATGCGTGCCGTTCGACGGAATTGATCCAGATTCATGCCAAGGGGAAGACTGGGGCTGGACCATTATATGCAACCTTTCTGCGGGATGAACATTGGTCAAACCGCGGCGGAGAACGATCCGTTCCTTCTTCTCCACTGATCCAGGTTGCTGGCATGTCGCAATTATCCTGCTTTCACTTGATCGAAGTTCAACGAGCCAAATAATCGCGCCCATCATTGCAACGGAGACCGGAATGACCATGCAGCCGCAGCTATGGGGTGGTCTGGAATGCACCGTGAACCGCGTCCACGACAGTTACCGCGACCAGATCCGCGCGACAGGGCATCAGGATCGGGCGGACGACCTGGACCGGCTGGCGACGCTGGGCATCCGGGCGATCCGCTATCCCGTCCTGTGGGAGAGGGTCAGCCCGCGCGATCCGGACGAGCGCGACTGGCAATGGACCGACGAACGGTTGAAGCGGCTGCGCGACCTTGACATCCGCGTCATCGCCGGGCTGGTCCATCATGGCAGCGGCCCGGCCCATACCGGCCTGCTGGACGAGGGGTTCGCCGCCGGGCTGGCGCGTCATGCCGGGGCGGCGGCGGAGCGCTATCCGTGGATCGCCGACTGGACGCCGGTCAACGAGCCGCTGACCACCGCCCGCTTTTCCGCCCTGTACGGCCATTGGTATCCGCATCACCGGTCCGAACCATCCTTCTGGCTGGCGCTGTTGAACCAGACCGACGCCATTCGCCTGTCGATGCGGGCCATCCGCCGCGTCAGTCCCGGCGCGCGGCTGATCCAGACCGACGATCTGGGCCGCACCTATGCCACCGCCTCCCTTCGGGAACAGGCGGGGTTCGACAATCTGCGCCGCTGGGCGAGCTGGGACCTGCTCTGCGGCATGATGACGCGCGAGCATCCGCTGTGGGAGCGCCTTTCGGGCTTCGGCTTCGCGGACCGGCTGCGCGCCATTGCCGACGATCCCTGTCCGCCCGACGTCATCGGCATCAACCATTATCTGACGAGCGACCGCTTCCTCGACCATCGGCTTCACCGCTATCCCGGGCATAGCCATGGCGGCAGCGACACGCAGCTTTATGCCGATGTGGAAGCCATCCGCGTGCTGGAGCCGCCGCCCCAGGGGCTGGAGGGTGCGCTGCGCGAGGCATGGGCGCGCTATGGGCGGCCGCTGGCCGTCACCGAGGTCCATAATGGCTGCACGCGGGAGGAGCAGTTGCGCTGGATCGCGCAGGCCTGGGACGTCGCCGGCCGATTGTGCGCCGAGGGGATAAAGGTCGAGGCGGTCACCCTCTGGTCGCTGCTGGGCAGTTCGGGGTGGAACAGCCTGCTGACGCAGCCGGGTCATTATGAGCCGGGGCTGTGGGACGTCAGCAGCGGAACGCCGCGCGCCACGGCGCTGCTGCCTCTGGCGCGGGCGCTGGCGCGCGGGGGCGAGCGCCCGATGCTGGCGGAGGGCGCCGGCTGGTGGCAGCGCCCCGTGCGGATCGCCCATCCCGGCGTGGCGCGCCCCGCATCGATGAAGGCGCATCTGGCCGGGCGTTTGCATCCCTCTCCGGCCCGTCTCTCTCCGGCACGGCCGCTGCTGATATGCGGCGCGACGGGGACGCTGGGGCGGGCGATGGCGCGCGCCTGCGCGTTGCGGAACATTCCCTTCGTCCTCACGTCGCGGGGGGAACTGGACCTGTTGGCGCCGGGGACGATCGCCGCCGCGCTCGACCGCATCGCGCCCTGGGGCGTCGTCAACGCCGCCGGCTGGGTCCGGGTGGACGAGGCCGAAACGGCACGCGACGCCTGCCTGACCGCCAATGCGCGGGGGGCCGTGGCGCTGGCGAAGGCATGCGGGGATCGCGGCATCGCGTCGCTTTCCTTCTCCAGCGATCTCGTCTTCGATGGGGAGAAGGGCGCGCCCTATGTGGAGGATGACGCGGCCGCACCGCGCAATTGCTATGGCCTCAGCAAGGCGGAGATGGAGGAAGGGATCGCCGCGCTTGGGGTGCCCAATCGCCACCTGATCATCCGCACCGCCGCCTTCTTCTCGCCCCATGACGATCATAATTTCGCGGTCGCCGTGGTGCGGGCGCTGAGCCGGGGGGAGACCATATTGGCGGCGGAGGACCTGATCGTGACGCCCACCTATGTGCCGCATCTGGTCGCGACGTCGCTGGACCTGCTGATCGACGGCGAGGTCGGGCCGTGGCACCTGACCAATGGCGAGGCGCTGTCCTGGGCCGATTTCGCCCGCCGGATCGCGATGCGCTGCGGCGGCGACCCCTCGCGCATCCGGGGCGTTCCCCACCGGACGCTCGGCTGGGTGGCGGAGCGGCCCGCCAATACGGCGCTGGCGAGCCGTCGAGGGGCGCCGCTGCATTCGCTCGCCACGGCGATCGATCATTTCGCGGCGCATCTGCCGGGGGAGATGGTCCGGGAAGCGGCGTGAGACCGCATCCCGTCCCATGCGGTTGGTCGTTTCGGACCTGTATTATTTCGATTTCATAATCAAAGGGCGCGTTTCCATACTATAACGATCATGTAACGAAGACGGGTTGGGACAATCTTCGAAAAGATCGAAATTTCCTCTTACTCAGATCATATTAATCTTCTTGTCCTATAGATGACCGATGTTAATGGCCGCCTTCAGGGTGACAGTAGAAGCGGGTCTTGAGCGGGTATATGGGCAATCGTTGGACGCCGGAAGCGGCGCATCGCTGGTTCGAACGGCAACCGTGGCTGGTGGGGTGCAATTTCACGCCCTCCAACGCCATCAACCAACTGGAAATGTGGCAGGCGGGCAGCTTCGACCTTGCCACCATCGACCGCGAGCTGGAGCTGGCGGCTTCGGTGGGGATGAACAGCGTCAGGGTCTATCTGCACGACCTGTTGTGGCTGGACGACGCGGCGGCCTTTCTGGACCGCATCGACGCCTTCCTTACGGTGGCGGATCGGCATGGCATCCGCGTCATGCTGGTGCTGTTCGATTCCTGCTGGCATCCCGAACCGGCGCTGGGGCCCCAGCCCCCGCCGCGCGAGGGGGTTCACAACAGCGGCTGGGTCCAGTCGCCGGGCGTCGCCGTGCTCCGGAATCCGGCCGAGCATGCGCGGCTGGAGGATTATGTGCGGGGCGTGGTCGGCCGCTTCGGGCAGGATGAGCGCGTGCTGGCCTGGGACATCTGGAACGAGCCCGACAATGGGCCGGAGGTCGCGCTGTGCGATCCCGCGGCGCTCAGGGCGAAGGCAGACCTGGTCGTGCCGCTGCTGGTCGCGGCGTTCGGCTGGGCGCGGGAAATGCAGCCGATGCAGCCGCTGACCAGCGGCATCTGGCTGGGCGACTGGTCGGCGCCCGACCTGCTCAGTCCGATCCAGCAGGCGCAGACATCGCATTCCGACGTCATCTCCTTCCACAATTACGGCATTGCGGAGGATTTTGCGCAGCGCGTCAAATGGCTGAAGACCATGGGCCGCCCGCTGCTCTGCACCGAATATATGGCGCGGCCGGCGGGCAGCACCTTCCAGGCGATCCTGCCGATCGCGAAGGAGGAGCAGGTCGGCACCTTCTGCTGGGGCCTGGTGAAGGGGAAGACGCAGACCCATCTGCCGTGGGACAAGTGGGAAAACCCCAATCTGGAGGGGCTGAAGGAAAAATGGTTCCACGATATTTTCGATGCGGACGGCACGCCGCATGACGAAAGCGAGGTGGCCTTCCTGCGGCTCATCAACCGGCTGGACGAAGTGACCGCCTGAAGGAGGCTCTCTTCCTGCGGGCGACGGCTCGGGAGAGGCGGCATCGAGAGACGAGAGCGTTTTCCGGGCAGGCAGAATCATCTGCTGGCCCGGAAAACGCGGTAGAACAAAGGCCGGGGGCGGCCGATGATTCTGGCTGCTCTATATGGGGTTGCGATCCACCTTGCGGAGCGCGTCCAGAATCTCGTCAATGGGGATCGGCCGATCGTGCCGCGGCGGGCGCCTGACGGCGGGATTGCCCTCCACGGCATTGGCGTCCGAAGCCCAGGATGCGAGGATCGCGCGCTTCACTTCAGGTTCCAACTGGGGATGATGGGCCACTTCGAAGGGGCCTTGAAAATGGGAGAGGGACATGGGCTTGCCTCCTTTCTTCCAATCCTCTCTTCCTTCCGGCGGCGACCGCCACGCGCCAAATTAGGGACAGGGCGGAGGCTGTTCAAGATGGTTTTGCGGGGCGGGGCTTCGCTAATGATGATCGTGCTTCCATCCTGCCGAGGCAGCTCCGCACCTCCCGGATTGACTGGCCCGCCGCCGCATCCTACCCACAGCGGATCGGCGTTGCCCGACCCTGGGGCGTCGGGGCGGCGAGAGAAACAAAGCCAGACCGCGCACCGGATCACCGGCCGCATTCCGATCATCAGAGTGCAGGAAGGTGCAGGCAGGACAGCCATGGCGGACGGACGGACCATGAACGGGGTGGATCGGCGCGGCCTTATCGCCGCCATGGCGGGGGCGATGTTGCCGGTGCCCGGCTGGGCGCGGGCCGGTGACGGCCACGCCGCCCTGCCCTTCGGCAATGGCGAGCGGCCCTTAGTCCGCTATCCGCAGAAGCGGGCGCTCATCGGCCTTACCGCGCGGCCGCCGCAACTGGAGACGCCGTTGGCGCTGTTCGACGGGCCGATCACGCCCAATGATGCCTTCTTCGTGCGCTACCATCTTTCGGATTTGCCGCTCGACATCGATGCGCGGCGGTTCCGGCTGGCGCTGGGCGGTCATGTCGAGCGGCCGCTGTCCCTTTCGCTCGCGGAATTGAAGCGCGACTTTCCCGTGCAGGAGATCGTCGCGGTCAACCAATGTTCCGGCAATGGGCGCGGCTTTTTCGAACCGCGTGTCGGGGGCGGGCAGCTGGGCAATGGCGCGATGGGCAATGCCCGCTGGCGCGGCGTTCCGCTTCGCGCGCTGCTGGACCGCGCGGGGGTGCGCGCGGGGGCGCGGCAGGTTGCGTTCAACGGGCTCGACAATCCGCAGGCCAACGGCATCCCGGACTTCATCAAGGCGCTGGACGTCGACCATGCCCGCGATGGCGAGGTGATGGTGGCCTGGGCGATGAACGGCGCGGACCTGCCCTTTCTCAACGGCTATCCGTTGCGTCTGGTCGTGCCGGGCCATTACGGCACCTATTGGATCAAGCATCTGCATGAGATCAACGTCGTGGACGCGGCCTATGACGGCTATTGGATGAAGACCGCCTATCGCATTCCCGACAATGATTGCGCCTGCGTCGCGCCCGGCGGCAAGCCGGACAGGACGCGGCCCATTGGCCGGCTCAACATCCGGTCCTTCCTCACCAGCCATATGTCCGGGGCGCAGGTGGCGGCGGGCAAGCCGGTGGCGCTGTCCGGCATCGCGTTCGACGGCGGATCGGGAATCGCGCGGGTCGACATCTCCGCCGACGGGGGCGCAAGCTGGCGGCAGGCCGAACTGGGCGAGGATCTGGGCCGCTACAGCTTCCGGTCATGGCGGTCGGCGCAGAGGCTGGCGCCCGGCCGCCATCGCATGCTCGTCCGCGCGACGGGCCGGTCGGGAGAGGTCCAGCCGTTCGATCCGCTCTGGCAGCCCGCCGGCTATATGCGCAATGTCGTCGAAGCCGTGGAGGTCGTCGCCCTGTGAAAGCGCTGCTGCCCATCGCCCTTCTCGCCGCGAGCGGCGCGGCTGCCGCGGGCTATCGCCTGCCCGACGAACGACCCATTGTCCTGCCGCCCGGCGACGGCGCGGAACTGACGGCGGCGACCTGTTCCGCCTGCCATTCGCTGGATTATGTCACCACTCAGCCACGCGGCAAGGGGGCGCAATTCTGGCAGGATAGCGTCGGCAAGATGATCAAGGTCTATGGCGCGCCGATCGAGCCTGCCGATGCCGAGCGGATCGCCGCCTATCTGGCCGCCACTTACGGCCGGAAGGAGGCCGCCGGGCCTTCATAGAGCGCCGGCATCAATGGTCGCGGGCTTTTTGCGTATACGCAAAGTCGCCTGTTGAGGCTCCGGAAACGATCGCGATCCTATTGCATGACGGGCGCGGCGCGGGCCGCGACGATGGTTTCGCGCAGCCGCGCCAGCAGTTCGTCCAGATCGGCATCCTCCGATATGCTGAGGTCGATGGTCAGGCCGCCGCTTCGACCGGGCCGGGGGCGGCCGATGCGCGCGCCGCCCGCGACGATCGCCATGTCGCGCGCTTCCTCCAAAGGCTGCGGCGTGGCGGCATCGCGCAGCCGGGCCAGCACCGTCGCGGGGGAAAGCATGCGGCCGCCATCCCGCGCGAGCGCCTGTTGCTGTTCCCCGATGGACTGCGCTTCGGCAATCATGCGCGCCCGCTGGTCCGGACGGCGCAGCAGCGGGGTCAGGATTTCGGAATAGCGCACGCGCAATTCATCGGGAGTGGCGAAGGCGTTCACCACCTCCTCCGGCAATTGCGCCAAGGCGAGCAGGCGGCTTAGCTGGCTGTTGGAAAGGGTGAGCGCTTCGGCCATGCGCGATTGCACTCCGCCGTAGAAGCGTTCGACCGCATGCTGATAGCTGCGCGCCCGGTCCAGTTCGCTGATGTCCGCCCGCTCGCGATTTTCGATGTCGGCAAGGCGGAAGGCTTCCTCGTCCGACAGGTCGACGACCAGGGCCGCCAGCCGCATTTCCGGCCGCCCATTATGGTTGAGCCAGTCCACCGCGAAACGGCGGCGGCTGCCGACCAGAAGCTGATAGGGCCGGTCCGAACCCGGCGGATTGAGGCGCACGAGGACGGGGATGCGGTTGCCGCCTTCGCTGGCGATGGAATCGATCAGCGACCGGCAGCCGTCCGCCGTCAGTCCCGGCTGGTCGCGCGGATTGCCGTCCCAGACCGAACATTCGTCCGGCTGGATCGAAATCGTGCCGCGCGATCCCGGCCCCTTGTCCGCGAAAGGCGCGAGCCGCTGGTCGAGGCGGCTGAGCGCCTGCTGATCGGGCGGGCCCCTGCCGGCGGGTTCGTGGGAAAGGGTCGCCAATATGTCGCGGATGAAGCGGGCCATGGATCACTTCCTTTGCGTGAGCAGGCCCACGCAATAGCGGGATATGCACGATTGTGGCGCGGAATCCGGTTCGTTTCGGAGCAATCCCTTTTGCCTAGAAACGCCGTCCGACCGTCAGCGCCGCCGCGTGGACATGGCGGTCGGAACCGAACTCGCCCGCATAGCCCAGGCGGAACGTGGTGCGGTTGTTCCAGGTCGCGCTGATCCCGGCATTCACCAGGCCCGCGTCACGCGCCAGCCGGGTGGGACGCAGCGTGAAGATGGGCAAGTCGCGGGTGGCGAAGCGGGCCTCTATTCGGCTGTCGGGGCGGCTGCGCAGTTCGCGCTGCCATTGCGCCTCGACCGAGGGGCGAAGGGTCCAGCCGCCTTGCGTCGCATTGGCGGAGATGCGCGCGCCCAACGCGCCGCGAAGCGATCTGGTGCGGAAGGCGGCGACCTCCAGCGCGGCGGGTCCGCCATTTTCGACGAAGCCGCTGACATCGGCATAGCGATGGTGCAGGCCGGCGAAGGGCTGTATCCGGACCGGGCCTGCGCGCAGCATCGCGCCCGCCTCGCCCGATGCGGCCCAGCCGTCGCCGTCCACGGGCGCCACCAGCCGCCCGGTAAAGCCCGCCCAGCCGATTTGGCGCCGCAGCTTATATTCGGAGAGCGTATAGGCCGCCGTCGCGTCGACATAGAAGCGGCCGTCGCTATAGCTGGCATAGGAACCGATCTGGCTGTTGAACTGGCTGATGCGGGGGCGCCGCGCCGGGTCGAGCCGCGCATCGATGCCGTCGATGCCCAGGGTCGCGCCGACGATGAGGCCGGGCACGGGCTTCACATCGACGGCGAAGCGCAGCGACCGGCTGTCGGATTCCGCTTCGGGGCGGTCGACGCGCGCCTTATAGCTCGCCCGCTTTATCCCTCCGCTCAGCATCATGGTGATGGTGCGGTCGCCGCTGGCCGGAACATCGGCCGGCGCATCGATGGCGATGCTGCGCCGTTCGGCCAGCCAGGAGCGGATTTCCCGGTCGGCGGCGTCCATCGACTGGATCGACAGGCGGGGCAGCAGCGAATAGCTGCGCGGCGAGAGCTGGCCCAGCGCATCGGCACGCGCCGCGGCCGCCGGCAGGGCGTCGATCGATGCGAGCATGGCCGCGCGGTCGCCGCCGGGTGCGTGCGTCGCCGCGTCCAGCATCGTTCCCACCGCGGTTTCGCCCGGCGTTACGGCATAGGGCGCGTAGGGACCGGCCATGGCGGGCTGGGCATTGAGCAGCAGCAGGGCCGCAGCGCCATCGATCAGGCGGCGGATGAAGAAAAGGCGGTTCGGCAAGATGATATTCCCCTTTGGCGAAGATTTTTGCGTGAACGCAAAGCGTGCCGGCCTGCGTTCGGAATCGGTTTGAGGAGGCAGTGCGCCCACTGCCTCCTCGCCCCCGCCCTTCCCCCGGGGGCTATGGGGGAGAGCATCGTCGGCGTGCGGCCCGCCATGCATGAGGACCATGGCGGGCCGCGCCGCCGCGTCAGTTGCCGCCCCCGAGCAGCCCGCCGAGCAGGCCGGTCACGGGCGCCGTGGCGGAACCCGATCCGGTCGCCGGGGCCAGCGCGCCGTTCAGCAGGCCGGTGACGGGGGCCAGGGCATTGCCGCCGGTCCCCTCCCCTGCTCCCAGCAGGCCGCCGGCCAGGCCGGTCACGGGCGCGAGCGGGGAACCGCTTTCTCCTCCGGGCAGCGCCGGGGCCAGGCTGTTGACGGTGTCGAGCAGGGGCGCGGCGACGCTGTCGACCGTGCTGGTGGCGGCCGCGACCACGGGGGCGACGGCGCTGGTGACCTGAGTGACGGTCGCTTCGGCCTGCGGGCCAAGGAGACCCCCGGCCAGGTTGCCGACCGGTTGCAATCCGGCCTCTACCCCGGCCGCGGTCGTCGGCACGGCGATGTCGACCAGATTGCCCTGCGTCAGGACATCGACCGTCGCCAATTGTCCGGCAGCCGCGCCGCCGTCCGACGGCAGCAGGTTGACCCCGACAAGCGTGCCGGGCGTAGAGGCGCCGGTCAGGACATTGCCGCCGACATTCGCGCCGACAAGCGGTCCGCCCAGTGCGGCGGAAGGATCGCCGCCGACGCCGCCCAGAGCGCCGGTCAGGCCGCCCACCGCATTTTCGACCAGCCCCGTCACGGGCGCGAGGACGCCATTGTCGCCCACCAGCGGACCGGTGACGGGCGAAAGCGCGCCGTTGACCGTATCGAGCAGCGGCGTGGTGAGCTGGCCGACCGTCGAGGTGACGGCCGCCACCGTGGGGGAGAGACCGTCGGTGAGCTGCGTCACCGCTTCCCCCGCCGGTGCGCCGAGCAGGCCGCCTGCGAGCGTGCCGACCGGCGCCAGCCCCTGCTGCACGCTCTGGGGCGTGGTCGGCAGGGCGAGCTGGGCGACGGTGCCGTCGCCTGTCAGCAGATCGACGGTGGCCACGCTGCCGGTCGCCTGGCTGTCGCCCGGCAGGACGTTGACGCCGATCAGCGATCCGGGACCGGTGGGCCCGACCACCGGCAGATTGCCGATGGAAGCCCCGATGATCGATCCGCCGCTGGTGGGGCTGGTCGGACCGGTGGGTCCGGTGGGTCCGGCAGGACCAGTCGGGCCGCCGGGACCGGTGGGTCCGCCGGGGCCGGTCGGGCCAGTGGGTCCAGTGGGGCCGCCTGGGCCGGTCGGACCGCCGGGGCCCACGGGACCGGAGGGGCCGGTCGGGCCTGCTGGGCCGGTTGGGCTGGTGGGACCGGCGGGGCCGCCCGGACCCGTGGGGCCGCTGGGACCGGAGGGACCGGACGGGCCGGATGGACCCGAGGGACCGGACGGGTTGGTCGGGCCGGTGGGACTTGTCGGACCTGTCGGGCCGCTGGGACCGGAGGGGGACTGGCCGCCGCCCGCCCCTATGTCGAAGCCCACGCCGTCGGCGCAGGCGCTGAGCAAAAGAAGAGGTATCGCCGTGGCGCACAGCAGATAGTGCCGTCCCGACCGGACCGATCCATAACGTGGCATTGCAAGACTCCCTGTTTTCCTGCGAGCAGATCGCAACGGGAGCAAGTTAGGCCCGGCAGTCCTTATCGCCGCGTCAAGAAGAAACCGGTCTGGTCAGAACGGCCGGCTTTGCCGATATTGGTCCCGGTTCAGCGCGCAAAAGCCTGTTGCCGCCTGCGCAAAGCTGGTCGAAAGATCAGGGAATCCGCATATCCGGCGGCTTTTGGCGGCATCCTTAAGGTCCCTCGTCCGCAAAGCCGGGTTCAGGGCAAGCAAATCGTCCTTCGCGGAATTGCTTCCGATATGGTCCATTTTCCTTCGAAGCGGCGACGGAAGGCATGGGTTGCGGCTGCGGTCGGCGCGCATCCATGCGGGCCGCGCCGATCGTGGTTCGATCGCCGGAAGATCAGAGATCGGAGGATCGGACCGTCAGCGGCGGCTTAGAGCCAATCGACATTCAGATGATGACGAGCCGAGCCGAAGGCCACCGAAGGTAAAAGGGTGGTTTTCCGTGACCCGGAGCGCAGCCTACTCAAGGTAGGTAAGCACCGGAAGCACGGAAAAGCGTCATTTGCAGGCCGTCAGGGCTGAATGTCGATTGGCTCTAGCGCCACCGGGGCCCTTCGATCCAGCTCACCAGGCTGCGGCGGACGCCTCTGGTCACCGGCAGGACGCGATGCTGGAGGAAGGAGGGGAAGATCAGCATGCTGCCGCGTGGCGCGAAATTGACGCCCGGCTGCTGAAGGCCGAAAAATTCGAAGGCGCCGCCCTCATACTCATCCGGGTCGGACAGTTGCACCACCACCGACAGCTTGCGGTCGAAGGGGCGGGAGGATTCCAGCCACACATCCTGATGCCAGTCATATTTGCCCTGAGCCCGCCCATGATATTCGGTATATTGCAGTTCATAGGGGCCGGCGATGTCGATCCCGAAATTGGTGCGGTTGGAAGAATGGACGAACTGCATCAGCCGGTCGACAATGTCCTTGTCGCGATGAACGTCCAGCCAGCTTATGGTGGACGAGCGATATGCATGATCGCTGCGCACCGCCTGCGCGAAGCCGACGGTCGCGCTTTCCGGCTGATAGAGCGCCGCGCGCTTGACGATGGCGTCGCATTCGGCCCCGGTCAGGGCCGAGGGCCATACCTCCCACACATTGTTCATGTCTTGCTTCCCATTTTCTTGTTTTTGCGTATTCGCAAAAGGACGGATCAAAATGCCCGCCCCACCCCGAAGAAAAACCGCGCCTTGCGGCTGAGGGTCGGGTCGGGCCGCTTGACCGGCACGGCCACTTCCGCGCTGACCCGCCATTTCGCGCCCAGGCCCAGCCGCAGCCCGCCCCCCGCCGATGCAAGGCTGTAGTCCCGCGCCGCGAGGCGGTAGGCGGGCCGCGCCGTGCCATGCGCCAGCGCACCGTCAAGCGCGACGAACAGCGCGCTGGCCTTCAGCACAGGCGACCGGGCGGGCAGCGACCAAGAGAGTTCGGCGCTGCCGGCAAGGGCCTGTTCCGCCGTCAGCGTTCCGGTGCGAAAGGCCATGCCCGCGCCCCGGCCGCCCAGCGGAAAGCGCTCCGTCACCGGAAGATCGTCTTTCGAATATTGGCCCTTGACCGAAGTCCGGAGGCTGAGCCTGCTGCTGATCCCCTTCACTGCGATGGCCTGAACATTGACCTTGGTGAAGCCGGTTTCGGAAAAGCCGGTGAAGGGCCGGGCGCCCAGCGCGTCGATCCCCTGGCTGACGACCGTGGAAACCGCATAGCCGTTCCTTGCGTCGGCGCGGGACCAGGAGGCCCCCAGGCGCAGCGCCCGCGACCGGTAATCCCCGAAGCGGATGTCGAGGAAATAATTGTCGCTGTCGATGCCGTCGAGGGACGCCGTGACGGACAGTTGGGACTTTGTCGACCGCAGCACGGGATAGCTGAGCGTCAGGCCGGCCAATGTCGCCTCACCCGTCGTCCTGCTGTCGCGCGAACGGGTTTCGACATGGGCGGCCTGCGCGGCCAGGGTCAGGCCATTGCTGCCGATGGGCGTGCTGTGGCTGAGCGAATAATATTGATAGCGGTCGGGATAGAAGGGCAGGTAGCCGGCGATGCGCGTGCTGTCGCCTTCGCGCGCAAGGCCGTTGACCGTGACCGACATCTGCGCCTGCACGCCCTGCACGACATTGCTGACCCCGCTATTGTCGATCGTGAGGCCGATCTGCACCTGCTTGCGCTTGACGATGAGGTCGATCAGGAGATCGCCGGGCGCGCCCGACTGGCGCAGCCGGGCGTCGACCGTCTGCCCCGGAATGTCGCGCAGCAGCGCCAATGTCCGTTCCAGACGGCTCCTGCGCAGCGGCGCGTCCCGCATCAGCCGGCGCATATGCGCGGCGATCAGCCCGGCGGGCATGCTGGGCGACATGCCCGCGAGGCGATAATCCCTGACCCGCCCCTCGACCAGACGGACGGTCAGGACGCCGCCGCCAGGCAGCTGGGGCGGAATGGAGACGGAATAGAAGGCGATGTCGCTCTTCGCATAGGTCGCACTGATCGCATGAGCGATGGCCTGGAGCGTTTCACCGGTCAGCGGCCGACCGATAAAGGGGGAAGTGGCGGCATCGAGCCGGGATTTGGGCAGCGTCGTTCCGCTATAGATAAGCCGCGTCAGCAGCGTCTGGGCCGCGGAGGAAGCCGCGGGCGCGACCTGGACCGAGGGCGCCGGGCGCGGCGCGGCGACAGGCGGAGGCGCGATCTGCGGTTCGAGCCGGTCGGTGCGGTCGCGGTCGATGATCGGGGCGGCGCTTTGCTGGCCGGGCGCTGCGTCCTGCGCCGCCGCAGGGACCGCCAGCATCAGCCCGAGGCCCACCGCGACCGCCCGCGCCGCGCGCCTGCACCACCCCATCCCCGCCATGCTCTGCCGCCACATCGTCCCACGCCATTCCGGCCGCAAGGGGCCGCCGTGCAGGAAGGATGGGAGAAAATGACGCGGCCTTCATCTGCAACCGCGACCGGATCGGTTCTATCCGCAAGCTTTTGTAAAAGGGCTGCGCCGGGCCAAAGTCCCGCCCTTGGCGGTCCACCCCCGGCACGGCGCGGGCGGGGCGCGCGACAATTGCGACCATTTTGGCGGAACAGCCGCCCGGAGGGCCCTTTTCACGGGCGAAATGCCTGCTCGTGCGGCGGATCGGAACCCGGGCGGAGGAGTTGCCGCCGGCGGGAAAGGCGGCCCGAAGGCTCCGGTCGGGGTCATTTTCCCATCCGAAAGCGCCAATAACGCGATTTTACTGCCGATTTTCGCTGTTCGCCGGTCGCAAAGGGGCTAGTTGAGTGCGAAGAGACAGGTTAAGACCATCCGTCCACGAAAGGGAGATCATCATGAACAATACTGAACTCGCCGAAGCACTGGCCGCCGACCATGGCCTGACCAAGGCCGACGCGCGCAAATATGTCGACGGCGTCTTCTCCGCCATCGCCGGTGCCGCCGCGAAGGGCGAGGAAGTTTCGCTGAACGGATTTGGCAAGTTCAAGGTCAAGGACCAGCCCGCTCGCGAAGGCCGCAATCCGTCGACCGGCGCCGTGATCCAGATCGCCGCCTCGAAGAAGCTGACCTTTACCCCGGCCAAGGCCGTGAAGGACCAGCTGAACGGCTGAAGACGATCTTCGGCGGCCGCGCCTGGCCGCCCAAGTCTTCATCGATGCAAGATCGGAAGGATCGGCCCGGACGAACGGGCCGCCATCCCTTCCTTGATCGAATGGCGCGCCCCTGTCGTACCGGCGGGGCGCGCGCCAGTCTGGCGGGATGGACCCCCGCCCTGCCCTTTTCAGACATATGCGCGATCTTTGCCGGGTGCGTCGCACGCGGCATGGACGTTCGTCGCGAAGCGTTCGCCCTGAACGATGCGCCGTCCGTGGCAGGGCATTCCGACATGGTGCGATATGAAGCCGGCGCCGGGAATTGCGCGCAACGCAATCACATCGCCGCGCTTCGCATTTGCCATTGGAAGTCCGGCGCGCCATTTGGCGGGTGCCTTTCAGGCATCCTCTCCTAAACTCAGTAGGCCGGTCGAAAGACCGGCCTTTTTTTGTGCAGAACAGGTTTCGCTGTCGACAAATATTGTCGCCCGCCGGTCGAACACTGGTACTGGGCAGGCGAATATAGATGAGCGCCCTGCCTATGCTGTTCAAGGCGCCCTGCCTTCGCGCCGTTGACTGGCGAATGATATGGCGAAGATGGTTCCACCCCGGCGGACGGAATTGCGCGGTCAGGCTGTCCCATCTCGAAACAAAATGAGCTTGTTTGTTCCTGTTCGACAGCATGCGGACGGGCTGTCAAGTCGTTTCGGATTTACATTTAACGCAAAACCGCGCAAAAGGCCGCTTCTATTACTCAAAGATGGGAAGCGGGGCCAATGTCTGAAAACAACCAGCCTGACATCACGACGCTCACTGTTCAGCTGGTGAGTGCCTTTGTCTCCAACAATAATGTAGCGAGCGAAGGTCTTGCCGACCTCATTCGGACCACGCGTCTGGCCTTGACTGATGATCTTGCCGCAAAGCCCCAGGAGGAGGCGGCGCCGACTTACACGCCGGCCGTGTCGGTCCGCAAAAGCCTGTCTTCGCCCGAACATATTCTGAGCATGATCGACGGCAAGCCGTACAAGACGCTGAAGCGCCACCTGGCCAGCCATGGCCTGTCGCCCAATGACTATCGCGAACGCTATGGCCTGCCGAAGTCCTATCCGCTGGTCGCGCCCAACTATTCGGAAGCGCGGCGCGCCGTCGCGACGAAGCTTGGCCTTGGCCGCAAGCCGGTGAATGCCAAGAAGCCGGCCGAAGCGGCTCCGAAGGCGGCCGCTGCTCCCAAGGCTGCGCCTGCAACGGCAGCACCTGCAAAGGCAGCGCCTGCCAAGCCGGCGGCGGCCAAGGCCCCTGCGAAGACGTCCGCTCCCAAGCCTGCGGAAGCGAAAGCCCCGGCGGCAAAGGCCCCTGAGGCAAAGGCGCCCGCAACGAAGCCTGCCGAGGCGAAGCCGGTTGCTGCCAAGGCGCCCGCCGCCAAGGCTCCGGCTGCCAAGCCCGCCGCATCGCGCAAGCGCCTCTCCATCGCTACGCCATCGGCGCCCGCGCCGAAGAAGGACGCTGCCGCTCCGGCTGCTGCCAAGCCTGCGGAAAAGGCAGCGGCGGGAAGCAAGGCGGCAACGCCTGCCAAGGCGCCCGCCAAGGCCGCTCCCAAGAAAAAGCCGGCAGCCAAGTCCGCCAAGGCGCCTGTGGCCGAAAAAGCCTGATTGTACGTCTGGCCGGTTCGGACGATCCGGACCGCCGACCAAGATCACGCCCCGAACGACGCAAATGTCGTTCGGGGCGTTTTCCTTTCAAGGATGCGGCCGATGAGGGCTGGACTTTATTGATGGCGGCGGGGTCAAGGCTATCGGAAAATCGCGCTGTGCAATCGCAATTACCGGGAGGCGGCGAGAATGGTGGCAGCGGCTTGAACTGTTGATCTATCCATCTCCATTACCACAATTGAGACGCCCTTGCCTTGCGATGCAATGTTCGAGCTTTGCCAGCAATGCAAGATGATCCGATGGGTGAAAGTCTTCGCTGGATGATCTCGCTCCGTGCCTCTCGGGATAACGGGCTCTTCGATTGGGATGCCCTATAATGGTCATGGACGGGCTTTGGTCGTGCCTGACTCCGTTTTGCGATTGTCAAAGGCCGGATGCCGGTGAAGATTGCTGCACTGGATCATGAATATATCCCATGATCCTCTGCGGGGACTTTCAGTTGTCCGGTCGATCAGGCGGTGCCCTTGCCTGCTCCCGTCGGGGGCGATCGAATATAGGCCGGGCGTGTTGCGGCATCCGTTCCTGTTCCTTTGATATGATGATGAGTTTCTCCGCAGCAGGTCATCGTGGGGTGAATCGATGCCGCCCTATCCATCGCGTGCGGCTCTATGACGTTCGCGATCCCCAGCAGGATAGGAGCTACGGCAGCCGGCGCATTGTTCCTGTGGGACGGGAGAACAGATCGATGGGCCTAGTGCCTAAAATTTGGGCAGGCTGGGAAGCTCTCTGAAAGGCAAAGGGCGGTGTCGATGAGCTTGTCTATATTTGACTGCCCACCGGTGCCTGACGGGCTTCCCAGGGCAAAATAGCACTATTTCCTCTTTTGTTCCCGTTTTGCGGATCGGTTGGATGCCCTCCCCTTTCGCCTTTACCCGACGGACGTGTCCGAGAGGGGCGTCGTCTTATTTCAGGGCTTTTGTTCGGGTCCCCACTTTGGATGTTCGATTGACGCTGGCGGGCGTTACTGCATTATGGCATAAGAAAGAGCGTGGCCATTCGCCGTCGATCAGACGGAGCAGCTGCCTTCCCCACCATCATAGCATATACAACCAACTCGCCTCTTTGGTTGTAGTCCATCTTGCGCTATCCATGGGAAATGCAGGATTTTTCAGCTTCGCCGGATCATGCCCTGCTTCTTCTCGGGCGGCTCGACGGGCGGCTTTGCAACAGCCCGGCGACCGATGTCTGGCTGGCCAGGGCAAGGCTGAAGGGCGCCTCCATGCTGTCGGGCTTTGCCGGCGTGCCGGTGTCGGTTGCGGAGCTTCAGAACTGGATTTGCGGGCGGACGCCGCCGCCGCGCCATAGCGAGGGGCTCAACGATCCGCTTTCCGTCGCCGCGCTCTTCCATTTTGCGCTGTCGGCAGGCGATGACCGGGACCCGGTCGCGCGCGCGACCCTCAACATCTCCCGCACCTTGCTTGACGACCGCAAGGAGGTGGGATTGTGGGCGCCCGAGGATCTGGTCCGCTTCGGCCCGGCGTGGCGCATGGCCCAGATGCTGCTGGACGCCCCCTACGCTGCCGGCACCCTGCCGGCGGTCGCGCAGCGGCTGATCGATGCGAGGGGGAGCCTCGATACGCCCGTCACCGAGGGGCATCTGGTGACGACGGCCGACGGGCGGCAATGGCGCATCGATCCGCGACGGTTTGATATGGGCTGGGTGCTTGCCTGCCACCTTCCCGGCGCCTTCGTGGCGGCGGGGCTCAGCCTGCGTCACCTGCCCTGCCTTGTCGGGTTGCCGCGCTTCCTGCCGGACGATGCCGCTTCTTTGGCGGGAGAGATTGCCGCCATGGTCGCGCGCCAGGCGGCGCAGGGGTTGATAGAACTGGATCGGCTGGAGGCGAAGCTGGCTCGGCTGCCGGTGGAACTGGAGGTGACGCGGCGGAGCAAGGCCCCGTTGCTGATGCGGCTTGAGCTGGCCTATCCGGGGCTGAGCAAGATGGCGGTCGCGCGGCTGCTGGGCGTTTCGCACCAGGGCGCGACGAAACTGGTAGCGCAGGTCGAAAGACTGACAGGGCGGCATTAGACGGCGCTGCCCAAGGCTTCTCATCCAGTTTCTTGCCAAAAATATGTCTCGCCCAGGTTATAAGGTTTCTAGGAAAGTTAAAGAGTTACTGGGCGGGGATGCGGGAGGCGAATCGCCATAAGAGCACGAGTCGGCGTTGGATCGCTGTTCCCATAGGATCGTTGGTCCGTTCCTATAGTGTCGACGCTGGCGTTCCTGAAATGTCGGGGAAACGTTCCTAAAGGGGCGAAGGGTGTTCCCGGAGTGTCGAAGCATGCGATTTGCTGTTGTCGGTGGGTGGGGGATTGAATCATATTGGAGGGGGGTGTTGGAAAGGACGTTCAAATTCCGGGGCGGATTGAGGTCCGCTATCGGGGTGTTTGACGGGTTGTCCTTTCCCATCAGCGCTACCCGACACTTCGGGAACGCCCTCCCCGGCATTTCGGCGTTGCATGGGCATGGGGTGCGTCGGCTGAATTGCAGGGTCGGGATATGGCGCGAGTTTTGGGCCGGTTTTGGTCAAGCGGTTTGGCCTTTTGGGATGCGGCTCGGCATCGCACGGCCGGTTTTCTGCTTGAAAGGATGTGACGACCTGCGTCCGGTTAATGCAGCGCGCTCTGGAGCGATTTCCAGGCGACCGGTTCCGAATCTGGCGGGAATCGCGGAAGACGGGGAATGTGGAGCGGCGACCTGATGGAATCGGAGCGAAACCCGCTCTGGAGCGCGCTGCGTTAAATCATACGCAGGCCGCGCGCTCCAGGCTTTTGTTGTCGTATCCTTTTAAGCGCAAAACCGGTTCCCGCTTTTGCGCACGATGCTCTAGGGTTTGTGGGGATTCATCGTGAGTTGATGATGGCTGCGGCGAGATAGATCATTGCAGAGAAGCTCTGGTCGGTTTTGCAGGCACGCATAGCGATGCGTTTGAATTCCTTAAGTTTGCAGAAGAAGTTTTCGATCAGGTGACGCCATTTGTACATCTCGACGTCGATCTTGAGCTTTTGGGCACGGCCGGGATGTTGTGAAATGACAACCTTCGCCCCACGCTGATCAAGATCCTGTACAATCCAGTTGGAATCGAAGGCCTTGTCGCCCAGCAGGGCACCGAACTCGATACCGTCGATCAACGGTGCGACGCCTATGGTGTCGTAGCGGTTGCCCGGCAGCAACTCGAAGCGCACCAGATTGCCCAAGGCATCGGTCAGCGCCAGAATCTTGGTCGTCATGCCGCCTTTTGAGCGACCAATGGCCTGGCCCTGAGTCCCCCTTTTGCGCCCTGGCCATGCCGGTGAACCTTGACGATGGTCGCATCGACCATGGCGTATTCCATGTCGGGTTCCTCCGACAGCACATCGAAAATACGCTTGAAAATATCGGCTTCCCGCCAATCGCGAAACCGCCTGAACGCCGTATTCCAGTTGCCGAACATGGCGGGCAGATCACGCCATGGACTGCCCGTGCGAACAATCCACAGCACCGCCTCCATGAATAGCCGGTTGTCCCTTCCGCTCCGCCCAGGGTCAGTCGGCTTACCCAAACAATGTGGCTCCATCTTTGCCCATTGGGCGTCGGTCAGTACGAAACGGTCCATCCAGAGCGTGAATCACATCTCCCAACAAATGGGAATCCTAAATCCCCACAACCCCTAGAGGCGGTGGCGGTTCTTCTCGTGGAAGCGGCGGACGAAGCCGATGAACGCCTTCTGATAATTGACAGGCGTGCGGGTGGGGTCGGCTTCGAGCCAGTCGCGAAACTCCTGATGGAGCGTCTGATAGTCCCAGCCGGGATAGTCGGCGCGCAGGGTCGCCATGGTCGCGTCCGTGATCTCCCCGGCGCTGGCCTTGGCGGACATTCCGGCCAGGGTCCGGCGGATCATGCTGCCGGCATCGACCAGCATGTCGGCGTCGGTTGGTGCGGGGGACGGCGTTGTCTTGGGAGGGGTGGATTGCGAGGCCGTCGCCGGTCGGCGGGCGACGGTTGCCGGGAGCGGATCGGCCTGGGGGCGGCGGCGCATGCGGAGCGACGGTTCACGCTTGCCGTCGGGCTGTTCCAGTTCGACCGTATAGCCGGGCAGGGGATCGCGTTCGGCGATCTTGGCGATTTCGAATTTGAAGCGGCGATAGGCGCCTTCGGCCCCAGACTTTTCGAAGAGGGTGGGCATGGAGATGGCGAAGCCCCCCTCCCCTGCCCCGCCGGCATGTTTGCGCGCGACCTTGTAGAGCCAGCGTTCGCGGCCGCCGGTCAGGTCGAAATAGGCGCGGTCGATGCTGAGCACCCCGCCCTGCATCAGCACGCCTTCATAGAACCAGTTGCTGAGTTCGATGGTCATGCCGCGGGAGCGTTCGGTGCGTTCGTCGACCAGTTGGGTCCAGCCGTCGAGCCAGCTGAAGGTCGCTTCGCGGCGGTTTTCGGCGCGGATGTTGGTCTTGATCGTGGTGGAGACGAGCCGGTCGAGCGACTGGCCGAGCAGTTCATAGGCGCGGCCGGTCGTCGGGCGGTGGATGGCGCGCAGCAGGTCATAGGGCATGAGGTGCAGCTTGCGCGGGATGTCGTTGAGGCCGCGGCGCGCCATGTCGGCCAGGACGGAGGCGCAGTAGATCAGTATGTCGGCATCCCAGATGGTGGCCATGCCATAGTCCGGATTGGCCGAGACATGGACCCAGGCCTTGCCGTCGGGGGAGGTGTAGTCGATCGGCTTGACCCGCTTGGACTTGGCGAGGCTGAAGAAGGGGCGCTCCATCATCTCGCGCTGGTCGCGCAGGGGCATGTCCGCGATATAGGGGAGGAAGAGTTCGAACTGGTCGGTGATCTCGGTCCTGGAAGCGCGGGTCAT
>NZ_CP060035.1:2775000-3389351 GCF_015074805.1 Sphingobium fuliginis | reverse complement strand
AAACAGTCGACCCCCATCAACTGCACCCCATAGGCAGGGGCGATGCGACGCAGAGACCCGTTCCGGAAAAGCCCCGCCTTCCCGAATCTCGTGCATCAACCAACCATCTGATGACCGCCGGAAATTCGATTCGAGTGGCGGCCGGAGGATCAAAATAGACAGGCCTGCTTCGCCGGATCAAGGGCGCTGCCAGTCAAAAATGTGAAATAAAGCCGTTGACTCGGCAAACCCCGCAGAAAAGGCCGGTTTGAAAAATTACCCAGCAATTTCACTATATTATTCCAGCACCTGGACCGTCACCTCTCTCGAATCGAAGGAGAATCGCCGGAAATCGGGGCTTCCTCCAAAATGACCTTTTGGTGAATGAAACATGAAAAAGCCCGCCCCGCATCGACTGCGGGGCGGGCCTGTTCTGACCGACGAGCTGGAAAGTGGCTGGGTCTTAACCGAGCGCGCTGACGCGCTTCGTCAGACGGCCGAACTTGCGGGCCGCGGTGTTCTTGTGCAGCACGCCGCGGGCGACGCCGCGGGCGAGTTCCGGCTGGACCGACTGAAGCGCCGTGGTCGCGGCAGCCTTGTCGCCGGCGGCGAGGGCGGTTTCGACCTTCTTCACCAGGGTGCGAATCCGGCTGATGCGGGCGCCGTTGATCTCGGCGCGGCGGGCGTTGCGGCGGATGCGCTTCTTGGCTTGCGGCGTATTGGCCATTTACTGTCCTCGGTTCTCGTCAAATCTCGTGAAGGAGCCCGTCGGAATCCCCAACCGGCTCTCGTGAAGGTGCGCCCCTTACAGGGGAACAGGGGTTGCGTCAACCGCTGAGCGCCCCGCTATTTCTGGCATTTCGGGCAGAAAAAGGTCGATCTGCCTCCATCCACGCGGCGCCTGACGGGCGTGCCGCAATGGCAGGCTTCCCCCTCGCGGCCATAGACCCGCCATTGCTTGGAGAAATAACCCAGTTCGCCGTCGGGCCGGGCATAGTCGCGCAGCGTCGATCCGCCCGCGGCGATGGCGGCGGTCAGCACCTCCCGAATCGCGTCGACCAGCAGGGCGAGGCGGGCGCGGCCGATCCGGCCCGCTTCGCGCGTCGGGGCGATGCCGGCCATGTGGAGCGCCTCGCAGACATAGATATTGCCCAGCCCGGCAACGATGCGCTGGTCGAGCAGCGCGGCCTTGATCGACGCCGCCTTGCCCTTGAGGGCGGCGGCCAGCGCGTCGGCCGTGAAATCCGGCCCCAGCGGCTCGGGTCCCATGCGGGTGAAGGGGTTATGGGCCTCCCACGCCTCGCTGCGGACCAGGTCGAGCGAGCCGAAGCGGCGCGGGTCGTTGAGCGACAGAAGCCGCCCTCCCCCGGTCCCGATCAACAGATGGTCATGCGGCCCGATCTCCGCCGGATCGATTCGCCAGCGGCCCGACATGCCGAGGTGGAAGATCAGCGTGTCGCCGCGGTCGGTGTCGATCAGGCCGTATTTGGCGCGGCGCGACAGGCCGGTGACGGTGGCGCCGGTCAGCCGCTGGCGCAGGTCGACGGGTATCGGAAAGCGCAGGTCGGCGCGGCGCGGCTCGACCCGCGTCAGGAGCGAGCCCTGCAGGACCGATCGCAGGCCCGCGACGGTGGTTTCGACTTCGGGAAGTTCGGGCATGGCCCTCTATGGAGCGCCCCGGACCGCCCGGCAACAGGCCTCTTGCCGCATGCGGCGCCATGGACATTTTACCCGATCTCGGAGGTTTCCTCTCCCCGGAAAAATGCTCTAGAGCGTGCGCCCATGAGTGAAACCGCTTCCTTTGGCTATCGCGATGTCGAAGCCGCCGAAAAACAGGGGATGGTCCGCGCCGTCTTCTCCAATGTGGCGTCCAAATATGATCTGATGAACGACGCCATGTCGGGCGGCGCGCATCGGCTCTGGAAGGACCAGTTCGTCAGCCGGGTGAAGCCGCGCCGGGACGAGCTTATCCTGGACATGGCGGGCGGCACCGGGGACATCGCCTTCCGCATGCATCGCCATGGCGCGCGGGTGACGGTTTCCGACATCAATCCCGAAATGCTGGCCGTGGGCGTCGATCGGGCGAGGAAGAAGGGGCTGGAAGGCCTCATCTGGTCGGAGCAGAATGCCGAGGAGCTGAGCTTTGCGGACCGGGCGTTCGACGCCTATACGATCGCCTTCGGCATCCGCAACGTGACCCATGTCGACAGGGCGCTGCGCGAGGCGCATCGGGTGCTGAAGTTCGGCGGGCGCTTCTTCTGCCTGGAATTTTCCACCACGACATGGCCGGGCTTTTCCGACGTCTATGACGTCTATTCGCACCGGCTGGTGCCCAGGCTCGGCAAGCTGCTGGCCGACGATGAGGACAGCTATCGCTATCTGATCGAATCGATCCGCCGCTTCCCCCCCATGCCGGCGTTCGAGCGGATGATCCGCGACGCCGGCTTCGTGCAGACGAAGGTGGAACCGATCCTGGGCGGGCTGGTGGCGATCCATAGCGGGTGGAAAATCTGATGGGGCGCCCGTCACGTCCTTCTCCCGCAGGGGAAGGGCATAAATAGCGATGCCTTCCCACCTCACGCATATCTGGCGGCTGCTGAAATGGGGCCGCACCCTGGCGCGGCATGGCGCGCTGACCGGGATCGAGCGCGATCCGCTGACGCCGACGCCGGTGCGGCGGCTGGTGCGGGTGGCGCGGCTGGGCGCGCGGGTGCCCCGGCAGCCGCGCTATGCCGACGCCTTCCAGTCCATCGGCCCGGCGGCGATCAAGCTGGGCCAGACGCTGGCGACGCGTCCCGACCTGGTGGGGGAGGATGCGGCGAACGACCTGCTGCGCCTGCAGGACGCCCTGCCCCCCGTGCCGTTCGCCACCATCCGCGCGCAGATGGAGCAGAGCTTCGGGCGGCCGCTGGAAACGCTCTACAGCCGCTTCGACGAGGTGCCGGTGGGCGCCGCCTCCATCGCGCAGGTGCACCGCGCGGTGACGACGGACGGGCGCGATGTCGCGGTGAAGGTGATCCGCCCCGGCGTCATCGACCAGTTCAACCGCGACATCCAGACCTATGAATGGGCCGCCGCCCATGTCGAGATGCTGGGCGGCGAAGTGGCCCGCCTCCGCCCCCGCCTCGTCATCGCCAACATGAAGCGCTGGACCGCGCGCGAACTCGACCTGCGGCGGGAAGCGGCCTCGGCTTCGGAACTGGGCGAGGCGATGGAGGCCATGCCCGGCTATCGCGTGCCCGCCATCGACTGGGACCGCACGACCGGCAAGGTCATGACGATGGAGTGGATCGACGGGGTCAAGATCTCCGACCGGGACGCGCTGATCGCCGCCGGCCATGATGTGAAGGAAATCGCGGCAAGGCTGGTCAACGCCTTCCTGCGCCAGGCGATCGCCGAAGGCTTCTTCCATGCCGACATGCATCAGGGGAACCTGTTCGTCACCGCCAATGGCGACATCGTCGCGATCGACTTCGGCATCATGGGCCGCATCGACCGGCGCGCGCGCATGTGGCTGGCGGAAATCCTCTACGGCCTCATCACCGGCAATTACCGCCGCGTGGCGGAAATTCACTTCGAGGCGCAATATGTGCCGGGCCATCACAATGTAGAGGAATTCGCCACCGCGCTCAGAGCCGTGGGCGAACCGATGCGGGGCAAGCCGGTGCGCGAACTGTCGGTCGGCGGCATGCTGGACGGCCTGTTCGCCATCACCCGCGATTTCGACATGCAGACCCAGCCGCACCTGCTGCTGCTCCAGAAGACGATGGTGATGGTGGAGGGCGTCGCGACCGCGCTCGACCCCGACATCAACCTGTGGGAGACGAGCGGCCCCTATGTGAAGGAATGGCTGCGCGCCGAACTGGGGCCGGAGGCGAAGGCCGCCGACGCGCTGATCGAGAATGTCCGGATCTTGCAGCGCCTGCCGGGCCTTGTGAAGCGGATCGAGGAAGCCTTTCCGGAAAAGGGCGGCGCCCCCCCTCCGCCGCCCCTGACGGAGGTCAGGCTGATCCGGGTGGGCAGCGGCTGGCGCTATATGCTCGTGGCCTTGCTGGCGGGGATGGCCGGCGCGGGCGCGATGGCGGCGGCTACGACCTTTTGGTGACGGCCGGCTCCTGGTTGCGAGCCCGCCGTCGGGCACGGCCTCGACGCCAACCCGCCAGTAATGCGTCCTCAGCCTAGGGCCTGAACTTCAGCGTGGCCGCCGGCGCCTCGCCGGTCAGCGGCGTGATCTTCCAGACGATCCGTTTCCCCTGCGCCACGTCCTGCGCGCCGTCTTCCTGGTTCTGGCTGACGATCTCCGCATCGGTGGTGAGGGTGAAGGTGCCGTCCAGCGCCTTGGCGGCATCGTCGCCGCCATTGCCGCCCATCGGGTTCTGGCTCTTGTCATAGCCGTTGGAATAGCCCGGCGCCTTCACCCGCGCCCGGTCTTCCCCACGCAGTTCCACCGCCACGAAGGGCAGCACGATCTGCGCGTCGCTGTTGAAGGGAAAAAGGAAGGCGTGGGTCAGCCGGCCGCTGATCGCATAGTCGATCTCGAACCGGCGATTGCCCATGTAGCGGGCCGACCGAAAGCCCTTCTCCTTCGACAGCGCCGCCGCGATCGCCTGCATCTGCTGATCGTCGCCCT
Source organism: Sphingobium fuliginis (assembly GCF_015074805.1). Taxonomy (NCBI): domain Bacteria; kingdom Pseudomonadati; phylum Pseudomonadota; class Alphaproteobacteria; order Sphingomonadales; family Sphingobiaceae; genus Sphingobium; species Sphingobium fuliginis. The sequence continues at coordinate 3,384,742 of NZ_CP060035.1, read as the reverse complement.
TGTCGTCCTTGACGTCGAAACGCTCCTCGGCCTTGCCCTGCGTCCCGGACCGGAGCGCCGTGCGCAGGCTGCTCTGCTGGTCCCTGGGCGTCGCGCCGTCGATCGGATCGTCATTGCCCGGCATCGAACCCAGGCCCTTGCCCATGTCCGATGCCAGTATCTCGCCCTTATAGGTAAAGCTGAAGCTCCGGTCGGCGCGGATGTCGAGCGTGGAATCGAACCTGCCCGGCGTCACCAGGCAGGCGGAGAGCAGCAGACTGGCCGCCAGCACGGCGGCCGAGCGCAGAAAGACCGTCACGATCGAACCCCCTGTCGTCCGTGGCCCCGGCCGCTACCGGCTGGCAGCCGCGTAGAGGGCGATCGCCGCCGCATTGGAGACGTTCAGGCTCTCCATGCGCGGGCTGATCGGCAGTTTAGCCAAAATGTCGCAATGCGCCATGCTGTTGTGACGCAGCCCTTCGCCCTCGGCCCCCAGCACCAGCGCGACGCGGGACGTGCCGATGGCCTCGCCCAGCGTCTGCTCCGCCTCGCCGTCCAGCCCGATGCGCCAGTAACCGGCTTCCGCGATCTCATCCAGCGCCCGGGCAAGGTTCACGACCCGCACCCAGGGCACGATCTCCAGCGCGCCCGACGCGGCGCGCGCCAGCACCCCCGATTCGGGCGGCGCATGGCGGTCCTGCGTCACGATGCACAGCGCGTCGAACGCCGCGGCGGACCGCAGGATCGCGCCGACATTATGCGGGTCCGTCACCTGGTCCAGCACCAGCACGGGCCTGTTATCGTCCTGCCCCGCCTCCAGCACGTCGCCCAGCCAGACATCGTCCAGCGGCTCCACCTCCGCCACGATCCCCTGATGCGGCGCGTCCGACGGCACCATGCGGCCCAGATCGGCGCCATCGGCATAGACGATGGGCAAGACGGGCGGCAGGTCGAGCGCGTTCAGCGCCTCCCTCGTCCCCCATATCTTGCGCACCACCCGGTCCGGATTGGCGAGCGCGGCGATGACGGCATGCCGTCCATAGAAGCGGGGAAAGGTCCCTTTGGCCTTTCCGGTGCGATTTCCTCTTTTCATGGGAAGCGCTCTTTTCACATTGGGCCATTGACAGGCAAGTCTCCTTTCGCCATTGGAGCGCCCTCCAGCCGGTCGGGGCACCCTCCGACGCCGGTTAGGCGACTGGACAGGTGGCCGAGTGGTTAAAGGCAGCAGACTGTAAATCTGCCCGGGTTTCCCGTACGCTGGTTCGAATCCAGCCCTGTCCACCATCGCTCTGCAAGCGCTTGAAATGCCTCCAAAACCTCGGAAAACTCAGCTTTCTACCCCCGGAAATGGTACACAATCCGGCACAGGAGGCGTAATGGGCAAGTCCCTTGATTGGGTGCGAGAAGAGGCTACCGGAAGACTTATTTTTCGCCGTCGCTATCCCGATGATGTTCGCCCCTTTCTTGCCAAGCCTGGGTGCCGGGAGCTCAAGGTCCCTCTAGGCTCAAAAACATATATCACGCCGGAAGCCTTCCAGCGATATGAACAGGCGAAACGGCGTTTTGATCGGGAGGTCCGAGAAGCGCGAGCCGCACGCAAACGACACGAGAAGGACCAAGAGGGTAGGCTTGATTCCTATACTCCGGACACGATAGCCCACCTTGTAGAGCTTTTCGTGCATGATTGGCATGTCTACGAAGAGGCCTCACTCCGCGCCAAAGGCGAGGCATGGGCCGAGCTGGTCAAGAGCGGCTGGGACGAATTGCTCGGTGAGTTCCGCGAATGGCGGCTGGCCGCGAACATAGAGGCCATGGAAAAGCGTTGGGGGAAAGACGCAGACGCTCTTTTGTCGGCGGAAGGGCTGCTGGTCGATCCAAGCGACCATGAGGGGCGGAGCCGCTTTCTTTACGCCTTGAATGATGCCGCAATAGAATTCCACGAATCATCCGAGGCCAGAACGGCCGGGATGGTCGTAAAGGTCCCGCCAAGGCCCAAACGGCCGATGAACCCCAAAGGCCGCGCTCGGACCGTTTCGGCGCTCCTCGACGCCTATAAGGCCGCCAAATGGGACGGCTGGAGCGTATCGAGCCGCAAAGCAATCTCTCCAGTCATGCGCCTCCTGCGTGAGACTATCGGGGATCGCGATGCCGCTTCCATCGACCGGGCGGCGGCACGAGAGGTATTTGAGCTGGTTAAATCGCTGCCCATGAGCATCGGCAAACGAGCCGAATTCAAAGGCCTTACTGTCCCTGAAGCTATCGCGGAGGGACGAAGGCTAGGAAGCCCAACCATTGGCCCTAACACGGTCAATAAGGGTTACATGGTGCAAATGTCCGCCATCTTTAACTGGGCGGCGGACGAGGAGTGGGCGACTAAGAACCCCTTTAGCGGATTGTCGGTGGACGATCCTGTGGAAGATCGCGACCGCCGCGAGCCCTTCACGATGCCCCAGCTTCAAAAACTGTTCTCGGCCGAGCCTTGGACGTCACGACAAGCGGACGCAGCCGAGAAACCTGGCGGCTATTGGGTGCCGCTGATTGCCCTCTACTCGGGCATGCGGCTGGGCGAAATCACGGGCCTCCGCATTATGGACGTGGCGGACCTTGAGGGCTTCCCCACTTTCATGCTTCGGCCGCATGAGGGGCGCCGCCTAAAGAACAAAGAGAGCCGCCGCAACGTCCCCTTACATTCTGAACTGGTGCGGCTGGGCTTCCTATCTTTCCTGACGCACCGCCGTGACATCGGACGGCCTGAAGACCTCCTCTTTCCGGATGGCAAGGCAAGCTCCCGTGGGCAATCCGGCGCTAAATTGGGCGAGCGGTTCTCCTTGCTTCTGAAAGAGCGGGAAATCGTCGGCACGAAGCTAGGCATGCACAGCTTCCGCCACAACTTTGAGGATGCGTTGCGCCTCATTGGGTATTTCGGGCGGCCAGAAGGACAGGCGCTGGCGGGCCGCAAGATAGCAGGGTCCGAAGGAAATTACGGGTCCGGCTTCACGGTCAGCACTCTTCGGGGCGTGCTTGAGAAGGTGAGATACCCCGAGCTGGACCTTACGCACCTCCAGCCCTGAAAGTCGCTACGGGCCCGCAGGGATCGTTACCTACACCCTCATCCCCGCCTTACCGGGGAAGGCCAAACTCGGCCCGTAGCTCCTACAGCCTACCAGCATCATTCGCGCCCACGCAAGGCAGCTCTGGGCGTCGCACGCACCATCGAAAGGGGAACATCATGGACACTCTATCACCGGAGGAGCGAGAAGCTCTCCAACGTCTTTACAGAGCCCTCCGTCACTTCCGGGCCATGATGGGTCCGACAGTACCTAGCCAGGTCATACAGGCCTTTTTGGCCGTAGCGCTGGACGAAGGGAAAGCCGTAAGCGACTACGCGGCGGCGCTGGGGAGCAACCTTTCGACGGCATCGCGGCATTTCATGGACCTTTCCGACCGCAGCCGAAACAAGGCCGAAGGACACATGATGATTGTTCGCCAGCGGAACCCCATGAATGAGCGAGAGGTCCTCATGTCCCTATCCGGCCAAGGGAAGCTCATGCGGCGGCTGGTATTGGAGACGATGGGCTGTTAGCGGTCATTCTCCGCAGTAGGCGGGTTCTCTTCGTCTATGAGGCGCTGAAGGACCCCTATGGGCGTATCGTCCACAAGCCGGATTATGGCGTCACAGGAGCACCCTACAGTCTTCTGGAGCCTGATGACCCGATAAGGGACATTCAGTTCCTTGCCGCACTTCGGGCAATCCACCTGGGCCTTAATGTCGTCCAGCTCGTTTGCCATGGGGAAGCTATACGACTTGCGAGCCTGAGAGTCACTGAGACCCGCTAGGCTCCTACCGGAAGGCCTAGGGTGGTCATTTTTTGCAGGACGAAGCCCTTAGCCAGCTCTGCCACAATCGAAACGGACCAAGCGCCTACCTTGGCAGCTCCCGCTTTTGTCTTCTGCCAGATTTCGGGGTCCCTCACCGTGCCGAGAAATTCGTGCCCCTGCCAAGTCAAGGAAACATCCTGGAAGAGAAAGCCATATTCCGTATTCGCGTCCATGGCGCAGAAGGCATCCACGAAACCAGCCTGCTTAAGAAGGTCGATATGGTGATGGATGGGGCCTTGCTCGTAGCCGTCTACTTCCAGATATCCCTCAACGGTGGGCGTCGGGTGACCTTCGATCTTCAACAAGATCGCCCTCACTAGGTCCATATCACGCTTCATCTTGATCCCTGTGTTTCCGAGTGTGGATATCCAGTCTAGCGGTACTGCCCACTCAGTCCACCAATAGTCTTTTATCGGGCATCGAGGCCTCAAGGTCCCCCGCGCTGACATTCCAGGCGCGCGCTAGGGCGTCCAGCTCCGCACGGGACACCCGGTCCCCGGCGCTTATCGCCATGAGTCTCTTGGGCACGATGCCCGTCCGTTTCGCTAGCTTCACATAAGGGGTTCCCTTCTGCATCTGCCAGGCGTCAAACCACCTCGATCCTGTGCGGATCATATCGGCTACTGTGTGATTATCGGACCAAGTGTCCAGCAGCTTAGGAATAGGCTGCTCCCCCTTGCGTCTCCGGCTCATCGCTTCTCCCCGTAGGCCCAGATCATCTCCTGCAGCATGGCCTCGTCATAGGAGACCCCAGCGTCTCCCCAAGGCATCGCAAGGTTTCTTCCGTCCTCCAGTCTGATCCTTGCTACGGCCTCACAGGTGGCAAGCCACTCTCCCTCAACAATGCCGCAGGAGTCCATGAGAGCGCCTAGGAGAGCCATGCGGACTGAAAGGGCCTCCGCTGCGATGGCGGGTCGCTTTAAGCGCTGGTGGGCCGCAAATCGATGTAGGCGGGCGCGTTGGGTTTCCATCGGACCCTGCACGGCCGCGAAGGCGTCCACGAGAATATCGCCGGTCAGCTCCACAGCATTGATTTGGTCCAGCGGGACTGGGCAAGGGGAAGGGGCAGCGGTGAAGGGCATTGCGTGCATTTCGATCCTCCAAGGCGACTCAAGGCATGGATGGAGGATAGAACAAAAAGAGAACATATGGAATGGGCGCTTGATCGTGGCTGGCGAATAAGGGACCTTGCAGAACCATCGGATGGAGGTGTCATTGTCTGGAATGCCCAGCCCTGAAGAGTTCGTCGCCAGTTTGAAGCGAATGCATGCAGACACACTACGCGGCATGTCCCTGGCGGAAGCCTCCGGGGATCGGAAAAAGATAAGCGCGTTTCGGAAACTGGTGGCCAAGTCCGAGAAAATGTTGCGACAGTGCGGGATTGATCCGGCCCGCATTTAGGCCGTGAAAGCCGCAGAAATCCGGCAATTATTGCGCATCTAAGAACAACTGTCCCGCCAGCCGCTCGGAGCCTCAGGTTCCGGGCGACGCATTATAACCCATTCTTAGAAGAAAGGAGGCTTTGCGCGGCTGGAAAGCTCCCCGTTCTGAGCGGGGGCCTCATCTGTCAGTCTATCTCCGGTCCGGCCTTAATCAGCTCATAGCCGTTCGCGTCCAGGATCACGGTTCCGCTCGGAATTTCGGTGAAGTCTAAGCAGGGCGGGTCGTCCCTATTCAGCGTTATTTCTACCACGGAGCCCGACCTCAGGCCCTTCTTGTAGCCTTGCGTCACGAAACGGATGACCGTGCCGATAGGTGGAACGGCGTCAATTTCAGACTCGAAGATCGTAGAGCCGCTCAAGTGGATAATAAGCCTCAAGTTTCTTCCCCTTTCACCGCTCCATAACACCGACCTTCCGAAGGCTCCAGCGATGATGGCACCGCTAACCGGGGCGCCCCAGAGATAACTCTGGGTGCGCTCTGCTTCCCTTTCGGCCGACCTCTCGGTAATCGGCTGACAGCGCCAAACTGGCGGTTTTCCTGGCTTCTCGCATTATTGCCCATCTAAGAAGAATTGTCCGTGCCGACATGCCCCGATCGCAGGGGACCAATTCCCCCAACGTGAGAAGAACATGCGGCGTGGGGAAACGGTGGGGGAACGGACGTTACCTAGCTGCCAAGCGCATTGGGTAGAGCTCTTAATGCCCCCCTGTGTCGAGCTGGAGGACACCAAGTTAGTAAATCCCCATAAGGAACTATGAGACTTTAAGAACTTAAAGGTTCTTGAAGGTGGACAATAATAATCAATTTAAGAGATAACATGAAGGAACTTAAAGTAGCGATAAGTCAGCTTAACGCTGCCTCAAGCTCCGTCCCTCAGTTGGTCCTATCTTCAATGGACCCCGGCGAAGGAAAGTCATCAGCAATCTGTGATTTTATCCGCTCCTGGAAAGATGAGGGCTTCCGCGATCATCACGGCGCCTTGATCGTTCTGTCCCGTCACGAAGAAATACGGTCCTATGTGGACCAGGCGGGCCTCTCTCGTCATCACTACGCCGTCACGGTCGCTGAAGGCGACGCTATGAACGAAATGGGCCTGTCCGATCCTGACGCCGCGCCCGTCATCTTCACGACCCATGAGAAGCTCCGCCGCTGGACGACTGGCCGCTCCTTCGCTGATGCTGACAAATTCCATTACCTGGGCCGCCCTCGTACCCTGCGCATCTGGGATGAAAGCTTCCTCGCGGCCCAGCCGGTGACGGTGCGGCTCGACATGCTCAAGGGCATCCCGGCCGTCTTGCGCCCGCTGGACCCGAAAGCCGCTCAAGGCCTGGACGCCATCACGGCCGCTCTGGAGTCCGTAGAGACTCGCCAGTCCGTTACGCTATCTCACCAGCTCTCGGCCTGCCCTTCGACTCTGGCGGCCCTCTCAGGGGCTCAGAAACGGGAATGGGACGGGCTGGTTTCCATCCTGGGAAGAGAAGCAATCATCCTCCGGGATAATCGTATGGGCAGGGTCCTCGCATCGGCTACCGCGCCCCTGCCCGCCGACTTCCAACCCGCTCTCGTGCTCGATGCCTCGGGCAGGGTTCGGGAGACATACCGGGCCATGGAGGAGACTGGCGCCCCGATCCGACGCCTACCAGGGGCAGGGCGCAACTACAGCCGCTTGACGGTCCGCCACTGGGACCGAGCGTCCAGCCGATCGGCGCTAAATGTCCCTGAGACTCGCCGCGAAATACTGGAAGGCGCCGCGTCGGTCATCAACGCTGCCCCCGCTGAAGAATGGCTTATCATCCATCACCAAGCCCGAGGCGCCGATACGGTCCTGGACGAGCTGAAAGCCCAGGTCGCAAATCCCGAGCGGCTCCATTTCGTCAACTGGGGGCGCCACAACGCCACGAACGCCTACCGGCATGTCCGCAAGGTCATGGTGCTGAGCCTCTGGCATCTGACCGACGCCGCCTACACGGCCCACCATATAGCCGCTTCCGGCCGCGTTCCGTCCCAAGGGCTCGACCGTGAGACCATCAGCCGCATTGCAGCCGGGGAGCACCGCCACAACCTCTTACAGGCCATATGCCGCGCCAATGTGCGGAACGGTGCTGATGGTGTTTGCGGGGACTGTGAGGCCTATGTGATCGGAAAGACCGGGAAGGACACCAAGGCGCTATTGGCCGAGACCTTCCCCGGAGCGGCGATAAAGGACTGGCGGCCGTTCGGCGCTGGAGAGCTGACGGGCAGGAGCCTGGACGTCGCTGAGGAAATAAGGCGGCGCTTCGTAGCTGGAGGGGCTGAGCGGGTCCGTAAGATCGACATACGGAAAGCGGTAGGAATGGGCACGGCTCCAGAGTTGGCCCAGGTGCTCACGCGTCCGGCCTTTAAGGCCTGGCTGGCTGGCGAGGGGCTCGTTCTCGGGACGAAGGAGGTTCGCAGGGCCGATAGGGTCTAGATGAAAACGCTAGGTCCCCTGAAAGTCCCTCGCGGCCTCCTTCACGCCCGCGCCGTTATCCCGGACCTAAGCACCCCGACGAAAGCCCCAGGGCGGAGCGCAATCTGCCCAAACACATTGGACAGCAAGGCTTACGTTGTGGAGCCCGGTAAAGGCTGAGCCTGATTATTTTCCCGCCTCTGCAAAGCGCTTCTCGACCCGCTGGATAGCCGCCCGCGACACATCGAATTGTTTTGCCAGTGCGCCCAAGGACACACCCTCCCGACGCTGGGCCGCAATGGCCTCTTGGTCCTCACGGCTCAGGGCAGCTGGCCGCCCCAGTGTCTTCCCCTCGGCCTTAGCGCGGCTCAGGCCCGCTTGGGTGCGCTCAATCAAGAGGTCGCGCTCAAACTCGGCCACAGTATTGATGATGCCCATAGTCATCTTGCCCGCTGCGCTGGTCAAGTCCACGCCACCTAGGGCCAGGCAATGGACCCGCACGCCATCCTTCGCCAACTGTTCGACCGTGGCGCGAACGTCCATCGCGTTGCGGCCGAGGCGGTCCATCTTGGTTACGACCAGGACGTCCCCATCCTCCAGTCGGTCCACCAGGCGCGAGAAGCCCTTACGCTCCTTCGCCGCAACGGACCCAGATACGGTCTCGGCCACCACGCGCTTAGGATCGACAGCGAAGCCCGCTGCCTCAATCTCGCGGACCTGGTTGTCCGTGGTCTGATCGGCGGTGCTGACGCGGCAGTAGGCAAACGTGCGGGCCATCTGGCTCTCCATGTATCGAAACTCTGTATCGGTAAATGACTTGCATCGGATATGGGGTCAAGCTACTTTTCGATACACCCAATCAGATTGTATCGTAATTGTCCATTTTCGATGCAGCCGATTGCTGAGGCAAATGTCGGAATGGTGGCGCGACCTTATCGTTGCCCTCTGCCTGCATATGTCGCCACGCTCTCCCGCTTGTCAGGAGCTGGGGTGAGGGGTTGCCGATCCCCTGCCCGTGCCGTCCCCCTCCGGTCTCCCGCCGCGCAGTCAGGGGGAATGGCAATGCCAATCTCACGGGTCCCTTCCTCCCGCCACCCGTGGTCCCAGCGGCTCAGGCCACAATCCAATTCAAAATTGGCGGCTTCGCTCGAACGAAAAAATTTCCGCTCGGACCTTTCACGCACACACGCCGCCCCAGAAATTTCCACAGGAAGCACATGGCAACTAAACGCACCGGCCGCCCCCGTGGCCGACCACCAGGCGCAAAGAACATTCCGCGCCTAGAGGCCTTCGTGGCCGACAGTCTCTTATCGCCACCTCCCGTCCCGATCGTCACCAAGCCGAAAGGCGCCGCATGGGGGCCGTGGGCCAAGATGACCCCGGAGGAGCGGACCGCCTACGCCAAGGACCTTGCGGCCAAGTCGGCGGCGCTGAGAAAGCCTCGGGGGTCGCCACGGCTCGGCAAGCCCAAGCACCTGACCAATGCGCAGTTTGACGCGGCCGTAGAGGCCCAACGGCCGGTGGTCGCCAAGATCATGAAGAAGATGGCCCAGCGCGGGGAGCTGCCAGATGACTCCGATGCCGTGGAAGCCTTGGAGAGGGTCCTCCTCGTCTTGCGGAGCCCTGTGCCCGTTGCGGACCGCACGGCCGCCGCTCGGGTCATATTGGACTTCACGAAAACCAAGCCGACCGCGAGGACGGAGAGCACCCTTAAGACCGCTGAGGACTATCTGGACGAAATGGCGCGGGAGGGCTGAGGTTTGGGACCAGGTTGCCGCCCGGTCCCGCCCCTCCGCGTTAATCTGCGCGGGCAGTTAACTTGGCCGTCCTGTAGTTAAGAACCGCGATGGGTAGCTTAATCAACACGATGGCAAGTCCGAGTAATTCCGCCGCTACCGTTGGATTATGTAAGAGGTAGGCGGCGATAGATGCAGAAGTAATAATAGTCTGTCCTTAGAGTTGCGAGGCGACCGACCATTCGGCGCAGGCTGCATTTGCCCTGCTTCTCAACGCCCCGCCAGAGCCTTCCAGCACCATATCCTAGTTACGGGTACCTTTTTGGGTCCCTTCCGCCCCATCCGGTTCCATCCGCCACTTTCCGGCCCAGCCGAGGAAACCCCCGGCCACTTTTCGGCACAGGGGGACCCGTATGGGACCAAATCCACAACCCAAATCCAATACAAACAGGAATACAATGACCCCTAAGCCATCAACAGACGGCTTAACCTTCACCCGCGTCTGCTACGGCCAGCCCGTCCGCATCTTCATGTGGGAGGGCGCCCCGTGGTTCGAAGCGGAACCATTCTGCACGTCAATGGGCCTCTCGATCGCCGCCCTCGACGTCTTCAACCGCACCGCGACGGACGACGATATCGCGCTCTATCCCTTCGATGACGAACCCGTCTTTGCCGTCTCACCCATCGGCGCTTGGAAGCTGGTAGAGGCGAACGATCCTAACCGCTGCGCCAAGTTTGCCGCATGGGCCAAGCGTGAAGCTGCCCAACTCGCGCCGGACGCCCCGCTGAACGATCCCCGCATGTTCCTTACGCTCCAGGCGGACGGCATGTTGCCGGAAATGCCGGGTAAATATACCGGGCGCCGCTCGGAGTGGTACGCCCTGAAGGAGTCACCTGAGCATCAGGAAGCCAAGCAGCGGGCCCGGTCAGTCCTTCGGAACATGTCGCTCCGCATGGCCAACCCTCAGCATTTTTCGGCGCCACCAGTCGCCGCACCATCCCTCTAAGGAATATCTATGTCATTTCCATCGGCCTCGCCTTGGGCCGCCTCTCGCTCCATTAGCCCGTTCGACACTGACAGCGCCATGCCCGCCCCGTCTGCTGGCGGTACGCTCCAACAAACCCTCCCGGCTCCTCCGCCCTCTGTAAAGAAAAAGGCGACCATCTGGGACAATGACCATATCTCCGAAACGCTCCTGGGCATCGGACAGGCCTTCCTGTCTAACCAGAATTTCGGAGAGGGCCTTGGGGCCGCAGCGGGCGTAATGGCTGACCGCAACGCGGGGCTCCGCAGGGAAGCTCAGAAGTCAGTCACCTATGGCGGCCCAAATAACCGCTTTGAGATTATGACGGATGCTCAAGGGAACCGCACGGTTCGTGAGGTCCCCGAGTTCGCCAAGGCCGCTCAGGACGAAAGGGACGCTAAGGCCCGCGCTGAGCGAGAGGCCAAGGCGGCGCCATCCTGGAAGGAGGCGCAGGACCTAAAGGCTCGCCTCGTCTACCAGATCGGCAAGCTCCCGGCCGACCAGCGAGCCGCAGCCTATGCGGACTTGATTGCCAATCCGCAGCGATACGGCATCAGTCCGGAGGGGATGCCCTCCGCGTGGAGCGACACTTACGGGACCGTAGCGGGCAATTCGGGCATGACGGTTGCGCAGGCCAGCAGTAATGAGCGCGGCGACCGCATCGCCGATAACCGCATCGCCACGAACGATGCCCGCACCGCGCAGGGTGCCGCACGTGTGGATTTGGCCCGTGCCGCTGACGCCCGAGCGGAGCGCAGATCCACCCTACGTAAAGTGCCTGCCGCCGTGACCCGCAAGGCAACCATCAAGACGCCTACGGGCTTCATACTGGACTAATCCCATGAGCGAAATTCAAGAAGGCCAGACGGCCACCAATCCGAAAACCGGCCAACGCATTATCTTTAAGGGCGGCCAGTGGCACAATTACACCGAGCCGGGAGCCGCCCCGTCGCAGCCCACGAAAAGCGGGCAGCCCTTCGAAACCTCAAAGAGCCGCGACGCCGCCAGAGCCGCATTGGACCAGATGGACCGCATTCAGCCCCAGGTGGACCGCGTGCGGGCGCTCTACAATGAAACCCTCCGGGGTTCAGGGCCACTCAAATCCTTGGGCGAGTTTATGCCTACCCAGGCTAATGCCCGATTCGATAATGCCGTCGCAGGGCTTCGCACTCTGGTCCGGCCCGCCCAGCGCACCCCAGGCGAAGGGGCCATGTCGGACTTTGAGAGTAAGCTGGCCATCCAAAACCTACCGAACCGCTACAGTTTCGACAGCGCCAACGAAGAGGCATTGGACGGCCTCCAAACCTTCCTCGACACGAGCCGCGCCTCCTATTCCAAGCGTCTCGGCCTCCCGACCCCGCCACCATCTGTCCGCCGCAAACCATCCACGAACGGCTGGACCATCCGCAAAGTTAAGTAATGCCAAGATACGTAATTGAGGGGCCAGACGGCTCAACCTTTGAAGTGGACGCGCCAGAAGGGGCATCAGGGGAGGAAGTCCTCCAGCGGGTCCAAGCGGAGGCTTCTGCTCCCCAGGCCCGGAAGCCCCGCACGGGTCTCCAGACCGCTGGCGACTTTGTGGGAGACGTGGTGGACAATGTGCTCCCCAACTGGGGCGACGAGCTCGCTGGGGGCCTAGACGCCGCTGCTGCCCTCGTCACCGGCAAGCCCGTGGGCGAGGCCTTCAAGCAAGGTCAAGCGGACTTTAAGGCCCATCAGGCCCAATATGACGACGAGCACCCGAACCTCGCATGGACGTCTACGCTCGGAGGCATTGGGGCTAGCTTGCTCCTCCCAGGCGGAGCACTGGCGAAGGGCGCCGGAATGGGCGCTAAGATCGCGCAGGGCGCTAAAATCGGCGCTATCTACGGCGGCCTTTCAGGTGCGGGCGAAGGTGACAGCGTCGCGGACCGCGTAGACAGCGCTATCCAGTCGGCCGTGGCGGGCGCCGCGCTGGGAGGCTTGGCCACTCCCGCCCTTGAAGGTGCCGCGCTCGCCCATCGCTGGGCCCGTGGAAAACTCCCCGGCTACGATGGTGCCACCCGCCGCTTGGCTAACGTACCTCGCGCCGTCCTGCGCAAGAGTAAGCTCACCAAGGAAGCCCGCGCCCGTGAAGTCGCAGACCGCACCTTGAGCCAGCGGCTCGGAGAGGGGAATATCGTTACCGGCATGGGACAGAACGGCCCCGCCGCGTCCCCTGAGACCATCGCGGCCGAATTGGAACGCAGGCAGGCCATGGGAGTCCCCGCGATGCCAGGCGACATTACGGAGTCGCTGAGGAATACCACGAGCTGGGCGTCTCGCGGCATGGGACCGGGGCAACGGCTGGTCCGTTCGGCACTGGACGCCCGTAAGGCTCAGGAGGCCGCCCGCGTCCGTCAGCATGTTATTGACACTATGGGCAGCGTTACGGACCCATTGGCCCAGATCGAACGCCAGACGGCCGCCGCAAAGGCCCGCGTGGCGCCGCTGTATCGTGAGGCCTATGCGCAGCCGATGGTGATAACGCCTGAGATTGAGGCGATCATGGCTACGCCCGCGTTCAAGGACGCCTTGCCCCAAGCTTACCGGAATATCGGCAACGCCATCGGGGACCCTGAGGCCATGGGGCTCCGTATGCGGCAGGACGGCACCATAGACCCTGAGGCCATGCAGTCCCTTTCAACTGAGGGCTTCGATCAGGTCATTAGGGCTATGCGTGACAATGGCAGGGCGGCGGCTGGCATCAATCCGCGCACCGGCCAGCCCGTCCACAATACCAACTCCGTCCACATCAATGCACGAGCGGGGGACCTCCGAGACCAGCTTGCGGCCCAGAATGAGGCCTACGGCGATGCCATCCGGCTCTATGCGGACGACATGGCCCAGCGGGACGCCCTGGAGGCTGGTGGGCGCGTTGCGGGGCTCTCGGGTCACGAGGTCAACGAAATGGCCCGCTCGATCCCTGAGACCGCGCATGAGTCCTGGGCGCTTGGCGCAAGGTCCGCTCTGGCCGATGAGGCCACCGACTGGGGCGCACAGCATCAGACCGGCAACGTATCAGCCCGCATCAGGGGCGCATTGGGCGATCAAACCAAGCAAGACGCCATCGGCCGTATGGGCGGCAATAGCGGCGCCGTCCGCCAACTCTTGGACCGCTTGGAGGCCGAGCACCAGGGGAATATCCTTTGGAGTGAGGCCCAGGGCAATTCCGCCACGGCTGGCCGTCAGGCCCTAGACGCCGACCTTAACGAGCAAATCGCTCCGACGCTCCCCACGGGCTGGAAGGCGATGGCAGGCCGCGCTTTGGCTAAGGTAGGGGAGAAGGCGGGCGGAGAATTCCGCAACGGCGTTAAGGATCGTACAGCCCAGGTCCTCACTGAACAGGACCCCAAGGCCTTCCGGGGCCACCTGGACGACATTGCGGGCCTTGCCGAGCGTGATGCACAGCAGGCGGCATATCGTCATCGCAACGCCACCCTCCTGGCCAAGGCCGCCGCACTGAACATTGAGCCCGCTACGGAGGACGGTCAGGTCCTTCTAGGCGTTGGTGAAAATCCAGGCGGTCGGGGTTACGGTATGTATGGCCGTTACGAAGACAACTTTGACGCGGAGGGGAACCCTCTGTGACTATATGCCCCTGGGGTGCCGCTATGGCGCTTCGGGGGCTTTTTGTTCTTTCGACTTGTCGCGATTGATGATGCCAGCCAGCTTTCCGGCCGGAAGTCCTGCGTAGATTGCATCTATCTCCTTGGGCTCTGTTATCGCTTTCTCCACGATGTAATTGATTAGATTGAAAAGCGAGAAGGCCGTAGCGCTATCATCCTTTAGGTCCATCGTACCAGGGTGGACGGCCTCATTGCCGATAACACGGACCGAATCCAACGCTTGCTGAATTTTCGGGTTGATGACGCCATTCTTGACCAATTGGCCGATCATCTTATTAATATCGTCTTCGTCCGCTCCAATCAGTGGTAGCAGTTTTTGGACTAGCAGCCGCAGTAACGCGGCGGCGCCCCTAGGGGACACAGGGAGTACCCGACGCGCTTCCTCATAATCTTCTGCTAAATCACTAGGAAGATCGGAGGGCGGCGCGGGTGCCTCACTTTCGTTCGGAACGTGTAGCCGCCCGTCAATGAAAATCACTTCCTTCAAGCAAGCCTCGCAGAGCGCGCTCACAATCGTGGGCGCCCCTTCCGTGAAAGCCCTATATGGGTTCCCACCCCCTTGAACAGTGACCCCATTTACGTAACCCCAGCGATGAAGAGCGAGTGTACGGCAATCGGGATGGGGGCATATGAAAGTTGAGGCTGATACCTTTGGATACCCCGCCTGATTGGTAGCATGGGCTAGGGCTTGGGTAGCAGTTAGACGCGGCGGCATTCAATTACTCACGTTGACGGCAGCAACCCCGCTGCAATGACATAACTATTATGATCGCGCCGCAAAATATAGCAGCAGGAATAGGCAAAGCCACAGCGAGCGCCACGAGGCCGCTAAGCAACATCAGGCCCACGCCGATCCCTACCAGCCCGCAAAGCACCTCAACGCCAGCTTCCCAGGCCAGACAGAACCTTTCGGCCCAATCGGGCTCAGGGCCCGCTGGGTCCGTATGATTGTCCGACTGCATCTACTGTCCTCCAGATAGCCGAAGGGCCCGAAGTTTCCTCCGAGCCCTCTAAGTCGATTTATCAAGCCGCTTCGGCTAGGGCCTGCTCTAGGTCCCCGACCGTCACCACGGCGGAACTGTGCGCGACCTCCCGGTTAACAAGGGCTATGACGTCGCCCCCCATGAAGCGGTAAGACCAAGCTCCGACGCTCCCGTCCCCCGAACCTGCCCTATAAGCGTTCACAGCAGCGCCCATAACATCGGCGCCCATCACGGCTGCTTGCGATGCGCCCTCATCATCAATGCTCGTGATTGCCACCATTCCAGAGCCCATGAAGTGGCAGACGGCGCCGTCCATCATTTCAACCGCATTGTTGGAAGCGCCCTTTACGTCAGACATGCAAAATACCCCCAGAAAGTAATCCGCCCTGCTCGGGCCAACGGGGCTTGATTGCTCCGCTAAAAATCCGGTACACGATATGGGACACGAATCATACATTTAATTTCCATAGAATGCTGTTTTTTCGTTATTTTGGTTGAAGCATTGGATAGTCCAGCCCTGTCCACCATCGCTGATCATAGGCGCCGCCGCCGGGCCGAATTGATCCGCTTCAGGGCTCATCCCATCTCTCCACAGCTTGCTTTCCTGCGCGCATTGACGGGATAAGTGCGGTTCATCCGGAATCTGTTACGCTCCCCTTGATGACCCCAGTTCCTCCCGCGACCCGCCGCGCCGTCCTGACCGCCGCCCTTGCCGGCTTCCTGACCCTTCCCCTGCCCCGCCGCGCCCTTGCCGCGACGGAGGTGGAGCGCGTGGACGATCTGATCGCGCGCATGACCATAGAGGAGAAGGCAGGGCAGATGACCTGCCTGGCCGACAGTTTCCGCCCCTATAATCCCCCCAATCCGCAGGTCGGCATCCAGAATGAAAGGCAGCTTGCCGACGAAATCCGCAAGGGCCGGGTCGGCTGCCTGTTCAACGGCATCGGCGTCGCGGGCGCGCGCCGCGCGCAGGAAATCGCGCTGAGGCAAAGCCGCCTCGGCATTCCGCTGCTGTTCGCGGGCGACGTCATCCACGGCCTGAAGACGATCTTCCCCGTGACCCTAGCCGAATCCGCCAGTTTCGATCCGTCGCTGGCGGAACGCACGGCGCGCGCCATGGCGGTGGAGGCGACGGCGGCCGGCCTGCACCTGACCTTTGCCCCCATGGTCGACGTCGCCCGCGACCAGCGCTGGGGCCGGGTGGTCGAGGGAGCCGGGGAGGATGTCGCTCTGGGCGGCCTCTTCGCCGCCGCCCGCGTGCGCGGCTTTCAGGGGCGCGACCTGCGCCGCGACGATTCCCTGCTCGCCTGCCCCAAGCATTTCGCCGCCTATGGCGCCGTCGCCGGGGGCCTCGAATATGGCAGCGTCGACATCAGCGACGAAACGCTGCGCGAAACCCATCTCCCGCCCTTCGGCGCCGCCTTCGCGGCGGGGGCGCTCACCACCATGGCGGCGTTCAGCGAGATCAACGGCGTGCCCGCCACCGCCGACCGCGACCTGCTCACCGACACGCTGCGCGGCGAGATGAAGTTCCGCGGCTTCGTCTTTTCCGACTATACGGCGGACGAGGAACTGATCGCCCACGGCTATGCCGAGGATGAGCGCGACGCCACCCGCCTCGCCATATTGGCCGGGGTCGACATGTCGATGCAGAGCGGCCTTTACATCCGCCACATCCCCGATCTGGTGAAAAGCGGCGCGGTGCCGATGGAAACGGTCGACGTCGCCGTCCGGCGCATCCTTTACGTCAAGACCGCCATCGGCCTGTTCGACAATCCCTGGCGCTCGCTGGACGAGGAAGCGGAAAAGACCCGCATCTCCACCCCCGCCCATCGCGCCTTGGCGCGGGAGGCGGCGGCGCGTTCCATCGTGCTGCTCCAGAATGATGGCGTCCTGCCGCTCGATCCCGCCCGGGCGCAGACCATCGCGCTCATCGGCCCGTTCGGCGAGGACAGGGAGAATGTCTACGGCCCCTGGGCCTTTTACGGCGACAAGGGCAAGGGCATCGACATCGCCACCGGCCTGCGCGCCGCCATGCCGGACCCGGCCAGATTGCTGGTCGCGCCGGGCAGCGGCATATTGACGCCCATCGACGGGGGCGTCGCCAAAGCGGTGGAAACGGCGAAGGCGGCGGACATCGTCATCCTGGCGCTGGGCGAATCGCAGGACATGTCGGGCGAGGCGCAGTCCCGCACCGCCATCGAAATCCCCGTCGTGCAGCAGGCGCTGGCCGATGCCGTCGCCGCGACCGGAAAGCCCGTCATCGTCCTTCTCCGCCACGGTCGCGCCCTGGCGCTGCATGACGGGGTGGCGAATGCGCAGGCGATCCTCGCGACCTGGTTCCTCGGCTCCGAATCCGGCCATGCCATTGCCGACATCCTGTTCGGCAAGGAGAACCCGTCCGCCAAGCTGCCGGTCAGCTTCCCCTGGGAATCGGGGCAGGAACCCTTCTTCTACGACCGCAAGTCGACCGGCCGCCCGGTGATCGACAACCGCACCGAATATCGCTCGCGCTACGCCACCACCGACAACAGCGCGCGCTATCCCTTCGGCCACGGTCTCAGCTACAGCGATTTCACGCTGGAAGGGTTGAAACTGTCCGACACGGCGCTGCGCTGGGACCGCGCCATCGAAATCACCGCCCGCCTCACCAACAAGGGCACCCGCAAGGGCAGCGAAGTCGTCCAACTTTATATCCGCGACCGCGTCGCCAGCCGTACCCGCCCGATCCGCGAGTTGAAACGCATCCAGCGCGTCACCCTCAACCCCGGCGAGAGCAGGACGGTGCGCTTCTCCCTGTCCCGCACCGACCTGCAATTTGTCGGCGCGGGCAGCAGGATCATCGCCGAACCGGGCCTGTTCGACCTCTGGCTGGGGCAATCATCCAATGGCGGCCTCCACAGCCAGTTCACGCTTTATGCGGCGGAAACCACGCCCGCTTTCCCCCAATAAACCATCATCCCCACCCCGGATCGCGTCCATCCCGATCCCGTCACCTCTTTCCCCATTTCGTCATCCCCATCTCACTCCCGTCATCCCCACCTCACTCCCGTCATCCCCGTCTCACTCCCGTCATCCCCCACCTCACTCCCGTCATCCCCGTCTCACTCCCGTCATCCCCGCGAAGGCGGGGACCCATCTCCTGCCCGTTCCCCTTGACGCCTCCCAAAGGACATGGACTCCCCCACCGCCCAACCCCCTGTCCTACACGGCCCCGACCATGCCATAACCCCACCGGCTCTTTCCACCGTCAACCCATTCCACCCGCCCTAAGCGGGCGCCCTCCGCACACCCATTCCGCAAAAATTCTCCTATTGCGAAATCAACGCCACCACTCCGCACCCACGCAAATGCGTCGGCCACAACGCCGTGAACTTCGCAGGCATGAGGCAGTCTGCAAAACTCCGCCTCAACGCCTTCACCACCCCACGCACCTCTGCTAGAGGCCCCCTCCATGCTCAACCTGAACGGCATCACCGTGCGCCTCGGCGGCCGCACTATTCTCGACCGCGCCAGCGCTTCCCTGCCGCCGCGCAGCCGCGTCGGCCTGATCGGCCGCAACGGCGCGGGCAAATCGACCCTGATGAAGGTGATGATCGGCCAGATCGACCCGGACGAGGGCAGTTGCGACATGCCCCGCGACACGCGCCTCGGCTATATCGCGCAGGAAGCGCCCTCGGGCACGGCCACCCCCTTCGACACCGTCCTCGCCGCCGACAGGGAACGCGCCGAACTGATGGCGGAGGCGGAACATACGCAAGACCCCGACCGCCTCGGCCATATCTACGAACGGCTGAACGCGATCGACGCCTATACCGCGCCGGCCCGCGCCGCCCGCATCCTCGTCGGCCTCGGCTTCGACGAGGAAATGCAGGGCCGCCCGCTCGACAGCTATTCGGGCGGCTGGAAGATGCGCGTCGCCCTCGCCTCGCTGCTTTTCTCCAACCCCGACCTGCTGCTGCTCGACGAACCGTCGAACCATCTCGACCTCGAAGCGACGCTCTGGCTGGAAAATTTCCTCAAGGCCTATCGCGGCACCGTGGTCGTCATCAGCCATGAACGCGACCTGCTCAACAATGTGGTCGACTATATCCTGCATCTGGAGGGCGGGAAGATCACCCTCTATCCCGGCGGCTACGACGCCTTCGAACGCCAGCGCGCCGAACGCCTCGCGCAGCAGGAGGCCGCCCGCGCGAAACAACAGGCCGAACGCGAGAAGTTGCAGGACTATGTCGCCCGCAACTCCGCCCGTGCCTCCACCGCGAAACAGGCCCAGTCCCGCGCCAAGGCATTGGCGAAGATGCAGCCCATCGCGGCGGCCATCGAGGACCCGACGCTGCATTTCGGCTTCCCCAGCCCGCCGGAACTGCGCCCGCCGCTCATCACCATGGACATGGCGGCGGTCGGTTACAACGACACGCCCGTCCTGCGCCGCGTAAATCTGCGCATCGACCCCGACGACCGGCTGGCGCTGCTCGGCCGCAACGGCAATGGCAAGACCACGCTCGCCCGCCTGATCGCCGCGCAGTTGAAGCCGATGGAAGGCGCGATGAACGCCTCGGCCAGGATGAATGTCGGCTATTTCACCCAATATCAGGTGGAGGAGCTGGACGTCGGCGACACGCCGCTCGAACATATGAGCCGGGTGATGAAGGGCGCCACCCCCGCCGCCGTCCGCGCCCAGCTGGGCCGCTTCGGCTTCTCCGGCGAGCGCGCGACGCAGAAGGTCGGCTCCATGTCGGGCGGGGAAAGGGCGCGGCTGGCCCTCGCCCTCATCACCCGCGACGCGCCGCATCTGCTGATCCTCGACGAACCGACCAACCATCTCGACGTCGACAGCCGCGAAGCGCTGGTGCAGGCGCTGAACGACTATTCGGGCGCGGTGGTCATCGTCAGCCACGACCGCCACATGATCGAACTGGTCGCCGACCGGCTGGTGCTGGTCGACAATGGCACGGCCCAGCCCTTCGACGGCAGCCTGGAGGATTATACCGACATCATCCTGCGCAAGGCCGACGGCAATGGCGGCAATGGGGGTACGGGGGGCGATGCCCCGAAGACCGACCGCAAGGCGGAAAAGCGCAACGCCGCGCAATGGCGCGAACGGCAGAAGGCGGCGAAGAACGCCGTCAGCAAGGCGGAAAAGGAGATGGCCATGCTGACCGCCGAACGCAGCCGCATCGACCAGGCGCTGTTCGACCCCAAAAGCGCGACCGGCGCGGAGGCGAAGATGACCATGACCGAATTGATGGTGAAACGCGCCGACCTGGAAAGGAAACTGGAAGCGGCGGAAGAAAGCTGGATGGAGGCCAGCGCCGCGCTGGAGGAGTTATAGATCGCGGAAACCAGGCTCCGTTCGGGCCGTTTTCACGAGCCACCTGTCCCGTTCAAATGTCGAAGCCCTTCACTTTCTTGAAGGGAAGCGCCTGATCATTCCGTCAAAGGCCCCTCCAGCCCATCCGCCCCCGTCCGCATCTTCGTCACGATGTTCCAGGTCGCGATGAACAGCGCCGCGATCACCGGCCCGATGACGATGCCGTTGAACCCGAACAGGTCGATCCCGCCCAGCGTGGTGATCAGCACCACATAGTCGGGAATCCGCGTGTCCCGCCCGACCAGTATCGGTCGCAGGATATTGTCCACCATCCCGATCACGAACATGCCGCAAAAGGCGAGTATCAGCCCCTTCGCCACCGCCCCGGTGACAAACAGATAAATGGCGACCGGCACCCAGATCAGCCCGGTTCCGACCGCCGGAATCAGCGAGAACGCCCCCATCAGCACGCCCCAGAGCAGCGCACCCGGCAAGCCCAGCGCCCAGAACACCACGCCGCCGATCAGCCCCTGGACGATGGCGACGACGATGCTGCCCTTGATCGTCGCACGCGTGACGACGACGAACTGATTGATCAGGGCCCGGCGATGCGCGGTCCGCATCGGCGCGGCCCTGTCCACCATCGCCGCCAGCTTCGGCCCGTCGCGCAACAGGAAGAAGGTAAGGTACAGCATCACGCCCAGCGCCATCAGGAAGCTGAACGCGCTCTGCCCGATCTGCAGCGCCTGCGTCGCGACCGTGCGGAAGCTCGACGCGACGCCGGCGCTCAGCATTTCGCGCACGGCGGCGAAGTTGGTTATGCCCAGCCGGTCGAGAAAGGCCGCGGCCCAGCCAGGCAGGCTCGCCTGGAACTGCGCGAACATCCGCGCGAA
Organism: Sphingobium fuliginis; assembly: GCF_015074805.1. Taxonomy (NCBI): domain Bacteria; kingdom Pseudomonadati; phylum Pseudomonadota; class Alphaproteobacteria; order Sphingomonadales; family Sphingobiaceae; genus Sphingobium; species Sphingobium fuliginis. The sequence continues at coordinate 3,363,415 of NZ_CP060035.1, read as the reverse complement.
GTTGATCTCGCCGCTTTGCACCTTGGCGTAGAAGAGGGTCGCTTCCTGCACCAGCGCCATGGCCAGGATGATCGCCGGCACGATCACCAGCGCGACGATCAGCAACAGCGTCAGCGCCGCCGCGCTGTTCCGGTGCCGGGGCATCATGCCGATCAGCCCCTGGTTGACCGGCGCGAACAGGATGGCGGCGATCACGCCCCACAATATGGCGGCGAAGAAGGGCTCCACCACCAGCGCGAAGGCGACCGAGACGATGAGGACGAAGCCCAGGAAGACCCCATCCTCTATGCGCGCGCTTGGCTTTTCCGTGCTCCTGTCCATGACGCCGCTTTGGCAGAAGTGCAGCGCCAAATCCATGCCTGCTTATTCCGCCTGCGCACTGAACCCGAAGCTGACCGACACCTTGGGGTCCAGTCCCGCGCTGCTCTCGCCATTGCCGACGCCGAAGGACGCGCGCGCGATGGTGGCCGATCCTGAGACCTTCCGCGCCTTCCCGGTGCCGGAAAGGGTGAAGCGGATGCTCTGCGGCTTGCTTACCCCCTTGAGGTTCAGTGTGCCCGAAGCGCGATAGCCGTTCGTCCCCGTCTTCTCCGCGCCCCTCGCGGTGAAGACGGCCCTGGGGTGCGCCGCCACGCCGAAGAATTCGTCCCCGGCCAGCATGCCGTCCTTATAGCTGTCCCCGACGCTGGCGCTCGCCAGGTCGATCTCCACGCGGATGTCCGCGCTGTCCGGATGATCCGGGTCCATGACGATCTTCGCCGTCCATTTGGAGAAGCGGCCGCTGATCGTCTCGCCGCTGTTACCGACGGAAAAGCCGATGGTCCCGCCCGGCTGCACCGACCAGGCGGGCGGCGGCCCCACCGGTTCTTCCGCGACCGCCGCATTGCCGGCTTCGGCCGGGGCCGCGGCATTGCCGGCATTGACGGCATCGTCGGCCGGCTCAGCGGCATTGGCGGGCATTTCCTCTTCCTCCTCGGCCGCCGCCGGCAGGACCGGCAAGGCCACCGCCTTCGCTGCGGGCGCTGGCAGGACGGCGCGCCCAAGGACGAACCCCACCGCGATCAGCGCGGGCAAGGCTGCCAGCAACAGCGGCGAACGCGCCGGCATCATCCGCCACAGCAACCCATCGCCCATCAGCACATGATGCCGCAGCGCACCCCCGACGTGCAGGACGAACAGCGCGATGCCGATCCAGGCGATCAGGGCGTGTCCGCCCTCGGCCAGTTCATGCGCGCTCATGGGCAGGGGCAGATGAGGCAGGGGGACGATGCCGAAGATCAAGGTCGGCACCTTCACCTTCGCGGTCGACACCAAGGCCCATCCGGTGAGCGGCGCGCCCAGCATGAACAGATAGAGGCCCGCATGCACCGCCTTGGCCAGCGCGCCCTGCCAGCCGCGCTCGACCGGCGCGGGACGCGGCTTCCAATAGCGTATGGCGATGCGGGCGAAGGTCAGCAGCAGGATCGAGATGCCGATCGACTTATGCCACTGGAACAGCGCGAAGCCGCGCGCGCCAAGATCCTCGAGCGCCCATCCCACCGCGATCTGGAAGGCAAGCAGGGCGGCGATCGCCCAGTGCAGGAAAATGGCCAGCCGACTATAGCGTTGCATCGAAACCCCCATGCGCGACAATCCGGCCCGGAAGCTATGCTGCACCTGCGCCGAAGTCCACCGCCGCGCCCGGAAACGATCCGTTACCTCAGCAGAACGATAAGCTTCGCGCCTGTGTCATAAAGGTCGCAGTCCGATCAATTTCGACCCGATGATTGCATCCCCGCCGCCAAGGGCTAAGAGCATAGGAAAACAGGACATAGGACAAGCAGGACATGGCCAAACCCGAATCCTGGCGCCTCCGCCCGGAAGCTTATCGTTTCGTCACCAGCATCGACACCCGCTTCCAGGACATCGACACGATGGGCCACATCAACAATGTGGCGATCTCCGGCATATTCGAAACGGCCCGCATCCGCTTCCACCATCATCTGGGCCGCCATCCGCAGGAACAGGGGGTGCGCTGGCTGGTCGCGAACGTGAACCTCAATTTCGTCGAGGAATCCCACTTTCCCTATCCGTTCGAGGTGCACTGCGCGATCGGCCATATCGGGCGCACGAGCTGGACGATCAGTTCGGCGGGCTTTCAGAAGGGCATATGCGTCGCCACCGCCGACACGACCGTCGTGACCCATGGTTCGGAAGGGCGCCGCACCATCGACGAGAGTCTGCGGGAGGCGATGGAACGCAACTTCATCATCCGTCCGGACTGATGGGATCGCATCGATTTTCAACCGATCATGGCCCGCTCTAGCGGAAGCCGTCCATGCGGCGGCTCCACTGGAAGGCGATGACCGCCGCCTTGGCGGGCTGGATCATCGCCAGCGCAAGCAGGATCGCAAGACCCGGCCATAGCGCCGCCTGCACCCCCAGCGGAATATCCAGCGCCGCATTCACCTCTATCATCAGCGGCACGAGCAGGTGCCCCAGCAGCAATATGACGATATAGGCCGGGAAATCGTCCGCCCGCGATGCGTCCCAGGCCTGTCCGCAATGGCGGCAGGCGGGACTGGGCTTCAGGAAGCGGGCGAACATCCGGCCTTCGCCGCAGGCGGGACAACGGCCCCTGAGCGCCAGCGCCAGCGCCGGCCGCAGCGGCCGCGCCGCATCATCATGGGGCAATCCCTTGTTCATGCCCTCCCCCCTATGGCCAATGCGCGCGCCGTGCAACATGCCCGCGCCCTGTTAGAGCTTCCGCGCCGCGCAAAGCCTGTTAAGAGGGCGGCCATGCGCCTTCCGGGACCGACCGAAGCCTTCGTCCTGTTCGACGACGCCCGTGCCCGGGCTCCCGCCCCCGCGCGCCTCTATCGCGATCCGGTATCGGTCATCGCCGCCCATCGGCTGGCGGAGGTGCAGCCAGCGCTCGACCGGCTGTCCGAAGCGGCAGAAGCCGGGCTGCACGCAGCAGGCTTCATCGCCTATGAAGCCGGGCTGGCGCTGGAGGACCGCCTTCACCCGCTGGCGGAACGGCATCGGCAGGACAGGCCGAAGACGCCGCTGCTCTGGTTCGGCCTGTTCGAAGGGGTGCGCCTGATCGATCCCGCCGCCATGACCGGCCTGTTGCCGGACCCGGCGGGCGCCAGGGTCGATCGCCTCCAGCCGCTGATCGACGAGGCCGCCTATCGCGCCGCCTTCGCCCAGGTCCAGGACTATATCCGCGCCGGCGACATCTATCAGGTCAATCTGACCTTCCCCTGCGCCGCGCATTTCATCGGCGATCTCATGGCGCTCTATGCCGCCATCCGTCCGCGCCAGCAGGCGGGCTATGGCGGCGTGCTGCGCACCGGGGAACATTCGATCCTCTCCTTTTCGCCGGAGCTGTTCTTCACCCATGTCCGGGGCCAGTTGACCGCGCGCCCGATGAAGGGCACCGCCCCCCGCGATCCCGATCTCGCCAGCGACGCGGAACTGGCCCAATGGCTGGAGCGGGATGCCAAGCAGCGCGCGGAAAATCTGATGATCGTCGACCTGCTGCGCAACGATCTGTCGCGCGTCTCCCACGCCGGCACCGTCACCGTGCCCGACCTGTTCAAGGTCGAAACCTATCCGACCGTCCACCAGATGGTGTCGACCGTCCGGGCCCGGCTGTTACCCGGCCTGTCGCCCGTCGACGTGCTGCGCGTCCTTTTCCCCTGCGGGTCGATCACCGGCGCGCCCAAGGTCCGCGCCATGGAGATCATCGACGCGGTCGAGCCCTTTCCGCGCGGCGTCTATACCGGCTCCATGGGCTGGATCGATCCGTCGGGCGATGCCGCGTTCAATGTTGCCATCCGCACCATTTGCGTCGAAGAAGGCAGCAGGGAGGGACGCCTGGGTCTGGGATCGGGCATCGTCGCGGATTCGGATGTCGCTTCCGAATGGGCGGAATGTCTGGCCAAGGGGCGCTTCCTCGCACCGGCCTGATTCATCGCGCCATCATCGATCGGCATAAGGGGTTTGCAGTTTTCCATGGCATTGGCTGACGGACGGTTCGATCTGCTCGAAACCATGGCCTTCGATCCGGTCGAGGGCATCAGATTGCTCGAACTGCATCTGGAGCGGTTGAAGACCAGCGCGGAGGCGCTCGATTTCGCCTTCGACCGCCACAATGTGCGCAATGAACTTCAGGCCGCGACCTTCCGCCTGCGGGAGCGCAGCCGCCTTCGCCTGCTGGTGTCGCGCCGGGGTTCCATCGCCATCGAAGTGCGCGAGCACCGCACCTGGCCGCAGGCGATCATGCAGGTCGCGCTCGTCCCCCGCAACGCCCCCGCCGCCGATGCGCGGCTGGCGCACAAGACGACCGACCGTTCGCTCTACCGTGACGCCCTGCGGCGCGGCGGCACTTATGAAGTGGTGATGACGGACGAACAGGGGTTCCTGACGGAGGGCAGCTTCTCCTCCATCTTCGTCGAACGCGGCGACAAGCTGCTGACCCCGCCTTTGTCGCGCGGCCTGCTGCCCGGCGTGCTGCGCCGCAGCCTGCTCGACATGGGGGAGGCAGTGGAGGCCGATCTGCGCCCCCGCGACCTGGAAAACGGCTTCTTCATCGGCAATGCGGCGCGCGGCATGGTGGCGGCGTCGCTGGTGCGCTAGAGCATCGTGCGCAAAGGTTGGAACCGGCTTTGCGCTTGAAAGGATGCGACAACAAAAGCTTGGAGCGCGCGCCCTGCGTACGATTGAACGCAGCGCGCTTGTCTTATGACATTGCGGTCCGTTTGGGTCATGCTGGATTGCCCGGGCCGGGGTGGCCACCCCGGCCCGGGCGGAAGGGGACGGATCGTGAAAGCGCCGGTCGTTGTGGGACCGGGTTAGAGTAGGATCGCCCCTTTCTTTTCGTGTCGGCCCGAACGGATACCGGGGTTTTGGACCCGGATGACAAGCATGGGACAGCGGAAAAGATGAGCGACAATCTACCACAGACGATCGGCATCGACATCTCCAAAGCGAGCCTCGATTGCTATGCTCACCCCATCGGCGTCGAGCGCCAGTTCACCAACACGGCCAAGGGCCACAAGGCACTGATCGCCTGGCTGCGACAATGGCCGGTCGAGCGGATCGCCTATGAGGCAACGGGCACCTATCATCGGGCGCTGGAGGCGGCTCTGGCCGACTGGCCCTGCGTGAAGCTCAACCCGGAGCGCGCCCGGCGCTTCGCCCAGGCGACTGGCATTCTGGCCAAGACCGATCGCATCGATGCCATGTTGCTGGCCCGTATGGCGGCCACCTTGCAGCCGCCGGTCAGACCCGCTCGAAGCGCACAGCAGGCGCAGATAGCGGAGCTCATCAATGCCCGAGACGGCCTCGTGCGCGATCGCACCGCGCTCAAGAATCGCGAGAAGAACCTCACCATCGCCTTCCTCAAGCGCCAGTGCCGGCAGCGGCTCGAGCAGATCGAACGGCATATCGAGGCGCTCGATACCGAGATCGCCAACCTGATCGCCGCCGATGCCGCGCTCGCCCGCCGGCATGAGATCCTCACCAGCATCGCCGGCGTCGGAACGCTGACCGCCAACCAGCTCATCGCCACCATGCCCGAACTCGGCAGCCTCGAGAACAAGCAGGCCGCATCCCTCGCCGGTCTCGCCCCCGTCGCTCGACAGTCCGGACAATGGAAAGGCAAGAGCTTCATCCGCGGCGGACGCGCCAACGTGCGGCAGGCTCTCTATATGCCGGCCCTCGTCGCCGCCCGGTACAATCCCGATCTCAAGGCAAAATATCAGCAGCTCGTTACTGCCGGCAAGCCCGCCAAGATCGCCATCACCGCCGTCATGCGAAAGCTCGTCGTCACCGCGAACGCCATGCTCAAAGCCGATCGATGCTGGACGCAATCTCCAGCTTGATCATCACGGATACTCTAGGGGCACGGGCAACCCTTTTCCGCACGCATGAATTGCAGATATTCCTCCCTCCCGGCCCTATAATCTGCCGTTACGGCCAGCCGAAGCCAACTGGCGGTTGCCCCTTCTTTCGTTGCACACTAAGGAGCCTCGCGTCCGCTTCACGCGGACCTAGGGGATTCTAGAGAAAGATTGTCATGATGAGCCAGACTTCCGCAGCCCTCGGTCGCATCCAGCCCTCCGCCACCCTGGCGATGAGCGCGCGCGTGAATGCCCTGAAAGCCGAAGGCGTGGACGTCATTGGCCTCTCCGCCGGCGAACCGGACTTCGACACGCCCGATTTCGTGAAGGAGGCGGGGATCGCGGCGATCCGCAAGAACCTTACCCGCTATACCGACGTGGACGGCACCGCCGACGTCAAGGAAGCCGTCGCATTCAAGTTCAAGCGCGACAATGGCCTCCTCTACAAGCGCAGCCAGATCAGCGTGAATTCGGGCGGAAAGCACACGCTGTTCAACGCGCTGGTCGCGACCGTCGACATGGGCGACGAGGTCATCATTCCGGCGCCCTATTGGGTCAGCTATCCCGACATCGTGAACTTCGCGGGCGGCACGCCGGTCTTCATCGAGGCGCCGGCAAGCCAGGGCTACAAGATCACCGCCGCCCAGCTGGAAGCCGCGATCACGCCCAAGACCAAGTGGGTCATGCTGAACTCGCCTTCCAACCCGTCAGGCGCAGCCTATTCGGCCGAAGAGCTGAAGGCGCTGGGCGAAGTGCTGCTGCGCCATCCCCATGTGCTGGTGATGACGGACGATATGTATGAGCATGTCTGGTACGCGCCCACCCCCTTCGCCACCATCGCGCAGGTTTGCCCGGACCTCTACGACCGCACGCTGACGGTCAACGGCTGCTCCAAGGCTTTTTCCATGACGGGCTGGCGCATCGGCTTTGCCGGCGGCCCGGAATGGATCATCAAGGCGATGGGCAAGCTCCAGTCGCAATCGACCAGCAATCCCTGCTCGATCAGCCAGGCCGCCGCCGTCGCGGCGCTGACCGGCGACCAGGATTTCCTGGAAGAGCGCAACGCCGCCTTCAAGAAGCGCCGCGACATGGTCGTCGCCATGCTGAACGACGCACCGGGCCTGGACTGCCCGATGCCGGAGGGCGCCTTCTACGTCTATCCCGATGCCAGCGGCCTGATCGGCAAGACGACGCCCAAGGGGCAGGTCATCGACAGCGACGAAGCGCTGATCGGCTATTTCCTGGACGAAGCGAAGGTCGCCGCCGTCCACGGCGCCGCCTTTGGCCTCTCTCCGGCCTTCCGCATCAGCTACGCGACTTCGGAAGAGGTGCTGCGCAAGGCCTGCACCCGCATCCAGGAAGCCTGCGCCGCTTTGAAGTGAGCCCTCTTCAATCCCCCCGGGCTTAGCCTGGAGCGGGACCAGCGAAGCTGGAGGGAAGGACCGGACGCCAAGTCTGTCCTTCCCCTCCCCCATCACCTCCATTTCGGAAACGGAAAATTTCTCCGGCGCCGTCTTGCAGATGGAGAGCGGGGGTCTATATCCCGTTTCGAACCGAAACTGGCCTTGCCCGACATCCATCGTCCCACATCGGACGTTGGTCGAAACTGCCCTGGCGCAGCGTTCATCCGGGACTAAGCCGCGCGACATTCATTTCCGCCCGCTTGCGGCGACCAAGACGACCGAAAGGAAGAACGCCATGTTGGCCTTCTTGAAATCCGACCTGTTCCTGCGCTTCATGGGCGGGTTCGCGATCGGCGCTATCGGGGTCTTCGTGCTTCAGCCGAACAGCGACGCGCCGCCGCTGACCAGTCCAGCCATGGCGGCATCCGCCCCGGCCGCTGGCAATGCGGCGCGCTGACGGCATCGCGCTTGCTTTTCTGGCGGCCTTGGCCGTCGCTTCCCCTTTGCGTGCCGAACGACCGGTCCTCGCGCCCGCCCCGGCGGTTGACGCAGTCCCCGCCCGCAAGCTTGAAACCGCCATCTTCGCGGGCGGTTGCTACTGGGGCGTGGAAGGCGTCTTCTCCCATGTAAGGGGTGTCCGCCTCGCCGTCTCCGGATTCGCAGGCGGTCCTCGGGGCCGCAGGGTCGATTACGAGCAGGTCAGCCAGGGCGATACCGGCTTTGCCGAGGCCGTTCGCGTCACCTACGATCCCCGGCAGGTCAGCTACGGCACGTTGCTGCGCATCTTCTTCTCGGTGATCGCGGACCCGACCACGCTCGACTATCAGGGCCCGGACCACGGCACCCAATATCGCAGCGCGCTGTTTCCCCTGAATGCAGGGCAGGACAGGGCGGCCCGGGCCTATCTCGCCCAACTCGGTCAATCGGGCCTCTGGCGTGATCCCATCGTCACCCGAATAGAAGGCTTCACCGGCTTCCAGGATGCGGACCGCCATCATCAGGACTTCCTGACGAAGAACCCGCGCCATCCCTATATCCAGCGTTGGGACATGCCGAAGCTGGCCGCCCTCAAGGCGATGTTTCCGGCATTCTACAGCGACCGCCCCTCAGCCTGAAAAGGGAGTTTTCATGAGCGACACCCACGGCCTCAAGCTGCTTTCGACCCTGGATGAGGACGGCCGCCTGATCGTCGAACTGGCCGAAGAAACGCTCCCCGCTCCCACGGGCGATCAGGTGCTTGTCCGGGTGGAAGCCGCGCCGATCAACCCGTCCGACCTTGGCCTGCTGTTCGCTTCCGCCGATGTGGCAAATGCGGATTATGCCGAAGGCCGGATCGTCGCCCGCATGCCCGATCCCGCGCGCCGCGCGCTTGCGGGGCGGGTCGGCCAATCCATGGCCATCGGCAATGAAGGCGCGGGCACCGTCATCGCCGCGGGCGAGGCACCGGAAGCCCAGGCCCTGCTCGGCAAGCGGGTCGCGATGATCGGCGGCGGCATGTACGCGGAACATCGCCTGCTCGCCGCCAGCGGCTGCATGGTCCTGCCCGACGATGTCACCGCGGAGGAGGGCGCATCGGCCTTCGTCAATCCGCTGACGGCGCTTGGCTTCGTCGAAACAATGAAGCGCGAAGGGCATAAGGCGATCGTCCACACCGCCGCCGCGTCCAATCTGGGCCAGATGCTGGTGCGCATCTGCCAGGAGGACGGCATTCCGCTGGTCAATATCGTCCGCAATGAAGCGCAGGTGGCGATCCTCAGGGATATGGGCGCGGAATATGTGCTGGACAGTTCCAGGGACGACTTTCTCGTCCAGCTTCAGGACGCGGTCGCCGCCACGGGCGCGACCATCGCCTTCGACGCGATCGGCGGCGGCCATCTGGTCAGCCAGATCCTCCATGCCATGGAGCAGGCCGCGAGCAAGGACGCGCCCTATAGCCGCTATGGCTCGAACGTTCTGAAGCAGGCCTATGTCTACGGTGCGCTGGACCTGTCGCCGACCATCCTGACGCGCAGCTTCGGCTTTGGCTGGAACGTCGGCGGCTGGCTGCTTTTCCCCTTCCTGCAAAGGACGGACGCGGAAACGGCCGAACGCCTCCGCCAGCGGGTGCGCGACGGTCTGACGACGACTTTTGCCAGCCATTACAAGGCGCGCATCTCCCTCAAGGAAGCGCTGACCCGCGACGCCGTGCTGACCTACAATGCCCGCCGCACGGGGGAGAAATATCTGATCGTCCCGAACGGCTGATGGCGGGCAGAGGGCAGCAGTCGCGCCCAACGCGACCCGGGGCGCCGCTTTTCTTCCGAAACGCACAGGTCTGAATGGCAGCGCCCCCGGATCAAGTCCGGGGGTGACGCGGAGGACGATGTCAGGAACCAGCCCTCAGAGCGCGCTGCGTCAATCAGGCGCAGGTCGCTCCCTTCTGCCGGCCGACCTCAATCTTCCGGCGCGATGGTGACGCGCAGGCCGTCCAGCGAATCGCTGAACGTCAGCTGGCAGGACAGGCGGCTGGTCTCGTTGCGATGGTCGGAGCTGTCGAGCAGGTCGTTCTCATCATCGCTGATCGGCGGCAGGTTGTCGGCAAAGGCCGGATCGACGAAGACGTGGCACGTCGCGCAGGAGCAGCAGCCGCCGCAGAGCGCCAGCAGTTCGTCAAAGCCGTTGTCGCGGATGATTTCCATCACGGAAAGGCCGTTCTCCGCCTCGACCGCCTGCTCTTCGCCCGAACGGTTGACCACAATCAGTTTCGCCATGTACCCAGGTCCCTTAAATTTTTCCCGCCGCTCATGTCGGACGGGCAGCGGGAAATCAAGGGCCGGACGACAATTCATGGTAAATACAGCAGAAGAATTGCGGGCCAGCCTGGACGCCATCGCCGCGATGGAGCCCGGTTTCGCCGCAGCGATAGGTCGGGTCGGCTATCCGCCGCCCCGCCTCCGCGAGCCCGGCTATGAAACGCTGCTGCGCACCATCGTCGGCCAGCAGGTGAGCGTCGCCGCGGCCGCAGCGGTCTGGCGCAAGCTGGAGGCGGAACTGGGCGCGGGCTGCGCGCCGGACGCCCTGCTCGTCCGCGATTTCGATACGCTGCGCGCCTGCGGCCTGTCGCGGCAGAAGCAGGGCTATGCCAGAAGCCTGGCCGAGCTGGTGGTCAGCGGCGGCATCGACCTGCACGACCTGCCGGACGATGATGAGGACGCCATTGCGCAACTGGTGCGGATCAAGGGGATCGGGCGCTGGTCGGCGGAAATCTACCTGCTGTTCGCGGAAGGACGGCCGGATGTCTGGCCGGCGGGCGATCTGGCCGTGCAGATCGAGATCGGACGGATATTGGGCCTGGCCGAACGCCCCAGCGAAAAGCTGACGCGGGAACTCGCCGAACGCTGGCGTCCCCATCGCGGCGCCGCGGCGATCATGGCCTGGCACCATTATAATACGGAGGTTTTGTAAGTGCCCCTGCCCCATGCCCGCTACATCGTCCTGGAACATGAGGGCGTCTGGAAGATCAATCTCGACAACCGCTATTACGGGCCGTTCGCGACGCGGGAGGAAGCGGTGGAAAACGCCACCGGGACAGCGCAGAAGGCCAGCGGCGCGGGCTATCCCGCCTCGGTCCTGCTGATGCAGGGCACGGCCTTCGAAACGCTCTGGACCAGCGTGCAGCCCGACAGCGCCCGAAAAAATTTTTCGCATCTGCGGGAACCGCCCCGCGATCCGCGCATTTAACGCCTCCGGTTGCGTGGACGTTGGGATGAGCAAAAAGGTTCTGATCGTAGAAGACGAGATTTTCGTCGCGCTGGAGATCGAGCATATCGTGGAGGATGCAGGCTTTACGGTCGGCGCCATCGCGGCCGATCGTCAGGCGGCGCTGGATGCGGCCGACGATTGCGACATCGCCCTTGTCGATCTCAATCTGCGCGACGGACCGACCGGTCCCGGCATCGGCGTCGAACTGGCCAGCCAATATGGCATACGGGTCATCTATGTGACGGCCAATCCCGCGCAGATCGGGGCGGCTTCCACCGCCGCGCTCGGCGTCATCACCAAGCCGTTCCGGGCGCACAGCATAGCCGAAACGCTGCATCTCGCCGCCACCGACCGACCGGACCTGGAGGCCGCCGAGATCGCGGGCTTCACCCCTTTCCTGCCGGCATCCGACTCATGGAGCGCGCTGGAATCCAGAGGCTGAGGCCAAGGCCTTCGGGTCGCCAGTCGCGCGTCATCCGCCCGCCCAGTTGCCGTTCGATGCTGAGCTGCATCAGCCGGCTGCCGAAGCCCTCATGCGTCGCCGGAAGCGCCGGCGGTCCACCCTCTTCCCGCCAGTCGATGCGGATGTCCTCGCCCTCTCTCCCCACGAGGATCGCAACCCCGCCCGAAGGAACGGAAAGCGCGCCATATTTGGCGGCATTGGTCGCCAGTTCATGGAACAGCAGCGCCAATGGCGTGGCGGAGCGGTCGTCTATCGCCGGATTATCGCCTGAGAAGCGTATGCGCGGCCCCAGCGCGTCGCGATAGGGCGCGAAAATCTGTTCCAATATGCCCCAAAGCCGACCCTCGTCCTGGTCCGGCTGCGAATTGGGGCCGTGGGGCCGCACGAAATCATGGGCGCGTCCCAGCGCCATGATGCGGTCGCGCAGGTCGTCGGCCGCCGCGCGAATTTCGGGATGCTGGCGCGCCGACAGGCCGATCAGGCCGGAAATCACCGAAAAGATGTTCTTGATACGGTGGGAAAGTTCATGGGCGATGACCTCCCGCTCCTCCACCATCGCGATCTGGTCGTTGATGTCGGTGCAGGTGCCGATCCAGCGGGCGATCGCACCCTCCTCGTCCCGGATTGGCAGCGCGCGACCCAATGTCCAGCGATAATCGCCGCTGTGATGGCGCAGCCGATATTCGATCTCATAGGGCTCGCCGGTCTTCAGCGAATGGCGCCAGCGTTCCCAGGCCCGCTCCTGATCCTCCGGATGGAACATGCCGTTCCATCCCTCGCCATCGGTCGATCCCAGGGGAACGCCGGTGAATTCGTACCAGCGGGCGTTATAATAGTCATGATAGCCGTCCGGCAGCGTCGACCAGACCATTTGCGGCATGGTGTCGGCCAGGGTCCGGAACATGCGGTCGCTTTCCGCCACCGCCTGCGCATCCCTTTGCTGCCGGGCGATCACGTCGCGGTCGCGGCGACGGCCCTCCAGCTCGACCATGACCTGACGGGCCAGCAGGGAAATCCCCTGGCGCTGCACATCCGTCAGACCTTCACGCGGTCTGTCGTCGATGACGCATAGCGCGCCGAGCGAAGCCCCCTCGCCATCGATCAGCGGCGCACCGGCATAGAAACGGATGAAGGGCGCCGCGGTGACGAGCGGATTGTCGCGGAAATCGGGGTTCTGCGCAGTATCGGGCACCACGAAGATGCCGCTTCCTTGCATCGCATGGGCGCAGAAGGACATATCGCGCGGCGTTTCCTCCGCATCCAGCCCGGTGCGGGCCAGGAAGCGTTGGCGGTCATCCTCCACAATGCTGACCAGAGCGATGGGCGTCCCGCACAGCGCAGCGGCGAAGGCGGTGATCTGGTCGAGCGTGGCAAAGCCACCGGTATCGAGATCGTATCGCGCCAGCAACGCCGCGCGGTCCGTCTCGAGCCCGCGTCCTTCAGCCATCGCTGACGCGCTCTATGTCGGCGCCGACGGCGGAGAGCTTCTCCTCCAGCCGCTCATAGCCGCGGTCGAGATGATAGACGCGGTTGACCTGGGTCTCGCCTTCCGCGGCGAGGCCCGCGAGGATGAGGCTCATCGAGGCGCGCAGATCGGTCGCCATGACAGGCGCGCCGACCAGCCGATCAACGCCGCGCACCACCGCGGTGCGGCCGTTGACGCCGATGTCCGCCCCCATGCGCGCCAGCTCGGGCACGTGCATGTAGCGATTCTCGAAGATCGTCTCGGTCAGCACCGACGCGCCGTCGGCCAGCGTCAGCATCGCCATGAACTGCGCCTGCATGTCGGTCGGGAACGCCGGGAAGGGCGCGGTGGAGATGGTGAGCGGGCGAAGCCGGCCGTCCGCCGACACCCTGATGCCGTCCTTCAGTTCCTCGACATGAACCCCGGCGTCGCGCAGCGCGGCGAGGATGGCGTGCATGTCTTCGGCGCTGGCTCCGGCAAGTTCCAACGAGCCGCCGGTGATCGCCGCGGCGCAGGCATAGCTGCCCGCCTCGATCCGGTCGGGCATCACGCTGTAGGTCGCGCCGTGCAGGCGGGGCTTGCCGTGAATGGTCAGCTTGTCGGTGCCCACGCCTTCAATGTCGGCGCCCATGGCGATCAGCAGGTTGCAGAGGTCGACGATCTCCGGCTCTCGCGCCGCATTTTCCAGGATGCAGACGCCCTTGGCCAGCACCGCCGCCATCAGCGCATTCTCGGTCGCGCCGACCGACACCACCGGGAAGGTGTAGATGCCGCCCGGCAGGCCGCCGTCGGGCAAGCTGGCGCGGACATAGCCGGCGTTGATCTCTATGATAGCGCCGAGCGCCTCCAGCGCCTTCAGGTGCAGGTCGATGGGGCGGTTGCCGATGGCGCAACCGCCGGGCAGCGACACCCGCGCCTCGCCCGCGCGGGCGAGCAGCGGGCCGAGCACCAGGATCGATGCGCGCATCTTGCGCACGATGTCATAGGGCGCCTCGGTCGAGGTGACGCGGCCAGCGCGCAGGGTCATGACGCGGCCGAAATCCTCCGGCCGGGCGCCCTCGATCATGGTCGACACGCCGAGCTGGTTCAACAGATGGCCGAAGCTGTCGACATCCGCCAGCCGCGGCAGGTTGCGCAGCGTCACCGGCTCGTCCGTCAGCAGCGCGCAGGGCAGCAGCGTGAGCGCGGCGTTCTTCGCGCCGGAAATGGGAAGGCGGCCGTTCAGCGCTTTGCCGCCGCGGATGTGAATGCGGTCCATCGGCTGGGTTCTTAACGTTAATTACGGTTTCCGCAAGGCAGTCGGCACGACGGTTCCATCGCGGGCTTCTTTCTGCGCCGCCATGAAACATTTGTGCGTTCGCCCGCTCATTATTGATCGAGTTTAGTGCAGTTTGCGGAAATGCAGCCAAAAGACGCGTGGGGCGTTTTGCCATCGTAACGACAATGTAAGCAAAAAGGTGTTTTTGGTGGCAACAAGTTGTTTCGCGGACAGGTTGGCGAAGCATGTGCCCCTGTCCGATGCGGAGAAGAAGGCGCTTACAAGGCTGGAGGAAAATCCCCGCAAGGTGAAGCGGGGCGCGATGATCCAGCGCGTCAACGAAACGGTGACGGAACTGTTTGTCCTGCGCGAAGGACGGGTAATGAGCTTCGTGATCCTGCCCGATGGAAGCCGGCAGATCCTGCGGGTCTATTTCCCGGGCGATTTCATAGGATCGGCCAGCACAATCTATAACCGCGCGCCGGAATCGCTGGTGGCGCTGTCGGATTCGATCATCTGTCCGTTCGACAAGCATGCTCTGCGCCGGCTGCTGGAGGAATATCCGCGCGTCGCCGCGTTGCTGTTCCTGCTTTCCAATGCGGAGCGGGTCGCGCTGACCGACCGGCTCGCTTCATTGGGACGCACCTCGGCCAAGGCGCGCGTGGCTTCCTTCCTGCTGGATATTTTCGATCGCCTGCGGGTGACGGACGACGGCATCACCGACAGCTTCGACCTGAAACTGACGCAGGAGGAGATCGGGGATGCCATCGGCCTCACCTCCGTCCATGTGAACCGGATGATCCGGCAGATGGAGCAGGAGGGGCTGATCAGCCGGGCCAATGGGCGGATCACCCTGCGCGACATGGCGCGGCTGGAAGAGATCGGCCATTATACCAACCGTCACAAGGATATGGACCTGGACTGGCTTCCGGGCATGGAATGAGAATGAACGCGACATGTTCCTGCGCAGGCAGGAACCCGGTTCGAACCATCGGGCCGGGCCCTTCCTTCGCAGGGGCGCGCCGCTCAGCCTTGCCGGTTTGTCGTCAAGCCAGCAATTCCACATCCCAATAAAGCCAGTCGTGCCAGCTTTCGTGCAGATAGTTGGGCGGAAAGGCCCTGCCATGTTCCTGCAACTGCCAGCTCGTCGGGCGGATCGGCGTCACATGCAATTGCATATGCGCCTCCTTCGGCGTGCGGCCGCCCTTCTTGAGATTGCAGGGCGAGCAGGCCGTTGCGACATTTTCCCAGGTCGTCCGCCCGCCCGCCCGGCGCGGAATGACGTGGTCGAAGGTCAGGTCGTTCGGGGAACCGCAATATTGGCAGGCGAACTTGTCGCGCAGGAACAGGTTGAACCGGGTGAAGGCGGGATGTTCCGACGGCTTCACATATTGCTTCAGCGCGATCACCGAAGGTATCTGCATCTGAACGCTGGGGCTGTGCACCTGCCGCTCATAGCTGGCGACGATGTCCACCCGATCCAAAAAAACCGCCTTGATGGCGGTTTGCCAGGGCCAGAGGCTCAGCGGATAATAGCTTAAAGGCGTGTAGTCCGCGTTCAGGACCAAAGCCGGACAGTTTTCCGGATGTCGTATCAGGTCGGGATGGTACATATATTACCCTTCAACCCCCTTTCGCCACCGTCCTGATCGATCAGAAACGTGACGCCAGCATGACAGCATTAACACCCCTATCCCGTCAAGGGCCTGTATGACTCAATCGGCGCAGCCACAGCATATGGTGACTCGCTTCGCCCCGAGCCCCACGGGTAGGTTGCATGTCGGACACGCCTGGTCGGCGCTGCTGGCCATGGACCTGGTCCGGACGCGCGGCGGATACTTCCTCCTGCGGATCGAGGATATAGACGGCACCCGCAGCCGGCCGGAGCATGTCGCCGGCATAATCGAGGACCTGCGCTGGCTGGGCGTCGCCTGGGATGGGGACATCGTCTTCCAGTCGGCGCGGCTGGACCGGTATCAGGCGGCGCTGGAACGGCTGGAGGCCATGGGGCTGCTCTATCCCTGCTTCTGCACCCGCGCCGACATCGCCGCCAGCACGACTGCGCCGCACGGGCCGGAGGGGCCCGTCTATCCCGGCACATGCCGCGGGCTGGATGATGCGGAACGGGCAAGGCGGATCGCATTGGGCGAGCCGCATGCCTGGCGGATCGACATGGCGCGGGCTGCCGCACGGGCAGGCCCGCTGCATTGGCGCGCCCTGCCCTTTCCGCCCAGGGAGGAAGCGGCGTCCTGCATCAGCGCCGAGCCGCTTGCCGCCGGGGATGTGGTGCTGGCGCGCAAGGATGCTCCCGCCAGCTATCATCTGTCCTGCACGCTGGACGATGCGGCGATGGGCGTGACCCATGTGCTGCGCGGCGACGATCTGCGCAGCGCGACCGACATCCACCGGCTGATCCAGGCGCTGCTCGACCTTCCGTCCCCCATCTATGTCCACCATCCCCTGCTGGTCGGGCCGGACGGCCGGCGGCTCGCCAAGCGCGACGGGTCGATCGCCCTCGCCGATCTGCGCGCGGGGGGCATGGACCCACGGCGACTGGCCGACGATCTGCGCCATGCACGCTTTCCGATTGGCATTTCCCCGGCCAGCGCCTAGATTCAGGGCATGAACACGCTGCTCGTCATCGCCCTGATCCTGGCCATGGGCGCCACCCTGTTCGCATTGATCCGGGGGATCGTCGCCTTTCTTCAGGCGACCAAGGAACAGTTGAACTCGCCCGAGGGGGGGCCGAGCCCATCCAGCCTCAAGCAGAACAGGATGATGATGAACCGCATCCTGTTCCAGGCAGTGGCGGTGATCATCGTGGCGCTGTTGCTGCTGATGAAGGGCAACGGCTGAGGGTCCCGCCCGGCATGGTGAAGCTGAACAAGATCTACACCCGTACCGGGGACGCGGGGACGACAGGCCTGGTCGACGGGTCGCGCCTGCCCAAACATGCCCCGCGCATGCAGGCGGTGGGCGATGTCGATGAAGCGAACAGCGCCATCGGGCTTGCCATCGTCGCCATGAACGACAGGCCGGAGGCGGGCTGGCTGACGACGATCCAGAACGACCTGTTCGATCTGGGCGCAGACCTCGCCACGCCCTTGCCGGAGGGAGAGGACGCTCCCTGGGCGCTGCGGATCGTCGCCTCCCAGGTCGAGCGGCTGGAGCGGCAGATCGACGCGATGAACGCCGATCTGGCGCCACTGGACAGCTTCGTCCTGCCAGGCGGGTCGCCTGCTGCCGCCGCCGTCCATCTGGCCCGCGCCGTCACGCGCCGCGCCGAACGCTCCGCCACGGCCGCGGCGGCCGACGTTGCGCTCAATGCGCAGGCACTGGCCTATCTCAACCGCCTGTCCGACCTGCTTTTCGTGCTGGCCCGGCGCCTCAACGGCAATGGAGCGGACGATGTGAAATGGGTGCCGGGCGCCTCCCGTTAACCGTTCGACTCATGCACGGCACGGTTCGTCCACGGGCCAGGCGTTAACCCTCTTCCTTCATCCCGCCTTTACACGCCGTCCCAATTTTGGCCCCCATTTCAATGACAGGGCCCCGGGATGCAATTCTACCTCGCGACCTCCTTCATCTTTCCCCGCTCCCTGCGGTTTCGCCTCTTCACCCTCTGCTTCGTGACCACCCACCTGCCGCTGCTCGGCTATATCGTCTGGGGCGCGACAACAGGACGTATCGCCTGGGCGGAGTTCATAGTCCTGACTTTGGCGACCATGGCGGGCGCGGCCGGGGCGCTGATGGGCATCGGCGCCCTGCTGGACCCGATCCATGCGCTGGCGGATGCGCTGAACCCGGTGGGGCAGCCCGGCCGGAAAGGCGGTGGGGCGACCTTGCCGGAAGTGGGGGACATTATTTCCAGGCTCTTCCACGGCGTGCGCGGAGCCGCCGCCGCGACGCGGGAACAGATCGACGAACTGAACATCGCTGCCAATGAGGACGCGCTGACCGGCATCGCCAACCGGCGCGGGTTCCTGGCGCAACTCGACGCGCTCCCGCTCGCCAAGCGCAGGGGCTGCATCGCGATCATTGATCTCGACCATTTCAAGCAGGTCAACGATATGCTCGGCCATGACGCGGGCGATCGCGTCCTGGCCGATTTCGCCACGCGCCTGTCGTCCCAGACCCGCCGCATCGACATCATCGCCCGTTGGGGTGGCGAGGAGTTCGCGATCTTCTATCAGGACGCGATGGAGGATGAGGCGAGCTGGTCGCTGGCCCGCATTGCGGAACGGATGCGGCGGGAGCCCGTGGGCACGGCGAACGAGCAGCCGATCACCTTCTCCGCCGGGCTATGCGCATGGCGCGGCGGGCCGGTGATGGCCGCCATCGGCAAGGCCGACGAGGCGCTCTACCGTGCAAAGAAGTCAGGCCGTGACCAGATCCAGCGGGCGGAGAGGCCATCCGCACCCGCTTATGGTTAGGTGGATGCAAGTGCCGTTCTGGACGCAGCCCTTCCCACCGGCGAGAGGGGGCGCCTGTCGCGCTCCCCTGCGCCAGACTTAGGCAGGGCCCCCTCCCCCATCTTCAGATGAGGAGGATTAACATTCGCAACTGACCAGAACCTGTTCCACAGACAGTTCGGGCGGAGCCTGCTTCCAGACCCCGCCCGACCAATGTCACCGAAGAATGGCGACCTTATTTCGGCGCCAGCACCATCAGCATCTGTCGGCCTTCCATACGCGGATAGGCTTCGACCTTCGCGATCTCGCCCACATTCTCCGCCACGCGCTGGAGCAGTTGCATGCCAAGCTGCTGGTGCGACAATTCACGGCCACGGAACCGCAGGGTGATCTTCACCTTGTCGCCTTCACCGATAAAGTCGTGGACCTTCTTCATCTTCGTATCATAATCATGATCGTCGATGTTCGGACGCATCTTGATCTCCTTGATCTCCTGCGTCCTCTGGGTCTTGCGGGCGAGGTTCGCCTTCTTCTGCGCCTCGTATTTGTACTTGCCGATGTCCAGGAACTTGCACACCGGCGGGTCGGCGTTGGGCGACACCTCGACCAGGTCCAGCCCGATCTCATAGGCGCGCTCGATCGCTTCCTGCGTATACATCACGCCCAGATTTTCGCCTTCGTCATCGATCACGCGCACCTTGGGCACGTTGATGAACTCGTTGTAACGGGGACCGGACTTCGGCGGCGGCGCCATGGGACGGCGCATCATCGGGGGACGTATAGTGGCTTCTCCTATGGTAGTTGATCGATCGACTCTGGCGGCCCTTTAGCGCAAAGCCGAAAGGGGCGGCAAGCCCGCAATCGCGGATTTGCCGGCCCCATGTGGCATTGCTGCCTCACTGCATATCGGGTGCCTTCGCCTCCTTTACAAGACGGGCGATGATGTCGTCGACAGAAAGGACGCTCTGCCCCTCCTTGCCCAGCTCGCGCAGCGCCACCGTGCCCTCGTCCGCCTCCCGGCGGCCGACGACCAGCAGATTCGGCACTTTTGCAAGGCTGTGCTCGCGCACCTTATAGTTGATCTTCTCGTTGCGGACGTCGGTTTCGGCCCTGATGCCAGCCGCCCGGAGCTTCTCCACCACCTGGCCTGCATAGCCGTCCGCATCGGACACGATGGTCGCCACCACCGCCTGCACCGGCGCCAGCCAGAGCGGGAAACGGCCCGCATAATGTTCGATGAGGATGCCTATGAACCGCTCATAGGAACCGAAGATCGCGCGGTGGAGCATCACCGGCCGGTGCCGCTCGCCATCTTCACCGACATAGGAGGCGTCGAGTCGCTCCGGCAATACCCGGTCCGACTGGATCGTCCCCACCTGCCAGGTCCGCCCGATCGCATCGGTCAGATGCCATTCCAGCTTGGGCGCATAGAAGGCGCCTTCGCCCGGCAGTTCCTCCCAGCCATATTCGGGCGTGTTGAGCCCCGCCGCCGCCACCGCGTCGCGCAGTTCATTTTCCGCCTGATCCCACATCTCGTCGCTGCCGAAGCGCTTTTCGGGGCGCAGGGCGAGCTTGATCGAATAGGTGAAGCCGAAATCCCTGTAGATCCGATCCGCCAGCGCACAGAAGGCGCGCACTTCCTCCACGATCTGGTCCTCGCGGCAGAAGATATGCGCGTCGTCCTGCGTGAACTGGCGCACACGCATCAGCCCGTGCAGCGCCCCATGCGGCTCGTTGCGGTGGCAGCAGCCATTCTCGTAGAAGCGCAGCGGCAGGTCGCGATAGCTCTTGATCCCCTGACGGAAGATCAGGACATGCGCCGGGCAGTTCATCGGCTTCAAAGCCATCCAGTCGGCATCGTCCGACACCAGCGGCCCTTCATCCTCGACATTCGGCACTTCGTCGGGGATGACGAACATATTCTCGCGATATTTGCCCCAATGGCCGGACGCTTCCCACTGGCGCGCGTCCATCACCTGCGGCGTCTTGACCTCACGATAGCCCGCATCGTCGATGGCGCGGCGCATATAGGCTTCCAGAGCCCGCCAGATGATATAGCCCTTGGGGTGCCAGAAGACCGATCCATGCGCCTCCTGCTGGAGGTGGAACAGGTCCATCTCCGCGCCCAGCTTGCGATGGTCGCGCTTGGCCGCTTCTTCCAGCCGCGTCAGATGCGCGTCGAGCTGCTTCCTGTTGAGCCAGCCGGTGCCATAGACGCGGCTCAGCATCGCATTCTTCTGATCGCCGCGCCAATAGGCGCCCGACACGCGGGTCAGCTTGAACGCCGCCGGATCGAGTTTGCCTGTCGAGGCCAGATGCGGCCCCCGGCACATGTCGAGCCAGTCGCCCCCCGACCAATAGACGGTCAGTTCCTCGCCCTCGGGAAGCTCAGCGGCCCATTCGGCCTTGAACGTCTCGCCCCCGGCCCGCCAGCGCGCGATCAGGTCCTCGCGCTTCCACACCTCGCGGCGCAGCGGCTTGTCGGCGGCGATGATCTCCCGCATCTTCGCCTCGATGGCGGGCAGGTCCTCCTCCGTGAAAGGCCGCTGCTTTCCTTCGATGACGGGGGGCGCGAAGTCATAATAGAAGCCATCGTCCGTCGCCGGGCCGAAGGTGATCTGCGTCCCCGGAAACAGCGCCTGCACCGCTTCGGCCAGCACATGGGCGAAGTCGTGCCGCGCCAGTTCCAGCGCATCGGCCTCATCCTTCGACGTCACCAGCGCCAGTTGCGCATCGGCCTCCAGCGGCCGCATGATGTCGCGCAGTTCGCCATCGACCCGCGCGGCGATGGCCGCCTTGGCCAGCCCCGGCCCGATCGCCGCCGCAATGTCCGCCGGGGTAGTGCCGGGCGCGACTTCACGCACGGAACCATCGGGCAGGGTTATCTTGAGCATGGCGGACACGGAGGGTCTTTCTGTTGAAATGGCGGATCGCGCAGCCGAAAAAGGCCGCGCCTTCCCCATAAATGGGCCGCCCGCCCTGTCAATAGAAGCCCTCTTGCCAGCGCATTGCGATCAGCGCATGATACATGTGTTGTTATATCATTATTTCAACAGGAGGGATGCATATGGCCTTGAGCTTCGCAAGACCCCGGCCGGGCGACGGGGAAACGCCGATGTCGGACATGAACACAACGCCGCTGATCGACGTGATGCTGGTGCTGCTGATCATGTTCATCATCACGATCCCGATCCAGACGCACAGCGTCGGCGTCGACCTGCCGCAAACCCCCAAGGAACTGACGCCGCCGCCGGTCGACACGGTCAAGAACAAGGTCGGCATCGACGCCGACGGCACTATCCGCTGGAACGGCGGGGCCGTCGACCGGCTGACGCTCCGCCAATATCTCGCCGCCTCGCTGCGCCTGCCTGCCGAACCGGAACTCCAGTTCCAGCCCGATGCCGGCGCGCGTTACGTGACGGTGGATGAGGTGCTGGCCGACATCCGCCGCTCAGGCGTGACGAAGCTCGGCTTCATCGGCAATGAGCGTTACGCCAGCTTTTGATCGGCCGTAAAAAATGACGATCCGCGTGATTTCAGGGGGATAGCATTCCATATGGCCATGAAACCCCTTGACCAACGGTCCCCGGCATAGTCTTCTCCCACCGGGGACCAAGGGGGGCATCATGGATCAGGAACGCATTGGCGGCGACGGCTTCGCTTTTGAGGGCAATTGGCGCGACTATGCGCCCATTGCCTTCACCAACCTGCTGCTGACGATCGTCACGCTGGGCATATACCGCTTCTGGGCGACAACGCGCACGCGGCGCTATCTCTGGGCGAACACGCGCTTCATCGACGACCGGCTGGAATGGACGGGAACGGGCAAGGAACTGTTCCTCGGCTTCCTGATGGTGCTGGCGCTGATCGGCCTGCCGTTCCTCTTCCTTCAGTTCGGCGCGCAGGCCCTCGTCCTTCAGGGGCATGGGGGCATGGCCGCGATACTGACGCTCGCGGCGTTCGTGACGATCTTCTACATGGTCGGCCTCGCCCGCTTCCGCGCGCTGCGCTACCGGCTCAGCCGGACATGGTGGCACGGCATCCGGGGCGGCAGCGACGATCAGGGCTTCGGCTACGGCATTTCCTATATGTGGAAGTCGGCGGTGGGCAGCCTGGCGCTGGGCCTGCTCGTCCCCTGGTCGATGATGTCGCTGTGGAACGAACGCTGGAACAAGATGAGCTTCGGCCCGCACAGTTTCGAATCGGCAGGCGATCACGGCCCGACCTTCCGGCGCTTCCTGCTCTTCTACCTCCTGCCGATCCTGCTGTTCGTGGGCGGAGGCGCAATGGTCGCGATGGCGGGCTTTCCGGGACAGGACGGTGCCGGCTCCCGCATGGCCGGGGCCATCTTCGGCATCATCGCGTTCGTGCTGACCTTCTATCTGGGTCTCGGCCTCATCGCGCTCGCCTTCTACGCGAGTTTCTTCCGTGAAGCGGTGGAGGGGCTGTCGCTCACGGGCCTCGACTTCCATTTCTACGCGCGGACCAAAGACTGGATATGGCTGTTCCTGGGTGACATTGCGCTGGTCCTCTGCACGATCGGCATCGGGTCGATCTTCCTGCAATACCGGCACTGGAAGTTCTTCGTGACCCATATGGGCGTGACCGGCACGATCTATACCGACGAACTCACACAGTCGCAGACGAAGACCAGCCGCCATGGCGAGGGCCTGCTCGACGCGCTGGACGTCGGCGCTTTCTGAACCGCATGTCGGACTTCCGGCTCTGGCATTATGACGGCGCGACGGCGGTCCGACGCAATGTCCTGCTTCGTACCGCCGGCACCGGCTTCGTGCTGGAGGAGCCGGAGAGCGGCTGGGCAGGCCCGCCCATAGACTGGAGCGATCTCACCGTCATCGGCCTGCAGGACGACCGTTCGGCCTATGGCCATAAGGCGATCCCCGGCTGGCGCCTGGGCTTTTCCGGCGAAGCGCCTCCCGACATAGCGCCCCATCTGCCGACGGGCGAACGCTATGGCCGCTGGATCGATCGCTTCGGCCTGTGGCCGGCGGCGGGAATCTTCACCGTCACCGCCGCGCTCATCGTCTGGGGGGCGCTCGAAGCACCCGCCGTCATCGCCCCGCTCGTCCCGCAAAGCTGGGAGAACCGCATGGGCGATGCCATGGTGGGCGATTTCGGCGGGCGGTTCTGCCACACACCGGCAGGCGATGCCGCGCTCGAACGGCTGGCGGCGCGGATCGACCCCGGCCATGAGGCCCGCGACATTTCGCTCGCCAACATTCCCATGGTGAATGCGGTGACATTGCCGGGGGGAAGGATCATCCTCTTCGATGGCCTGGTCCAGCAGGCAAAGTCCGCCGATGAAGTCGCGGGCGTGCTCGGCCATGAACTGGGCCATGTGCGCCACCGCGACACGATGACAGGCCTCATCCGCCAGCTTGGCCTCAGCGTCGTGCTGGGCGGCGCGGGGGGCAATGCCGGCAATTATCTGAACGGCGTGCTGTCGCTGAGCTATGGCCGCGGCGCGGAAAGCGCCGCGGACGGCGTCGCCATTGACCAGATGCGCGGCGCCGGGATTTCGCCTGCCGCGACGGCCGCCTTCTTTGACCGGATCGGCGGCAAGGACGAGGGCACGGAAGCGCGGGCGATAAGCTGGCTTTCCTCCCATCCCCTCTCCGCCGAACGCCGCCGCCGCTTCGACGCTGCCGTGAAGCCGGAGACATCCTACCGCCCGGCGTTGGACCAGGCACAATGGCAGGCGCTGCGCGCTTCCTGCGCCAGCGATCCGAAGGTCGCCAAATTCTGGGGCAAACCCTTTTAGGGTGCATGGGCTCGGATTGTTTAAATCAGCCAGCCCCACCATCCATGCAAACGCAAAAAAGCGGCCTGTTGCCAGGCCGCTCTTTCAAGCGAACGAAGCGAACCGAATCAGGCCGCTGCGGCGGCCTTCTTCTTCGCGATGTCGCGCTTCAGACGGCGAGCCTTCAGCGACAGCTTGTCGTCGCTGGTCTTCAGCAGCCAGTTGTCCAGGCCGCCATTATGCTCGACCGAACGCAGACCATGGGTCGACACGCGCAGCTTCACGGTCGTTTCCAGCGCTTCGGAGATCAGCGACACGTTCTGCAGGTTGGGCAGGAACACACGCTTGGTCTTGTTATTGGCGTGGGAAACATTGTGACCCACCTGGCGGCCCTTGCCGGTCAGCTCGCAAATGCGCGACATAGTCAATCAACCTTGTAATTCGGGTTCGTTCGGAAAGCGGCGCCGATAACGGGATTTTCGACGCTCGTCAACCCGCCCAGCGCCTTTCGGGGCCGCAACCCTTTCCGACTCATGAGCGTTGACGGGCCATAAGCCAAAGGAGGCGGAAATGCGATTCATTGGTGGCCTGTTGCTGATCGTGCTGCTGGTTCTGGCCGGCGGAATTGCCACCGGCTTCATCGACCTGCAGAAAACGCAGGAGGGACGGCTGCCGGAAATCGCGGTCAAGGGCGGCTCCCTGCCCAAATATGAGGCCAGCGTGGCCAGGGTCGAGGTCGGCAAACGCAAGGAGACGGTCGAACTGCCGACAGTGGACGTACAGAAGCCCTGAGGCCTGTTCTGACAGCGGGATAGCGAGGCATTACAGCCCCTCCCCCAAAGCCCCGTCATCCTGTATGGGCGAAGCCATGTCCTCGCCCTTCCCCCTGCCCGATCCGATGCGGCGTGCGCTCGATCTCGCTTATGCCGCCGCCAGAGCGGGAGAGGTGCCCATCGGCGCGGTCGTCACCCTCGACGGCCGCATCATCGGTGAAGGGGAAAATCGCAACCGGCGCGACAATGATCCCACCGCCCATGCCGAAATGGTCGCGATCCGCGCCGCGGCAATCCATCTGGGCGACTTCCGCCTCTCCGGCTGCGACCTCTGGGTAACATTGGAGCCGTGCGCCATGTGCGCCGGAGCGATCTCGCACGCCCGCATCGCCCGCCTCTATTATGCCGTGGCGGACCCCAAGGGCGGCGCGATCGAACAGGGGCCCCGCCTCTTCACCCAACCCCAATGCCTCCACCGGCCAGAGGTCTATGGCGACCTCGCCGCTGCGGAAGCATCAACGCTGCTCAAGGCTTTTTTTCTCGCCCGGCGCTGAATAGTCGATGCGGTAGAGCGTGTAGGGCAGCGTCATCCCCGTCCTCAACGGCACCGGCTTCAGCCAGCCGGGCACCTCGCCCCGCATCAGCCCGGCATAAAAGCCCCTGGGGCTGCGCGACTGATAGATGGTGCCCTCGGGAAAGCCAGGGCAGACCAGCAGATAGGTGGCATGGTGCTTCGCCGCGATCGGCCGGAACGCGTCGGCAGGGCCGTCATAGGCATGGTGCATGTCGAGGATCGTCGCGCCGTTGCGGTGATAAGGGCCGGCCACGGCGCTGTGGTGCGTCGCGACGATCAGGCGCGGTCCCAGGTCGACCATGGTGAAGATGGTGGCGGGCGGCAACTGGTCGAGCACCTGCAGCGCCGGCAGGGTGCGGCACCGGCCATTGGCCTTGTCGATGGCCTTGCGACGCAGCTGTGCCGTCGGCTTTTGCGGCTTGGGCTGTTCGCCCGTCGCCTTGACCCAGAGTTGGTTCACCTGCGGATAAAGCGGCGTTGCAAAGGCTGCCCCGGCGAGCACAGCCGCGCCCAGCGCGGCGGCCAGACGGGCGGCGGGCCGTCCCGTCGCGATCAGGCGCAGCAACCGATAGGCGGCCCAGGCGGCGGGCGGTATGGCCAGCAATTGCGCCGCCGGTCCGGCGCGAAGCTGCCAGAAGAGCAGCGCAGTGGAAAAGAGCATCATCAGGCCTACGGTGGCCCAGGCCCAGAGCCGGTCGGCGTCCCTGCGCGCGTCCCACAGCGCCCAGAGAAGGCCGATCAGGCCAGCCGCCGGAATGGCCATCAACGGCACCACCAGGCTGCGCGCCTGCACGGTGATCGGCTTGGCTTCGCGGATATTGACCAGCCACAGCTTCTCCAACTCGGGCGAGATCTGATAGGCGCCCGACAGGCATTGCGGCCAGTTCGTCCAGGCGAAGGCCGCCACCGCCGCCCCGACCAGTACCCCCGCGCCCAGCCGCGCCGGCCAGCTCTTGAGCGGGAGCAGCGCCAGCAGCACCATCCCGGCCGACACAACCGCGAAGATCGCCACCCAGATGGGCGAGATTGCGTCGCATACCATTTCCCGGTTGGCGTAGCTGGCGAACAGCACGAACAGCAGCGACGTCGCTCCGCCAAGGCTGATCGCATAGGGCAACATCCGCCGGGCCGCGCCGTCCTTGAACACCCAGCGCATCGCGATCAGCGCGCCGCCTGCCGCCAGATAGACGATCATTTCCATGCCGATGGCGATGGACAGCGCGCTGCTCACGCCCGCGACGATGCCGCCGCGCAGCCAGTTGCGGTCGACCACGCCCGCCAGCATCAGGACGGTGAAGGCCAGTTGCCAGCCATGATGGTCGATCCGCATCGGCAGGAACATGCTGATGCCCATCTGCGCGGCGAAGGGCGCCACCGCCGCCAGGAACCAGCTATTCCCCCCCGCCAGCCTTCGCGCGATGAAGCCAAGGCCCAGCATCAGCGGCAGCATCGGCAGCATCGGCGCGATGCCGCAGGCCAGCCGGTCGGCCAGCCCCTGGTCCAGGAAAGCGCGGAAGAACAGCATCAGCGCCGCCAGCGGCAGGTCCACCAGCCGCGACCAGTGGATATTGAACCCGGCGGGCGGATCCAGCCGATATTGCCGCAGGTCGTACCATGCCTGCCCGGCCAGCCAGTCCTTGACCTGCAGATAACGGATATTGTCGTCCGTATCGCTGAGCGTCAGCCAATGGATCTGCGGCCAGCGGGTGGCGATCATATAGGCCATGGCGCCGATCCACAGCAGGACGGTCAGCCACTTCCAGTTGCGCTCCGCATAGCCGGAGAATTGCGCCGCGAAAGGGGCGACATGAGCGCGCAGGACAGACCAGCTTTGCAGTTTCATGGTGGCTCGATTAGAAGGATTGCGAGCCAGATGGAACATCTGGCGGCTCGGAAATCCCGGAAAACAAAGATGCCAATGGCTTTCCGGTTCAATCCGAACCGGAAAGCCATTAGAGGCTCCGCATCAAAGCGCAACGGGGCACATGAAAATCCTCCGAATCCTCACACCGGAAAAACAGGCCCTGTTCTGGCAGATCGTCCGCTACGGACTGACCGGCCTGTTCGTGACCGCCTGTCAGGCCGCGATCTACTGGACCCTGGCCGCGCCGGTCGGCCTGCATCCCCAGGTCGCGAACGGCGTCGGCTATCTGGCGGCGGTGGCGATCGGCTATGTCACGCACAGCAGCTTCACCTTCCGCGGCCATGGCAGCCGCGACAATCAGGCGGCCCGCGGCATCCGCTTCTTCGCGGTCTCGCTGGTGAGCTATGCCTTGAACGCGCTATGGGTGTGGCTGTGCGTCACCCATATGCGTTGGCCGGAATGGTCGCCCATCCCGGCCATGCTGTTCGTGACGCCCGCCGTAGTGTTCGGGCTGAACAGGCAATGGGTGTTCCGGTGAAGAACTAGCCTGTCGGCCTTCGAGGGGGACCGCCTGCGCGGCCGAAACTCAATGCACGAACCGCGCCACCACATCGCGATAGGACCGGCTGACCTTCACCTGCGCGCCGGATTCCAGCACCAGGAAGCATTCGCCATTGGTATGCGGCTTCACCTGCCGCACCTGGCTCAGATTCACGATGGTCGAGCGGTGCACGCGCTGGAAATTGCGGGGGTCGAGCCGCTTTTCGAGATCCTTCATCGTCTCGCGCAGGATCAGCGAATTGTCGGCGGTATAAATGCACATATAGTCGCCCGCCGCGTCGATCCGCTCGATCGAATCGACATCGACGCGGAAAATCTGCCCGCGATCCTTGATGTTGATCAGCTTTTCGAAGCGATTGGCGGCAGGCGCGTCGCCATCGCCCGAAAAATCGTTCATCGCATCGGGCGCAACCTCGGCCAGCACTTCGCGCAGCTTTTCCACTTCCTGCACCTGACGCTTTTCCGAAAGCCGCTGCCGCACCCGGTCGAGCGCGTCGGCCAGCCGGCCTTCTTCGACGGGCTTCATCAGATAGTCGACCGCCTGCGCCTCGAAGGCGCGGATCGCATGGTCGCTATAGGCGGTGCAGAAGATGAAAAGCGGCGGCTCGACCTCCATCAGCCCCTGCACGACGGAAAATCCGTCGAAACCGGGCATTTGAATGTCAAGGAACACAAGGTCGGGCTTATGCGTCTTTATGGCGCGGATCGCTTCCCGGCCGTTGGAACAGGTTTCTACGATTTCGACATCCTCATGCGCTTCCAGACGCAGCTTGAGGCCTTGGATAGCCAGGCTTTCGTCGTCGACGAGGATTGTTCTGATGGTCATGCGGCCACTCTCGATGGTTCATCCAGGTTAAGCGGCATTTCGATCAGGACCGAAAAGCCGCCAGGCGTGGAACGCGTTTCGAAGCTCTGTCGTTCCCCGAAGGCCTGAATCAGCCTGTCGCGGATGTTCGCCAGACCGACGCCCGTTCCTTCGCTGGCCGGATTGTTCGGGCGGGTGAACCCCTCATTCAATCCCGGACCCGTATCGGATACGATGATCCGGACGTTTTCACCGGCAGGCTGCGCCGTGACGGAGATTTCCGCGCCCTCTTCCTTGGGCGTCACGGCATATTTGATCGCATTTTCGACCAGAGGCTGCAGCAGGAGAGAGGGGAGGCGCGACTGCGAGACCGCCGGATCGATGTTGAAGACCGGCCGCAACCGATCCTCGAACCGCATCTTCTCGATCTCCAGATACAGCTTCAGCGTCTCGATCTCCTGCTCGATCGTCACCTGCGCGGTCGGCTCGTTGATCAGCGTATAGCGCAGGAAGGAGGACAGGCGGGACAGCATGGCATTAGCCCGGTCGGTCTGCTTCAGCAGCACCAGCGTCGAGATCGAGTTCAGCGTATTGAACAGGAAATGCGGGTTGAGCTGATAGCGCAGCATCGCCAGTTGCGCGCTGGACGCCTGATTCTCCAGCCGCAGCAACTGGTCCGCCTGCTCCTCCACCGTCAGGTAGAAGTTGATCGCATAATAAAGCGCAGACCATGCCCCCAGCAATGTCATGCTGAGGTAGAAGGCGCCCAGGAACAGTTGCAGCCCCGCCGTGTCGCTGCCCCGATTCTGGGTGGAGAACACCCAGGCGTCGATGAACGCCACCAGCCCCGCCGCGACCACCACCGTGACGATGGAGGCGCCCCAGGTCACGATGGGCCGCTGCCGCTGGAGGAAGCGGAACACCACCGCGATCAGCAGCGTCACCGAATAGCCCGACACGGTCGAGATCATCACCGGGATCAGGCTGGAAAGCGGCTGCCCATTGGCGATGGTCGAGGAACCGCGCAACAGGAAGGCGCCGGCCCACCCCACGGACTGGAGGTTCCAGAAGGCGCGGTTCTTGTCCGCGAAGAAAGGCTGGGGCTGGAAACGATGAACCGACATTATCGCCAGCCTAAAGCATCAGGCAAAAAAGTGGGAACCGGTTTTTTGCGGCCGGTACGTGATCGATGAAAAAATGAAACACAAAGGGGACCCGCCATGCTGGAACGAATTCAGCATGGCCGACCGATTCAAAGCGCGCATTATCGTCAGGCAGCCGCCGCTTCCTGAGTCACCGGCGTCTCCTCATCGACGCACAACCAGATCAGATCGCTTGGCTCCAGCGCGCGGCCGTCATGGGCCTGGATGGTCATCTTGCGGATCGGCTGCCGGTCGCGGCTGTCGGCCAGCACCTGGCAGGAGATGGGACCGCAGCCCCATTTCTCACCCCATTGGCGCAGCGCGATCATCGCAGGCGCCAGATCCTGTCCCTTGTCGGTCAGGCGATATTCCACCTTGCGCCGGTCGCATTGCATCGGCTGACGCACCATGATGCCGTTTTCCACCAGCCGCGCGAGCCGATTCGCCAGGATGTTGCGGGCAATGCCGAGGGTCGACTGAAACTCCTCGAAATGCCGGATTCCCGACAGAGCGCCCCGCAAGATGAGGAACGACCAGCGTTCTCCCATCGCCTCCAATGCGCTGGGCAGCGCGCATTGTTCCAGATCCTGCGCCAGATTATGTGTCATCGTCTTCATTTGATAGCTCAAAGCCACCCGCGTTGCAAAAGCGCATCGCTATTCACCTAAGATGGGATTTTTTTGTTGCACAGCAAGGGGCATCGCGGACAATCGCAACAGGATGCTACGCCAATACGAACTTGTTGAACGGGTAAAGCGCTACGATCCGGATGCGGACGAAGCGATGATCAACCGCGCCTATGTCTTTTCCGTCCAGAAGCACGGGTCTCAGAAGCGCGCCAGCGGCGACCCCTATTTCAGCCATCCCATCGAAGTCGCCGGTATCCTGACCGATTTCAACCTGGACGATCAAACCATCGTGACCGCGCTGCTGCACGACACGATAGAGGATACGCTCGTCACCTATGAGGAGATCGAGCACGCCTTCGGCAAGGACGTCGCCCGGATGGTCGACGGCGTCACCAAGCTCAGCAAGATCGAGGCCATGTCCGAAAATGAGCGGGCGGCGGAGAATCTGCGCAAATTCCTGCTCGCCATGTCGGACGACATCCGTGTGCTGCTGGTGAAGCTCGCCGACCGGCTGCACAACATGCGCACGCTGCACTTCATCAAGAATGAGCAGAAGCGCCGCCGCATCGCGCGGGAAACGATGGACATCTATGCCCCGCTGGCGGAGCGGATCGGCATGTACGACTTCATGCGGGAGATGCAGCTCCTGGCCTTCCGCGAACTGGAACCGGAAGCCTATGACAGCATTACCAAGCGGCTGGAGCAGCTGAAGGAAGGCGGCCATGACAAGGTCGACCGGATCGGCGCGGAACTGCAATTGCTGCTGGGCGGCAAGGGGCTGCCGGTCACGGTCTCGGGCCGCGAGAAGCATCCCTATTCCATCTGGAAGAAGATGCAGGAACGCCATATCAGTTTCGAGCAACTGACCGACGTCATGGCCTTCCGCGTCATCACCGAGACGACGGAGGACTGCTACCGCGCATTGGGCGTCATCCACCAGACCTACAAGATGGTGCCGGGGCGGTTCAAGGATTACATCTCCACGCCCAAGCGCAACGGCTACCGCTCGCTGCACACCACCGTCATCCATCAGGACAATGCCCGCATC
Organism: Sphingobium fuliginis; assembly: GCF_015074805.1. Lineage (NCBI taxonomy): Bacteria > Pseudomonadati > Pseudomonadota > Alphaproteobacteria > Sphingomonadales > Sphingobiaceae > Sphingobium > Sphingobium fuliginis. The sequence continues at coordinate 3,331,628 of NZ_CP060035.1, read as the reverse complement.
GAGGTGCAGATTCGCAGCCGCGACATGCACCATGACGCCGAACTCGGCCTCGCCGCGCACTGGGCCTATAAGCAGAAGGGCGACGCCACCGACCACCATGCAGCCTGGCTGCGCGACCTGGTCGAAATCCTGGAGCAGAGCCAGGATGCGGACGAACTGCTCGAACATACCCGCATGGCGATGTATCAGGACCGCATCTTCGCCTTTTCCCCCAAGGGCGAGCTGCACCAGTTGCCCAAGGGGTCGACGCCGGTCGACTTCGCCTATGCCGTGCACACCTCGCTCGGTAACCAGACGGTCGGCGCCAAGGTCAATGGCCGGGTCGTGCCGCTGCGCACGACGCTGGAGAATGGCGATCAGGTCGAGATCCTGAAATCCGAAGGACAGGAGCCGCAGCCCGGCTGGCTGACCTTCGCCATCACCGGCAAGGCCCGCGCCGCCATCCGCCGCTATATCCGCCAGAAGCAGCGCGGCGAGGAAGTCGCTCTGGGCGAGAAGCTCTATGAAGAAATCATCGGCCGCTTCTCCCCCGAACTGGCGAGCGAACTGGGCGACAAGGCATTGAAGGCGGCGTTGAAGCGCCTGAAGCTGGACGACCGCGCATCCCTGATGGTCGCCATCGCCACCCATCGCCTGCTCGATTCGGAAGTGATGGAGGCGCTCATTCCCGGCTCCACCAGCGTGGAGGGCATGGAGGAAGCCCATCCGCGCCAGCACGCCCCGGTATCGATCCGCGGCCTGACGCCCGGCATCGCCTATAATCTGGGCGACTGCTGCCACCCCGTCCCCGGCGACCGCATCGTCGGCGTCCGCCGCACCGGCGAACCGATCGAGGTCCACACCATCGATTGCCGTTCGCTGGAGGCGGGACAGGATGACGACTGGGTGGATTTAAGCTGGGACAGCAGGTCCAAGGGCGGCACCGCACGGCTTCAGGTGATAGTCAAGAACCAGCCGGGCGCGCTGGCGGCCGTCACCAACGTTTTCGGCGCGACCAAGGCGAACATCCTCAACCTGCAACTGGTGAACCGCGAAGGCCCCTTCCACACCGACATCATCGACCTGGAAGTCGCCGATGCCCAGCATCTGAACCGCATCCTCTCCGCCCTGCGCGGCCTCGACACGGTGGTGCAGGCGGATCGGGTCTAGAGCGTTTTCCAAGCAGATGGAATCATCTGCTGACTCGGAAAACGCGACAAAACAAAAACTTAGAGCAGTCGAGCCGATGCAATCGGATCGAAATCTGCTCTAGCGGCAGCGAAGGATGGTTGGCGGGACGCCAACTCTTCTTGCCGGCCGCGCGGGGAATGAGGATGTGGGGTGGGCTGCTGCCCTTCAGCTTTCCTGGAAGTACAGCGCGTTCTTGCGAAGGCGGGGGTATGATGCGCCCAACCGCAGCAACCGACATTCCCTCACCAATTCTGCCCAGGGAAAAGAAAAAGGGCGGCGCCAAAGGCACCGCCCCGATTTCCTCCGGCCATAGCCGGAAAGCAGCCCCGCCTGCGCGGGGCTCGACCGAACTTACTTGAGTTCGACGGTCGCGCCGGCTTCTTCCAGCTGCTTCTTGATCTTCTCGGCTTCGTCCTTGCCGACGCCTTCCTTGACGGCCTTCGGCGCGCCTTCGACCAAAGCCTTGGCTTCGGTCAGGCCCAGGCCGGTGATGGCGCGGACTTCCTTGATGACGTTGATCTTCTTGCCGCCGTCGCCGGTCAGGACGACGTCGAATTCGTCCTTGGCTTCTTCAGCAGGAGCAGCGCCGGCAGCGCCACCGGCCGGAGCGGCAACCGCGACGGCAGCGGCGGCCGAAACCCCCCACTTTTCTTCCAGAGCCTTGGAGAGCTCAGCGGCTTCGAGGACGGTCAGGGCCGAGAGCTGGTCGACCAGAGCATTGATGTCTGCCATGTTACTTTACCTATTCCCTTCTGGGCGGGGCATGAGCCCCTTAAACGAGAGTTGAAAACAATATTCTGGGAAATCCCGCGGCGATCAGGCCGCGTTCTTTTCCGCATAGGCGTTGAAGACCCGCGCGAGCTGGGCAGCCGGGGCCTGGGTGACGGTTGCGAGCTTGGTAGCCGGGGCGACCAGAAGGCCGACCAGCTTCGCGCGCAGTTCATCCAGCGACGGCATCGAGGCGAGCGCCTTGACGCCCTCCGCGTTCAGCAGCACTTCGCCCATCGCACCGCCAACGATCTCAAGCTTGTCGTTGGTCTTGGCGAATTCGACCGCAACCTTCGCGGCTGCGACCGGATCGGCCGAGGAAGCGAGCCCGACCGGACCGGTCAGCAGGTCGCTGATGCCGCTATAGTCGGTGCCTTCAAGGGCGATCTTGGCGAGGCGGTTCTTCGTAACCTTGTAGGTGCCGCCGGCTTCGCGCATCTTCTGGCGCAGCTGGGTCGACTGGGCGACCGTCAGCCCGAGGTTGCGGGTCACGACGACCACGCCGACTTCGGCCAGATGTGCGTTCAGCGCGGAAACGACCTCAGCTTTCTGATTACGATCCATGCCTTTACTCCACTTCATGTCCGCCGGAAAATCCGGTGGACGGCAAAAACCCGCGACGAATCGCGGGGCATTGGTCCGAAGGGGAGAGATCGACTGGCCCGCATCCCTCAGGGAGAACAGGCAGACCCGGACAGGCAAGGCCCGGCCGGTAAAGAACTTTTCCCCGTCTAGGCCGGAAATTAAGAAGGGCATATTCCCTTCACCGACTGTCTCGGACGGAAGACCATCGACATTTCTGCCGGGGGTCTGCTGCGGGCGCCCCTACAGATTTGGAGGCCCCCTGTCACGCAAAATCTGGCGATTGGCGATGGAAGGCGACGGAAAAGCGCCGTTTTACGCCGAAGTTCACACCATATGCGCGCATGCGCGCGAGCGCGCGTAGCCGCCCGGGTAATGGGTCCGACATTTCAAAGAAGGGAGCGGAATAGGCTGACCGCGGGGATGTAGGACAGGATGAAAGCGGTGCCAGGCCGGGCAATAGGATGTTTTTTCGCCAGCCGTGGCCGGGAGGTTACAGTCGGCAGGGCCGGTTCAGACGGTGCGATGATCCGCCGGGAGCAGGAGCGCGGAGCCCCCAGGCCAGAACGTGGAACAGAATCGCCGCCTTCCACCCCGTTCCCCCCTCCCCCAGGCCGTTCCCACCCGGAAGGATGGTTTACGCCCCGTCGGACCCCTTGCCATGCAAGAGCAAATAGCCATATCCTTCCCCATCATGAACAGCTTCTCGATGATGGCATATCCCGCGGTGATGGCGGACAAGGATCAGGACGACCAGGGCGACGGCCCGGGCGGCCCCAATGTCGGCATCGCCACGCGCACGCGCGCCCGGACGAAAAAGCCCTCTCTCTACAAGGTGCTGATGCTGAACGACGACTACACGCCGATGGAATTCGTCGTGCACGTTCTCCAGCAATTCTTTCGCATGGACATGGAGGAGGCGACGCGCGTGATGCTGCACGTCCACCAGCGGGGCGTCGGCGTATGCGGAATCTTCAGCTATGAAGTGGCGGAAACCAAGGTGAATCAGGTGATGGACTTTGCCCGCCAGAACCAGCACCCGCTCCAGTGCACCTTGGAAAAGGCCTGATGGTGTCCCGGGGCACCTGACAGGCGGGCATAACGCGAATCTCACCGGCCCACGACTCGGGGCCATGCCCGGCAATCGATGACGTGGCACGGACCCAGCGGTTCGGTGACGCCTTCAGCCTGACCAGAGGACGGCATTCTGCCAGCGCGGCCGTGCGAGGCGTTTTTCCAGACGGTGCTGTCAGTCCAACGCGAACTCGTCGCCATCAGATGCTCTTATGTCAGCCGGGCACTCCAGCATGGGGAAAGCAGCGAAGGCATGCACATCCCGGCCCGGGAACTGGAGAATATCGTGGTAGAGAAGCTCCCGACCCTGTGCAGGTATCCGTTGCAGTTCGCCATCAACATCGGCATGCTCATCGATGGCGCCAACCTGCCAGCATTCGTCGCCGGCATCGAGACGCTGGCCGGATCCGTGAGACGGCGGGACAGCGACACTCTCCGCAGCCTTCTGGCCAGAATTGAAGTAGGCCGCGACGGGATCACCATGGACTGCCGCTGCCGGGCTCTGGCGCCAGATGCTGGCAGCGGATACGGCACTGAAAGCCGGGTGGTCAGCTTCAGATGCGACGTACGCCTGACCAGATCGGGACGGGCACTGCGACTGGTCCATGATGGAGATGCACCGACTGCCGATCGCATGGACCTCTCGCTCGTGCGGCTGATCGTGAAAGCCCATCGCTGGTGGAAAATCCTGCGGGACGATCCCGTCGACATCAAAACGCTCTCGGCCCGCGAGAATGTCAGTACTTCATGGATGACCACCGCTTGTCTGCAGAGGATCATGTCTTGAGTAGGTGAAGGCCTTCTCATAACCATTCTCGAATGGCGAAAATCTCTCGCCGGACGGTTGCATCAAACGAGCATCACCGTGTCATCGCCCAGAACTGGTGGAGGGTGATGCACCGTGCCCTGACGCCATGCTCCCGGAAGCAAAGCTGTAATCGCTCCGTCTTAGCATTCTTTTCACCATGATAGTTTAGGAGCGACAGATCTGGGAGAGGGCTGTCGCGTGCTCAAGGCGTTACAGATTGGCTACAAACCTCGTGAGACACGTCACCCGGTGTTGATTCCGGCGAGGATGCGCTTGGGCGAATCCTGGGTCGAAGCGGTCATCCATAATCTGTCCTCGGGTGGCGCACTCGTGGCATCTGACGAAACCCCCGAGCGCGGCACTTATGTAGAGATACGGCGTGGGCGACTGACGATTATAGGGCGGGTCGTCTGGCGGAAAGATCGCTTTTTCGGGATTCAGGCGCAGGGCAGGCTCGACATCGCTGCCATAATCAATGAACCGCGCCTGGCTTCCCGTCCCCGATCTGCGAATGATCCCGAATCATCCTATGAACGCCGGGCTCAGCCAAGAGCGGACGCAGATGCGCGCATTGCGCGCCAATTGGAGAATAGCCGACGTTGGTCAGCGGCATTCCAATTTGGTGTGTTCGTAGTCCTTGCTCTCATTGCCGCAGGCTTTGCTGCCAACGAACTTTACCAGATCCTCTCGCGACCGTTTTCCGAACTGGAAAGTCACCTCTAATATTCCGCCTGTCAAACGGCCCTTTAGCTGCACGCTGCCCGAACCTACACCAGCAGGCTCAAGGCTGTGTGAGCCGTCCGGCGGCGAAGTCGCGCGCCAGCGCGATGAATGCCTGGAAGGCCGCGGAGGAATTCCGGCGATTGGAATAATAGAGACACAATGGCACGAGCGGTGGCGTCCAGTCTTCGAGAATGAATCTTGGCTCGTGACACGAACTGGAGCTCGCCCTACGCCTGCAACAGCAGGATTAGCCAAGACGGGCGATCGACCCAGCAAAAGCGGCCCTTACATGACATATGGCGCATGATTTTATCTGCCCGACAGCGGGCGAGGAACTCTCGCTCTTCTCCGCCGTCGATGGACGCAAGGTCGTCTTTCAACCGATCGGCCTGGGTCTTTCCCCGTGGCTGCGTGTTGTTCGCGCATGACAACAGCAACTATGGAACGTTCAGGTGGCTGCGCCTGTGGCGCATTGAGGTTCATAGCCCGAGGTGACGCGTCACGTGTGGGCCTTTGTCACTGCCTTGTTTGTCAGAGAGCGCATGGCGCACCCTATCTTGCCTTTGCCGTCTTTGCCCGCGCGGCCGTCGCTCTTTGCGGTCCATATGCGGCGTGGGAGAGCAGCCCCGGCTATTATCGGCTACATTGCCCTACATGCGGATCTCGGTTCGTGAACCTTGCCGGCGATGAGATCGAGCTTCCCGTCGCGAGCTTCGACGACGCTACGGGTCTCGTGCCGCAATATGAGAACTGGATCACCCGTCGGCTGCCGTGGGTCGCGCCTCTTCCCGTTCCTCAATTTGCACGCAATCGCGAGTCTTGAAGTTTAGCGGACATATATGAGCACAGCGAGGCGGATCACCTCGGGCGACGAGTTGAAGTATCGGAACGGGCTCTTGGGGCGGCTGCTCACGCCGTCTGTTTACCCGCTGCCACTTAGCTTTGACGGCGCCCTCCCCAGCGCTGAGTGAAGATATTCCTAGAAATAGTCGGAGTAATCTCTTACAGCGGCATGTCTGAATATTGGATAGGCGGCGGGAGGGTCGAAGGGTGCAGCTAAATCTCACGCTGGCGTTGGCGGTAGCCGCTGTTCCGGCGTCGGCTCTGGCGCAACCGGCATCTGTCGCCATGACGGTCGCCGCCGACGGTACGGGACCGACCATCGAGCGCGACATCTTCGGTCAGTTTGCCGAAAATCTGGGAACAGGCATCTATGGCGGCGTCTGGGTGGGCGAAGACTCGCCGATACCCAATGTGCGTGGCATTCGCAGCGATGTGGTTCAGGCGCTGAAGGAATTGAAGGTTCCGAGCGTTCGCTGGCCGGGCGGGTGCTTTGCCGACGAATATCATTGGCGCGATGGGGTCGGTCCTCGCGCCAAGCGGGCGGTGACGGTGAACGGCAGCTGGGGCAACGCGCTGGAGAAGAATGATTTCGGCACGGACGAATTTTTCGACTTCATCGACCAGATCGGGGCCGAAGCCTATATATCGGTCAACATGGGATCGGGCAGCGTCAAGGAAGCCGCCGACTGGCTCGCGTACATGACCGCTGATCGCGGCACGACGGCGGGGGCGGAACGGGCAGCCAATGGCCATCCCAAACCCTACCGAGTCAAATTTCTGGGTCTTGGGAACGAAAGCTGGAGTTGTGGCGGCGCGTACACGCCCGACTATTATGTCGATGAAATGAAGCGCTACGCTCGCTTCGCCCGTAACCTCAACCTCGAACAGCAGGGCACGGACAATCCTGCGGGCGGTTCGGTAGCCGGATCGGACCCGATGCAACGGATCGCGGTTGGGCCCGGCGGACTGGACACGGCCTATACCGAAGCCGTCATGAAGGCATGGAAGGCGCATGACTGGAGCTGGAGCATCGAAGGGCTGTCGATGCACAACTATACCTGGATCAGCTGGCCCCCGCCCTTTTCCAGCATCGACTTTGGCGAGCGCGAATATGCGATGCTCATCAAGGACACGCTGAAGATGGAGGAGATGATCCGCGTTCACTCAGCGGTGATGGACAAATACGATCCGGACAAGAAAGTCCCGCTGGTCATAGATGAGTGGGGCGTTTGGCTCGCGAAGCTGCCAGGCAGCAAGGATGGTTTCCTGCATCAGCAGAACTCCATCCGCGACGCCATCATCGCTTCGATCAACCTCAACATGTTCGTCCGCCATGCCGAACGGGTCCGCATGACCGCCATCGCCCAGATGGTGAACGTGCTTCAGGCGATGATCCTGACGGACGGGCCGAAGATGGTGCTGACGCCCACCTATCACTTGTTCAAAATGTATGTGCCGTTCCAGAACGCCACCCGCTTGCCGATTAGCTTCGACGCGGGAACATACAGGTTCGGCGAGGTAAGCGTGCCGCGCATCGATGCGATTGCGGCGCGCGGCGCCGACGGGAAGCTGTGGATCGCGCTCACCAACGTCGACCCGAACAATGCCGCCTCCATCGATGCGGCGGTGGCGGGCATCCGCGCGCGCAAGGCATCGGGTACCGTGCTGACCGCATCACGGGTCGATGCGGTCAACAGCTATGACAAGCCCGACATGGTCAAGCCGCAGCCAAGCGCCGCCAAGGTGATCGGCGGCCGGTTGAAAGTGACATTGCCGCCCAAGTCGGTAACCGTTCTGAGCGTTATGGAATGATGGTCAAAAGCCGACATCGAACGACCGCCCGCGCGAACCGGGACCGGATCGCGTGAAAGCTGTTGCCGCATTGGCCGCAGTTGCAGCGACCATCTTTCCCGTCGATTTGCCAGCTTTTCCGTCGATTTGCCCGCCGCCTCTCCCCCACCGCCTTCCGCCGCGTCGCCGGCGGCGAAGCAGCGCCTTATCGTGCTGAGCGACATTGAGACGGACCCCGACGATACCCAATCCTTCACTGTTATGGTTCACAAGCCAGCATCTCGCCGCACCAGGATTTGAATAAGGTAATGGCCGTGCTGCACCAGCATAAGCACGGGCTTGTATATGCGCAGCCACGATGGTGTGTGATCCGCCATATGCGGCAAATATCGCACCCGACGAACGGTCCATGTCGAACCGAGGTGGCGCCTGGACCTCGACATTTACTCCGATAAGATTCATAGTTTACTCCGACAAATTGGTTCGATAGGGTGCTCTTGGGCATCTGATTGGGAGATTTACATGAGCTGGACGCGTCGCAGTACGCTGGGGACTGGAATCGCGTTTGGGGCCCTGCCGCGATTCACATGGGCCGCGCCGGCTGCGACGTCGATCGCGACACCCTTTTCCCTGTCGCAGGTTAGGTTGAAGCCTTCGATCTTCCTGACGTCGGTCCGGGCGAACGCGCGCTATCTCCTGTCGCTCGACGCCGACCGGCTGCTGCATAATTTCCACGCCGGCGCCGGATTGCCGACCAGGGGTAAGGTCTATGGGGGGTGGGAATCGCGCGGGATCGCGGGCCATTCGCTGGGCCATTATATGAGCGCGGTGTCGCTGATCCACGCCCAGACGGGCGACCCGCAATTCCGCGACCGCGCCGCTTATATCGTCGGCCAACTCAAGGCGATCCAAGCCAGGCACGGGGACGGCTATGCTGGCGGCACCACGGTCGATCGCGACGGCAAGACCGTCGATGGCAAGGTCGTGTATGAGGAACTGCGCAGGGGCGAAATCCGCTCGACCGGGTTCAGCCTGAACGACGGATGGGTCCCCTTGTACACCTATCACAAGGTCATGGCAGGCGCGCTGGACGCGCATCAGCATGCGGGGATCAAGGACGGCTTGACCGTGGCGATCGGGCTGGGCGACTATCTGGGCAAAATCCTAGAGGGGTTGAGCGATACGCAGGTCCAAGACATCCTGCGCACCGAGCATGGCGGGCTGACCGAATCATATGCCGAACTCTACAAGCGCACCGGCAATCGCCGCTGGCTGACCCTGTCGGAACGGATGCGGCATCACGCGATCGTCGATCCGCTTCAGGCCGGGCGTGATGAACTCGCCGGCAAGCACGCCAATACCCAGATTCCGAAGATCATCGGCGAGGCGCGACTGCATGAACTGACGGGCAACGCGGACCGCGCGAAAGTCGCACAGTTCTTTTGGACCACGGTCACGCGCGACCACAGCTACGTCATCGGCGGCAACTCGGATCACGAGCATTTCGGCCTGCCGCGCCAGCTTGCCCAACGGCTCGACCAACAGACGTGCGAGGCGTGCAACAGCTACAACATGCTGCGCCTGACGCGGCATCTGTACAGTTGGAGTGGCGAGGCCAGCTATTTCGATTTCTACGAGCGCGCGCACCTCAACCATATCATGAGCCAGCAAGACCCGAAGACGGGCATGTTCACCTATTTCACCGCGCTGGCACCGGGAATGGGACGGGTGCATTCCAGCCCCACCGAGGATTTCTGGTGCTGTGTCGGCTCGGGTATGGAGAGCCATTCGAAGCATGGCGAAAGTATCTATTGGAAGCGCGGCGATGCGGTTGCGATCAACCTCTATTACGCCTCCACGCTGAACGCGCCCGAAGCGAAACTCGACATGGATACCGAATTTCCGCTGGGCAATATGGTGCGGATTGCGGTGACGAATGCGCCGAAAAGGCTCGCGCTGCGCGTGCCGGGCTGGTGCGCCGACCCGTTGTTGAAGGTGAACGGCAAGACTGCGGGCGTCCGGGATGGCGGCTATCTGATGCTGACCGGACTGAAGGCGGGGGACCGGATTGAACTGTCGCTGCCCATGCCGGTACGGGTCGAATCGATGCCCGATGATGCCAAGCTGGTGGCGTTCGTCAGCGGGCCGCTCGTCCTGGCTGGTGATATGGGGCCTGGCAAGGGAGCTTGGGACGGCCTCGACCCCGCCATCGTTACCGACCGCGCCGAACCGGTGCTGGTGGCGGCTGCCGGACTGCATCACTATCGCCTGGGCGAACAGGGCAAGCCGAGCGACCTGACGCTACGCCCCTTTTTTGCGCAGCATGAGAACCGCACCGCCGTCTATTTCCGACGCTTCGACGTGGCGGAATGGCCGACCCAGGAAGCCGCGTGGACCCAAGCCTCGAAAGACCGGGCGGACTTGGCCGCGCGCACGATCGACGTGATCCGGCTGGGGGAGCAACAGCCGGAGGTGGATCACGCCTTTGCGGACAGCGGTCAGTCGGCGCCCGTTTCCCACGTCGCCGACCGCAGCCGGAACGTGAATGTCGGGTTCTTCGAATTTGACCTGGCCGTCGCGCCCGGCCCGCTCGCGCTTCAGGTCGCTTATGGCGGCGGGCAGCGCGACAAGGATTTTCGGATCATGATCGATAGCGAGCAACTGGTGCGCGAACGCTTGCCGGGGGAGAGTACTAGCGCCCGCAACGTGCAGACCTATGCGCTGCCGACGAAAATGACGCAGGGTAAGTCGAAGATTCGCGTCCGCTTCGAATCGGACAAGTGGCAGGGCGTCGAGGTCTATACGGCCCGCACCATGCGGCTCAAATCGGTCTAGAGCAGATTCCGATCCGATTGCATCGGCTCGACTGCTCTAAGTTTTTGTTTTGTCGCGTTTTCCGAGTCAGCAGATGATTCCATCTGCTTGGAAAACGCTCTAGCTCGAAATGCGACATATGCTCGAGCGTACGACACAGCAGAGTTCAAGAGGCAGAACTCGCGTCGACTATCCAGTTTGAAAATCGAAGGGATTTCAATGAACGGAATTGGTATCGGGGCGGCGACTGCAATTCTGTGTGCCCTGGCTGTGCCCTCGCTGGCTCGCGCGCAGAATCCCATCGTCCAGACGCGTTTCACGGCCGACCCTGCCCCCCTTGTGCATGATGGCGTGGTCTATCTCTACACCAGTCATGATGAGGATGACGCAACCGGTTTCAAGATGCTCGACTGGCAGCTCTACAGCTCGACGGACATGGTGAACTGGACCGATCGGGGAACCGTCGCCTCCTTGAAGACTTTTCCGTGGGCGGTGCAGAGCAACGACGCCTGGGCCCCGCAAGTCATCGCCAGAGACGGAAAATTCTACCTCTACGCTCCGATCAGTATCGCGGGGCGGCCCAAGAATGTCATTGCAGTGGCGGTCGCCGACAAGCCCGAGGGGCCTTTCGTCGATGTGTTGGGCAAGCCTTTGATCGCTCCGGCCAATGACAATATCGATCCGACCGTTTGGATCGACGACGACGGTCAAGCCTATCTCTACTGGGGCAATCCTGACCTGTATTACGTCAAGCTCAACAAGGACATGATTTCCTATTCAGGTCAGATCACCAAGGTCGATCGGATCCTGGATTATCAGGAAGGACCTTGGTTCTATAAGCGGAAAAACCACTACTACATGGCCTTCGCTTCCACCTGCTGCTCGGAAGGGATTGGCTATGCAATGAGCGACAAGCCGACGGGCCCATGGACCTATAAAGGTCCGATCATGGCTCACGACGCGCGCGCGACCGGCAACCATCCTGGCATCATCGACTACAAGGGCGGATCGTACCTGTTCGGCTTTAACTATGAACTGAACTTCGCGATGACGCCGATGCATCACGAGCGGCGCTCGGTGGCGGTCGCCAAATTCAATTACAATCCAGACGGCACGATCCCCAACTTGCACTGGTGGGACAGAACCAGCGCACCTCAACTTGAGGCGCTGAATCCTTACAAGCGCGTTGAAGCAGAGACGATAGCCTGGACTTCGCGTCTCAAGCGCGATCAGGACCGGCCATATGATTGGGCCCCGGGCGTAACGACGGCGGGGGATGCGAAATCCGGTATCTTCGTGACCACGACCAAGAATCGCAGCTACATCAAGGTCGCTGGTGTGGATTTTGGTTCCGCTGGCGCCAGACAGTTCATTGCCACCGTCGCCAACGGCCTGCCGGGTTCGATGATAGAGCTGCGTTTGGACCGTACTGATGGGCCAGTGGTCGGCACTCTGCCGATCGGCGAAACCGGCGCGCCTGGCGTTTGGCAGGAGCGCCAGACAAGCATAGCAGGTGCAATCGGCACCCATGATTTGTACCTGCTTTTCAAGGGCAGCGGCGACAGGTCGCTATTCGACTTCGATCACTGGCGGTTTGTCCAATAACGACAGGGGACGGCCAGACATTTGAGCTGGCCGTCTCTTCCCGTGAGCGAGAGACACACCCCAGTCATTTGCTTCAACCATGGGATCAAACACATAGTCAGGCCGCGGACGTCAGACGAAATAGTATGGCGCCGTGCGAGGCTATGTCAGCCTCCAGCCGGTTGGCCATGAGGCCCAGGTCGGCCTTCACCTCATTGGCCGTCAATTTCCCCATGCTTCACCTCGCCGGGACACATTCCACCACACCCCCTGAAATCCACCACACTTTCCACCACATTTTATCGTGGCTGTGGGTGAATAGTAGCGGACATGACGGCCTCTGAAGGCCAGATTTTCCGTAGAAAACCATGCCTTTCGGCGGTTGACTATGAACACTGGCGAATGGGTAAATGGCGGAGCGGGAGGGATTCGAACCCTCGATACGCTTTTGACGTATACTCACTTTCCAGGCGAGCGCCTTCGACCACTCGGCCACCGCTCCGCATTGCACTGGAGGCGGCTCCCTATCGTGCGTCGGCGCGCTAGGCAAGGGGATGCTTTACTTTCCTTTCCCTCCCATGCTTGATTGCAGCATGCAAATCCGTTCCCTCGCTTTCCTGGCCGCGCTTTTCCTGCCTTCCCCGGCGCTTGCCGCCGATGCGCCAGCCACCCCGTCCGCCATCGTCGCACAGGCGCCCGCCAGCGCATGGCAGGCCATCGCGGCCGATACGCTGCTGGTCATGACGGTCGAGGGCGACAAGCGCGTCGTCATCCAGCTCGCGCCCGATTTCGCGCCCGCCCACGTCGCCAATATCCGCGCACTCGCCCGCGCGGGCTGGTGGGATGGCGAAAGCGTCTACCGCGTGCAGGACAATTATGTCGCCCAATGGGGCGATGTGACCGAGAAGAAAGCCCTGCCCTCCGGCGTCGCCACGGACATCAGGGCGGATTATGCCCGCCCCCTCGCAGCCCTCAAGACGCCCGTGACACCCTTGCCCTATCCGGACGCCTATGCCCCGCGCACCGGCTTCATCAACGGCTGGCCGGTCGCGATGGACGAGGCGTCGGCCTGGCTGCCCCATTGCTATGCCATGGTCGGCGTGGCGCGGAACCTTTCCCCGGACACGGGAACCGGCGCCGAGCTTTACGCCGTGATCGGCCAGGCCCCGCGCCAGCTCGACCGCAATATCGCGGTCGTCGGCCGGGTGATCGAAGGCGTGGACCTGCTCGCCAGCCTGCCGCGCGGCTCCGGCGATCTCGGCTTCTATGCCGCGGGGGAGAAGCGCCTGCCGATCCTCTCCGTCCGTCTCGCCAGCGACCTGCCGGAATCGCAGCGGCCACGCTATCAGGTGATGGACGTCGGCTCGCGGAGCTTTGCCGATTACCTTCGCCTGCGGGCGAACCGGAAGGACGATTTCTACGAGCGGCCCGCAGGCGGCGTCGACCTCTGCAACGCGCCGGTGCCGGTGCGGGAGGCGCCCTGAACGCTCCATTCCGCCGCAACGGGCAAATTGCCGGAACGATGCCTATCTGACGGACATTACAGCTTCGCCGGCAAGGATGGAGAAGATGGTCATGATCGTAGGCACCGTCAGGGAGATCAAGAATCACGAATATCGCGTCGGCCTGACGCCGGAGAGCGTGCATGAGCTGACCGCCCACGGCCACCGCGTGCTGGTGGAAAGCGGCGCGGGGGAGGGGATCGGCGCGCATGACGGCCTCTACGCCCGCGCGGGTGCGGAGATCGTCGACGATCCGGCCGGCATCTTCGCGACGGCGGAGATGATCGTGAAGGTCAAGGAACCCCAGCCGGAGGAGCGCGCCCTGCTGCGCCCCGGCCAGATCCTTTACACCTATCTTCACCTGGCGCCCGATCCCGACCAGGCGCGGGAGTTGATGGCGTCGGGGGCGATCGGCATCGCCTATGAAACCGTGACGGACGCTCATGGCGGGCTGCCGCTGCTGAAGCCCATGAGCCAGGTTGCCGGACGCATGGCGATCCAGGCCGGCGCGACCGCGCTGGAAAAGGCGCATGGCGGGCGAGGCGTGCTGCTGGGCGGCGTGCCCGGCGTGTTGCCCGCGAAGGTGGCTGTGATCGGCGGCGGCGTGGTCGGCTTCAACGCGGCGCAGATGGCGGCGGGTCTGGGCGCGGACGTCACCATCCTCGACCGCAGCCCGGAAGTGCTGGAGCGGCTGGGCATTCATTTCGAGGCGCGGGCGAAGACGCGCTTTTCCAACCGCGCCAATCTGGCCGAATGCGTGGCGGAGGCGGACCTGGTGATCGGCGCCGTGCTGATCCCCGGCGCCGCCGCGCCCAAGCTGGTGTCGGCGGACATGCTGAAGACCATGAAGAAGGGCGCGGTGCTGGTGGACGTGGCGATCGACCAGGGCGGCTGCTTCGAGACCAGCCACCCCACCACCCATGACGACCCCACCTATATCGTCGAGGGCATCGTTCATTATTGCGTCGCCAACATGCCCGGCGCCGTGGCGCGGACCAGCACCTATGCGCTCAACAACGTGACCCTGCCCCATGCGCTGCGAATCGCCGACCTGGGATGGAACGAAGCGCTGCGGGCGGACCCGCATCTGCTCGCCGGGCTGAACGTGTGGAACGGGCAGATCACCTATCGGGCCGTGGCGGAGGCGCTGGGACTGCCCTACATCCCGGCGGAACAGGCGATCGGATAGGGGCTGAGGCGGCGCTCTGTTCGACAGTGGCTGCATTAAGCACAAAGCGCTCCTGCGAAGGCACTCATGAGAGCCCGGTTCAGGCGATGCGGCGTTCCACTGACGGCAGGACTCGGCTCCTGCCCTGGCGGCAGCATGTCGTGGTCAAAGGAAAGGGAGGGAGGCGACCACCCCCCCCCTGCCCTGTCAGTAAATCCCGCCCTGGTCCTGCAGGAAGTCGCTGTCGGTGCGCTGGCGGCGCTGGACAGTCGCTTCGATGCGGGCGGCGGCCTTGTCCTGGGCGGCGACCTCTTCCTTGCGGATCGAGCGGCGGGGTTCGGATTCGGGCTTGAACGCTTCCCAGATCACGGCGGGCTTGGGTTCGTCGGTCGGCCAGACGCCATAGACGCGCTTGCCCGAGCGGCGGTCGATCGTGACCATGCGGATGCCGGCCGGCGCGATGAAGGGCGTTTTGGGCATGGTTTCGAGGACCGGCGTCATCGCCGCCTTCCAGATCGGGGCGGCGACGCGGCCGCCCTGCGCCCAGCCGCCCAGGCTGCGCGGCTGGTCATAGCCGATATAGACGCCCGCGACGATGTCCGGCGATCCGCCGACGAACCAGACATTGGTCGGGCCGTTGGTGGTGCCGGTCTTGCCGAACAGCGGGCGCTTGAGGTCCGCCAGCACGGTGGCGGTGCCGCGCTGGATCACGCCTTCGGCGATGTGCACGACCTGATAGGCGGTCATGGGATTCATCACCTGCCGCCCTTCGAAGCCGAAGCGGGGCATGGGCTTGCCATCCCAATTGGCCATGTTGCAGCCGTCGCAGGCGCGCCAGCGCAGCGGCCAGATCACCTTGCCGCGCCGGTCCTGCACATAGTCCATCAGCTTGGGGCTGAGCTGCCGTCCCTGATTGGCGAGCATGGCATAGGCGTTCACCATCCGCTCCACCGTGGTTTCGCCCGCGCCCAGCGCGAAGGAGAGATAGGGCTGGTAGTCCCCGATCCCCATCGCCTTGATGGTGCGCACGACACGGTCCATGCCGGTCTGGCTGGCGGCGCGCACGGTCATCAGGTTGCGCGACTGTTCGACGCCCCAGCGCATGGTCTGCGGCCCGGCGCTGCCCCCGGTGAAGTTGCGGAAGCATTTCTGGCCGAGGCCCGCGCCCTGATAGACGCAGAGCGGCCCATCGACGATGATCGAGGCCGGGGTCATGCCATTGTCCAGCGCGGCGGCATAGACGAAGGGCTTGATAGTCGATCCCGGCTGGCGCATCGCCTGCGTGGCTCGGTTGTAGGAGGAGAGACGGTTGTCGAAGCCGCCCTGCATGGCGCGGACGCGGCCCGAATGGGTTTCCTCCACCACCATGCCGCCGGAGACTTCGGGCACGTTGCGCAGCGCCCAGCTTGATCCGTTGCGCGCCACCACGATCAGGTCGCCGGGCTTCATCGCGGCGAAGGCCGGGCCGCCCGTCTTGCGATAGGGCAGTTGCGCAGCGCCCGCGGGCAGCGTGCCGGTCGATCCATCGGAAAAGCCGATCTGCGCCGCGGAGGAATCCCGGCTGACGATCACGGCGACGCGCCATCCGGCATAGTCCACGTCGATATAGCTCGCCGCCAGCTCGCGCTTCCAGCCGCGATCCATGTCGATCCTGGCGACCGGCCCGGACCATCCCTTGCCCGCGTCGAAGCGCAACAGCCCGTTGCGCAACGCCGTCGTCGCCAGATCCTGTATCTTCGGATCATAGGGGCTGCGGACCCAAAGGCCGCCAGCATAGACGCTGTTGGGGCCATCCTCCGCCTTCTCCCCGAAAAGCTGAATCAGGCGGCGGCGCACCTCCTCCATATAATAGCCGCCGGCGCGGGCGTCGAAGCTGGAGCCGTGCGCGGCCACGGTGCCGAGCGGCTGGGCCTGCGCCTCGTTCCGCTGCGCCTCCGTGATCCAGCCATTTTTGTACATTTCGCCCAGCGCCCAGTCGCGGCGTTCGAGTGCGCGTTCGTGGCCGGTCGGGCTTTCCGGGCGATAATTGGCGGGCCCCTTGGGCAGGATCGCCAGATAGGCCATCTCATGCAGCTTGAGGTCGGCCACATCCTTGTCGAAATAGGCGCGCGCCGCCGCCTGCACGCCATAGGCGTTGCGGCCGAGGAATATCTGGTTGAGGTAGAGTTCCAGTATCTGCTGCTTCGAAAGCACCCCCTCCATGCGATAGGCGAGGATCATTTCCTTCACCTTGCGGGTGGGGGAATATTCGTCGCCGATCAGCAGGTTCTTCGCCACCTGCTGGGTGATGGTGGAGCCGCCGCGGGCGCGCTGGCCCGACCCGATCTTGGTCGCATAATCGAAAACCGCGCCGATGAAGCCGGGGATGTCGACGCCATGATGCTCGAAGAAGGTCTTGTCCTCCGCCGAAAGATAGGCGCGGATGAGGAGCGGCGGATAGTCGCTATACTGGAGCTGCACGCGCCGTTCGCGGGCATAGCTGTGGACCGGCTGTCCGTTGGTGTCGCGCACGATGGTCGGCAGGGGCGGTTCATATTCCAGCAGCGTCGCCGCATCGGGCAGCCCGCGCGCGAAGACCAGCCAGAACAGCGCATAGGCGAGGAGGAGACCGCCGAAACCGATCGCGATCCAGCGGAACCAGCGCTTGTCCCAATGGGGCCGGAGGCGTTCCCCAAAGCCGCTCGCGCCGCGGCGCAGGCGCTGAGCAAAGGACGATGCGGCGTATTTGGGGCGTGCCTCTTCCATGATGGTCGAGGCTGTAAGGTCAAAATGGGGGAAGCGCCAGAGTGGAATGCCCATGTGAGGCCGGACTGCGTTGGCGGCCCGGTCCTGATTGCCCAAGCGTCTTGCCGAACCTGTTTCAGCATGACGGCAAGACGGCAAGGACGGGCCTAACCGCCGTTGCCAACCGCCAGCCTGCGGGCGAAATGCACTTCGATCGCGCGGGCGACGCCTTTGGCGATGTTGGCCTGGCCTGCCTTCGACGCCAGGAAAGCCGCGTCGACGCTGTTGGAGAGATAGCCGGCCTCGAACAGCACCGACGGCGTGTCGGGCGCCTTCAGCACCATCAGCGAGGCGAAGCGGTGCGCCGTGCCGCGAAACGGGACATAGGGCGCCGCCTCGCGCTGGAGCAACCGGGCGAAGGCCACCGAAAGGTTCATCGATTCCCGCTGCGTCAGGTCGATGAGGATCGAAGAGACATCGCTGGGCTGGCCACCCAGATTGACGCCGTTCAACACATCCGCCTTGTTTTCACGCGCCGCCAGCCGGGCCGCTTCGCGGTCGGATGCGGTTTCGGACAAGGTGTAGACGGTCGCGCCGCGCGCCTGGTCGTCGTCGGCCGAATCGGCGTGGATGGAGATGAACAGGTCCGCATTGAGCTGGCGCGCGATGCCGTAGCGCTCCTGCAGCACCAGGAACCGGTCGTCATTGCGGGTCAGCGCGACGCGGACGCGGCCCGAGCGCGCCAGTTGGTCGCGGATCGCCAGCGCGATGGCGAGCGTCACGTCCTTCTCGCGCTCGCCATTGTCGCGGTTCACGGCGCCTGGGTCATGGCCCCCATGGCCGGCATCGATCACGACCAGCGGGCGGGATGCGTCGCGCGTTCCCTCCACCGGGGGCAAGGAAACGCCACGCGCCACCGGCGGGATGGGAACGGTGATGCTGTGCAGGCGCTTCGCCGGACGGGGCGCCATATGCGCGGGCGCGTCGAAGCGCATGCTCGCCCGGTCGCCATGGAGCGGGTCGGCGGAAGTGGGGACGGCCGAAAGGATCATGCTTGCGAGCGCAAGACTTTGGAGCATGCGCCGCTTGTGCACCGCGCGGCCCGTCGCCGTCCAGCGCAATTTCGCGCGCGCAGGCGAACGACAACCGAATGATGCGTCAAGCATTGCCGAACGGCAGGCTTAACACCATCTTCAGATAAGGGGCGATAAACCGCCTGGCGCCATTCGGGTCAAAGTGGCGCGACGCGAAACAATATTTCCAGGAGCCGTTGCTCCTTGCCATTTTGACTGCTACCCATTCACATTCCTTGGAGACGCGCCTTTTCGGGCGACGTTCTTTCGGGGATATTCACGATGGCACCGGCGGGCGACAACGCCCGGAACCGATGCACGAACAGGTTGACGCTGCATGAGGCATGATTTCCAATCCACGCTGAACCCGATCCCGGGCGATGCGGCGTGGTTGGTGGTGTCCGGCACATGGTCCGGCCCTGCCCCGGCAGCAGACACGCAATTTTCCATGCCAAACCGGGCGATGCAGCAACTCGCGCCGCCCCCTTACTATCGCGCGGCAGCCCGGCCCAGTGCCGTCGGCCGCCAGCGCCGGAGAACAATAAATGACAATGCGTATGCTGATCGATGCGCGCCACCGGGAAGAAACCCGGGTCGCGGTCGTCAAAGGTAACCGGATCGAGGAGTTCGACTTCGAATCGGCCGAGCACAAGCAGCTCAAGGGCAATATCTACCTCGCCAAGGTCACTCGCGTAGAACCGTCGTTGCAGGCGGCCTTCGTCGATTATGGCGGCAATCGGCACGGTTTCCTGGCTTTCAGCGAAATCCACCCCGACTATTATCAGATCCCCCGCGAGGACCGCGAAGCGCTGCTGCGCGAGGAACGCGCCCATGCGGAGGAAGAGGCCGCGCTGCGCGCCGAGGTCGAGGATGACGAGGATGTCGCCGCCGACGGCGGGCTGGAAGTTGTCGAGGCCACCCATCATCATGACGATGAGGATCATGGCGAGGAAACGGCCGAGAACGGCAATGGCGGCGATAACGGCAGGGGCCGCGGCCGCCGCGGCAAGGGCGACGATGCCGCCGACGAACTGCGCCGCAAGCGCATGGCGCTGCGCCGCCGCTACAAGATCCAGGACGTCATCAAGCGCCGCCAGGTGCTGCTGGTGCAGGTCGTCAAGGAGGAGCGCGGCAACAAGGGCGCGGCGCTGACCACTTACCTGTCGCTTGCCGGCCGTTATTGCGTGCTGATGCCCAACACCAGCCATGGCGGCGGCATTTCGCGCAAGATCAGCAACGCCGCCGACCGCAAGCGGCTGAAGTCGATCATCGCGGAGATGAACCTGCCCTCCACCATGGGCTGCATCGTCCGCACCGCGGGCCTCCAGCGCACCAAGCCGGAGATCAAGCGCGACTTCGACTATCTGGCGCGCCTGTGGGACGAAATCCGCGAGAAAACGCTGAAGTCGGACGCGCCCGCGCTGATCCACAATGACAGCGACCTCATCAAGCGGGCGATCCGCGACATCTACAACAAGGATATTGAAGAGGTCATCGTCGAAGGCGAATATGGCTATAAGGCGGCCAAGGACTTCATGAAGCTGCTGATGCCCAGCCATGCGCGCCGGGTGAAGCAATATGCCGACGCCGTGTCGCTGTTCCAGCGGGCCAGCGTCGAGGACCAGCTCGCGGCGATGTACAATCCTGTCGTGCAGCTCAAGTCCGGCGGCTATCTGGTCATCAATCCGACCGAGGCGCTGGTTTCGATCGACATCAACTCCGGCCGGTCGACCCGCGAGCATGGCATCGAGCAGACCGCTGTCGCCACCAATCTGGAAGCGGCGCGGGAGATTGCGCGCCAGCTGCGCCTGCGCGACATGGCGGGCCTGGTCGTCATCGACTTCATCGACATGGAGATGAACTCCAACATCCGCAAGGTCGAGAAGGCGATGAAGGAGGCGCTGAAGGACGATCGCGCCCGCATCCAGGTCGGCCGGATCTCCGGCTTCGGCCTCATGGAAATGAGCCGCCAGCGGCTGCGCACCGGCGTGCTGGAAGCATCGACCCGCCAGTGCCCGCATTGCGAAGGCACGGGGCTGGTCCGCACCGCTTCGTCGGCGGGCCTCAGCGCGCTGCGCATGCTGGAAGAGGAGGCGGCGCGTGGTCGCGGCAGCCTGATCACGCTGCGGGCGAGCCAGGAAGCGGCCTTCTACGTGCTCAACAACAAGCGCCGGGAGCTGGACGAGATCGAGCAGCGCTATGGCGTGCGCATCGCGATCCTGCCCGATGGCGAGGTCGAAGGCGCGCGTATGTCGGTCGAGGCCAGCGGGCCGCGTCCGGAGCGGGTGGTCGACTATACGCCGATCGCGGAAGAGGATGACGATCTCGACGTCATCGAGGAACTGGACGAGGAAGAGATCGAGGAAGTCGACGCCGCGCAGGAGGAACGCGCCGAGCGGGGCGAGGATCGCGGCGATGATCGGGAAGGAGGCGGCCGTCGCCGTCGCCGCCGTCGTCGCCGTCGCGGCGGTCAGCGCGACGAGCATCGCGCCGAGTCGGAGACCCAAGGCGAGGCTGGCGAGGACGCCGACAGCGCCGAAGAGGAAGCCGAGATCGAGGGCGAGACCGAGGCTGTTCCGGCCGAAGCCGCTGCCGAAGCGGAGGGCGAAGGCCGTCGCCGTGGCCGTCGGGGCCGCCGGGGCGGACGCCGCCGCCGCGAAGCGGGCGAGGAAGCGGTGAGCGAAGGCTCGGTTGCAAGCGAGGAAGCGGTCGAAGCCGTCGAGGCCGAAGTCGTTCAGGAACCTGTGGCGGAAGCAACGCCCGAAGCCCCTGCCGAGGAAGAAGCGCCCAAGACCCGCCGCCGCCCCCGTGCACGCAAGGCGAAGGAAAGCGCCGCGCCTGCCGCCGAAGCGGTGGAAGCCGTTGAGGTCGAAGCTCCCGTGGAAACGCCCGTCGAAGCCGTGCCGGAAGCCGCCGCCGCCGAAGAGGCGCCGGCCAAGCCCAAGCGCACGCGCCGCAAAAAGGCCGATCCGGTAGCGGAGGAAGCACCTGCTGCCGACGCTGCACCGGAAGCGGCCGCCGCCGAAGAGGCGCCGGCCAAGCCCAAGCGCACGCGTCGCAAGAAGGCCGATCCGGTGGTCGAGGAAGCCGTTGCCGCCGAGACCGCGCCATCCGTTGAAACGCCCGTCGAGGCCGTTCCATCCGATGAGGCTGCGGAGACGGTCATCGTGAACGGAGAAGCCGAAGCGGCAGACGAAGGTGACGATGGCGCGCCGCGCCGCGGCTGGTGGCAGCGCACCTTCGGCCAGTAAGCCGACAGGCGATGGAAAGACGCCGCTGTCTTGCCGCTTCGGGCGGCCGGACGGCGGCGTTTTCATTTTCGGAAGGCTGAAGTCCCCGGTGGGATTTTGCAGCTATTTCAGGACCTTCCTTATCCGTGGAGGGAGAAGGATGGGAAGCTTTGGCGACGAAGGAGCCGGGGCTGATCTGGATGAGAGGGGAGCGGGCCTGCGGCCCACGCGATCCTTTGGGTCGCACCCCCCTCACCCAGCTACGACTAGGCAGCAAGCTGCCAAGTCTGCGCAGCCCTCTCCCTCCAGGAAGAGGGATAAGCGGGTGTCCGCTTCCCGTCCAAAGCCCCTATTGGACCTGCCGCTTTATGGGCTACATAACGCCTTTCAGTTGCCGTTCATCCCCTAGACGGCATTGACAGTCAGCGATGGAGCCTCTTCCCCTGCCCCGCACCGCCCCTGCACGCCGAACCTTCCTCGCATGACCGCGCGCTGGCTTCGTTTCGCGGCCATTGCCGTCGCATCGCTCGCCCTCTTGTCGCGCCCAGCCGCGGCGCAGCAGATCCTGCGGGACGCGGAGACAGAGGCGTTCATGGCCGACATGTCCGCACCGCTGGTCCAGGCGGCCGGCATGGAGCCGCGCAATGTCCAGGTGCTGGTCATCAACGATCCCAATATCAACGCCTTCGTGGCGGGCGGCCAATATGTCTGGGTGCATAGCGGGCTGATCGCGGCCGCCGACAATGTAAACCAGGTGCAGGGCGTGGTCGCGCATGAACTCGGCCATATCGAGGGCGGCCATGTCATCCGTTACGGGGAAGGGATGAAGGAGGCGACCGGCATCACCCTGCTCAGCCTGGTGCTGGGCGCGGCGGCGATCGCGGCGGGCGGCGCGGAAGCGGGCATGGGCATATTGGGCATGGGGCAGCAGGCGGCGATGGGCAAGTTCCTGGCCTTTTCGCGGGCGCAGGAAAGCTCCGCCGACCTTGCCGGCGCGCGCTATCTCAGCAAGGCGGGGGTTTCGGGCAAGGGCAGCCTGGAATTCTTCAAGAAGCTGCAGAACCAGGAATATCGCCTCGCCATTCCGCAGGACGACAGTTACGGCCGCACCCACCCCCTTTCAGGCGAGCGCATCAATGTGCTGCGGGAAGTCTATACGGTCGATCCCGCCTGGGACAAGCCGATAGACCCGAAGCTGGAGGCGCGGTTCGAACGGATCAAGGCAAAGCTTGTCGGCTTCGTGTCGGAACCGAACCAAACCCTGCTCAAATATCCCGAAAGCGACCAGTCGCTGCCGGCGCATTATGCCCGCGCCTATGCCTGGCACAAGAGCGCCTATCCGGACAAGGCTCTGGCGGAGGTCGACGCCCTGCTGGCCGCCGCGCCGCACGATCCCTATTTTCTGGAACTGAAGGGGCAGGTGCTGCTGGAAAGCGGCAAGCCCGCCGACGCCATCCCGCCGCTGCGGGAGGCCGTGCAGCTCACCAACCAGCCGCTGATCGCCACGCTGCTGGGCCATGCGTTGATCGCGACGGAAAATGACGCGAATTTCGCGGAGGCGGAAAAGGTGCTGCGCAACGCCATTGCACGGGACCGGGAAAATCCCTTCGCCTGGTACCAGTTGGGCGTGGTCTATGAACATCGCGGCGACCTACCCCGCGCCGCGCTGGCGACGGCGGAACGCTATTCGATGATGGGCGAGGATCAGATGGCGCTGCGCAGCGCCGACGCCGCAATGCAGGGATTGAAGCCAGGCACGGTTGACTATCTGCGCGCGCAGGATATCGCCATGGTTTCCCGCGCAGCCGTCGAGCAGAAGCGAAAGAAACGATGACAGATCAAAGGCGGCCCAGCTTTCGCGCAGCGCTTTCCAACAGGACCATCATGATGACCCTTGGCGTTTTCGCCTTCATCGCCGCCACCGCGACGGGCGCGGCGCTCGGCACCCAGAGCACGGGCCGCGTCGACGCCGGGGACAAGGCCGCCATCGAGCAGATCGTGCACGACTATATCCTGGAACATCCCGAGATCATCCCGCAAGCCGTCGAGAAGCTGCAGGCGAAGCGGATGTCGGGCATGATCGACGCCAGTCGCAAGACGATCGAGACCCCCTATGCCGGCGCGTGGGAAGGGGCCGCCAATGGCGATGTGACCGTGGTCGAATTTTTCGACTATGCCTGCGGCTATTGCCGGGCGTCGCTGCCCGATCTCGCCAGGCTGGTGGGTGAGGACAAGAGGGTGAAGGTCGTCTATCGCGAACTGCCGATCCTGTCCGACGAGAGCATCGATGCCGCGAAGGTGTCGCTGCTGGCGGCGGAGAAGAACCAGTATATGCCCTTCCACCGGGCGCTCTATGCAGCGGGCAAGGTAACGCATGAGACGATCCTCGCGGCGGCGGCGAAGGTCGGGATCGACGCGAAGGCGGCGCAGGCGGCGATCGCGGGGGGCAAATATGATGCGGAGATCCAGTCCAATATCGGGCTGGCGCAGAAACTGCAGGCAAGCGGCACGCCGACCTTCGTCATCGGGGGTCAGGTGCTGAACGGGGCCGTGGGCTATGACGCCCTGAAGGCCGCGGTGGCGTCGGCGCGGGGGAAGTAAGCGGCGGCTTCCGCGCGGTTTGCTGACCTTCCGCTTTCCTTGAAGTGCATCCCTTAAAGCGCACCCCATGAAGCGCACCGTGCTCCTGTGAAGCACTTGAATGAGACAGGCGGCTCATGAGAGCCAGGTTCCCACGGTATGATGATCCACGGACGGCAGCGCTTGACCGGAATCCGACATCGCGCTCAACCGTCCTCGAAACCATCACGACCTTCTCCTCCGCCATTGACTCGCCTCTCCCTTTTGCCTATCGGACGCCCCCTGACATGCGGCCGCCCGCCCGGCGGCCCTTTTTTGTCACGCCCGATTCTTTTAGTTTTTTGAGGAATGAACGATGAAGCGCACCTATCAGCCGAGCAATCTGGTTCGGAAGCGCCGTCACGGTTTCCGCGCTCGCATGGCGACCCCCGGCGGCCGCAACGTGCTGCGCGCTCGTCGTGCACGCGGCCGCAAGAGCCTGAGCGCCTGAACGACGCGCCGCTTGAGCGCGCGCCTGCGGTCATGACCCGGCGCGCTGATTTTCTGGCGGCGAATCGCGGGCGGCGCACGCCCATGCCAGGCTTTGTCCTGCTGGTGCGCGAACGCGGCGACGGCGATCCGGCGATGCGGTACGGCATCACGGTCACGAAAAAGATTGGCGGCGCTGTCATCCGCAACCGGATGAAGCGCCGCTTTCGCGTTCTGGCGCGGGATCTGTTGCCCGCGCATGGCATAGCCGGAGCGGATCATGTGCTGATCGGGCGCGCCGAGGGTATCGAGCGCGACTTCGGCCTGCTTCGCCGGGAGCTGGAAAAGGCGCTGGGCAAGGTGATGAGCCGGCCTGTTGATGAGGCGCCGCGCAGGAAGGGGCGGCCTTCCCCTCCGAAAGACACGGCGCCCCTGCGCAGGCAGGAACCCGGATTCGAGGTGGCGACGGAAGGCAGCGGCGGAACGGGCTTCCCGCCTTCGCAAGAACATGGCAGGGGCAGACATGGCAGGGACAGGCCGTGATCGCCCGCCTTTTCATCCTGATCGCGCGCTTCTGGCAGCTTGGGCCTTCGCGCATTTTGCCTCCTTCCTGCCGCTATGCGCCCTCCTGTTCCGAATATGCGATTCAGGCGATCGG
Source organism: Sphingobium fuliginis (assembly GCF_015074805.1). Classification (NCBI taxonomy): domain Bacteria; kingdom Pseudomonadati; phylum Pseudomonadota; class Alphaproteobacteria; order Sphingomonadales; family Sphingobiaceae; genus Sphingobium; species Sphingobium fuliginis. The sequence continues at coordinate 3,306,068 of NZ_CP060035.1, read as the reverse complement.
CAAATATGGTGCGGTGAAGGGTAGCTGGCTGGCCACGAAGCGGCTAATGCGATGCCACCCATGGGGCGGTTCGGGTTACGATCCGGTCCCCTGATACGAATTTTCGAGATACGGCGGAGCCGACAAGCGTGGACGACAAGAAGAATATCATCCTGGCGGTGCTGCTGACCGCGGCGATCCTGTTCGGCTGGCCCTATGTCGCCAAATATTTCTTCCCCGCCGCCAATCCGCCGGCCACGAAGATCGAGGGCGGCAAGACCACGCCGCTCACCCCGTCCGGCGCCGCCCCCGCGGCGGAAGGGTCCGCTGCGGTCCGCGACCTGGCGCTGGCGCTGAAGGACAGCCCGCGCGTGCCCATCCGCACGCCCAAGATCACCGGATCGATCAACCTGAAGGGCGCGCGCATCGACGACATCGTGCTGCCGACCTACAAGGAAACGATCGCCAAGGCGTCGCCGGCCATTCGCCTCTACAGCCCCAGCGGCACCCGGCACGCCTATTTCGCCGGCTTCGGCTGGCAGGGCGAAGGGGTGAAGACCCCGGACGGCAGCACGCTGTGGACGGCGTCGGCCAAGGAACTGACCCCGTCCAGCCCGGTCACGCTGACCTGGAACAATGGCGCGGGCCAGACCTTCGAGATCCGCTATTCCATCGACGAAAATTACATGATCACCGCGCAGCAGAAGGTGTCGAACAGCGGCGCCGGCGCGGTGGGCGTCAAGAGCTACGGCTATGTCAGCCGGGCGACTCCCTCGGCCGATCCCGACACCTGGACGATCCATGTCGGCCCGATGGGGGTGTTCAACGGCGCGGCCAATTATGACGTGAACTACAAGGATCTGGAAAAGGGTCCGGCGACGCAGAGCTTCCAGTCGACCGGCGGCTGGATCGGCTTCACCGACAAATATTGGCTCTCCGCCCTGATTCCCGACCAGAAGGCCGCCTTCACCGGCCAGATGCGTAAAGGTGCCGGCACGCAGTTCCAGACCGACGTGTCGCTGGCCCCCATCATGGTCGCGCCGGGCAAAGCAGTGACGCAGACCAACCGGCTGTTCGTCGGCGCCAAGGAGGTGAAGACGCTGGAAGCCTATCAGGACGCCGGCGTTCCGCTGTTCGACCGGGCGATCGACTGGGGCTGGTTCTACTGGTTCGAAAAGCCGATCTTCGCCCTGCTCCACTGGCTGTTCGAGCATATCGGCAATTTCGGCGTGGCGATCATCTGCCTGACCTTCGTGGTGCGCGGCCTGATGTTCCCCGTCGCCCAGCGCCAGTTCGCCAGCATGGCGGCGATGCGCGCGGTGCAGCCCAAGATGAAGGCGCTGCAGGAGAAATATAAGGACGACAAGCCCAAGCTCCAGCAGGAGATGATGGAGCTCTACAAGCGCGAGAAGGTGAATCCGCTCGCGGGCTGCCTGCCGATCTTCATCCAGATCCCGATCTTCTTCGCGCTGTACAAGGTGTTGCAGCTCACCATCGAAATGCGCCACCAGCCCTTCGTGCTGTGGATCAAGGATCTGAGCGCGCCCGATCCGCTGCACATCGTCAACCTGTTCGGCCTGTTGCCCTTCACCCCGCCCGCCTTCCTGGGGATCGGCGTGCTGGCGCTGCTGCTGGGCATCAGCATGTACTTCCAGTTCAAGCTGAACCCGGCGCAGATGGACCCGATGCAGCAGCAGGTGTTCGCGATCATGCCGTGGATGATGATGTTCATCATGGCGCCCTTCGCGGCGGGCCTGCTGGTCTACTGGATCACCAACAACTGCCTGTCGATGTTGCAGCAATGGTGGCTCTACAAGCGCCACCCGCAACTCAGCGCCGCGACCGCGAAATAAGGCCGGGGCGTTGACCGAACAGGAACAGGCTGAATTGATCGAGGAAGCGCGCAAGGTCTTTGCCGGCCCCATCGCCTTCCTCAAATCCGCGCCCGACCTCAAATTCCTGCCCGACATGGCGGTGAACGAGGTGGCATTTGCGGGCCGGTCCAATGTCGGCAAATCATCGTTGCTGAATGCGCTGACGAACCGCAACGGCCTTGCCCGCACGTCCAATACGCCGGGACGGACGCAGGAGCTGAATTTCTTCGACGTGGGCGATCCGTTGCGCTTCCGGCTGGTCGACATGCCGGGCTATGGCTACGCCCGCGCGCCCAAGGACATGGTGCGCAAATGGCGGTTCCTGGTGAACGACTATCTGCGCGGGCGGGCGAAGCTGAAGCGCACGCTGGTGCTGATCGACAGCCGCCACGGCATCAAGGATGTCGATACCGACATCCTCGACATGCTGGACGCTGCGGCGGTCAGCTATCGCATCGTCCTGACCAAGGCGGACAAGGTGAAGGCCAGCCATCTTGCGGAGGTCCACGAGGCCGTGGCCGAGGCGATCCGCAAACGGCCCGCCGCGCATCCGGACATCATCGCGACGTCGAGCGAAAAGGGCATGGGACTTCCAGAATTGCGCGCCGCCGTGCTGGAAAGCGTGACCCAAGGGTGAGGCCCGGCCAATGGTGAGGATCACCTGCCTCTGCGGTCGGATCGGCCTGACGATCGAGAAACGCCCGGCGTTCATCAATGCATGCAACTGCACGCTGTGCAGCAAAACGGGCGCGCACTGGGCCTATCTCGACCCCCGCGAAGTGCGTGTCGAGGGCGCCACGCAAAGCTATTGCCGGGAGGACAAGGACGATCCGGCAGCGGAGGTCCAGTTTTGCGGTCGATGCGGATCGACCACCCATTTCACCCTATCCGCCAGCGCGGTATCCCGGTTCGGAAACGGCATGATGGGCGTCAACATGCGCCTGGCCGACGAACGCGATCTGGCGGGAATCGAACTGCGCTATCCTGACGGGCGGTCCTGGTCGGGCACGGGCGACTTCGGCTATGTGCGGGCGCCCCGGATCATCGGCCAGGACGCAAGTTCCGGCTGATCCCCGGCAGGCTTTCCTCGCGGGAGCCGAAGCGGTTAGAAAAGGCTGTACTGCCCACTTCCTTTCAGAGTCCAGGTGGCCAGGGTCTCATGATGCGTGCGCCCGACATGGCTGCATATCAGCATGAACCGGTCGACATGCCAGCCAAAGCCATCGACCCGACGCTGTTCCGGCAGGCCGTCGCGGTAGAACAGCGTCTGGTGCGGGCTGAAGCTCCAGCCGGGACGCAGCATCACCCCCGCGCCTTTCATGCCCGCCGCGATCTGCTTCTGAAGCGTGCCGAGCAACGGCACGCTATGGGACGGACGCAGGGCGGCGGACCGGTTGCCGATGCTGAGCCGGTCCAGCCGCAGGTCGAACGGTTCCGCCATCACGCCTGTCCCGGCGCGCATCAGCGCCTTGATCACCGCATAGGGATATTCGACATAATCGCAGGTGATCGCCAGCGTCACATGCTGGTGATCCACGGCGATGCGCCGGGCGCCGCCGGCGATGGCCTCCGCGAAATGATCCGTCTGGCGGGCGATCAGCAATGTGGGCTTCAGGGCGAAGAACAGGCGGAAGAGGGTCTTGCCGGGCTGGTTTTCCATGACATTTCGCTCCATGCGAATCGGTCGATCATGTTCATGATATGTTCTTTTCTTTCCCAAGGCGAATCCGGTGGAGCCGCCCCTGATTTCATGCGTTTGCGCGATAGGGGACAAGGAGAGTGACGATGATGCAATTGACGCTCGACAGTCTGGCGGAGAAGATGAAGGACATCGATTTCGCGATGCTGTCGACCCATGCCGACGGCGGCCAGATCGGCGCAAGGCCGATGAGCAACAACCAGGATGTCGCCTATGGCGGCGACAGCTTTTATTTCACCACTGAAGACACGCTGATGGTGAAGGACATCGAACGCGATCCGCGCGTCGGCCTGTCCTTTCAGGGGCGTACCGGGTTGCTCAAGCAGAACCCGCTGTTCATCGCCGTGGAGGGCCGCGCCGACCTGATCCGCGATCGCGATGCGTTCCGCGCGCATTGGAACAGCCAGTTGCAGGACTGGTTCGAGGAAGGGCCGGACACGCCCGGCCTTGTCATGATAAAGGTCCATGCGCAGCGCGCCCATGTCTGGGACGGCGAGAATGAGGCTGAACTGGAGCTTGGATGATTCGCGACGGCGCGAGGCCGCACGGCAGAGGGAGACGGGTCGCGCAAATGGTCCTGGCCTTGGCTTTTGGCCTGGCCGGAACCCTGCACCTGACCCGGCCCGGCGGCTTCGTCGCGATCACGCCTGACTGGGTTCCCGCACCCCATATGACGATCGCGCTGACCGGCGTGGCCGAGATCGCCGGCGCCATCGGCCTGATGCTGACGCCGCTGCGCAGGGCGGCAGGCATGGCTCTCGCGCTCTACGCCCTGTGCGTGTGGCCAGCCAATTTCCACCATGCCCTGAACGACATTCCGTTTGGCGGCGTGCATCTGAGCTGGTGGTATCACGGGCCGCGCCTGGCTGCGCAGCCGGTGATCATATGGTGGGCGCTCTGGGCAGGCGGAGCAACGGACTGGCCGTTCAAACGGCAGCGGGCACGCAGTCTGGTTTCCGGACAAGATGATTGTCTTTGAAGATTGCGGCTCTACTGTGCGCACTTTCCAACGAACAAGCGATCAGAGAGCGATGACCCGGCATATTCCCTGGATAATGATAGCGATTATGGGCGCGGTGGCGCTGTCGGTGGTGGCTGTATCCCGCGGCGAGGCGGTCAATGCGCTGTGGATCGTGGTGGCGGCGGTCAGCAGCTTCCTCGTCGCCTATCGCTATTATGGGCTCTACATCGCGCGAAATGTGATGCGGCTGGACCCGTCGCGGCCCACGCCCGCGATCCGGCGGGCCGATGGCCTCGACTATGTGGCGACCGACCGGACGGTGCTGTTCGGGCATCATTTCGCCGCCATTGCGGGCGCGGGCCCGCTGGTGGGACCGGTGCTGGCGGCGCAGATGGGCTATCTGCCCGGAACGCTCTGGATCATTGCGGGCGTGGTGCTGGCGGGCGCGGTGCAGGACTTCATGGTCCTCTTCATCTCCATGCGCCGCGACGGCAAGTCGCTGGGCGAGCTGATCCGCATGGAAATGGGGCAGGTTGCCGGGACCATCGCGCTGTTCGGCGCCTTCATGATCATGGTCATCATCCTCGCCGTGCTGGCGCTGATCGTGGTGAAGGCGCTGGCGGAAAGCCCCTGGGGCATGTTCACCGTGGCGGCGACGGTGCCGCTGGCGATGGCCATGGGCGCCTATACGCGCTGGATCAGGCCGGGGCGCATCGGTGAAGTGTCGCTGCTGGGACTGGTCGGGCTGCTCGCCGCCATCGTCTATGGGCAGAACATCGCCGCTTCGCCGGTCTGGGGGCCGGCCTTCACCTTCACGCCGGTGCAGCTTTGCTGGATCTTGATCGGCTATGGCGCGGTAGCGTCGGTATTGCCGGTTTGGCTGTTGCTGGCGCCGCGCGATTATCTGTCGACCTTCCTCAAGATCGGGGCGATCGCGGCGCTGGCGATCGGCATCGTCATCATGGCGCCGCCGCTCAAAATGCATGCCGTGACCCAGTTCGTGAACGGCAACGGGCCGGTCTGGTCGGGCGGATTGTTCCCCTTCCTGTTCATCACCATCGCCTGCGGGGCGGTTTCGGGCTTCCATGCCCTGATCGCCAGCGGCACCACGCCCAAGCTGATCGCCAGCGAAGCCCATGCGCCGATGATCGGCTATGGCGCGATGCTGATGGAGGCGTTCGTGGCGATCATGGCGCTGGTGGGCGCGTCGATCCTCGATCCGGGCATCTATTTCACGATGAACAGCCCTGCGGCGGTGATCGGCAAGGACGCGGGCAGCGCGGCGGCGGCGGTGACGGCCATGGGCTTCCCCATCTCGCCCGATCTGATCCTGCAGACCGCGAAGGATGTGGGCGAGCACAGCATCATCTCCCGCGCGGGTGGGGCGCCGACGCTGGCGGTGGCGATGGCGGAGATATTCTCCCATATCATGGGCGGGCCGGCGATGAAGGCCTTCTGGTATCATTTCGCGATCCTGTTCGAGGCATTGTTCATCCTGACAGCCGTGGATGCGGGGACGCGCGCCGGACGCTTCATGTTGCAGGATCTGATCGCGCTGGCGGTGCCCGCCTTCAAGGACAGCAAGAGCATGGCTCCCGGGGTCGTCGCAACGGCGCTGACCGTCGCGGCCTGGGGCTTCTTCCTCTATCAGGGCGTGACCGATCCGCTGGGCGGGGTGAACACGCTCTGGCCGGTGTTCGGCATTTCCAACCAGATGCTGGCGGCCATCGCACTGATGCTGGGAACGGCGGTGCTGTTCCGGATGAAGCGGGACCGCTTCGCCTGGGTGACGCTGATCCCGACCGCCTGGCTGCTGATCTGCACCCTGTCGGCGGGCTTCCTCAAGCTGTTTTCGGCCGATGCGAAGGTCGGTTTCCTGGCGCATGCCGCCCGGTTCAGCGCCGCGGCAGGCGATGGCGAGGTGCTGGCCCCGGCCAAGTCGATGGCGGAGATGCGGCAGATCATCTTCAACGACCGGATCGACGCGGCGCTGGTCGCGGTCTTCCTGTTCGTGGTGTTGGCGGTGCTGCTGTTCACCATCCGCACCTGCCTCGCCGCGCGGAAGGTGGCGGCGCCGACCGCACGGGAAATTCCGGCGCAACTGGTCCCGGCGGAATGAGCATCTTCCTCCACCGGCTGCGGCAGATGGCGCATATGATGGTCGGGGTGCCGGATTATGAGGCCTATCTGCGCCATATGCGGGCGCATCATCCCGAGCGTGCGCCGATGGACCGGACAGTCTTCTTCCGGGAGCGGCAGGAGGCGCGTTATGGGGGCAGAAATGGGGGGAAGTGCTGCTAGAGCCACTCGACATTCAGATGATGACGAGCCGAAAATGATGGTTTTCCGTGACCCGGAGCGCAGCCTACTCAAAGTAGGTGAGCACCGGAGGCGCGGAAAAGCGTCATTTGCAGGCCGTCAGGGCTGAATGTCGAGTGGCTCTAGGGCTGGCCGTCCTCCCCTTCGTTGATGGGGAGGCTTGGCTTAGCGCTTGGCGTTGAAGCCCGCGACCATGCCGGCTGCGATGGAGAGGGCGATTTCCGCCGCGCCTATCGCCCCTATGTCGAGGCCGGCGGGGCCGTCTATGCGCGCAAGTTCTTCCGCCGAAAAGCCCAGAGCAGCCAGCCGTTCCAACCGCGCCGCATGGCTTTTGCGCGATCCCAGCGCGGCGATGTAGCCCGTCGGCCCACGCAGCGCCGCCGCCAGGGCGGGATCATCGATCTTGATGTCGTGGCTGAGCGTCACGACCGCGGTGGATCCGCCGGGAAAACGGGCCGCAACCGCTTCGTCCGGCCAGCGGTCGTCCAGTTCGACGCCAGGGAAGCGCTCCTCCGTCAGGAAACGGCCGCGGGGATCGATGACGACGGGAGTGACGCCGATTGCCCGCGCCAGTGCGCTAAGCGACTGGGCGATCTGCACAGCACCGACGATCAGCAATCTGCGGGGCGGATCGTAGCGGTTGTGAAACTGCCCCTCCCCCGCCCCTTCCCGCGTGAGGCCGGTCGCAAGATCCGTCGACAGGGTGAGCGCCCTGCCCTTCTCGCTTTCCGCCGCGATCCGCTCGAACAATGCGGGGTCGAAGCCTTCCGGGCTGACCGGCTGGACCAGCACGCTGATTTCCCCGCCACAAGGCAGGCCGACCGCCCAGGCGTCGCCATCGGCCACGCCATAGGTTTCCAGATTAGCCGGCCGCCCCCCGATCACCTCCGCCGCGCGCTGGAGCACGTCGGTCTCGACGCATCCGCCGGATATGCTGCCTTCGAACCGGCCGTCCTCATGCACGATCATATGGCTGCCGCGCGGTCGGGGCGCGGAGCCCCAGGTCGACACCACCGTCGCCAGCGCCAGCCGCGCCCCACGCCATTCGGTGGCCTTGCGGATGACCGCGCCATTGTCGTTCAAAAGCCTGCCTCCCAGAGCGATTTCCAGCAATCGAACCGATCGCTGGTCAAGAAATCGCGGACAATAAAGAGATTATAGCGGCGATCTGATTCAATCACATCGAAACCCGCCCTAAACCAGCCGTCTTCCTGTCCATACCACCCGGCCCACGATCACGACCAGCGCCGGATCGATGTCGATCCAGTCGGGATAATGGGGATTGTCGCTGAGCACGGAGAAAAAACCCCTGCGCGGCCCCATGGCCACGCGCTTCACCATGAGCACCCCGTCGAGCCGCAGCACATAGACGCCGTCGCGCAGCCGCCCCGCATCGTCGTCATGATTGACCATGATCTCATCGCCATCGCTGAGCGTGGGAGCCATGGATTCGCCATCGACGCGGATGATCGATATTTTCTGCGGCCGAACGCCCAGATGACGAAGCCAGTTGGCGTCGAAGGCCATCAGGCCGGCCGCCCGCTCATCCTCGTCCAGCGAACCCGGCCCAGCCGAAGCGCCCAGCGAAAGCCGCGGCACGCTGACCACCGAAGGCAACGACCGCACCCTGACCGGCGGGGTTCCGCGCGGGACCGACCCGCCCAGCATTTCCTCCGCCACGCCGAAATAGCGGGCCAATATGCGCCGGTCCTCCTCATCCAGCTTCCGCGGCGTGCCCCTTTTTATGAACTGCTGGATATAGGCGGGATTGCGGTTCAGCAGGCGCGAAAGATCGGAATAGCTGTCGCCCCGCTCGGCAATCAGCCGCTCCAGCACCACGCGCGGATCTTCTCCAATACCGACCATATCTCATCCATTACTGATAGGAATTTTCCTAGACAAGTAGGAAATTAGGCAACATGAAAATCACCTGAGGGATTCGCGCAGGCGGATCGAATCGACAGAGGAGAAGCGGGACTATGCTGTTGCGAGAGGTCGAAAAATTTCTGCGGGAAAACGGCATTCCCGCGACCCGGTTCGGCCGCGAGAGCGTGCGCGATCCCCGGCTGGTCTTCGACCTGCGCAGGGGCCGCGAACCCGGCATGAGAATGAAGAGGCGAGTAGAACATTTCATGAACACATATCGCAGGAGCATGGGCGAATGACAAGCATCCACGTGAACGCTCCCATCCGGAATCTGCTCCAAAATGAAGGTGCGGCGAAAGCGCGCGACCCCCTGCCCCGTCTGCTGTCGCAACTGATCGCGCGGGCGGGTGGAACCGTCATGGTGGAACGCGCCGTCAGCCGTCCCTGGGCGAGCGCGCTGTTCCAGGGGCGGCGCCATGTCGTCGCGCTGACCCTCTCCGGGCCCGATGCGGCCGAGCGGCGTGCAGCCTTTGTCCAGGGAATCGAGGAAGCGGAATGGAGCCTGTCCGGCCATTTCGTCGCGGACATCAGCATCGACTGCCGCCGTCCGGTGCCGGCCGGCGAGTGGGTCGAATTGTCGGCGCTCACCATAGAGGACTGGTGAGAGCCATCAAGGGAGAGCGCCCGTCAGCGCGCTCTCGCCTGCCGGTTCAGCGGGCGCGGCCGGCCATGGTCCGCAAAGTCCCCAGAGCGGCGCGCAGGGCCTCATCGACGCCCTGCTCGACCTTATCGCGCACGGGCACGGCGGCTTCGACCGGCATGTCGGCCAGAACGGAGGCGGGCCGGCCCATGCGCTTGCGCTGGGCAAGACCCTGTTCCAGCCTTTGGGTCAGCTCCGCCAATGAAAGATGCGCGATGGGCGCAGGCGCGGGAGCGGTCTCGGGCTGCGCCGGCTGCGCGATCTCCTGAGGGTCGGCATCGACAGTCTCCGGCGAAAACGCGCGCTGCAGGCGTGCGAAGGCCGTTTCCTCCGTCATCTTGTCCGGCATGCCGGGAAGGGAAAGGCTGCCCGGCGCGGTGATGGGCGCCTCGACAGCGGCTTCCGCCTCCCCATCTTCGCGTCCGGGCGCGGTGCGGGCGAAAATGTCGAGGCCGCCAAAGTCGCGGCTGGCGAAGATCGGCGGACGCGCGGGGGCATCGGGATGGGCGTCGGCACGGCGCAGCGCCGGACCCGACCTGCTCCGGTCACGCGACAGCCAGTTCAGCTTCGACAATGCAAAACCCATTTCACTCACTCCTGCGGCGCCGTTCCCGCGCCCTTGCTTGTCATGCGTCAGCAGAGCGACGCGCTTTTCTCTTTGTCCCGCCCAGATCAGGCCCAGGACCATCGCCGCGCCGAAACCCGCCAGCAGCAGACGGGCCTTCAGCCCCAGCGGCGGCGCGGCGGCCGGGATGGCTTCGCTAAGGCCACTCGACGCCACGACCGTTTCGACCAGCCCTGTGGGCAGCGAGAAGAGGAGCAGCCCGGCCCCGAGCGCGCCCGAAAGCGCCTTCAGCAGCCCACGCATTCTTCTCACGCCGCCGCCCGCGCCCCTTGAGGGCGCGCCAGCAATTGCCGATAGACGGGTTCGTAGCGAAGAATGTTTGACGACCAGTTACGCTCCCGCTCCACAAAGGCGCGCGCCGCCGCGCGCCGCTCTTCCCAGAAGCCGCGATCCGCGAACATCCCCGCCAGCGCGGCGGCAAGGGCGGGCGGATCGTCAGGCGCGAACAGCGTGCCGGTGACGCCATGTTCGATCAGTTCGCGATGGCCGCCGACGCTGGACGCGGCGACCAGCCGGCCCTGCGCCATCGCCTCCAGCGGCTTCAACGGCGTCACCAGATCGGTGAGGCGCATCGACTTGCGCGGATAGGCGAGGATGTCGACCTGCGCATAATAATCCTCGACCTGATCGTGCGGCACGCGACCGACGAAGACGATATGGTCGGCAAAGGGCGAGGCCATGGCCCGGTCGCGCAACGCCTGCTCGCACGGGCCGCCGCCGACCAGCAGCAGCTTCGCCTTCGGGCGGGCGCGCACGAGTTTCGGCAGGGCGGCGATCAGGTCGTCCAGCCCCTCATAATCGTAGAAGCTGCCGATGAAGCCGACGACGTCGGCGCCCTCCAGCTCCAGTTTCGCGGTCAGCGCGGGGTCGCGGGGAACGGGCGTGCCGAACTGGTCCATGTCGACGCCGTTGGGCGAGACGATGATCTTGGCCGCGTCGATTCCCCGCGCCACCAGATCGCCGCGCAGGCCTTCGCAGATCACGGCAACCGCATCGGCGGCGCGGACGGCATGGGTTTCCAGTTGCCGTGTCAGCCAGTAGCGCGGACTGCCCTCCGTCCCGGTGCCGTTGCCGACCGCCGCATCCTCCCAGAAAGCGCGGATCTCGTAGATCATGGGGATAGCGTGACGCTTCGCCACCTTCTGCGCGGCGATCGCGTTCAGCACCGGCGAATGGGCGTGGATGATGTCGGGCCGCCACTGGCGCACCAGCATATCGATGGCGTCGGCATGGGCGGAAATGTCGCGCCATTCGCGCAGCAGCGGATGGCCGCCGGTCGATTCGCCGGGCGTGCGGTGGAAATGCAGGCCGTCGACCACCTCCTCCAGCGGCCCCGGCGCGGCATGGCGATGACCGGTGATGCCGCGCACCTCCCAGCCCTTCGCCAATTGCGCCCGCAGGATCGCGCGGGTGCGGAAAGTGTATCCGCTGTGCATCGGCAGGCTGTGGTCCAGCACATGGAGAATCCGTGTCATGGCGACGAGTCTTGCCGAAAAAGGTTTAACGGGCCGTCAACTCTGTTGGGTTAGGGGTGGGAGGGTTCGGGCTTCAGTACAACATGCTCCTGCGAAGGCAGGAGCCTAAGTCCTGCCGTCCGGACTGGGCTTCTGCCTTCGCAGGAGCATGTTGGAAGTGACGGATAGCTCAAGCACGCGATGATCGACGCCCTTTCCCTTCTCATCAGCCATGGCGTCATTCTGCTGGCGGCTTGGCGCCTGCTGTCGCGGCCCGACCTGGATCGCGATCCCCCCTCCGGCCTGGAGGCGGAGAGCGGCGATGCGTGACCTGTTCTTCGTTGCCTTCCTTGGCGCCTTCTTCCTTACAGGCTTGCGACGACCGTTCCTGCTGATAGCCGTCTATGCCTATATCGACATCGTATCGCCCCAGCGCCTCTCCTATTTCCTGCTGAACAGCGTCCCCATCTCCTTCATCGCCTTCGTGGCAGCGGTGGGATCGTGGATATTGGTCGACGACAAGAAGGATTGCCGACTGTCTGCGCGGCAGGCGATCCTGCTGCTGTTGTTAGTCTGGTGCGGCTATACCACGGCGACGGCAGACTTTCCGATCAACGCCGCGACCAAATGGGGCTGGGTATGGAAGGCGATGCTGTTCGCCATTTTCCTGCCCGTCACGCTGCGCACGCGCCTGCGGATCGAGGCCTTGGCCCTGTTCATGGTGCTTTGCGCCAGCACGATCATCATCAACGGCGGCATGAAGACGGCGCTGTCGGGCGGCGGCTATGGCGTGCTGAACCTGATGGTGGACAATAACAGCGGCCTCTATGAAGGCAGCATCATTTCGACCGTCGCCATTTCGCTGATCCCGCTGATCCTCTGGCTGGCCCGGCATGGCACCGTCTTTCCGCCCGACTGGCGGGTCAGGCTGTTCGCCTATGCGCTCTGCTTTGCCTGCCTGCTGATGCCGATCGGGACGGAGGCGCGGACGGGCCTGGTGTGCATCGCCATCCTGGCGGGGCTGATGCTGATGCGGTCGAAGCGGCGGTTCCTCTACGGCCCGTTGATGGCGGTGGCGGCGCTGGCGGCGATTCCCTTCCTGCCCGCCAGCTTCACCCAGCGCATGTCGACCATCGAGAATCACAGCCAGGACGAAAGCGCCTCCACCCGCCTCGCCGTGTGGAAATGGACGCTGGACTATGTGAAGGAGCATCCGGGCGGCGGCGGCTTCGACAATTATCTGCAGAACAGGTTCACCTATGTAATGCAGGAACGGGTGATCGACGCCGCCGGATCGCGCATGGAAAAGCGCATCGTCACCGACCATGGCCGCGCCTATCACAGCGCCTATTTCGAGATGCTGGGCGAGCAGGGCTATTTCGGCTTCTTCCTCTGGGCGCTGCTGCACCTCGTCTGCTTCATCCGGACGGAGGCGATCCGGCGCATGTACCGGAACCGGGAAGGCGATGAAGCCTGGGTGTCGCCCTTCGCGCTAGCCCTGCAACAGGGCCATGTCATCTATATGGTGGGATCGCTGTTCGTGGGCATCGCCTATCAGCCCTTCATCTTCATGATGCTGTCCTTGCAGATCGGCCTCGACACCTATTTGACCCGGAAGCGCAAGTTGGCCGCGCGCCAGCCGTTATTTCCCGCAACACCCGTCGCGCAAGGGAGCGCCGCATGAAGGGCGAACTGAAGATATTGGGCGCGGCCCACGGCCTGCTGCTGGGGCTGGTGCTCGCCGCGCCGCTGATTGCGCCGGCGCTGCTGCCATGGGGCGCCGAAGCGCTGTTCATCATCGCCGCCTTCCAGTTGCGGCTGGCCGACCGGCGCTGGGAGACCCGCGCGGGGTTGCAGGGGTGGATCAGCCACATCCGCATGGCGCCGTTGCGACTGGTGCCCTGGGCCGGGACGGCGGTCGTGGCGCTGATCGCGGGACCGGAGCAGGCCCGGCTCGCCACCGCAATCCTCATCGCCGTCGCCATGGGCGAATTGCTGATCTATCCGGTCATCGCCCATCTGCTCGGCCGCATGCCGCGCCTGGGTCTGGCGGGCGCGATCCTGCTGCTGCTGATCGGCTGCGGCCTGGCGGAACCGGCACAGGCGGCGCGTTTCGCCATGGCCTTCGCGCTGGGCGTCGGCGGATGCGTGTTCTGGATGCGCGGCCCGGATGGGGAACCGGGCGCGACCCTGATGGCGCTGGGCGGGACGATCGTCGCGACGGCGGTTGCCCTGCTGGCGCCAATGGCGCAGGCGGTGGCGATCCCCGCCGCCATCCTGTGCCTGACGCTGACCCTTGCCCATCTGTCGGTGATGCGCCGGCATCCGCAGCACTGGCAACTGTCCGGCGGCATGCGATTCAAGCGGCTTTAGCGGGCGGCGCCGGAAGGCGCGCCGGTAAGGGGGTGACGGATCGATTGGCGCCATTCAGCGAATCGTGGGCGGAGCGCCGCGATTGGACCGTTCGCCCTCCACCGGTTCCCTCTGGGCAGCCCGTCGCGGAACGAAGCGATTGGCGGCGGGTTGAGGAAAAACCATGCCGCCCGATTCCATCGTCCACGCCAATGACAGCCTGCCAGGCATCACGCGCCGGGCCATGAAAAGGGGATGGGCCTATTTCGACGCCAGCGGCGCGCGCATCACCGACCGGGAAGAGATCGACCGGCTGAACGCCATCGCCATGCCGCCCGCCTATCGCGACTGCTGGTTCTGTCCCCATCCGCACGGCCATATCCAGGCGACCGGCTATGACGACCGGGGCCGCAAGCAATATCGCTATCACCTCGATTTCCGCGCCGCGCGGGAGGCGGAGAAATATGCCGGCTGCCCCGCCTTCGGCCGCGCCCTGCCCAGGCTGCGCGCCCGGATCGAAGCCGACCTGTCCAGGCGCGGCCTGCGCAAGGAAAAGACGCTGGCCGCCGTCGTGCGCCTGCTCGACCTGGCGAAGGTGCGCGTCGGCAATGAGCAATATGCCGCCGCGAACAAGAGCTTCGGCGCGACCACGCTGCGCCGCCGCCATGTCGACCTGCGCGGACAGGCGCTGCGCCTGCGTTACCGGGCCAAGTCGGGGCGGGAGCATGAGCTGACCGTCACCGACCGCCGCCTCGTCCGCTTCGTTCGCGCCGTACAGGATCTGCCGGGACAGCATCTGTTCCAATATCTGGATGAGGAAGGCGTCGCCCGGCCCATCACCTCGGGCGACGTCAACGCCTATATAGCCGAAGCCATGGGCGGCGATTTCACCGCCAAGCATTTCCGCACCTGGGGCGCCTCCGTCATTGCCTTCGAAACGCTGGCGGCGGGCAGCGTGTCGCTCAAGCAGATGATCGAGCCGGTCGCCGCCGCGCTGGGCAACACCCCGGCGATCAGCCGCAAAAGCTATATCCACCCCGCGCTGATCGAGCTTTGCCGCAACGGACAGGATGCATGGCGACAGGGGCTTCGCCTGCCGCGCGCAACCCGCTATCTTTCCCGTTACGAACGCGGACTGATCGCTTTTCTGGAGGAGGCCGGCGGCTCGACCGCCCTTCCCCTGGCGGCCTGATCCGCATCCAGAACCGCAAGGATATTCATGGCCGCCAAGAAAGATACCGCCACCCTGCCGCAGATCGACGTCCGCCCGCCTAATCTGGCCGAGATGTGGCAGTCGACGGTCCACTGGTTCTCGCTCCACTATCTGCAGATCCTGATCGCCATCGGCGCGGCTGTGGCCATCTACAGCCTTTTGACGGCGCTGCGCAGCGTGGGCGGACGGTTGAAGGGGCATCCCGGCGACACTCTGGGCCTTGCCAACGTCGCCGGCCGCGCCTTTGCCCGCACCACCCATTTCTTCATGGCGATGGTCGCCGCGCGGCTGGTGGTGAGCTATGCCCGGCCGCCGGAGATGGTGCTGAAGACCGTCGTCTTCCTCTTCACCATCGCCGCCGTCTTCCAATGCGCCATCTGGGCGCGGGAGATCATATTGGGTCTGGTGGAACGGCGCACCTCGGCGGACGAGAGCCAGAGCCTGGCCAACGCCATGGGCCTGATCCGCGTGCTCGTGACCTTCGCCCTGTTCGCCATCGCGCTGATCGTCGTGCTGGACAATCTGGGGGTGAACGTCACCGGCCTCGTCGCGGGCCTGGGCATCGGCGGCATCGCCATCGGCCTTGCGGCGCAGGGCATCTTCTCCGACCTGTTCGCCGCCTTGTCGATCATCTTCGACAAACCCTTCCGGCAGGGCGAGGTCATCACCTATGACCAGACCACCGCCCGGGTGGAGCGCATCGGCCTTAAAAGCACGCATCTGCGCGCGATGAGCGGCGAGAAGAAGGTGATCTCCAACGCCAACCTCCTCCAGAAGGAGATCACCAGCCTGCAGACGCTGGCGCAGCGGCGCGTGACCTTCGCCATCGGCATCATCTACCAGACGCCGGAGGACAAGGCCGACGCCATCCCCGCCATGCTGAAGGAGATCGTGGAGGCAGAGGGGCATATCTTCGTCAATGCGGGGCTGGTCAGCTTCGGCGCCAGTTCGCTCGACTATCAGCTCAATTTCGACGTGCCCGACCCCGATACGCACGATTATTTCCAGTCCCGGCACAAGGTCGGCCTCGCCATCTGGAAGCGCTTCAACGCGGAGGGGATCGAATTCGCCTATCCGACGCAGACCAGCTTCACCGCCGCGCCGGACGGGCGGGCGATCATGCCCTATCCTGAGGTGCAGCCCGTGGTGCGCGTCGACCAGCCGGGGGGCAGCGCCCCCGCCTGACTCGCCTGATCGCATATCGGACTCGCCTTGCCTGCTCCCGCTTGCCCGGCGCATCGGCCGGAGTCAGGCGGGTGCAATGACGAACGGACATTTCGGAACAGCCATGAAAACCTGTTATTTGCTGGCCGCCGCTGCGCTCGCCTTCACCCCTGCCGCCCATGCCGAAGGGATCGGGGCCGAGGTAAATTACGGACGCGCGGACGGGCATTGGGGCACGGAAATCGGCGCCGGCTATGCGATGGATATTGCCGGCTTCAGCCTGACGCCGGGCGGCGGCGTCTATCTGCGCGACGGGGATACGAAGCTCTATGGGCGCGTCGAGGCGACCTACACCCTCCCCGCCTCCGCCACCATCGGCGCGGGCGTGCGCTTCAGCGGCGACAATACACGCCCCTATGCGACGCTTGCCATGCCGCTGATCCCCAAGCTGCGCGCCAAGGCCAATGTGGGGCCGAAATATTATGCGGTGGGATTGACGCTGGGATATTGATTGCCCGCGCCCTGCTCCTGTGAAGGCCGGATCGGGAAGTCTATGCCTCGCCCCATAACCCGCCAGGCCGCAGCAGCCCGTCGCGCAGTTCCAGCCCCCTTTCCCGGTCCTTCGCCAGCAGCAGCGCGCCATCCAGATCGATCCAGTCCGCCCCCTGCGCCACCAGCGCGGCCGGGGCGATCCCCAGCGACGTACCCAGCATACAGCCGACCATCACGCGGAATCCTCGCGCCCGCGCCTCCCGCGACAGGGCCAGCGCCTCGGTCAGCCCACCCGCCTTGTCGAGCTTGATGTTCACCGCGTCGAAATCCCCCAGCCGGTCGAGATCGGCCCGCGTATGACAGCTCTCGTCCGCGCAGAGCGGCAAGGGCGACCTGATTCCCGCCAACCGATCCTCCTTGCCGTGAAAGACCGGCTGTTCGACCATCTCCACGCCCAGTTCCGCCAGCGCCTGCGCCTCCGCCACAATGTCCAGATCATGCCAGCTTTCATTGGCGTCGACGATCAGCCGCACGTCCGGCGCGCCCGCCCGCACCGCCGCGATCCTCGCCCGGTCGCCATCGCCGGTCAGCTTGCATTTGAGCAGGCCGAAGCCGCGCCCCGCCGCGGCCCGCGCATCCGCCTCCATCTTCTCCGGATCGCCCAGGCTGATGGTGAAGGCGGTCGGCAGGGGCTTGGGCTCCTCCAGCCCCGCGAGCTTCCACACCGGCACCCCGGCGCGCTTCGCCTCCAGGTCCCAGAGCGCGCAGTCCAGCGCGTTGCGGGCGGCCCCGCGCGGCATGGCGCTCAGCAGCGCCTCCCGCTCCAGCGGTCCGGCATAGGCGTCGATCGCCGCCGCGCAGCCTTCCGCCGTCTCACCCTCATAATAGATCGCCGTGCCCTCGCCCCGGCCGACATGCGCGCCATCGCCCACCGTGCAGACCACGACATCCACCGACGTCTTCGCGCCCCGGCTGATGATGAAGGCCCCGGCGACCGGCCAACGTTCAACAGTCGCGGATATGATGCGTGTCATCGGCGTTCCCTGTGCTGGCGATATACGGGTCCAAGCGAACCGGCTATCCCGCCGCATAACCAGTCTCGACCCGCAGATAAAGGATAGGCGCACCCGTGACCTCCAGAGAATTGACCGGTTTCCTGTCCCTCAGCGAAGCCGATGCCGTGGCGGCCCGGCGCCGACTGTCCGACATGATCTGGCGCGTCGGCTTCGGCGCGATCACCTGGCCCTGGCTGCTGGCCAGCCTGTCGGGCGGGCGCAAGGCGGACAAGCGCGCGCTGCTCGACGAGCTTGGCCTGCCCCATGACGCCCTGCCGCATCTGGGGAGCTGGAAGGCCGATGTCGGTTTCCTGCGCCATATCGTGCGGGAAATCGCCCGGTTGCGGCCCGCCCATGTGGTGGAACTGGGGGCGGGCGCATCGACGCTGATCGCCGCGCGTGCGCTGGCGCTGCATGGCGGGGGACGGCTGACCAGCTTCGACCAGCATGACGGCTTCGTGCAGGCGACCCGCAACTGGCTGGCCGACCATGGGCTGACGGCCGATCTGCGCCACGCGCCGCTGGTTGCGGAAAGCGAGGACTGGCCGGGCCGCTGGTACGACATCGACAGCCTGCCCGACAGCATCGACCTGCTGATCATCGACGGTCCGCCCTGGGCGGTGCACCCGTTGGTGCGCGGCGCGGCGGACAGCCTGTTTGCCCGCCTGTCTCCGGGCGCGGTCGTGCTGCTGGACGACGCGGCCCGTCCCGGCGAGCGGCTCGTCGCCCGGCGCTGGCGCAAGCGCTGGCCGCATATCGACTTCCGCCTGAAGCATGACGGGACCAAGGGCACGCTGGTGGGCCGCCGCCGCGACACATCGATCCCCGTCGCCAATGACAATGATCATGGCCGGGCATGGCGTCATCTCGGCCGGGCGGCGGGCATCGCCGCGCTGGTCGCCACCGGCTGGATCGCGCGGGGCGAGCTGGGCGAATTTCCGCAGGCGGCGCAGGCCACCACCTTCCTGGACGAAGCCGCCGCATCGCACCGCACCGGGCTGCTGCGCCAGAGCATGGCGTCCCAGGTGGAGAGCGCCACGCTCAACCCCAGCGAGATACAGCGTTCGACCGGCATCGTCCTGCCGCCGCTGCCGGCCCGGTGGCGCATCCATGACGTGCAGCTTTACCCGACGCCGGACAGCCCCGCCGTCGCCGTGTCGATCACCACGCCGGAGGGGGAGCAGCTCTCCTTCTTCGCGGACCGGGCCGAAACCCCGGCGGAGGCGAGGCCGCTGCTCGCGCGGCGCGCCGATGACGTCATCGCCTATTGGGAAGCGGGCGACATGGCCTATGCCCTGACCGGCCGTGCCGGACCGCAGCGCATCATGGCGCTGGCGGCGCAGATCGCGCCCGCCGGTTAGCCCCCGGTCGGATTTCGGAACCGGGAAATGTTCCCTTTCACGCAAAATCCCTTTAGAGCGCGGCGCCATGGAGGATGTGGACCAACCATCGCCGCGCGACAAGGCGCGCCCCCCACTCGGCAGCCTGGCGATGATCTGGCGCTTCGCCAGCCGCTATCCGGGCCGCATCGCCGGGGCGCTCGCCGCGCTGCTGATCTCGTCCGCCGCGACGCTGGCGATTCCCAGCGGGTTCCGGCTGGTCATCGACCGCGGCTTCATGGGCGGCGGCGACATCAGCCGCTGGTTCGAATATCTGTTCCTGATCGTGGTGGTCCTGGCATTGGCGACGGCCGCCCGCTTCTATTTCGTGTCCTGGCTGGGGGAGCGCGTCGTCGCTGACATCCGGTCGGCCACCCAGGCCAATCTGCTGCGGCAGGAACCCCGCTTCTTCGAGGAAAACCGCCCCTCGGAAATCGCGTCGCGCATGACCGCCGACACGGCCATCATCGACCAGGTGGTGGGATCGACCGTGTCGATCGCGCTGCGCAATGTGGTGACGGGCACCGGCGGCCTCATCTATCTTTTCGCGCTGGCGCCCAAGCTTGCCGGGCTGCTGCTGCTGGGCATTCCGGTCATATTGGTGGCGATCATCGGCCTTGGCCGCCGCGTGCGCGCCCTGTCGCGGGCAAGCCAGGACCGGCTGGCCGATGTCGGCAGCGTCACGTCGGAAACGCTGGGCGCGATGAAGATCGTGCAGGCCTTCGGTCAGGAAGGACGGGAAGCGGCGCGATTCAACAGCACGGTCGAGGCGGGTTTCGCCACGGCGCGCCGCCGGATCGCCCTGCGCGCGGCGATGACCGCCATCGTCATCGCACTGGTCTTCGGGTCGATCACGGCGGTCATGTGGCAGGGCGCGCTGGATGTCGCCGCCGGACGCCTGTCGGGCGGCAGCATCGCCGCCTTCGTGCTGACCGGCGGGCTTGTCGCAGGCGCGTTCGGCGCGTTGTCGGAGACCTGGGGCGACCTGCTGCGCGGAGCGGGCGCCGCCGGACGGCTGCATGAACTGATGAGCGCCGTGCCGCAGATAACCCCGCCGCCCCGTCCCGTCCCGGTGCCGCGAACCGAGCATGGCGCGCATCTCCAGTTCGAGGACGTGCATTTCCGCTATCCCACACGGCCCGACCAGGCGGCCCTGCATGGCATTTCCGTCGACATCGCGCCGGGCGAAACGGTCGCCATCGTCGGCCCTTCCGGCGCGGGGAAGTCCACCCTGATCCAGCTGGCGCTGCGCTTCTACGATCCGGATTCGGGCGTGATCCGCCTGAACGACGTGCCTCTGCCCCAGGCCGATCCGGCCGAGGTGCGCGGCATGATGGCCATGGTGCCGCAGGAAAGCATCATCTTCGCCGCCTCCGCGCGCGACAATCTCCGCTACGGGCGATGGGACGCCAGCGACGAGCAGATCTGGGCCGCAGCCCGCGCCGCCAATGCGGAGGGTTTCCTGCGCGCCCTGCCGCAGGGCCTTGACAGCTTTCTGGGCGAAGGCGGCGCGCGCCTTTCGGGCGGCCAGCGCCAGCGCCTGTCCATCGCCCGCGCCCTTCTGCGCGATGCGCCGATCCTGCTGCTGGACGAAGCGACCTCCGCCCTCGACGCCGAATCGGAACGGCTGGTGCAGGATGCCCTCGGCCGGCTGATGCAGGGCCGCACCACCATCGTCATCGCCCACCGGCTGGCCACAGTCAGGGCCGCCGACCGCATCCTCGTGCTGGACGAAGGGCGGCTGGTCGAACAGGGCGACCATGCCACGCTGATGCGGCAGAAGGGCCTCTATGCGCGGCTGGCCAACCTCCAGTTTCAGGATGTCGCCGCAGGCTGACGGCATGGGCCGCCATGCCTCGCACGGGGACATGCGCCAAGCCGACGGTCAGTGGGTGCGGCTGGTGACGTTGGCGGTGCCGTCGGCCTGAATTTCGATCAGATGCGCCGTGCCGTCATTGCACGCGGCCTTCCAGCCCTTGACGCCGGGCCGCACCTCGGTCCGCTCCGACCGGATGACGGTCGGGCAAGCCGCTCCCGACGCCCGCACCGCGCGTTCCAGCACGCCGTTGCGCTGGGCCTCGTCGAGCTTCGCGACGGCGGCCGCGGCGCCGGTTTCGGGCGTATCCCGGCGGTCGACCGCGGTGATCCGGTCGCTGCTCTCGCCACAGCCCATCAGGGTGATGACCCCCGCCAGCACCATCCATATGCGCATGCTTATCCTTTCGCTTGGGCGGCAAACCCGTCCGTCGCCCGGATGAGCGCGTCCAATATGCCGGGTTCGTTGAACGCATGGCCCGCCCCTTCGATCATCTCGAAGCGCGCCCCGGGCCAGGCCCTGTGCAGCGCCCAGGCGGTTTCGGCGGGGCAGGCCATGTCATAGCGGCCCTGCACGATGACGCCGGGGATGCCCGCCAGTTTCCCGGCGTCGCGGATGAGCTGCCCCTCCTCCAGCCAGCCGCCATGGACGAAATAATGATTTTCGATCCGCGCGAAGGCGAGCGCGAAATCATCGGCCTCATGCGTGGCGGACAGCGCTTCGTCGGGCAGCAGGCGGATGGTCTCGCCCTCCCAGACGCTCCAGGCCTTGGCTGCGGCGATCTGCCGCGCGCGATCGTCGCCGGTCAGGATGCGGCGATAGGCGTGAAGCAGGTCGCCACGCTCCGCTTCCGGGATGGGCGCGACGAAACGTTCCCATTTGTCCGGATAGATGCGGCTGGCGCCTTGCTGATAATACCAGTCGATCTCCTGCTTGCGGATGGTGAAGATGCCGCGCAGCACCAGTTCGGTCACGCGGTCGGCATGGCTCTGGGCATAGGCCAGCGCCAGCGTGGACCCCCAGCTTCCGCCGAAGACCAGCCATCGGTCGACGCCCATCATCTGCCGCAGGCGTTCGATGTCCGCGACCAGGTGCCAGCTCGTGTTCGCCTCCAGCTCCGCATGGGGCGTCGAGCGACCGCAGCCGCGCTGGTCGAAGAGGAGGACGTCGTAGCGTTCCGGATCGAACAAGCGGCGGTGGTCGGGCGATATGCCGCCGCCCGGCCCGCCATGCAGGAAGACGGCCGGCTTGGCGCCCGGCGTCCCGGCCCGCTCCCAATAGACGCGGTGGCCATCCCCCATGTCGAGATGTCCGGAAGCGAAGGGTTCGATGGCGGGATAGAGCGTGCGCATGCGCA
The DNA here is from genome assembly GCF_015074805.1 of Sphingobium fuliginis. Classification (NCBI taxonomy): domain Bacteria; kingdom Pseudomonadati; phylum Pseudomonadota; class Alphaproteobacteria; order Sphingomonadales; family Sphingobiaceae; genus Sphingobium; species Sphingobium fuliginis. The sequence continues at coordinate 3,283,763 of NZ_CP060035.1, read as the reverse complement.
AAGGTGTAGAAAGTCTGGCGGGCAATGCAATCGGCAGACGCGCGATCCCCTTCCGGCATGGCAGGTCGCAGCCCCGCCAAGGCCTTTTGCGATGCGGCCCGGCCCGGGCGGCACGATGCCGGATTACATTTTGCGACAAATCTTTATGGGCATTGCCAGAGTCTTGCGACAACTTCCCCCTAGAGAGAGGGCATTCAGGGTTTGATCCTAAGGGGTAAACAGTGCGCCGTTCCTTTGCCTGTCTTCTGTTTCCGTTGATGATGAGTGCGGCGCCGGGCGCGCTGATGGCGCAGACCGAGGAGCCGAGGGGCCCGGCCGGGCAGATGGACGATGCCGATGAGATCGTCGTCACCGGCCAGCCCGAACGCGGCGCGGTGGTCGGCAATGTCAAGCCGGAGCAGCAGCTTTCCCCCGCCGATGTCCGCGCCCTAGGCGTCACGTCCATATCCGAAATGATCTCCGAACTGTCGCCTCAGACCAATGGGACGCCGGTGATCCTGCTGAACGGCAAGCGGATCTCCAGCTTTTCGGAAATTCAGGACATCCCGTCCGAAGCGGTGGCGCGGGTCGACATCCTGCCCGAACAGGTGGCGCTCAGCTATGGCTATGCGCCGACGCAGAAGGTGGTGAACATCGTGCTGCGCCAGCGTTTCCGCGCCGAAACGGTGGACCTGCGCGCAGGCACAACGACGCAGGGCGGGCGGGAGAATGGCTCGGCGGAAGGCGGGCTGCTGCGCATCCGGGGCGATAATCGCTTCACCCTTAACCTGCAGTACAAGACCGCCGCATCCCTGCTGGAGAGCGAGCGCGGCGTGGTGCCGACCGTGCAGGGTGAGCAGGCCAACCGGCAATCGGGCATCGACGCCTTTCTGGTGGGCGGGAATGGCATGACCGGCGGCGAGCTGGCCCATCATCGCACGCTCAGCCCGGCGACGGAGAGCTTCGCCGCCAATGCGACGCTGGCCCGCGCCCTGGGCAAGGTGTCCATGACCGTCAACGGGCGGCTGGAACTGTCCGACAATGACAGCCTGCAAGGGTTCCAGGCAGCCGCGTTCGACCTGCCCGCCGGCAACCCCTTCTCGCCCTTCGCCGCGCCGACGAGCTTCTATCGCTATCTGCGCCAGGCGGGCGAGTTGGGACAGCAGATCAAGGGCACGACCGGCCATGTCGGCGTGACGCTGAACGGCCTGCTGGGCGGCGGCTGGCAATGGTCGTTCACCGGCAATGGCGATTATTCGAACACCCGGACTTCGACCGACCGGGGGTTTGCGACCGGAGCGATCCAGAGCGCGATCGATGCAGGCGCGGACCCGTTCGGCGGCTTTTCGTCCGACCTGCTGTCGACGCGGGTGATCGACCGGGCGGAGGCGGAATCGAAGGCGGTGCAGGGCGACCTGCTGCTGTCGGGTCCGCTGTTCGACCTGCCGGCCGGGGCGGTGACGACCGCGGTGCGCGTGGGCGGATCGGCCAATGGCTTCGATAGCTGGTCGATCCGTTCAGGCGAGGAGCGCGACAACAGCTACAGCCGGGAAATCGGCAGCGGGCAGATCAGCGTCGACCTGCCGATCACCAGCCGGTCGAAGGGCGTGCTGGGCGCGGTGGGCGACATCGGCGTCAATGTAAACGCGGCGGCGCAGCATTATTCCGACTTCGGCACGCTTTCGACCCTGGGGTACGGCATGCGCTGGCGGCCGGTGCCCGCCGTGCAGTTGCTGATGTCGGCCAACCAGGATCGCGCCGCGCCCACGGGCACGCAGATCACCGATCCGCTGGTGTCCACGCCCAATGTGTCGGTGTTCGACTATGCGACCGGGCAGACCGTCTTCGTGACGCAACTGAGCGGAGGCAATGCCGCCCTCAAGGAGAGCGTGCGCGACCAGTTCCGCCTCAGCGCCAATATCAAGCCGTTCGACAAACCCAACCTTACGCTGACGGCGACCTACACCAACAGCCGGACGAGCAACCCGATCTCGGCCTTCCCGACGCCGAGCCCCGCCATTGAGGACGCCTTCCCCCAGCGCTTCCTGCGGGACGAAGACGGCAATCTGGTGCAGGTCGATGCGCGGCCGATCAATTATCTGCGATCGCGGAGCGAGCAGCTCCGCTGGGGCTTCGACCTTTCCATTCCGCTGAAATCGCACATCCAGAAGGTGGTGGAAGCCTGGCGTGCCGCCGGCGCCAGGCCCGAGGAGCGGCCCAAGGAGTTGCAGGACCTGCGCAGCCTGTTCGGCAATCGCGGGCCGGGCGGCGGCCAGGGCGGACAGCCCCCTCAAGGACAGGATGGCGGCGAGCGGCCACGCGGCGAAGGCAGTCGGGGCGGCCCGGACGGAGGCTTTGGCGGAGGTCCGCGCGGTCCCGGCGGCGGCTTTGGCGGGCCGGGAGGTTTCGGCGGCGGCCGTGGCGGCGGGGGCGGCGGCCGGCTCAGCTTCAGCCTCTATCACAGCTGGCATTTCACGGAGAGCATCCTGATCGCGCCCGGCGTGCCGGAACTGGACCTGCTGAACGGCGACGCCACGGGATCGTCGGGCGGCCAGCCGCGGCATGAGCTGAATGCACGGATGGGCTATACCAATAACGGCCTCGGCGCGCGGTTGAGCGTGGATTGGGAAAGCGGCACCCATGTCGACGGCGCCCTGAACGGCACGGCGGGCGGCGCGTCGCGGCTGGACTTCGGCAGCCTGGCGACGGTCGACCTGCGCCTGTTCGCCAATCTGGGGCAGATGCCTTCGCTGGTGAAGAACCATCCGTTCCTGCGCGGGGCGCGCATATCGATCGGCATCGACAATCTCTTCAACCAGCGGCGCAGCGTGACCGATGCGAACGGGACCACGCCGGTCCGGTACCAGCCGGGTTATCTGGACCCGCTGGGGCGCGCGGTGACGATCAGCTTCCGCAAGCTGTTCTTCTGACGGATTGATGGCGATGCGCGATGGATCGGAATGACGCTTCGGCAGGCACAGAACAGGCGGTCCAAGCACCATTCATGACGAGCAGGATATAGTGCCACCCGGCTGCGTCGGAGCGCCGCCAATACACTCGAAGCCGCCATGGACGGGAGGGTTGAGGCCGTGGACATGAAGGCTTGTCGCGTCATCATGCTCCAGTCCGATGCGACGCCGCGCCCATCACCGCCCGGCGTCGGCAAGGCTGCGGCCGCTGCTAAACAAGGCGAAGACCGCATGGACGGCAGCGAAGTTCACCGCGTCGGTCAAGGACGACGCGGATGGGATGGTCCGGAGCGGGCCAGCGGCACCGTCAGCGGGGAACCGCAGCCGTGGAGGAGACGATGGGTCGGCGTCCCCATGGGCGCCAATCATCGGCGTGATGGCGGCCTTTGAACTGAGCGCGCCAGCAAGCGAATCGCCGCCGGTTTACTGGCTGATCCGGATGATGTGATCGAGAATCGCCGGATGCAGCGGGCGTTCGAAGACGCAGCCCGATTCATGCGACCGGCTCCACAACACACGCGCCCGGCGGCCTTCGAAGCCCGGCAGCATGATCCACAGATCATCGTCCGCCGCCAGTTTCATGAAGCTTTTCAAGCGGAAACCGACTTCGGAGACATCGGTGATGTGGCTCTTGAACCAGGTCTCGCCCGGGCGTCGGACCCGAACGCCGATCACAGCCGTGCGGCGATCCGCCAGACGATTATTGCCGTGATACGGGTTTGTCTGAACTTTGGCGCCCATGATCCCATGCCGATTTGACCGGCCGCATCATCGCCCGTCGCGGTGAAGAAAGCATTAAGCCGAACCCGGCCGGGCAAAAATAAGGGGCCGCCGAAGCAGCCCCCATGCAGGTCCGCGCATCACGCGCCCGATTGCGTCACCCCAGCCCGCGCCCGGAAACGGGAAGTCGAACATTCCCGGCCAGACGGCGGCGGCGTATTCGTGCCCTGGGGGCGCACGGACGTCCGATGATCCAGCGAACGCCCGTCCTGCGCCCCTTTCGATGCGCAAATCCTACCGAACCGGTTCCGGCGTTGTGCCGGCTCCGGTTCCGACGGCCTTAGAAATTGCCGTACTGTTCGTTGCCGACGAAGCCCAGCTTCGTCACGCCAGCGCGCTTGATCTCCGCCAGCACTTCGTCGACGACGACGTAGCGGGTGGCGGCATTGGGCTGGAACTGCAATTCGGGTTCGACCGGCAACCGCAGCGACTGCTGCAGATACTGACGCAGGGTCAGCAGGTCGATGGCCGAACCGTTCCAGGTGATGACGCCGCTGGGATCGATCGCCACCTTGTTCTTGACAGGGTCGATGACGCTGTCGGTCGGCGGCGCGTTCTGCGGCAGGTCGATCTTGACCGCGTGGGTCTGGATCGGGATGGTGATGATGAACATGATGAGGAGAACGAGCATGACGTCGATCAACGGCGTCGTGTTCATTTCCACCATCGGTTCGCCATCGTCTCTTCCGGCACTCATTGCCATGGCGATACTCCTAGAGCATTTTCATCGATGGACGTGGACCGGCCACCAGGTCTGAAAATGCGGCACAAAGGGCTGTAACTTAAAGCCGCTGCGTATGCGAACCCGGCTCGGGCTCGGATATGAAGCCGACCTTCGGGAAACCGGCGCGCTGCATCGTGTAGATGGTACCGCCGATGCACCGATAGGGAACGTTGATGTCGCCGCGGATATGCACTTCGGGCAGATCCTCGGGCGTCAGATTCTCAACGCCGCCCGCCTTCTTGATGTCCGCCTCCAGCTTCGCGACCGCACGGTCGAGCAGCTCGTCGGAGGAGACGCGGGTCAGGTTCCAGTAGACCGCACAGCTACCGTCGGAGCCCTGCGTGATCGACAGGGAGACGTTTTCCGGTTTCGTCGTCGTCGGCTCGAACGCGACCTTGGGGAGCTGCAGCTGAACCGTCTGGACGACGACCGGGACCGCGATGAGGAAGATGATGAGCAACACCAGCATGACGTCGACGAGCGGCGTCGTGTTGATGTCGGACATCGGCTTGTCTTCACCGCCGTCAGAGCCAACACTCATTGCCATTGATTATTTCCTAACATGCTTGTCGATGGCGCCCCGGCATTCCGGGACCCACGTCCGATAAGGGGGACCGGGCGTCGCAGCCGCCGCCGGCCCCCTTGCCGGCATCTCAGCCTATCAGGCCTTGGTCGGCGCAGCGGCCGGCTTGGCGGCCGGAGCGGCCGGGGCAGCGGCGATCGTCGGCTTCACGGCGCCGTTCGACACCAGGTGAGCCAGCAGGTCGACGGTGAAGCCGTTGAGCTGTTCCGCGATCGACTTGTTGCGGCGCTGCAGGAAGTTGTAGGCCAGCACCGCGGGAACGGCCACGGCGAGACCCAGGGCGGTCATGATCAGAGCTTCACCGACCGGGCCGGCGACGGCGTCGATCGAGGCCTGACCGGCAGCACCGATCTTGATGAGCGCGCGGTAGATACCGATAACCGTACCGAACAGACCGATGAACGGCGAAGTCGAACCGACGGTGGCGAGGAACGCCAGGCCGCCGCCGAGCTTCGAATTGATCGAGGCTTCCGAACGGGCGAGCGAACCGTGCAGCCAGTCATGGGCTTCGACCGGGTCGGTCAGCTTGGTGTGTTCTTCCTGGGCCTTGATGCCGTCGTCCACGATCTGCTTGTAGGCCGAGTTCTTTTCCAGCTTGGCGGTGCCTTCCTTCAGGGTGGCGGCGCGCCAGAAGGTCGCACGAACCTTCTTGCCCTGGTTGATCACCTTCTGCTGTTCGATCAGCTTGGTGAACAGAATGTAGAAGGTGCCGATCGACATACCGCAAAGGATGATGAAGACGGTCCAGGCGATGGTGCCGCCCTGCTCAAGGGCCTCCATCAGGCCATACGGGTTCTCCGCCTTGGGCGCGGCAGCTGCTGCGAGATACATCAACATGTTCAAGACTTCCCTCTCAAAGGATCAATAAACAAGGGTAGGCGGCGTCCAGTCATCCGGAGGCGCTCGCCCGCCCTTTTCAAAATCATTCCGGCAGACGCCAGGTGATCCGGCCATTGTACGTGTCCGACATCGGACCACCTCCGGCTGCCGTCGCGGGCTTGAACCTCGCACGCTTCGGAAGCAGGCGGCACGTCGCCTCGTCGAGGTCGGCATGGCCGGTCGAAGAGGTGATGGTGCAGTTGGTCACGCGACCGTCCGGGCCGATTTCCAGCCGGAACCCGGCCGTACCCGAGCGTTCTTCACGCTGCGCGCGGCTCGGATAGTCGGCATCGCTGAGCCAGCTGCCCGGGCTGCTGCGCGGCGACGCACGGGATGCGGGCACCTCCGGCGGCGGGGGAGCCGGCGGCGGCGGCGGAGCGGCAACCGGAACCGGGTTGAAGACCGGCGGCGGAGTCCGGACCGTCTGGATCGGCGGTGCGGGGGCCGGGGTCTGAACGATCGGCGGCGGTGCGACGACCGGCGGCGGTTCGACCGGCTGGTCTGGCGGCGGCGGCGGCGGCTCCTCGTCCGGTGGCGGCGGTTCCTCCTTGACGTCGATCACGTTCAGCTGTTCCGCCGCCTTTTTGACATATTTCATGCCAAGACCGGTGACGAAGGCATAACCCAGAACAGCGTGAATCAGGGCGACGATAATGATCGAGATCGTGCGACTCGATCCTTGCGAGTGGTCAGCATAGGCCATTCGGCAACGACACTCCTTAACTCAGCTTACCAGTTGATTATCGGCAAATAAGCCAAAAACGGCCCGAGCTGGCCGGGCTACCCCGGTCATCTTGGCCCCTATCCGTCCATTTGCTACCGTGCGAACTCCTATCGCGGCGCATCGTGGCACGCAAACGCTTTATCGATATGATCATTTGCGACCGCCATCACACACCGGAAAGACTTGCATGTGACAAACATGTCACGGACTGCCATCATTAGGACGAAGATGAAAAAGAAATCCACCATGCCCCTGCGGAAGCTCGCCCTGCTCTGCCTCATTTCCGCCGTACAATCGCAGATTTCCGTGGCTCAGACGGGTTCGGGCCGGATGGTAACGCAACCATCGGAACGCGTGGCGGGACTCTCCTATGCGGACATCGCGGACCTCGCGGACGCTGCGCCGCTGGTGGCACAGGCGCGGATTGGCAACATCATCAAATTGAAACCCGCGCAGGCCGGCACCGTCCCGGCAGGGTATCAAAGGGTCTATGTGGAGGCGAATGTCGCCAATCTGATTCGCGGCGAGGGGGGAATCAGCCCCATCGTCCGTTACCTCTACGACGCGCCGCTCGATGCGCGGGGCAAGATGCCCAAGCTGAAGAAAGCGCAGGTCATCCTGTTCGCGCGTCCCGGCGGGCGCCCCGGCGAAATCCAGCTCGTCGCACGCGATGCGCAGATCGTCGCATCCCCTGCGGAGACCGAGCGGGTGAAGGCGATCCTGTCCGAACTGGTCGCCGTCGATGCGCCGCCCCGCATCATCGGACTGGGCGATGCCTTCCATGTCGCGGGCACGATCGCCGGCGAAGGGGAGACGCAGATTTTCCTGCGCACGGAAAATGGCGACCCCGTCTCGCTGTCCATCCTGCGCCGGCCCGGGCAACAACCGCGCTGGGCCGTGGCGCTGGGCGAGATCGTGGATGAGGCTGCCCGGCCCCCGGCGCCGGGCAGCCTGCTCTGGTACCGCCTGGCCTGCGGCCTGCCCAACGCGCTGCCGGCCCGGTCCGTGCGGGCGCTCTCGCCCCAGGACGCCGAGTTGGCCCGTGCGGATTATCAGATGGTCCTGGACGCCCTGGGCCCCTGCGGGCGGACAAGGACGGCGCGCTGATTGCGCGATGGCGGCAGCCTTCCGGTTCCGCGGCCGGCTCCTTTTTCTTGGACAGAAGCGCAGAGGCCGCTATCAGCGCGGCGTCTCGTGATCAGGAAGGATGAACGGAAGCCATGACCAATCTGCACCGCCATGCCCCGCTGCGCGTCGCGCTGGTCGGCCTCGGCACGGTGGGCGGCGGGGTCATTCGGCTGCTCCAGACCAATGCCGACCTGATCGCCCGCCGCGCCGGTTGCCCGATCCAGATCGTCGCCATCTCGGCGCGCGACCGCAACAAGGATCGCGGCGTCGACCTCTCCCCCTATGAATGGGTGGACGACATGACCACGCTGGCGACCCGCGACGACATCGACGTGGTGGTGGAACTGATCGGCGGGGCGGACGGCCCTGCCCTCACCCTCGCCCGCCAGTGCCTGAGCGTCGGCAAGCCCTTCGTCACCGCGAACAAGGCGATGCTGGCCCATCATGGCCTCGACCTTGCCGGGCTGGCGGAGAAGGCGGGCGTCGCCCTCAAATATGAAGCGGCGGTCGCGGGCGGCATCCCTGTCATCAAGGGCATGCGCGAAGGCGCGGCCGCGAACGAGATTGCGCGTGTCTACGGCATCCTCAACGGCACCTGCAACTACATCCTGACCACGATGGAGAAAGAAGGGCGCGGCTTCGACGAGGTGCTGAAGGAAGCGCAGGAACTGGGCTATGCCGAGGCCGATCCCAGCTTCGACATCGACGGTGTCGACGCCGCGCACAAGCTGACCATCCTCGCCAGCCTCGCCTTCGGCACGGAACTGGATTTCGATGCGGTCGCGACCACCGGCATCCGCCATGTCATCGCCGCGGACATCGCGGAGGCGGCAGCGCTCGGCTATCGCATCCGACTGGTCGGCATGGCGGAGAATGGCCCCGACGGCCTGTTCCAGCGCGTCCACCCGATGCTGGTGCCGCTCGATCATCCGCTGGCCCATGTCGACGGGTCGCTGAACGCCGTGGTGGCGGAGGGCAATTTCGTCGGCCGCCTTTTCTTCCAGGGGCGCGGCGCGGGCGACGGGCCGACCGCATCGGCGGTGGTCGCCGACCTGATCGACGTGGCGCGCGACGAATATGGCGACGCGCTGGCCATGCCCGTGGCCGCCCTGGCCCAGCAGAAGCCGGCCGATGCGGGCAAGCGCGTGGGTCGCGCCTATCTGCGCTTCAAGGTGCAGGATCGGCCCGGCGTGCTGGCGGAGATCGCGGCGGCGACCCGCGACGCCGGCGTGTCCATCGAGAGCATGATCCAACGCGGCGCCAGCCAGACGGACGGCGTGCTGGTGGCGATCGTCACCCATGCGGGCGAGGAACGCTGCGTAAGGGAGACGCTGGACCGGCTGGCGGGGTCGGACAGCCTGCTGCAAACGCCGATGGTGATGCATATCCTGGATTGAGATGCAGGTGTAAGGCATGGCGCTGGGATTGGCCCATCCAGGACCTTCGACAGAGGGGTGGCTGGCGCGACATCGGCGGCGGTTTTCAACGGCCAGCTTGTAAGCTCGCCGCTTGCGCCCACCCTATCCCTTCCACAGGCGGGAGGGGCAGGGCTTCGAACGCCCCTCTTCGTTCCGCACGCTCAATCCAGCCCGAAACTCCGGGCCAGCGTCTGGCCGATGGGTTCGCCCAGCCGGAATATCTGCCGATTGGCGCGCTTGGGGCAGCCCATATTGCCCACGATCCGGCATGGCCGCGCATCGAAGCGGTAGGCGCTCATCTTCCCGTCGCCCGCTGAAGCCGCGCTTCGTCCCAGACGCGGTTCCTGCGCGACCGTTTCGGTCAGGCACAGCGCCGGCACGGCCTGGCATGGCGCTGGCCGAACCCTGGCGATCCGGCGCGGCGCGGCATCGGGCTGCGCGGCGAGGCTGGCGGCAATCAGCAGAAGGATCATCGGAGCGGCCCTTGGTCTTGTCCTGCTGCGAACGCCACAAACGCGCTTCCGTTGCATCCCCCTCGCGAAAAGCGCACCCTCGACAATGTTCGAGCGACATCCTATCGCGCTCTCCAAAATAGCGGCTGAAGAGGAAACGACATGGTGCAGGCAAGCTCGATACTCGATCGTGTGCTGGTGCTGGAGATGGTGCGCGTGACCGAAGCGGCCGCGATCGCCGCGTCGAAGCTGATCGGCCGCGGCGATGAGAAGGCCGCCGACGCCGCCGCGGTCGAAGCGATGCGCCTGGCCTTCAACGACCTCTATATGGACGGCACCGTCGTCATCGGTGAAGGCGAACGCGACGAAGCGCCGATGCTCTATATCGGGGAGAAGGTCGGCAACGCGATCGGCACCGGCCCGCGGATCGACATCGCGCTCGATCCGCTGGAGGGCACCACCATCACCGCCAAGGCCGGTCCCAACGCGCTGGCCGTGCTGGCGATTTCCGAAGAGGGCGGCCTGCTCAACGCGCCCGACGTCTATATGGAGAAGCTGGCGGTCGGCCCGGGCCTGCCGGACGGCGTCATCGACCTCAACAGGTCGGTGAAGGAGAATGTCGAGGCGGTCGCCCGCGCCAAGGGCGTCGACGCGCATGAGATCATCGTCTGCGTGCTGGACCGGCCGCGCCATGAGAAGCTGATCGCGGAGCTGCGCGCCATCGGCTGCGGCATCATGCTGATCCCGGACGGGGACGTGGCGGGCGTGATCGCCACCACCAATCCCGAAACCAATATCGACATGTACATGGGATCGGGCGGCGCGCCGGAGGGCGTTCTGGCCTGCGCGGCGCTGCGCTGCGTCGGCGGGCAGTTCAAGGGCAAGCTGCTGTTCCGCAACGATGACGAGCGTGCACGCGCCCGCAAATGGGGCATTGCCGACCTCGACAAGGTCTATGACCTCAACGAACTGGCCAAGGGCGACTGCATCTTCGCGGCGACCGGCGTCACCGACGGATCGTTGCTGGCCGGCGTCAAGCGGCTGCCGGGCGGCAAGCTCACCACCGACAGCGTCGTGATGCGCGCCAGCACCGGCACGGTGCGCTGGGTGAAGGGCGAACATCGGCTGGACCGTAAACCGATCTGAGCCGGAATCAGCGGCCAAGCAAAAGTGGGCTTGCCGGCCCCCTTTTTCATGCGCGATGCTGGAGCGGCTATCGCCCGGCGCGGTGATTGAGATCGTGGCCAAGCGCCAGGATCGCGACGCCCAGCAGCGTATAGGCGCTTTCCTGCCAGCCATGATCCATGGTGAGCGCACCGGCCATGATTCCCAGGCCCAGCGATCCGATCGCGGCCGGCATCATGAAGCCATGCGCCACGGCGCCATGGCCGAGCGCTACCGCGCCCAGCAGGATCGCCAGCACCAAGCCGGCCTCATGGAAGATCGGGCTTTCGAAAATCCCTCCGGCCGAGGCGAGCACGCCGAGCAGCACGGCCGTACCGAAGCAATGCGCCACGCACACGCCCGACAGAGCGATCGCGATGCGATCGATCCGGCCGTTGAGCAGATGCTGGCGAAGGCTGATCGGCATGGTGCGTGCTACATAAGCGAGGCCGAGCAAAGTTACAACATATCATCACGTGATTTTTGCGATATGTGCGGAAGATGTTTTTGGTCTAGCGTCGCCATCAGGCCGCGCCGCGCTCCTTCGGGAGAGGGCGGCGTTCAGACCGTCGGCCATCCCCTCTGCGTCACCCGCTTCCGAGCCGGCAAGCCGAAAATCTCAACCCACATCCGCCCCTGCCAGCCGTCCCGATGACTGGCCTCCCTCATCATCCAGGCCCGCCGCCGGCGGTGCATGCGTCCTACGCCGCCGCGTCCTTGTCGCTGCGCTGCCCGGTCCGCCGCCGACCAGCTTTTGCAGGTCGATCATCGCGCGGGACAGGGATATGCCGCTTGGCCCGGCGATGAAGCGCGGTTCCCAGCGCGGGGCATATTTGTCCTTATAGGCGCGCAGCCCCTCGAAACCGTAGAAGCTTTCGCCATGGCGGAAGAAGAAGGCGCCCGCCTTGGCCCAGAAGGGCGACAGACGGCGCGCCTCTATCCCCGACAGCGGCGCGAGTCCCAGGGTGAACCAGTCATAGCCCTGTTCGCGGCCCCATTGCATCAGGCGGATGAACAGGAAATCCATCGTGCCATAGGGCATCTCATCCGCGTGGCGCATCAGGTCGACCGACAGTTCGCGGCGATTGGCGGTGGCCCAGATATTGGCGAAGGCGACGATCCGTCCCTCCTGCCGGACGAGGGCGCAGTCGCAGGCGGCGATATAGGCGGGGTCGAAGCGGCCGACGCTGAACGCCTTTTCGCCATGGCCCTTGGCGGCGAGCCATTGGTCGGAGATCGCCTTCAATTCCGCCAGCAGCATCGGCACCCGGCCCGCCGGCACGATCTCGAACGTCGCCCCTTCGCGCATGGCGCGGCGTTCGGCATAGCGCAGCGGCTTGGCGTCCGGCCCGTCGAGCGTGAAATGATGCAGGTCGACGCGGGCTTCCTCGCCATATTTGACGATGGCGAGGCCAAGGTCGATCGCCAGCGGCAGGGCGTCGAGGCTCAGTTGGTAGAGCAGCAGGCGGCCCTGTTCTGCATCCGCCCTTTCGCGCAACTGCCACAACAGGTCGGGCCATTCCGACCGGTCGCCTACGGGGTCGCCCATCACGATCCAGCTATGTCCCTGCACCTGGTACATGACGAAGGCGCGGCCAGTGCCGGAGGTCAGGAACAGCTTGTCGCCGGTGGTGGCCAGCAGCGCGTCGGTCCGTTGGGCCAGCGCCAGCGCATCCGCGCTGGCCGTGATGGACGGGCGGTCGGCGAGGCGCGGCGCGGTCGCGGGGCGGAACATGCGCCAGAAGGCGGCGCTGACCGCCAGCACCGCGGTCGCAAGGCCTGCGCGCAGGAAGCGGGCGGCGTTGGCGTGCGGGCCGAAATGCCACCACAGGTCGTTCTGATAATCGACATGCTTATAGGCGAAGAAACCGATCCAAATCGACAGGCCGACCGCCACGGCCAGCGTCGCGATCCAGGCGGGGGTCAACGCTTCGGCGGTGAAGCTGGTGCGGCGGTAGAAGGCGCCCCGCGTCCATTGCAGCAGCGCGGCGATCAGCAGCAGCGCGCTCGCCTCCTCATAATCCAGCCCCTTGATCAGCGAGAAGAGCGCGCCCGCCAGCAGCAGCGCCCGCGTCATCCAGAAGGCGGCGTCCAGCCTGCGGTAGAGGCCCGATGCCAGCAGGATCAGCAGCGTGCCGATGACGCTGGCGGCGAAATGGGATGCTTCGATGAAGGTCAGCGGCAGCCAGCCGGTGACGATGCGCATGCGGTGCTGGATCGCAGGCAGCGCGCCGGAGATCAGCAGGATCACGCCGCCCACCGCCACCAGCAGCGACAGCATGACCGGCGCCATGCCGGACGCGGCGGCCTGCGCGCCGTCCAGCACCCGGCTCACCGGATGGCGCCAGCCATTGCCTTCATGCAGGGCGATGGCGATGACCCCCAGCAGCAGCGGGATCAGATAATAGATCAGGCGATAGGCGATCAGCGCGGCGAGCAGGCTGGGCCTGTCCACATCGGGCAGGGTGGCGACGATCACCGCCTCGAATATGCCCAGGCCGCCGGGCACATGGCTGACCAGAGTGACGATGACCGCCAGCCCATAGGCCAGGAACAAAGTGGGATAGAGCGCCGGGGCGATGCCGGGCACCAGGATGAACAGCGCGGCGCTGGCGGCGGCAAGGTCGATGCAGGCGACGCCGATCTGGGCGAGCGCCTGCCCCTGGGTCGGCAGGGCCAGCCGCCAGCCGAACAGACGCGGGGCGCGGGCGGGGCGGGCGAGGAGGAACAGGACCGCCGCCGCCGTCAGCAGGATCGCGCCCCCCGCCAGCCTTTGCCACGGCATGCCGATCGTCCATCCCATGATGCCGATGTCGGCCGGATGGACCAGCATCAGCGCGCCCGCCAGCACGAATACCCCGCCCCAGAAGGACAGGCCCGCCGAGGCGATGATGCGGGCGATGTCGCCGCCCTCCAGCCCGGCGGCGGTGTAGATGCGGTAGCGCGCCGACCCGCCGGTCAGCAGCGAGAGGCCGAGATTGTGGCTGAGCGTGTAGCTGCAGAAGGACGCCAGCGCCGCCGTCCGCCACGGCAGGGGCCGCCCGACGATCCGCAGCGCGACATAGTCGTAGAAGGTGAGCGCGATGTAGCTCGCCGCCGTCAGCGCCAGCGCCGCCGCCAGCCGCCAACCGGCGATCAGATGCACGGCATGGCGGATGTCCTTCAGCCGCACTTCCGCCAACAGGCCGTGCAGCGCCACCAGCCCCAGCGCCGCCACCGCCAGCGTGACGGCGACCGTCAGCGGCGCTTTCCAGGCCTTGATCCGCTCGACCAGGATCATATCGTCAGCCCCTTGAGCATATGAGTCACCAGCAGCGGGGCGTTGCGATCGAAATGATGGCCGCCGGGCACCACCACCATCTGCGCCAACCCTTGGGGAATGGAGGGGCAGGCGCTGTCATTCTCCAGCGTCCCGCGCACGCAGAGCATCGGCAGGCCGCGCAGCCGCTTTATGGCGGGAACGGTCAGATATTGACGGGTCGAATCCATGTCCAGCCAACTGCTCATGTGGAACTGGAAATCGGCGCCGGGGCTGAGGCCCAGCAGCGACAGGCGCTGCACCTGGGTGCGCTGGGGGGCGGGCAGGCCGCCGACGATATAGGGCAGCACGTCCGCGCCGAAGCTGTAGCCCACCAGCAGGACGCGGGGGCGATGCCAATGGCGCGAATAGCCGCGGATGATCGCGCTCAGGTCCCGGGCTGCGCCCTGGGGCGTGCGCTGGCTCCAGAAATAGGACAGGCTGTCCATGCCGACCACCGGGATGCCCGCATGAGCGAGCTGGCCCGCGACATCCTTGTCCAGTCCGACCCAGCCGCCGTCGCCCGAATAGAGGACCGCCATCATGCCGGTGCGCGGCGCGGCGGCGTCGGTGACGATGTTGAGCGGCAACCCGCTGGGCAAAGCGGCGTCGGCGGGTGGCGCGGCGAGGAAAGGCCTTAGCCGGGAGAGCAGCGCGACCTCTCCCTGCCCCTTGGCAGCCGTCACCAGCCTGCCGCTGCCGGTGCGGGCGACGAAGCGTTGCAGGGCCGGGCGGGGGCGGACGTCGGACAGCACGATCCACGGCGAAGGGAGCTTGCGGCTGGGAGCGAAGGCGAAGCCATGATGGACGGGTGCGGCCTTCAGGCTGCCTGACCGGCACCAAGGCCGCCCGCCGTCGAGAAATGGCGTGAAATCCTGCGACAGCACTGCCTTGTAGGCTCCATTGGGTCCGGCGGCGAGCGTCGCATAGGCCAGCGCGGCCCCCTCGCCCCGGCCGATCAGGACCGGCTTGTCGTACATGGGCAGCGCCAGCCGGTGCTGCAGGTCGCGGGCCAGCGCGATGATACCGTAATTGGGATTGATGCAGCGGCGCGAGGTGTGCAACGCCTGCAGGAAGACGGGCGTGGAGATGCCGGCCACCAGCGCGCCGCGCGCTGCCAACAGGCGCGCGGTGTCGGCGCTGTCCTCGTCCCAGCCATGGCTGTCGGACAGCGCCAGCACGACGCCGCTCGGCGCGCCGGCGGGCTGGTAGACGGCGATCCGGCCCAGCGACGGGAGGCTATATTGGCTCTCCGCGACCGGACCGGTCGCGCCGGGCACAGGATCGGCCGCCGCCCGGGCCGGATTGCTGGCGTTGGAGGTCGACAGCAGCAGCGCTGCCGCCGCGAGCAGGCCGGGTATCAGCCAGAGACGGGCGCGGCGGAACCGGATCATGACTGCCCCGGCAACCGGTCTATCCGGGTCCAGAGCTGCGACTTGCAGATAAGGCCGCCCAATATGCAGCCTTTGACCTTCAACTGGCCCGGTGAAAGCTGGCTGATCTGCGAACTGAAGCGGCGGCCCAGATCAGGGACGAAGACGGTGCCGCGCCACTGTCCTTTCCCCTCTGCGCGGTAATCCTCCAGCAATTCGGTGCCGACCAGCCGGGCCGTGCCGCCGTCGCGGGCGTCGGCCTGCGCCTCGCGGTCGGCCCAGACGATCCAGCCGCACAGCCGGTCGCCGCACGCTCCGGTGCGCACGGCGACATTATTGTGCGGGCTGAGCCACAATCCTTCGGGCTGCGCGACGGGCACCTTGGCCGCGAGGACGGCGGGGGCTGCAACCAGAAGCGCCAGCGCCGCCCAAAGCCTCCCTATCGCCATAAGACCCATCCTTTCGAGGAACGATCACGGCTTCTAGGCCCGTTCAGATTGCGGGAGGCTCTGCGCTGTCTGAATTTTTGGCAATGTTCGGGGCCAAGTCCGGCAAGGCGCGCAGCAGGGTCTTCGCCACCCGTTCCGAATCATCCTCCAGGAAATGGCCGCCGGGCAGGCCAACGACGCGGACATTGGGCTGGCGCCAGCCGGGGCAGAGGCTGCCGCTTTCCTTGACGCCATGGATGCATAGTACCGGCGCCCAGTCGAGCGCACGGGCTGCGGGCGCGGCCGGGCCGTCGTCCCCGAAGTCGAACACGCCGCCGGGCGTGGCGCGGAACAGCATGGTGTCGGCGGGCACGATCAGCGCGACCATGGCGACACGCGCGCGCAGCGAAGGCGGCAGGCGTTCCAGCCCGGCAAGCAGCATGTTCGCGCCGAAGGATTGCCCGGCCAGCACCAGCCTGCGCGCGCCGGGCAGGGCAAGGGCGCGCCGGGCCGCCGTCTCCACCAGCCTGCCGCTTTCCTCCGGCGACTGGCGGCGGGCGAAGGCGGCCAGCGAATTGACGCCCAGCACCGGGACGCCGCCTTGCGCCACATGACGGGCGATCACCGGTCCCATGCCTGCGTTGAACCCCATGTCGCCGGAAAAGAAGACCGCGACGGTCCCGTCTTCCCTGGGTGCGGCAGCGGGGACCGGGGTGAAGATTCGCCCGTTGGGATAGCCGAGATAATGGCAATAGCCGGCGGCGCCTGCGCTGATCGCCGCGAGGAAGGCTAGTATCAGGGTTGTGCGAAGTCGGCGTGAAGCCCGCCTCCTTCCGTCATGCTGAACTTGTTTCAGCATCCATCGCGCCTTCCGAGACCGCGGTTCGTGGGGACAAATGGATGCTGAAACAAGTTCAGCATGACGAGTGGTCGCGGCGATGGTTGGGGAGCGGGAGTCACCTCTTCAATCTAGCGCCGGCCCGCCTGCTGTAAACGGAGGGAATAGACCACCCTCCCCCCGCGTATACCGGGCATGAACCATGCCGCCGACCTTCGTGCCGACCCCATGCGCCTTTCCCAATCCCGCCTTGCGCTGGCGGCGGCGCTGGGCCGTCCGCTGCGGGTCGCGCTGTTTTCCGGCAATTATGATTGCGTGCGCGACGGCGCCAACCAGGCGCTCAACCGGCTGGTCGCCTATCTGCTGCATCGCGTGCGGGCGGAGGTGCGGATCTATTCCCCCACCGCGCCGCGCAAGGCGTTCGAGTCGGTGGGCGAGGTGCGCTCCGTCCGATCGATCAGCATTCCCGGCCGCCCGGAATATCGCATCGCCCTGGGCTTCACCCGCGCCGCCCGTCAGGATTTCGAGGATTTCGCGCCCGACATCGTCCACCTCTCCGCCCCGGACCTGCTGGGGCGGCAGGCGCAAAACCATGCCCGGGCGCTGGGCATTCCGGTAATCGCCAGCCTGCACACCCGCTTCGAAACCTATCTCGACTATTATCGCCTGTCCCTCCTGCGCGGGCCGGTGGAGCGCTATCTCGACCGCTTCTATGGCGATTGCGACCGCATCCTCTGCCCTACCCTGCCCATAGCGCGGGATATGGCGGCGCGGCTTGGTGGCGGGCGGATCGCCATCTGGGGGCGCGGCATCGACCCCGCCTGCTTCCGTCCGGCGCTGCGCGATCCGGCCTTCCGGTCCGGGCTTGGCTATGATGCGGCGGATATGGTGCCGCTGTTCTTCGGCCGGCTGGTGCTGGAAAAGGGGCTGCGCGTCTTTGCCGAGACCATCGGCGCCGTCCGCGCCCGGGGCCTGGCCGTCCGCCCGCTGATCGTGGGCGAAGGACCGGCGCGGAACTGGCTGGCCGAGCGGCTGCCCAACGCCACCTTCATGGGCCATTTGTCGGGAGAAATGCTGGGCCGCGCCGTCGCCAGCGCCGACATCCTCATCAACCCCTCCGTCACGGAGGCGTTCGGCAATGTCAATCTGGAGGCGATGGCATCGGGCCTCGCCATCGTCTCCGCCAATGTGCCCAGCGCGTCGGCCCTGATCGCTGACGGGCGCACCGGCCTGCTGGTGCCGCCCAAGGATGTCGGGGCCTATGCGGCGGCGGTGGCGGGGTTGATCCGCCAGCCCGCCCGCCGCGCCGCGCTGGGCGCTGCGGCGGCGGAGGCGGCGGCGCGCTTCGCCTGGGACGATGTGCTGGAGGATGTGGCGCGCAGCTATGCCGGGGCGCTGCACATCCCGCTTGCCACGCCCGCCGCGCAGGCGGCATGACATGGCGATGATGGACGAGGGTTCCGGCATCAGGGACGATCTGGTCGCGATGCGGCGCTATGCCCGGTCGCTGACCCGCGACGAGCAGGACGCCGACGATGTCGTGCAGGACGCGATCGTCCGCGCCATAGAGCGGCAGGAGACGTTCCAGCCCGACCGCGACCGCCGCCGCTGGCTGCTGGCGATCGTCCACAATGTCTTCTTCTCCGCCAAGCGGCGCGAGGCGTCGGAGGCGCGGCGCAACAGCCGCTTTGCCGAGACGCTGGTCGACCGGCTGGAGCCGGGGCAGGAGGAACATGCCCGGCTGGTCCAGATCGCGCGGCAATTCGCGGCCTTGCCGGAGCATCACCGCGCCGTGCTGCACCTGACGGCGATAGAGGGCTTCAGCTACCAGCAGGCGGCGGAGACATTGGGGGTGCCGGTGGGGACGGTCATGTCGCGGCTGGCGCGGGCGCGGGCTGCATTGAGGGAGCGGGAACAGGGGCAGCAGGGGGCAACGGGCCTCCGGCTGATAGGAGGAAGCGATGACTGATCGTCCGACCGATCCGGAAATTACCGATCTGGAGATTGACGCCTATATTGACGGCGAACTGGATGTGGAGCGGCGTTTCGTCGTCGAAACCCGCCTTTCGCGCCAGCCCGAGCTGGCCGCCCGCGTCATGGGCGACCTCAGCGTCCGCAGCGCGCTCCGCATGCTGACGCAGGACCGGCGGCCAGTGCCCGCCGGGCTGGCCGACAGGGCCGAACGATTGGCGCAACCGCAGAAAAGCCGCTGGCGCCGGTTGATGCCGGCGGGGTTGGCGACATCGGGACTGGCGGCGGCGCTGGCGGTCTGGATGGTGGGGTTCGAGCGGCCGCCCGCCTATGTCAGCTACGCGGTCGCCTCGCACCGGATCGCGATGCTGCGCGCCGACATGAATTCGCAGATCGAGGCGCCCCGCTTCGATGCGCGGGAAGTCGCGCTCAACACCCGCATCGCCATGCCGCAACTGCCCGACGACTGGCATGTCACCGACGTCCAGCTCTTCCCGACCGACAAGGCCCCCGCGCTGCTGATGGCGGTGCGCACCGATACGGGGCACAGGATGACGATCTTCGCCGTGCATGAGAAGACCGCCGCGCCCGAACATCCCGACGCGGTGCGCGAAGGGGAACAATCCGTGGCCTATTGGCGGCGCGGCGACATGTCCTATGCCCTGACCGGCGACCAGGAGCCGGGAACGATGGACGCCACGGCGGAGGCGCTGGCTCGGACCTGAATTCGGGGCGGACCGGCGGGCGTCATTCGGGAACCGTCATGCCCACCTGTTTCAGCATGACGGAACAGGAGAAGGCCGTTCCCTTCCCGCCTCAAGCCGGGAAATTGCCAGCCGTGACGAATTCCGAAATATCCTTGCGGCCGCTCGGCACCTCGCGCGCCTGGAGCGATTCGGACAGGATGGACTTGTCCGCGATGCGGCCGATGGCGACGGCGGCCTCGATGCGGAAACGGTCGGGCACGCCCAGTTCCACGCGCGCCTTGTCGAAATCCACGCCCGACATCGCATGGGCATGATAGCCCAGCCGCGTCGCCTGCAACGCCAGCAGCGCCCAGGCCGCGCCGGCATCGAAGCTGTGGCTGTGCGACGGCTTGAAATCTTCCGATCCGGGCGCGGCGATCAGCGTGTCCGACAGGATGTAGAGCAGCACCGATGCATTTTGCACCCAGCTCTGGTTGAAGGGCAGCAGCACGCCCAGGAAGCGGCTCCAATTGGCGCTGTCCCGCGTGGCGTACAGCAGGCGCCAGGGCTGATAGTTGAAGGCGGAGGGCGCCCAGCGCGCGCCTTCGAAGATCGTGTCCAGATCCTCCTGCGGGATGAGGGAGGAATCGAAGGCGCGCGGTGACCAGCGGTCGAGGAAAAGCGGTTCGACGGCACGGGTGGCGACGCGGGCGGTGGCTGACATATGATCTCCAGAACAAGAAGCGGCCGGAATATTGGAGGCAGGGACGGAAAGGGCAAGCCCCGCCCGGCATGTTCACCGCAGTTCGAGCGAGCGTTCCAGCCGTTCGGCCTGTTCCGCGGGCGGCGCGACCGCTTCAGGCCCACGGTCGATGAGGATGCGATCCGGCTCCCGCAGCAATTCGCGTTTCATGGCGTCGCTCCAGCGACCCCAGTGCCGGCCGATCGCCGATCGCCACTCCATATGTCCTCTCCCTGCCGAATCGAGACGGGCCGTTATCTAGTTTGCCGGTAGAGATTTGTCTTTCAAGCTTTGCTGATCGGCGGGGTAGAAAAGCTTGACCGAGGGGGAAGCCTGTTTGCCGCCCTGCTTCCCGGGAAGGCGGGATGACCGACCTGGCAGGAGCGGCGTGGAAGGCAGCGCGAGAGGCAGCGCGACGGGGCACCTCGTTTAGCCCGTTCAATCATGACCAATAGTTCATGCATGGCCCATCGGCCCGGCAAGGCCGGGCGCGTAAAGGCTGGCCCGAAACAGGGCGACAGCGCGAACGATGACCAGACCCATATTCTTCGATCCCACCGGCCGCAGGGGACTTTGGGCGCGGCGCCTGCTGGCGGGCGCGCTGCTGTTGATCCTGCTCGCCGCCATCGCCTTCGCCACCACATTGGTCGCCGTGCCGTCGGAAGGCGACCTCGCCCTGCCCCTGCCCCAGCCGCATGCGGCCCGCCTGTCGGGCATCTCCTCGCTGCGGCGCGACATCGCCAAATGGCTGCCGCATTGGGGCAAGCATCGCGTGCAGGCCCGTCCGCTGAACGTCGGTTTCTATATGCCGGGCGATGAAAGCAGCATCGCCTCCCTGCGCCGCCATGTCGGACAGCTCGACTGGGTGGTGCCGGCCTTGATCACCGTGCCCGGTCCCGGCAAGCCGATCCATGTCGCGACGGACGCGGCGTTCGACCGCATGATCGCCGCCATGCCCCGTCCACCCAGGGTGCTGCCCATGGTGCAGAATATCGGCAGCGAAAGCTGGGACGGAGCGGGCGCGGCGCGGCTGTTGCGCGATCCCGCAGCGGCGCTGGCGCTTGCCCGGCAGCTGAGCGGCTATGTCGCCCGCCGCCATGAGGCGGGGCTGGTCATGGACCTGGAATCCCTGCCGGACAGCGCCATGCCCGGCTATCTGCGCTTCCTCCGCATATTGCGCGCCACCCTGCCGCACGGCGCGAAGATCGCGCTCACCGTTCCCGCCGGGGAACAGGGCTGGCCGCTGGCCCGCTTCGCCGCCGTGGCGGACCGGGTGATCCTGATGGATTACGACCAGCATTGGCAGGGCGGCCAGCCCGGTCCCATCGCCGCCCAGGACTGGTTCGCGCGGCAGGCGGAGGTCGCGCTGCGCGCCATCGGCGCGGACCATATCATCGTCGCGCTCGGCAGCTATGCCTATGACTGGCATGGCGGGACCGCCGACGCGCTGTCGCTCGATGAAGCCTGGCTCGCCGCGCATGACAGCGCCGCGCGCCCGCTCTACGACGCGGCGAGCGGCAATGCGGGCTTCGCCTATGACGAGGCGGGGCAGCGGCATCAGGTCTGGATGCTGGATGCCGCCGCGAGCTGGAACGAGTTGCTGGTGCTGAAGCGCCTGGGCGTCCAGAGCGTCGCGCTGTGGCGGCTGGGCAGCGAGGACCCCGGCATCTGGGCGGATCTGACCGCCTGGCGCACCGGCGGCCGGCCCAGGCTCGGCACCGTGGCGAGCACGCTCAACACCGATGTCGAGGGGTCGGGCGAGATCCTGCGCATCACCGCCACGCCGACGCAGGGCCATCGCGCCGTCGCCTTCGGGCCGCTCGGGACGATTGAACAGGAAAGCTATGGCGCGCTGCCCACCCCCTATCAGGTGGAGCGCACCGGCGGGCAGAATCGCAAGATGCTGGCCCTGACCTTCGACGATGGGCCGGATGCGGAATGGACGCCGAAGATATTGAAGGTGCTGGAACGGACCCGCACTCCGGCGACCTTCTTCGTCATCGGGGAAAATGCGCTGGAGCATCCGGGGCTGCTGCAACGGATCGTCGCTGACGGGGACGAGATCGGCAATCACACCTACGACCATCCCAACCTCGCCACTTGGTCGGAGGAGCCGACGCGGTTGCAGCTCAACGCCACGCAGCGGCTGGTGCAGGCCTATACCGGGCGCAGCATGCGGCTGTTCCGCGCGCCCTATTTCGGGGATGCGGAGCCGACCACGGCGGACGAGCTGGGCCCCGCGCTGGCGGCGCAGAAGCTGGGCTATACGGTGGTCGGCCTGCACGTCGATCCCAATGACTGGCAGCAGCCGGGCACCGACGCCATAGTGCGGCAGGTGATCGATCAGGTGCATGCGGCCAGCACCGAGCGCTCCGGCAACATCATCCTGCTGCACGATGGCGGGGGCGACCGGTCGCAGACCGTGGCGGCGCTGCCCCGCATCATCGCGGGACTGAGGGCGGAGGGCTATCGCTTCGTGCCGGTGT
Source organism: Sphingobium fuliginis (assembly GCF_015074805.1). Taxonomy (NCBI): domain Bacteria; kingdom Pseudomonadati; phylum Pseudomonadota; class Alphaproteobacteria; order Sphingomonadales; family Sphingobiaceae; genus Sphingobium; species Sphingobium fuliginis. Next base: position 3,261,141 of record NZ_CP060035.1, on the reverse strand, counting down.
CGCAGCTTGCCGGGCTGCCGCAGCAGGCCGCCATGCCGCCGGTCAAGGCCGGCGACCTGCTGGCGGTGCGCGTCGACGTCGCCGCCTTCGTGGCGCTGGCGACGCTTTCGGCGCTGCTCGGCTGGATATTCTATGTCGCGATTGCGCTGGGGCTAGCGCGGGCGGCGCTGATGACGCTGCTCGCCTGGTTCCAGGCGCGGCGGGGACGTCCCGCACCGCCGGACTATCGGCCCAGCGTGTCGGTCATCATCCCCGCCTATAACGAAGCCCGCGTGATCGAGGCGTCGGTGCGCCGCGTGCTGGCCAGCGACTATCCGGGCCTGCAACTGATCGTCGCGGACGATGGGTCTAAGGACGCGACCAGCGCCATCGTGGCGCGGGCCTTTGCCGACGATCCGCGCGTAACGCTGCTGACGCTTCGGAATGGCGGCAAGGCGGCGGCGCTGAACCGGGCGCTGCGCGATGCGACGGGGGAAGTCGTCATCGCGCTCGACGCCGACACCCAGTTCGAGCCGCAGACGATCCGCCGCCTCGCCCGCTGGTTCGCCGATCCCGCGCTCGGCGCGGTGGCGGGGGATGCGCGGGTGGGCAATCGCGTGAACCTCGTCACCCGCTGGCAGGCAGTCGAATATATCACCGCGCAGAATCTGGAGCGGCGGGCGCTCGCCGGCTTCGACGCCATGACCGTGGTGCCCGGCGCGGTCGGCGCGTGGCGTCGCGCCGCGCTGGACGCGGTGGGCGGCTATCCCGAAGACACGCTGGCGGAGGATCAGGACCTCACCATCGCGATCCAGCGGGCAGGCTGGCGCGTCACCTACGATCCCGAAGCCGTCGCCTGGACCGAAGCGCCCGAAAGCTTCCGGGCGCTCGCCCGGCAGCGCTACCGCTGGGCCTTCGGCACGCTGCAATGCCTGTGGAAACATGGCCGCATCCTGCGCGAACGGTGGCCGACGGGGCTGGCATTGGTCGGGTTGCCGCAGGCCTGGCTGTTCCAGATCCTGTTCGCCGCCATCTCCCCGCTGATCGACCTGGCGCTCGTCACCTCGATCCTGGGCACCATCGTCCGGGTGAACCAGCATGGCTGGGCGCAGACCAGCAACGATGTGTGGACCATGGCGCTATACTGGCTGGCCTTCACCGGCGTCGACATCCTCTGCGGCTGGGCCGCCTATGCGCTCGACAACCGGGACATGCGCTATCCGCCGCATCTGCTGGTGGCGCAGCGCTTCGTCTATCGCCAGATCATGTATTGGGTCGTGGTGCGCGCCATCGCATCGGCCATTGGCGGCTGGGTCGTCGGCTGGGGCAAGCTGGAGCGGACGGGACGCGTCGCCGTCCACGAAGGCGCGGCCCCGGCATGAACAAAGCTTAACATGACATGGCGGCGCCCATGGATCATCCTTCCGCCCATGAAAGCGGGTGCATGGACAGGCAGAGGCTGAGCCACGCGGCATCGGGCGTCCTTCTGGCGGCGCTGGCGCTCTGCGCGCTGGTCATGAGCGGCGCCTTTTTCCTGCACGTGCGCCATGCCGGCGACGACCGGATGGAGGTGGCGGCCGCGCAGGCCCGCGCCCTGCCCGGCATCACCCTCAGCAACGGCATGCCGGCGGGATCGGGCGTGGTCGTCACCAGCATGGAAACCGACGGCCAGGCGGCGCGCCTGGGCATCCGCGTCGGGGACGGCGTCGTCAGCCTGGACGGCATGCCGATCCGCTCGCTGGATCAGGCCAGCGCCTATCTGCTACACCATCCCCAGCCGAGGATCATGCTGGGGCTGAAACATGCGGACCATATGCGCGTGGTGATGCTGGACCGGCCGGAAGGGGAAAGATGAGCCACAAGATATTGGTGGTGGAGGACGATGCGGCGACCGCCGCCTATGTGGCCAAGGGCATGGGCGAGGCGGGCTTCACCGTCGACCGGGCGGACAATGGCCGCGACGGCCTGTTCCTGGCGAGCGACGGCAGCTATGGCGCGATCATCCTCGACCGGATGATGCCGGCGATGGACGGCATGGCGATGCTGAAGGCCCTGCGCGCGGCGGCGATCGAGACGCCGGTCATCATCCTTTCCGCCCTCGGCACGCCGGAGGACCGGGTGGAAGGGCTGACCAGCGGCGCGGACGATTATCTGGTGAAGCCCTTCGCCTTTGCCGAGTTGATGGCCCGCGTCCAGTTGCTGCTGCGCCGGGGCGGCGGCGGCAGCGCGGTCGTCACCCATTTGCGGCACGGGGACCTGGAGATGGACCTGCTTTCCCGCCGGGTGAAGCGCGGATCGCGCACCATCGACCTGCAACCGCGCGAGTTCCGCCTGCTGGAATATTTCCTGCGCCATCCCGATCAGGTGGTGACGCGGACCATGCTGCTGGAGGGCGTCTGGGACTATCATTTCGATCCGGGCACCAACGTCATCGATGTGCATGTCAGCCGCCTGCGCCGCAAGCTGGACGAAGGCGGGGACAAGCCCTTGCTGCATACGGTGCGCGGCATGGGCTATCGGCTGGGACCGGAGAGTTAGAGCCGATCGACATTCAGATGATGACGAACCGAAAATGGTGGTTTTCCGTGGCCCGGAGCGCAGCCTACTCAAGGTATGTGAGCACCGGAAGCACGGAAAAGCGTCATTTGCAGGCCGTCAGAGCTGAATGCCGATTGGCTCCAGGGCGTGCGGGACGGCGTCCATGACCGCTTCCGGCCATCCTAAGACCCTCCCCTCCCGCCGCTGGTTCGGCTTTGCCCGTTCGACCATCGGGCGCTTCGTCGGGCTGGCCTTCCTCTGCCAGTTCCTGGTGACCGGCGGCGTGCTGCTGTTCGTGCAGCAGGCGAGCCAGCGCACCGTCGTGGCCGCCGACCGGCAGGCGGTGGAGGACGCCCGCGACGACCTGCTCGCGCTCCATCGCAGCGGCGGGACGGCGGCCCTGCGGTCAGAGATCGCCCGGCGTTTCCGCGCCATAGAGGGGGAGCGCGCCGTGCTGCTGCTGACCGACAGGGCGGGACGGCCCGTCAGCGGCAATCTGGGCGCCTGGCCCGCCGGGCTGGCGGCAGACGGGCGCTGGCAGATCATGTCGCTCTACCGCATCGGCCGCGACGCGCCGGAACCGATGGGCGTCATTCCCGTGAAGCTGCGCGGCGGCGGGCAATTGCTGACCGGCATGGTCGTTTCCAACAGCCTGCAACTTACCCGCATCTATGAGGAGGCGCTGACCGTCGCCTTCGTCATGAGCCTGGTGCTGGCGCTGGGCATCGCGATCATGCTGGGCCGCATATTGGCGCGGCAGGTTTCCGACATAGCGGAAACCGCCAACGACGTCGCCGTGGGCGCGCTGGACCGGCGGGTGCCGACCGATGGCAGCGGCGACGCCTTCGACCGGCTCGGCCAGTCGATCAACGCCATGCTGGAACGGATCGACGCGCTGGTGACGCAGCTTCGCATGATGACAGACGGCCTTGCCCACGACCTTAAATCCCCGGTGACGCGGCTGATCTCCGTGGTCGAGCAGGCCAGCGCCCAGACGCGGGACGACACCGCGCTCGATGCCTTGGAAAAGGTGCATCATGAAGCGCAGACGCTGCGTTCCATGTTGACCACGGCGCTGCTCATCAGCCGGACCGAGGCGGGCTTCGGGGGCGACCAGCGGCGCGATACCCATGTTGCGGAATTGCTGCGCGACGTGGGCGAAATCTATGGCCCGCTGGTGGAGGATAGCGGCTTTGCGCTGGCCATTTCCGCGCCTGACGCGCTGACCTTTCCGCTTCATCGCGAACTGGTGAGCCAGTCGCTCGCCAATCTCATCGAAAACGCGCTCTATTATGCGGAAAGCGGCGACCGCATCGAACTGAGTGCGGCGATCGAGGGTGGCGACCTTCTCATCGCCGTGGCGGACAATGGCCCGGGCATCCCGGCGGAGAGCCGTCCCGCAGCCTTGAAGCGCTTCGGCCGGCTCGACCCGGCGCGCGGCAAGCCGGGATCGGGGCTGGGCCTGTCCCTGGTGGAAGCGGTGGCGCGGCTGCATCATGGCATGGTGACGCTGGCGGATAATGGTCCCGGCCTGAAAGTCCTGCTGACCTTGCGACGACCGTGAAAAGCGCATCCCGGGCAACGGCCTGAAGCGTGCAGTTCATCCGACCGCCGCCCGGGATGACAGCCGTTGCCTTGCTTGGAGAGTATGACAACGTTGTCTTGTCGCTCTAGACCGTTACCGATGCCGGATCAAGGACAATTTTCACGGCTCCCGCGACCAATTTCCCTGATTTACGTACCATATTTACGATTCCGGCATGAATATCGGGGTCTGGCGGTGCCGTCATCCGGGTAAACGTTGTTTCCTCCATCGGCCTTCCATGGCAAGACCGGTGTATGACCGTCCTTTCTTTCGCTCAGCCCCGCTGATGCCCAGCATCCATGACGTTGCGGCACTGGCCCGCGTATCGATCAAGACCGTCTCCCGGGTGGTCAACCAGGCGCCCAATGTCAGCGAGGAGCTGCGCGAAAGGGTGACGGCGGCGATCCGCCAGCTTGGATACCGGCCCAACCAGTCCGCGCGGCGGCTCGCTGGCGGGCGATCCTTCATGATCGCCTTCCTCTACAACAACCCCGCGCCCTCCTATAATGGCGGCATCCAGTCGGGTGCGGCGAACCGGTGCCGGGACCTGGGCTATCATCTGGTGGTGGAGCCGATGCCGCTGACAGGGGAAGAACGGTTCGCCATTCTCGACCGCCTGGTCGCAGCACTGCGGCCCGATGGCGTCTTCCTGGTGCCGCCCCTGTCGGACGACGCGCAATTGCTCCAGCGGCTGTCCGAACTGAAGCTCCCCTGCGCCCGCATCGCCGGATCGGTGATGGCGGAAAGCTTCAACATCCCCACGCCGGAGCGTGCGGCCGGCCGGATGATCGCGGATCATCTGATCGGCCTTGGCCATCGCCGCATCGGCGTGATCACCCCACCCGCCAGCCACAAGGCGGCGATGCAGCGCGTCGAGGGCTTTCGCGACGGCATGGCCGCGGCGAACCTGCCGCTGGAGGAGTCCCTGTTCGTCGAAGGCGCCTTCGATTTCGAGTCAGGCATAAAGGCTGGCGGGCATCTGCTGTCCCGAGGCGAGCGCCCCACCGCGATCTTCGCGACCAATGACGACATGGCGCTGGGCACGCTGACCGTCGCGCACCGGCTGAAGCTGCGCGTGCCGGAGGACCTGTCTGTTGTCGGCTTCGACGACACGCCCGCCGGCCTCACGGCCTGGCCGCCCCTCACCACCGTCAGCCAGCCGCTGGAGGCGATGGGCAGCGCCGTGATCGACGCGCTCGCGGGCGGTTCCGCCGACGCGCCGCACTTCACCTTCAGGCTGGTGCAGCGCGATAGTTCCGGCCCGGCGCCGGCCGGGGCATGAAGCCGGCGGGCGGCGCCTCCAACCTTTCTTAACCATGTCCATGTATGATTCGTCCATCAGATTGGGGACGAAATGAGCGTAGAAGCCAAATTTCCATCCGATGGTGCAAAGGAATTGCGGCTGGCCGAGGCCGACGGGCGGCAATGGTTCCACCTTCCGCGGCGAATGCTGGTCGGCGGCCTTCTGCTGGTCATGGCCGTCGCAGTGCTGGTGCGCAGCTTTATCTTCACGGCGGGTTACAATACCACTTTGGTGGCGGACATGGGCCTGGTCAGGGCGCCGATCTCCGGCGAAGTCGACCGGCTGGGCGCGAACGTCGGCGACCGCGTGACGCGGAACCAATTGCTGGGGAGCTTTGCCGCGCCGGTGGGCCTGTCGGCGGCCGTCCGTGCCGGATCGGAAGATGTGGACCAGCTCAAGGCGAAACTGGCCAGTATCGACGGCCGGATGGCAGCCCTCAGGGCCGACGCCGACCATATCCGCCGCGAATCGGGCGTCTACCGATCTGAAAAGCTGGTGCAGATGGATGCCGTTGCGGACGAAAGCTCCGCCCAACTGTCGGCCGCGCAGGCTCGGTTGGCCTTTGCGCAGAAACAGTTGGACCGCACCCGCGCCCTCGCCGGCCGCGGCTTCATCAGCGCAGCCGGGCTTGAGAAGGCGGAACAGGATCAGCGCGCCGCCCTGGCGGACAGGAATGCGGCGATGGCACGCCGACGCACGAACCTGATCGAGGCGCATGCCGCGGGCCAAGGGCTGTTCCTCAACAACGGCTACAGCAATGTCCAATATTCGACCCAGCGCCTGAGCGATCTCAATCTGGCGTTGAGCGAATTGCGGGGCGAAAGGGAGAACCTGACCGCAGCGCTGGCCAAGGCGCAAAAGCTGAGCGGCAATGGCAAGGCCGGCGCCATGCGGCGGCTGCAGCTTCCGTTGCAGGCGAGCATCGACGGCCGGGTCTGGGCGAAGGTCGCCGCCCCCGGGGAGTCGCTGCGTGAAGGCGATCCGATCTACATGCTGGCCGACTGTTCGTCCTTCTTCGCCTATTTCACCGTGGGCCGCAGCGCCTATAGCAGGCTCGCCATCGGTTCGCCCGTGACGTTCATCGCCTTTTCGAACGGCGATCGCTGGCCGGGAACCGTCGTCAACATGGGGGTCAGCGATCCGTCCCAGCTCCGCGTCACCAGCCATGTCCCCAATCCCGCCGCAGGCGAATATCTGATCGGCGCGCGGATCATGCTGGACGCGAAGGGCAAGAAGCAGTGCCCGGTCGGCACGGCGGGCCGGGTGGTGCTGTAACGCGGCCATGAACCCCGCCGAGATCCCGTCCTATTTCTGGGGCCTCGCCACCCTTGGCCTCTGCCTGCTGATCTTTCCCAAACTCAGGCCGGCCAACCCGCTGCATCGGCTCATCGTCAGCGGCGCCGCGATCGGATCGATCCTGATCTACATGACATGGCGCATGGTCGCCACGCTCGACCTGGGCACGCCCGGTTACGCCCTGCTTTCCGTGGGCTTCTTCATGCTGGAGGTCTGCTCCACCCTGGGCGGAGTGCTGGTGCTGGTCGTGCTGACGCGGCGGCGCGACCGACTGAAGGACGTCAGCGGCAACATACGCTGGCTGCATGTCAACAGGCCCAGCGCCGCGATCTTCATCTGCACCTATAATGAAGATGTCGGGATTCTCGACCGCACGATTACCGGCGCCCTCAACCAGAATTATCCGGCGAAGGTCTTCCTGCTGGATGACGGCCGGCGGCCGGAGGTGGAGGCGCTGTGCCGCCGTCGCGACGTGGAATGGCTGACGCGGCCGGATAATGCTCATGCCAAGGCCGGCAATATGAACGCAGGCCTGGCGACACTGGCCGCGCGTGGCGAGATGCCGGATTTCATCGCCATATTGGATGCGGATTTCGTCGCCCTGCCCAATTTCATGTCCCATTGCGTGGCCCTGTTCCAGGACCCGACCGTGGGGGTGGTCCAGACGCCGCAGCATTTCTTCAACCCCGATCCGCTGCAACACAGGATCAAGGGGCATCTGGACCTGCCCGACGAACAGCGCTTCTTCTTCGACACCTTGCTGCCGGCCAAGGACGGATGGGGCACCGCCTTTTCATGCGGGACGTCGTCCGTCGTCCGCACCGCCGCGCTTGCCGAGATCGGCGGATTCCCGACCGACAGCATTACCGAAGACATGCTGCTGTCGATTCGCATGAAAGAGCATGGCTTCGTCACCGCCTATCTGAACGAAAAGCTCAGCCTTGGCCTCGCGCCGGAAGGGATCGGCGAATATTGCACCCAGCGCATCCGCTGGTGCATCGGCGCGATGCAGATCATGCGCAGCGCCGACGGCCTGTTCTCGCGCAAGGGCCTGGGCTGGATCGACAGGATGAGCCTGCTGGAAACCCTGCTCTACTGGATGGGCAGCTTTCCCTTCCGCCTCGCCTGCCTGCTGGTGCCGATCCTCTACTGGATGACGGGCCTCACCATCATGGATGCGCCGATCGGCGAGCTTGCGACATTCCTGCTGCCCCGCATCCTGGTGGAAGCCTTCGCCATCAGCTGGTATTCCAACGGCCGGATACTCCCGCTTCTGACCGACACGTCCCAGTTGCTGGTCGCGCCGGAGATCGTGGCCGCATCCTGCCACACCCTGCTGTTCCGCGGGGAGCGGCCGTTCAAGGTGACCAACAAGGGGGGCGACCGTTCCCGGACGGTGATCCACTGGAAATTGCTGTCGCGCTTTGCGGTCGTGCTTCTGCTGACCGTGGGCGGGATGCTGTTCGGCTATGGCTCGCCACTGGCGCCGACCTTCTTCTCGGACCAGAAGGGCATCGTGGCGTTCTGGAGCATTTACAACGTCCTCGTCTGCATCATCGCCATCATCGTCTGCGTCGAAACGCCGCGAAGGGCGGAAGAGCGGGCCCCCATCAGCGGAACGGCGCTTTTCAGTACAGGGGACAGCGCCACCCCGGTGCGGCTGCTCGACATTTCGTCGAGCGGCGTGGCCTTCGCCAATGAAGGCGGCTGGCGCATAGGCGACAGGGGCACGATTTCCATCAGGGAACTGGGCGAGGTTCCGGCGATCGTCGCGCGCATCACGGATCGCGTCGTGGGGGCCAAGATCCTCCTTTCGCCCCAGCAACAGGTGGCGCTCACGCATTTCCAGTTCGCCGGCGACCGCATGCGCACGCCAGACGTGTCCACGCTCGGCAGCGTCCTGGCCCTGATCAGAGGTCTTGCGCTGAACTGAGCGGAGGACCGCTTCCGGCAAAGCCATTCGAACCCGCGGGCAGCAAGGGTGCAACCTCCGGCAAGGCCCGTCCTTGTTTGCGTCTCTCTTCACTTCCCGAAACGGAACATCGCTGCTGCGCGACGGTTTGCTTGCGAGATCATCGGAGGCAAATCGATGAAGTCCGGCCGCCAGACTGCAAAATTGCTGAAGGTCATCGCGGTCTTGATAGGCGTGGTCGGCACGGCAAATCTGATCGGCGGCATCTGGCTCGCCTCATTGGGCGGCAGCCCCTTCTATGCGGCCGCGGGATTGACGATGCTGGCCAGCGCCTTTCTGCTCTGGAAGCGGCGCGCGGCCGCCCTGCATCTGTTCGCGGCGCTCGTCCTCGCCACGATGGCCTGGGCCTGGGCGGAAATCGGCGTGGACTGGTGGCCGCTCGTTCCGCGCGGCGACCTGATCTTCCTCTTCGGCCTGCTGCTGATCCTGCCATGGACCGTGCGGCGCCTTGCGCCGGCTGGGGGATGGGTGCGAAACGCCGGCCCCCTGGCGGTGGCGCTGGCGATCGCCGGCATCTTCGGCCTGGCCGCGCTGATGCGCGACGTCCACAATCTCGACGGCACGCTTCCTGGCCCGCGCAGCGCGATCGCGGCGGAGCCGAACGCAATGCCCGATGATGACTGGCAAGCCTATGCCCGAAGCTGGCGTGGCGAGAAATTCTCGCCCCTGACCCAGCTCACGCCCGCCAATGTCGGCAAGCTGGAGGTGGCGTGGCAATTGCGGACGGGCGATCTCAAGCGCTCGGGCGATCCGGGCGAGACGACCTATGAAATGACCCCGATCAAGGTCGACGACATCGTCTATCTCTGCACGCCGCATAATCGGGTGATCGCTGTCGACGCGGAGACGGGCAGGGAGCGCTGGAGGTTCGATCCGCTGATCAGGACTTCGGCAAGGAACATGCAGCATCTCACCTGCCGCGGCCTTTCCTATTGGGATTCATCGCGCGCGGGGGCGAGCGCCGCCGACTGTTCCCGGCGCATCTTCCTCGCCACGAACGACAGCCGCCTGATTGCGCTGGACCCGCGCACGGGCGCGCCGTGCCGCAGCTTCGGACGCGCGGGGACCGTCAGCCTGCTTCCGGGGCAACCTCATTATAATGGCGGCTGGTATCAGGTGACGTCCGCGCCCCTTGTCGCACATGGCTTGGTCGTGACCGGCGGCGCGGTTTACGACAATATCTCCACCGACGTGCCCTCCGGCGTCATCCGTGCCTATGACGCGCTCACGGGCCGACTGGTCTGGAATTTCGATCCGGGCAATCCGGACAGCACCGCCCCGCTGGGCGCGGGCCGGCACTACACGCCCTCTTCCCCCAACAGCTGGAGCACGCCGGCCGCTGACGAGGCGCTGGGCCTGATCTACCTGCCGATGGGGATGGGCGCTGTCGACCAATGGGGCGGCAGGCGGCCCGCGACGACCGAACGGTTCGCCACTTCGGTCCTGGCGCTGGACATCGTGACCGGAAGGCCGCGCTGGGTGTTCCAGACGGTCCATCACGACCTGTGGGACATGGACGTCCCGGCCCAGCCGGCGCTGGTCGATCTGGACCTGCCCGGCCGCGGCCGGGTGCCGGCGCTGGTGCAGTCGACCAAGACCGGCAATCTCTTCGTCCTGGACCGCCGGAACGGCAAGCCCCTGTTCCCGGTGGAGGAGCGCCCCGGCCCGGGCGGCGCAGCGCCGGGCGACCGCCTGTCGCCCACCCAGCCCTTTTCCGCCATATCCCTGATGCCCGCCCCGGCGCGAGAAAGCGACATGTGGGGCGCAACCATGCTCGACCAGCTTTATTGCCGCATCCGGTTCAAGTCGCTCGACTATAAGGGGCCCTTCACGCCGCCCTCTTTGCGGGGGACGCTGGTGTTCCCGGGAAATTTCGGCGTGATGGACTGGGGCGGCATTTCGATAGACCCGATCCGCCAGGTCGCATTCGCCCATCCAAACTATGTCGCTTTCGTGGACAGGCTCATCCCCCGCGCGGAAATGGAGGACCATGGCGTACGGGGGCCGGCGGGCGGCTCCGACCGGCGCGGATCGGACGAGCAGGGGTACAATCCCAATGCGGGCGCGCCCTTCGCGGTCGACATGAACCCCTTCCTGTCCTTCGCAGGCCTGCCCTGCCAGTCGCCGCCATGGGGTTATGTCGCGGGCATCGACCTGCGGTCCGGCAGGAAGGTCTGGGAACATAAGAACGGCACGGTCCGCGACGAAACCTTCCTGCCTATCCCGTTCAAGCTGGGCGTTCCATCGCTGGGCGGTCCGATGTCGACGGCAGGGGGGCTCACCTTCATGGCGGCGGCGATCGACAATTATCTGCGCGCCTATGACACGCGCACCGGCAAGGTGCTGTGGCGTGCCCGTCTTCCGGCCGGGGGACAGGCGACGCCGATGTCCTATCGGTCGAGGGCGAGCGGGCGGCAGTTCGTGATCGTCGTTGCAGGCGGGCATGGCTCCCTCGGCACGAAGCTGGGCGATCATGTCATCGCCTATGCTCTGCCCAGACAGCCTTAATTCCCCGGCTCGCTACGTCCGCGGGCGCGCCGGGGCCTGCCCGCCATGCCGCCAGCGGATCAGATCGGCGCTGGCGGCGACGGCAGCTTCCGAACGGCGCCCAGATAGTCCCGCTTCCCGAGGGGAACGCCGTTCGTCCGGAGAATGTCGTAGGCCGTGGAGGCATGGAAATAAAAGTTGGGCTGGGAGAAGCTGAGCAGGAAATCCTTGCCCAGGAAATCCCAGCGCAGCTTGTCACCGATGGTGAATGTCATCGGCCTGTCGCTCAAGCTTTCCACATCGGCAACTTGAAGTGCGCCAAGGGCGTCGGCCGCTTCCATCACCCTGGCGTTCAATTCCTCGAAACTGGCCGGTGGCGCCGCGATGTCAGGCGAGAAATTCCCGCGCTGAACGCCATGGATCGCGCCGATGGAATGGATTGCGCAGCTTTTCACCTGATAGGCGAAGTCCAACATGTCGGGAGCGAGTCTGGCATGAAGCAGCCGTTCCGGGGGGAGAGACTGCGCATCGCAATAGGACTTCGCTTTCACAACCAGTCTCGACACAGACTCCAAAATCTGAAGGCACCCCGGTACGAAGGCGTCGTAAAGCGTCATCATGGATCCTGAACCTTTTGACTGGCCATCGAATGGACCGGCAATGGCCGATCTGGCCAGGATCGGCAACCGCATCCTTCCCGGCAGCGTCCCACAAGGACTGGAGCGCCCGTGGACGATCGATCGCACCGGATGGGGAGCCCGGGGTTGAATCTCTGGAAGAGGCACCCGCCATCGTCGGGCGTGGATCAACCGATGAAAGCAACCCTTATCGGGCACAGCTAGCCCATAGGGAGCAGGCGGAACGATTTGCCGGAATTCAGCGACTTGAGGGATAATATGGCGGAGAGGGAGGGATTCGAACCCTCGGTACCGTTGCCGGCACGCCGCATTTCGAGTGCGGTGCATTCGACCACTCTGCCACCTCTCCGCAGAAGGTCCGGCGCATGCCGTTCCGGTCGAGCGGCGGCCATTAGCGAATGATTTCACCCTTGCCAAGCAGCGACGAGCATTTTTCTTGTTTCGCACCGCAAGCATCCTAAATTGCGTCATATGAACGATATGATTCAGATTTTCGGACCCGATGTGACCCCCCCGCCGATCGTCCACGCCCGCTTCAGCATCGGGGACGTGGTGCAGCACCGCCTCTTCGGTTTTCGTGGCGTCGTGTTCGACATCGATCCGGTCTTCGCCAATAGCGAGGAATGGTATCAGGCCATTCCCGAGGACATCCGGCCGGACAAGCATCAGCCCTTCTACCATCTGCTCGCTGAAAATGGCGAAAGCAGCTATGTCGCCTATGTCAGCCAGCAGAATCTGGTCGCGGACGACAGTGAGGAACCTGTCGACCATCCCGCCATTTCCGGCATGTTCGGCACCTATGCGAACGGCAAATATCAGCTCCGCCCGCTGCATCGGCACTAGGCGCGGCCTCAAGGCGGGCAGGGCGCTGATCGGCCTTGCCCTGCTGCTGGGGTCCTGCGGCCTGCTGCACGCCGCCACGCAGGCGCCGGCGCTGAAGGTCAATGCCGACCCCAGCTTTCCCTTCTCGCGCGAGATCGAGGCATTCGCCAGGGCCAATGAGGCCGGTCCCCCGATCACCGACGCCACCCTGTTCCTGGGTAGCTCCAGCATCCGCCTGTGGGACATAAGCGGCAGCTTTCCCGACATCGGCACCGTCAACCGGGGCTTCGGCGGCGCGACCACGCCGGATGTGCTGCATTATTACAAGCGCCTGCTGCCCAAGGCGAAGCCGCGCTCCATCCTCGTCTATGTCGGGGAAAACGACCTGGCAGCAGGCGCCACCCCGGCCGAGGTCGCGAACAACGTCCTGACCCTGCTCAGGCAACTCCGATCCGACTATCCCAAGGCGCATATCGCCTATCTGTCCCTGAAGCCCAGCCCGATCCGCTGGACGCTGTGGCCGAAAATGGCCGCGGTGAACATGACGGTCGCGGCACGGGCGCGGGTGAGCCGCTTCGATTATCTGGATGTCGGTCGCGTGCTGCTCGCCCCGGATGGCCTGCCCGATGCGTCGCTGTTCCGACCCGACGGGCTGCATATGAACCCGCGCGGCTACACGCTCTGGACGCGGCTGGTCGACGCCTATCTGGATGCCGCCGCCGCAGCCGACCTGAAGCCCGGCGCCTCCTCCTGACGCCTCTGCGCGCACTTTCCGATTGATCCAAGGCCAAGCAACATTATTACCGGACGCTGATAAAACAGCCGCAGGCAAGGGGACAGACGAGTGACAAGTGATTCGGCCGAGGCGGCCCCCATGGCGGAGCTGACGCTTCGCGGCGTCATATTGGGCGCGCTCATCACCCTGCTGTTCACGGCGGCCAACGTCTATCTGGGCCTGAAGATCGGGCTGACCTTCGCCACCTCCATCCCCGCGGCCGTCATTTCCATGGCCGTGCTGCGGCTGTTCGCGACCGGCACGATCCTTGAAAACAACATAGTGCAGACCATCGCGTCGGCGGCGGGCACGCTGTCGGCCATCATCTTCGTGCTGCCCGGCCTGGTCATCATCGGCTGGTGGCAGGGCTTCCCCTATTGGCTGAGCGCCTTCACCATCGCGCTGGGCGGCATATTGGGCGTCATGTATTCGGTGCCGCTGCGCCGGGCGCTGGTGACGGGGTCCGACCTGCCCTATCCCGAAGGCGTAGCTGCCGCCGAAGTGCTGAAGGTCGGCGCGGGATCGCGCGAGGGGCTGGAGGAGAACAGGCGCGGCCTGGCCGCCATCGTCGCCAGCTCGATCGCCGCCGCAGCCTTCGCCATCCTCGCCAAGACGAAGCTGATCGCGGAGGAGGCCGCGACCTTCTTCAAATTCGGCGCGGGCGCGTCCAGCGTCTCCACCAGCTTTTCCATGGCGTTGATCGGCGTCGGGCATCTGGTCGGCCTGTCGGTCGGCATCGCCATGTTCTTCGGCCTGCTGATCAGCTGGGTCGGGCTTGTCCCCTATCTCACCGCGCCGCTCGCGGCCGGCGCCGATCTGGCCGATCTGGTCGGCACCACCTTTCGGATGAAAGCGCGCTTCATCGGCGCCGGCACCATCGGCATCGCGGCGATCTGGACCCTGCTCAAGATATTGGGACCGATCGTCAGCGGCATCCGGTCGGCCATGGCCGCGGCGAAAGTCCGCAAGTCGGGCAATGCCGGCCTGCTCGACCTTACGGAACGCGACCTTCCCATCGGCATCGTCGGCGGCACCATAATCGCTTCGCTGCTGCCGATCGCGGTGCTGCTGTGGATCTTCGCGCAGGGCGGGCCGATCGCGGCCAACCCGGTGCCGATCATCGTGCTGACGCTGGCCTATATCCTCGTCGCAGGCATCGTCATCGCCTCGGTCTGCGGCTATATGGCGGGGCTGATCGGCGCGTCGAACAGCCCGATTTCCGGCGTCGGCATTCTGGCGGTGCTGGGCGCCTCGCTGATACTGGCGGCGATCTACGGATCGGGCGGCGACCCGAAACAGGCGCAGGCGCTGATCGCCTATGCGCTGTTCGTGACCGCCATCGTCTTTGGCGCCGCAACCATTTCCAACGACAATCTCCAGGATCTGAAGACCGGCCAGCTTGTCGGCGCGACGCCGTGGAAGCAGCAGATCGCGCTGGTGCTGGGCGTGATCTTCGGCGCGCTGGTGATCCCGCCCGTACTGGACCTGCTCAACAGCGCCTTCGGCTTCGCGGGCGCGCCGGGCGCCAAGGCGACCGCCCTCCCCGCCCCGCAGGCCGCGCTGATCTCCGCCCTGGCGAAGGGCGTGCTGGGCGGCGATCTCGACTGGGGCCTGATCGGCTTCGGCGCAGGCATCGGCGTGCTGGTGGTCGCCATTGACGAACTGCTGGGCAAGGCGGGCAAGCTGCGCCTGCCGCCCCTGGCCGTCGGCATGGGCATTTATCTGCCGATGGCGCTCACCCTGCTGATCCCGGTCGGCGCGGTGATTGGGCATCTCTACAATCGCTGGGCGCTACGCCAGTCCAACCCCGAATTTGCCGAGCGCATGGGCGTGCTGATGGCGACCGGCTTCATCGTCGGGGAAAGCCTGTTCGGTGTCGCCTTCGCAGGGATCGTCGCGGCGACGGACAGCGACGCGCCCATGGCGCTGGTGGGGGAAAATCCGTGGGCCGTGGTGCTTTCGGTGATCGCCTTCTTCGGCATCATCACAGCGCTGTATGCGCGCTTGCGGCGGTGGGCGAGTGCCCCCTTGGGGTGAAGCTTACCCCCGCCCATGGGAACCGGGATGACAGAATAAAGGGGCCGCCGCCTCAAGGCAGCCCCCTCTCCCTCAAGCCTCCGCCGGATCAGAAGTTGAACCGGATGCCGCCCGTATAGCGACGGCCGAAGCGTTCCCACTCGATCGTCTGGTTGCTGCTGTCGGGCGCCTGCACGCCGCTGGCACGCAGCAGGCTGCCCGGGTCGGAGAAGCGGCGGCCGGGATGGTTGAGCAGGTTCGAGGCGTCGAAGTAAATCTCGAAATTCTTCGTGATCGCATAGCGCGCCGAGAAATCCAGCTCGTCGTCCGAGTCCCAATAAGTGTCGCCAGCGTCCGCCAGCGTATCGGAAACCGTATCCAGCCATTTGCTGCGGTTCTGATATTGCAGGCGGATCGACAGGCCGTATTTCTCGTAATATCCGCCGATATTGTAGACGAAGTCCGATGTGCCCGGCAGGCGCACTTTGCGCGCCGGAATGCCCTCGACGGCAGGCTTTTCGACCTTGCTGTCATTGAGGGTAAGATTGGCCGAAATACCGAAGCCGCCCATGAAGGAAGGAAGACCCAGATTCTCCGTCCAGGGTTCGAGCTGGAACTGCGCGGCGGCTTCCATGCCATAGATGCGGCCCGAACCGCCATTGGCGATACGGGTATAGCCATAGTCGGAGCGGTCGATCCCGCCGGAATTGAGGTCGGTCAGGCCATAGGTGCGCCGCTGATTATACAGCACGTCCTCGACATGCTTGTAGAACAGGCCGACCATCAAATAGCCCTGAGGCTTCACATACCATTCGAAATAGGTATCGACGCCATAGGCCCGTTCCGGCTTCACATCGGGGTTGCCGCCCGAAATCACGCGGTCGCTGTCGTTCACGACGAAGTTCGGCCGCATCTGATCGTAATCGGCGCGCGCCGCACCGCTGTTGAAGGAGAAGCGCAGCTTCTTGCTGTCGTCGATATTGTAATTGATGTGCAGGCTGGGGAATGCCAGCGTCTGGCTGGATTCCCGCGTTTCAGGCGTGGAAACCGCCGGTCCGCTGACAGGCGTGACCGTGGCGATCGCAAAGCCATGGTTCTTGACATGCTCGACACGCACGCCGCCCACGACCGAGCCCCAGTCGTAGTGGACAGTGCCCATCAGGAAGCCGGCGAGCACCTCTTCCCGTACCCTGTAGTTGTTTCCGGTGTTGGGTGCGAAGGCATAAGCCGCCTGCGCCGCTTCGGAAGCCGCCCGCATCTTGTCGGTATCGAAATAGCGGAAGGTGTAGCCCATGGGGATCTTGCCCAGGAACTTCCGGTCGATCGAGAACTGGTTGTAGTCGGTCGGCAGGACGGTCGCGGCCTGCGCGGCATTCAGCGTGATCTGCTGCTCGTCGGCGGTCTTGGTGCGGCGGTCATACTGGAACCCCGCCTTCAATGTCGCATGCTCCAGCTCGCGCGCCACAACCAGGCGGCCGGTATAGGCCTTGGTCGTGTCCACCGCGTCGAGGACGGTGAAGCCTGAAAGCGGCTTGGTGAAATCGTCGACCGCCGTGACCTGCGCGCCCGCCGTGTAGCGCGTCGGGCTGGCGAGTTGCAGCGTGCGATAGAGCGTCAGGCGCGAAAGATTGGGATCGCTGAAGTCATAGGCCACGGTCGGCCGGAGCGTGCGCGTGCTGGGGCTGTCCCAGGTCGCTTCGCCGACGATCGATCGGTCGTCCTTGGATTCGGTGTAGTTGCCGACCCAGCTCAGCTTCCAGCCGTCGGCAAATTCATGATCGCCCGCCAGCGTGTTGGTGAAGATCGACTGGCGGAAGGCCCGCAGCGTCGAGCGCTGGCGGATGTCGATGCCGTAGATCGTGCCCTTCTGCGGCGTGTTGCCGATGCAGACATCCGCATAGCCGGTGGTGGTCGGCATGGTGTTCACCGCGGTCGGACAGGCGGCCGAGCCGTTCGACAGGTCCGACTGGCGGTCGTCCAGGTCGAAGCGGTAATTGTCCCGCGCTTCATCGTCGGTGAAGATGGTGTAGACCGACCGCAGCGAAATGCTGTTGGCCTCGTCCGGTTTCCAGTCGACCCGGCCCGAAACCGACCAGTTCTTGCGCGTCAGGCGGTACAGCTTGTTCTCCGCCTCATGCGCCCAGAAGCGGGTGGTATTACCGGGGCGCTGGTCCTGCGACACCCGCTCATAGTCGGTCTCGAAATTGTCCGTGACCATGTTGCGCTCATAATAGCTGCCCGACAGCAGCACGCCGATTTCACCGATGCCCGTCTGGAATCGGTCGGAAACGACCAGCGCGCCTTCATATTCCTTCTTGTCGCCCAGTTCGGCAAAGCCAAGGCCGCCCTTCCCCGCCAGATGGAAGCCGTCATAGTCGAAGGCCGAACGGGTGATGACGTTCACATTGCCCGCGACCGTCTCGCCCGGCATGTCGGGCGTCACCGCCTTGGACACGATGATCTTGCCGGCAATGGCGGACGGGATGGAATCGAAGCGGGCGTCGCGGCCCTCGGGGCTCACCACATTGATGCCGTCGAACGACAGGGTGGTCCAGGTCTTGGGCGCGCCGCGCAGGTTGATGTAGCGGGCCTGGCCCTGGTCGCGCTCGACGCTGATGCCCGGCAGACGGCTGGCGGCCTGGGCGATGTTCTGGTCGGGCAGGCGGCCCACGGAATCGGATGCGGCGACCGTGACCAGCGAGTCCCAGTTCTTCTGGATTTCCAGCGCGGCGGCTTCGGATTCAGCGATCGGGCGGGTGCCGGTGACGACGATCGCTCCCATATCCTCTTCCGCGGCAGGAGCCTGCGCCATGGCTTGGGTCGACGCCAGGGCCCAGCCGGCTATGCCGCAGGCCAGAGCCAGACGAACGGACGGCACGCCGGCGCGCTGCCGGATGAAACTATGCTGCATATGATCCCCCTGTTGGAACGGCCTTGTCGAATAGGCTTGGCGGGGCACCTAGATCGGCGGGAATACAATCGCGTGAAATTATGGTGACAGAACAGTGACATGCCGGGCGATATTCCGGCTGGGCCTGTCACATCATCGTCATGAAGCGCGTCCAAGAGGCGCCGCGAACGGGGGAACTTCATGACGAGACCTTTATCCGTCGCCCTTTGCGCGACTCTTCTGCTCGCCGCTTGCGCCGCGCCAGCGCCCGAACGCCCGCTGGCCCAGCGCATCGCCAACGCCACTCCAGCCGCGACCGTCACCGCGCGCGGGGAAACCGCCCCCGTCGGCACCCCCAATGCCGACGCGGCGGACGATCCGGCGATCTGGCGCAACGCCGCCGATCCAGGGCAAAGCCTGATCGTGGGCACCGACAAGAAGGCGGGGCTCTATGTCTATGGGCTGGACGGCAAGACCCGCGACTTTCTCGACGCGGGCCGGGTCAACAATGTCGACCTGCGGGACGGCGTGGGGATCGCCGGTCAAAGCGGCATATTGGTGGCCGCCAGCGATCGCAACGACCTTGCCCATGCGAAGCTGGCCCTGTTCCGCCTCGATCCCGCCACCGCGAAACTCTCGGCGCTCGGCAAGGTCGATGCCGGGCGGGGCGAAGCCTATGGCGTCTGCCTCTATCGCGCGGCGAGCGCGACCTACGCCTTCGTCGTGCTGAAGGACGGCACGGTGAACCAGATCGCGCTCGACATGGCCGACGCCACGCCCAGGGGCAGCATCGTCCGGACCTTGAAGCTTGGCTCCCAGGCGGAGGGCTGCGCGGTGGATGACCGCACCGGCATGGCCTATGTGGCGGAGGAGGATGTCGGCCTCTGGCGCTTCGATGCCCGTGCCGACGGGTCCGCGACGCCCGCCAGGATCGCCGCGGCGGACGGCAGGAACCTCGTCATGGATGCCGAAGGCGTCGCCATCGCGCCGATGGGCGAGAAGGACGGCTATGTCCTCGTCTCCAGCCAGGGGGACAATGCCTATGTCGCCTATCGCCTGAGCGACGACAGCTATGCCGGCCGCTTCCGCGTGGTCGACGGCGCCATAGGCGGGTCGGAGGAAACCGACGGCATCGACCTGATGCTGGGCGATTTCGGGCCGGACTATCCCGGCGGGCTGTTCGTGGCGCAGGACGGCCACAATGCAACGGCGGCCCAGAATTTCAAGCTGGTCGCATGGGACGACATCGTCCGGGCGCTCGGCCTCGCCCGCTGAAAGCTTCCCCGGCTTGCGCAGGGGGCGTGCAAGCAAGACGCCCCCCTACTTTCGTCGCCATTGCACTCCCGCGCCAACGGCGCGACAATCCCCCAAAAGCCGGGGAGAGAAGGATGTCCATCACAGAAAAGTATCGCGCCAGGACCATGTCGGCGGCTGAGGCGGCCGCACTGGTCCCGGACGGCGCGAAGATGGTCGTCGGTCTCGGCGTCAGCTACCCGCCCGCGCTGATGGATGCGCTGGCCGTCCGCGTTCGCTCGGGCGATCTCACCGGCGGCACGCTTTACTGCATGCTCGCCTGCGCCGCGGCCAGCGAGTCCATCCTCGCGCCCGACCTTCACGACCGCATCCGCCATGTCAGCCTGTTCCACGGTGGCGTCGAACGGGGGAACGACGCCCTGCGCGCCGGCAGCGCGCAAGGCCTGGTCGAAACCCTTCCGGTGCAATTCCACCAGATACCGCGCATCCTGACCGAGCATCTGCGCGTCGATACGCTGTTCGTCACCGTTTCGCCGATGGATGCCGACGGCTGCTTCAGCCTGGGCACCAACACCGATTACGCACTGATGGTCGCGCGCAGCGGCGCGCGGCTGATCGTGGAGGTCAATCCCGCCATGCCCTATGTCCATGGCGACTGCAAAATTCCCATCTCGGCGGTCACGGCCATCGTGGAAAACCATGTCCCCCTGGCGCAGATCCCGCCCCTTCCTCGCACGCCCAATGACGATGCCATCGGCGCGATCATCGCCGGCATGGTGGAGGACGGCGCCTGCCTGCAAATGGGCATCGGCGCCGTGCCGGACGCGGTCTGCGCCGCGTTGATGGATCATCGGAACCTCGGCATCCATACCGAACTGCTCACGCCCGGCCTCGTCGGCCTGATCAAGGCCGGCGTGGTCGACAACAGCGGCAAGAAAATCCATCCCGGCCGCTCGGTCTTCACCTTCGCCATGGGCGACCAGGGCCTTTACGACTTCCTGCACGACAATCCGGCGCTGGAGGCGCATCCGGTCGAGCATGTGAACGCCCCGCACATCATCGCGCAGAACGACAGGGTGATTTCAGTCAACGCCACGATTCAGGTGGACCTCAGCGGCGCCTGCAACTCCGAATATATGAACGGCCGCCAATATAGCGGCACCGGCGGCCAGCTCGATTTCGTGCGCGGCGCCTATGCGTCGAAGGGCGGCCGGTCGATCATCGCCTGCCACTCGACGGCGGCGAAGGGGACGGTCTCGCGGATCGTGCCCTGGCTCGACGGCCCCGTCACGACGCCGCGCACCGACACCCACATCGTCGTCACCGAACATGGCTGGGTCGACCTGAAGGGGAAGACGCTGTCGGAACGCGCCCGCGCGTTGATCGGGATCGCCCATCCCGATTTCCGGGAGGAACTGGAACGCGGCGCGTTCGAGCGGCGGTTGCTGTAAGAATTCCTCCCCATCGAAAGATGGGGAGGACCAAAAAAAGGCGGTGGATCGCTCCACCGCCCCCCGTCTCACTTCCTGGCGAACCAGGCGAGCAGCGCGGGCTTCAGCCGCGCCCGCGTCTCGATCCGCGTCTTGATCGCGGCGATGGAGCGATCCACCACCTTGCGCGATTCCGGCGTCAGATATTGGGTCGCATAGGCGTCCAGCTTCGTCACCATCGCCGGATCGGCGGAGTTGCCGCCCAGCCGCGCAATCGCCTGGCTCCGCGCCGACACGTCGATCATCGCCTCATATTGCTGGCGGTGCGCCAGCACATAGTCGACGGCAAGCATCGAATGCTCCCCGCCCACGGCGGAGATGATCGCCGCGCTGGTCGTCTTGCCTGGCTCGTCCGTCATGGCGAGGTCCAGCGCCTTCTTCGCCAGCGCCTCATCCTTGGCGACGCCCAGCAGCGCGAAGACCGTGCTCTTTTCGAGGTCCGTCTTCGCCCCATTGGCCATGGCGCGCAGCCTGTCCCAGGTCGCGGCGTCGGCATTCTCGGCAATGATCCGCAGCCAGACATTGCGCAGCGGCCCGTCCAGCGCCGCCGGATTGCCGGCCAGCGCGGCGAAGCGCCTGTTCGCCTCCGCCACCACGGCCTTGTCGCCCATGCCGCCCAGCGTCGACACCAGCGCCGACCGCAGGACCGGCACCTGCGGATTCTCGCCCGGCCTGGCGTCGAAACCGACGGTCGCCAACACAGGGCTCAGCTTTTTCGAGGCATAGGCGGCAACCCGCGCCTGCGCGGCCTTGTCGCTCTCCAGCATCATATGGGCGCTGTCGAGATAGTCCGGCACCTCCGCCAGCACGGCGGGGCTGGCCGTCGCGGGCACGGCGTCGATCAGGTCGAGGGCCAGTCCCATGGGCTGATAGCCGCCCAGGCCAAGCTGGAAATTGTCCGCCAGCAGGCCGATCTGGTCCATGGAGGCGAGCTTGGTGAAGTCCTTCGCAAGGGCCTTCACATTCGCCTCCGGATAGAGCGAGCGATAATAGCCCGTCTGCCCCGCATTGATGATATAGGCGCCGCAGCCCGGCAGCGTGACCTGCGCCGAGCCATTGAGGATCAGCCGCTGCTGCGCCCCGCCGCCCGCTTGACCGATAGCCTGCGCCATCACCGGCACATTCCATTTGAGCGGCGTCTTGTCCTTCCGGTCGCGGCTGAACTCGCCCTGCGAAAGCGACAGGATGGTCGAACCGCCCTGGCACTGGGCGCTGTCCACCTTCACCAGCGGAATGCCCGGCTGGCTGGTGAAATCATGCGCGATGCCCACCACGCCCTTGGCGCCCGCGCCCTCGACCGCTTTCCAGAGGTCGTCGGTCACGGTGTTCCCATAGGCATGCTGCTTCATATAGGCGCGGATGCCCGATCGCCACGCATCCTCCCCGGCAAAGCCCTCCAGCATGGTGATGACCGCCTCACCCTTTTCATAGGTGATGTCGTCGAACGCCTGGTTCACCTCATCGACGGTGTGGATCTTCTGGAGGATCGGGTGGGTCGTCACCAGCGAATCGAGGCTCATCGCCCGCTCGCGGCCATTGACGCGGGAAAGCAGCATTTCCCATTCCGGGTTCAGCTTGTCCGTGACCTTGGTCGCCATCCAGCTTGCGAAACCCTCGTTCAGCCAGAGATCGTCCCACCAGGCCATGGTGACGAGATCGCCGAACCACTGGTGCGCCATTTCATGCGCGACGATGGAATAGATGGTCCGCCGCGTGCTTTCCGACGTGAAGCGCGGATCGACCAGCAGCGCGCGTTCGAAGGTGAAGATCGCGCCCCAATTCTCCATGGCGGAAAAGAACTGGCTCTGTCCCGGCCCGGCGACATTGTCCAGCTTGGGCAGCGGGAAGGGCACGCCGAAATAATCGTTATAATAAGGCAGGATCGCCGCCGAAGCGTCGAGCGCGAGTTGCGCCTTCCCCGTATTCCCCTTGCCCGTGATCACGCCGACCTCGGTCGCGCCCGCCTGTTTGGTGGCGCGCTCCAGTTCGCCCAGACCGAAGAACAGCAGATAGGAGGACATTTTGGGGCTGGTGCCGAAAGTCACCAGCTTCTTCCCCGATCCGGCGTCGCTGCTGCCCTTGACCGGCATGTTGCTGACCGCAAGCTGGTCGGCGGGGATGACGGCGGAAAGGTCGAACGTCGCCTTGTAGCTCGGCTCGTCGAAGCTCGGCACGAAACGGCGAGCGTCGGGCGCCTCGAACTGGGTGAAGAGGGCGCGCTTCGCCTGACCCGCATTGTCGGTATAATCGAGCGCGAACAGGCCATTCGCCTGCGTATTGATGATCCCCGCATAGTCGATGGCAAGCTTGTAGCTGCCCGGCTGGACCGGCTTGCCGAAGTCGAAGGTGACGGTCTGCGCGGCGGCGTCGATCTTCGCGGTTCCCTTTACCGCCTTGCCCTTTGCGGGAGTCAGGGTGACGCTGCTCACCGTCAGGTCGGCGGCGTTCAGCACCAGCGCAGGCATCGCCTGCGTCACGGTGACGTCGATGGTCGTCTTGCCCGTGAACTTCAGATTGGCCGCATCGGGGGTGACGGTGATGGCATAATGGCTTGGCGCGGCGCCACGGGGCAATTGGGTGGTCACGCCCACGGCGGGTCCGGCAGGCGCCGTCTGCGCCAGCGCCGGCATCGCCATGGCAAGCGGCGCGGCCGCCAGCATCAGCGGAAGGATCTTCGAAAAGGACATGAGGTTCGCAACTCCGACAGGCTGGAACGGCACGGCAAAAGGTTCGCGCCAGGATGACAGGGGGATCGCCCCTTTCGCTTCACCGGTCAAGCCGGGCGTCCCACCGATGATGTCGTTGGTCGAATGTTGTTGTTCGTTTGTCAAACAAAGAGCTTCGTCATCCCAGCGAAAGCTGGGATCTCAGGCCGCTACGCGATGAAGTCGGACAAATCCCGCCACTCAGGATTGCTCTGCTCGATCAACTGAAGCTTCCAATCCCGCTTCCAGGCCTTCAGCGCCTTCTCCCGGGCGATGGCGTCATCGACCCGGCCATGCTCCTCGGCCAGCACCAGCCGATGCAGATTATATTTGCGACAGAAATCCGAACCCATGCCGCGACGGTGCTGATCGACGCGAACGGCAAGGTTGGTGGTAATCCCTACATACAACACGCCACGGGGCTTGTTTGTCATGATATAGGTCCAGCCTCGCCTCGCGGTCACGCATTGCCTCCTGAGATGCCAGCTTTCGCTGGCATGACGACAAGGGCAGCTCAACCCCGCCCGCGATAGCCCGGCACATCCTGCGACGGCAGCCATAGCCCCGCCGGCGGCTCGCCCGATTGCCAGAACACATCGATGGGAATGCCCCCGCGCGGATACCAGTATCCGCCGATGCGCAGCCAGATCGGGTTCATCTCCGCGAACAGCCTCTCCCCGATTCCGACCGTGCAATCCTCATGGAAGGCGGCATGGTTGCGGAAGGAGCCCAGGAACAGCTTCAGCGACTTCGATTCGACGATGGTCGCGGCGGGCGCATAGTCGATCACCAGATGGGCGAAGTCCGGCTGCCCCGTCACCGGGCAGAGCGAGGTGAATTCCGGCGCGGTGAAGCGCACCAGATAGGGCTTTCCCGGCCGGGGATTGGGCACATAGTCGAGCACGGCGTCTTCGGGACGCGCAGGCAAGGCACTGGCCTGGCCCAGATGAAGTGGAGTCGGCATGTCAGTCATGGCAGGCCATCTACGCCATTGCACGGCAGATGTCATCGCCGCGCCTCTCTTGCCTTTCGTTCATGGCGGGTTCACTTGGGCGGATGCCTTGGCTGCCACCCATGGGGTTCCGCTTCTCGCTTCTGTTCGCCGCGCCGCTGCTGCTGGCCACGACTGCCTTCGCCCAGCAGGAAAATAGCGCCGATCCGGTCTTCAACCTGCCGCGCACCCAGCCGCAGACCCAGACCAATCCCAATGCACAGGGGCCGGAACTGGACGTGTTTCGTGGCGCGCCCACCACGGTGACGCCGCCGCCGGTCGTCGCGCCGACGATCCAGCTTCCGCCCATCGCCGCCCCGGCGCCTGCCCAGCCGCAGCCGCAAAGCCAGCCCACCCGGCCATCCTCCCGGCCGGAGCGCGCGCCGCAAGCTGCACCGCAAGCTGCACCGCAGAGCCAGACCCCGGCCGAAAAACCCGCCCCCGCGGAGACGCCTCCGCCGCCATCCCCCATCGAAAACCAGAGCCTCCCCCCTGCCGACAACGCCACCGTCCCCAGCCCGACGCCGGCGCCGCTGGGCCCGCCTCAGCAGCCCCCCGCCCCCACATGGCCCTGGATCGCCGCCGCCGCAGCGGTCGCCGCCGTCCTGCTGATCGGAGCCCGCTTCCGGCTGCGCCGCCGCAAGCAGGGCGCGGCGGAGGAACCGCCCTACGAAGCCGAAGCCGCGCCGCCGCCCGTGCCGGCTGCACCCCCGCCGCAAGCCAGGGCAATGCCTGCCCCGCCCGAACCCAAGCCCGCGCCGGACAATGCCGACCGCCCATGGATCGATCTCGCCATGGACGTGCAGGCCGCCCGCCTGACATTGCTGGGCGCGACCATCGGCTACCGGCTGACGCTCCACAATCGCGGCAGCCGCACGGCGGAGGACATCCTCGTCCGCAGCCTGATCGCCAATGCCGATGCGCAGCAACAGGCGCTGTTCCAGCCATTCTTCGCGGGCGAAACCGGCCTCCCCGTCCATTCGGTGGTATCCATCGCGCCCGGCGAGACGCAGAAGCTCAGCGGGGAAATGCGCCTGGACGCACAGGCGATCGCCGCCATTCCCATGGGCCAGCGGGCCCTGCTGATCCCGTTGATCGCCTTCGACGCCCGTTATAGCTGGACAGGCGACCGCGAAGGCACGGGACGCAGCGGCAGCGTCTTCATCGTCGGGGAAGAACAATCGCCCCCGGTCGAGCGCCTTTCCCCCTTCCGCCTTGACCTTGGCCCGCGCCAATACCGCACCCCCGGCAGTCGCGCGACCGCGCTCAACCTCTCCAGCTAAGGCCAATCGGCCCTTCCCACCTCTGCCCGCCGCTCCTAGAATGGCTCTGCGCCACCCAAGCAGGTGGCCGAACGAGCGAGGGAGCAAGGGCACGCATGGACATATTGGTATCGACCGACTGGCTTGAGGGAGAATTGGGCAAGCCCGACCTCCGGATCGTCGACGCCAGCCTGTTCCTTCCCGGCGTGCCCCGCGATCCCGGGGCCGAGTTCGAGGCCGTCCATATCCCCGGCGCCGCGTTCCTCGACCTGCCCAGCCTCGCCGACGCGGAAGATCCGCGCCCCGGCATGCTGCCGACCGATGATTTCATGACGGAGCGCTGCCGCCGGCTGGGCATCGACGCGGACAGCCGGATCGTCGTCTATGACAACAGCCCCACCCACAGCGCGGCGCGCGGCTGGTGGATGATGCGCCTCTATGGCGTGGGCAAGGGCGCGGCGATCCTTGACGGCGGCCTGCCCAAATGGCTGGCGGAGGGACGGCCGACGGAAAGCGGCATGCCGGCGCCACGGCCCGGCAATGCCGTTGCGAAACGCGCCGTCGGGCAGGTCCGCACCAAGGAGGATCTTCTCGCCAACCTCGAAAGCCAGGCCGAACAGGTGCTCGACGCACGCGGCGCGGCACGCTTCACGGGGGAGGAGAAGGAGCCCCGTCCCGGCATGGCGTCGGGCCATATTCCGGGCAGCCGCAACATTCCCTCCTCCGCCTTCTATCATGCCGACAACAGCATGAAGCGGGGCGAGGACCTTCGCCGCCTGTTCCTCGACGCCGGGACCGATTTCGACCGTCCGATCATTACGAGCTGCGGCAGCGGCGTGACGGCGGCGATCCTGCTCGCGGGCCTCGAACTGCTCGGCAAGACCGACGTCACCCTCTATGACGGAAGCTGGTCCGAATGGGGGCTGGACCCGGCCACGCCGAAAGCGACCGGCCCCGCCGCATGAGCCAGGATGCCGACAAGTCGCGCGACCGCAAGCCCCTGACCCAGATCGCACAGGCAGGCCGCAAGCCCGAATGGACGGGCATGCCGGGCCAGCCCGGCGGCATCGTCAACCCGCCGGTCTGGCGGGCCTCCACCATTCTCTACGACGATGTCGCGCATCTGCGCAGCGCGGCGGGGCGCAGCACGCATGAACGCCTGTTCTACGGGCGCAAGGGCACGCCGACGGCATGGAGCCTGTCGGACGCCCTCACCGAAATGGAGCCGGGCGCCGAAGGCACCATGCTCTACCCATCGGGGGTGGCGGCCATCGCCTGCGCGCTCATGGCGGTGCTGAAACCCGGCGACCAGCTCCTGATGGTCGATAGCGCCTATGATCCGACCCGCAATTTCTGCGAGCAGATGCTGCGTCCGCTCGGCATAGAGACGGTCTATTACGACCCGGCCGTGGGCGCCGGGATCGCGGACCTCATCACCGACGCCACCCGCGCCATCTTCATGGAAAGCCCCGGCAGCCTGACCTTCGAGGTGCAGGACGTGCCCGCCATCACCGCCATCGCCCGGGACAGGGGCGTGGCGACCCTGATCGACAACACCTGGGCCACGCCCTGGTTCTTCCCGGCGCTCAGCCATGGCGTGGACATCAGCATCCTTGCCTGCACCAAATATATCGTCGGCCACAGCGACGTGATGATCGGATCGGCGACGGCTACCCCAGCCTTCTTCCCGAAAATCCGCCAGACCGCCTATCTGTTCGGCCAGATGACCAGCCCCGACGACGCCTGGCTCGCCGCGCGGGGCCTGCGCACCCTGGGCGTCCGCCTCAACCAGCATCAGGCGAGCGCCCTGCGCATCGCGCAATGGCTGGCGCAGCAGCCCGATGTCGCCCGCGTGCTTCATCCGGCCCTGCCCTCCTGCCCCGGCCATGCCCTGTGGCAACGCGATTTCACCGGCTCCAGCGGCCTGTTCAGCTTCGTTCTCAAGGGTGGCGATGAAAAGGCCCGCGCCGCCCTGATCGACGGTCTCGCCCATTTCGGCATCGGCTATAGCTGGGGCGGCTTCGAAAGCCTGGCCCTGCCCGTCGATCCGGCGCGCTACCGCACCGCCACCGCCTGGCAGGCGGAGGGGCCGCTCGTCCGGCTCCAGATCGGGCTGGAGGACAGCGACGACCTGATAGCCGATCTCGACGCGGGCCTTGCCCGCTTCCGGGCCATGCGCGGATGACGCCGGGCTTGCCCGATCTCCTGTCCCTGTTGCCGGGCGATCCCGCCATCGTCCATCCCCTGGTCGCGCTGGCGCTGGCCGTCGCCATCCATCTGGTCGCCAGCGCCGTCGCCCGGTTCGCCTCGCCGCGCCTGCGCCACCGCTTCCGCGCCCTGGGGGAGGCGCTGGCGGGGCATCTGCGCCCGATCCTGCGCCACGCCATCGCCGCCCTCGTCATGGCGCTGGCCGTCGCCTTCTGGCCGATCGGGGACTTCGCCCATCTGATCCTGAGCGCCGCGCTCGCCCTGTCCCTTTCGCTGCTGGCCGTGCACATATTGCGCAGCCTCGCCATAGCGCGCCTTGCCGTGCTGCCGATCGCCCTGCTGCTGTTCGTGATGGTCCTTTCCGGCAGCAGCGGCGGCTTCGCCCCGGTGGCGGGCATGCTGGACGGCGTGGGCCTCGACCTCGGCAGGCGGCGCGTCACCCTGCTCGGGCTGGTCAGCATGGCCGCGATCTGCGTCGCGCTGTTCGCCCTGGTCCGCCTGGCCAACCGCATCGTCGGACGCAGCATCAGCCGCGCCCATGGACTGGACGCCACGCAGAAGCTGCTGGCGCAGAAGCTGGCCGCCATCGTCGTGGTCGTCGCCGCCTTCTTCATCGGCGTCGACCTGCTGGGGATAGACCTCACCGCCTTCACCGTCTTCTCCGGCGCGCTGGGGCTGGCCGTGGGTTTCGGCCTGCAGAAGACATTCGGCAATCTGATCGCCGGGATCATCCTGCTGATGGACCGATCGATCAAGCCCGGCGACGTCATCGTCGTGGGCGACAGCTTCGGCTGGGTGAACAAGATCGGCGTGCGCGCCGTCAGCGTCATCACCCGCGACGGCAAGGAACATCTGATCCCGAACGAAAACCTGATGACGCAAGAGGTGGAGAACTGGTCCTATTCCGACCGCAACGTCCGCGTCCGCATCCCCGTCGGCATCGGTTATGACAGCGACCTGAAGCTGGCGCAGGAACTGATGCTGCGCGCCGCGCAGGAAAGCCCCCGCGTGCTCCGCAATCCCAAGCCCAATGTCTGGCTCACCGCCTTTGGCGAGAACCGGGTCGAACATGACATATTGGTGTGGATCAGCGACCCGGAAAGCGGCGTCGGCAATGTGAAGTCCGATGTGCTCGGCCGGCTCTGGCTGCTGTTCCGCGAACATGGCATCACCATCCCCTATCCGCAGCGCGTCATTCACGCGGCGCGGGATTCAGCGCCCCTTTTCCCCTAGCCGGCCAGTCCCGAATTGCGGCGAAAACCGTGCGCAGCCGCGCCCGGTGCCATAATCATGCCTGATTTTGTTGCAGACCAGCAACATTACAGCAGCAAACTTCACCGACCAGCAATAAAATCTTGTGCGCCGCAGCGGGGAAAGGCATCCCCTCCTTCGTTGAGGCAACCCGGTCCATCCCGTGCAGGGCGATAGAGATCCGGGACCATGACGCAGGTGGGACGATCGCAGATACCATCAAGGGGAAATCATATGCGTAAGTCCATACTCGGCCTCTCGGCCCTTGCCCTTGCCGCCATGTCGGCACCGGCCTTCGCTCAGGACGAGCCCACTCCGGATCTCACCGTGACCGGCAACGCCGCGCTCGTCACCGACTATCGCTTCCGCGGCATTTCGCAGACCAACAAGAAGATCGCGCTTCAGGGTGGCCTCACCATCACCCACAGCTCTGGCTTCTACGTTTCGGCCTGGGGTTCCTCGATCGACGATTATGTCGCCAATGGCTCTGATCAGGAACTCGACCTGATCGGCGGCTATTCGACGACCATTGGCGCAGCCACCATCGACGTCGGCGTCCTCTATTATTACTATCCCGGCAATGCCGAAGCGAATACCGACTTCGTCGAGCCCTATGCCTCGGTCAAGGGCACCTTCGGTCCCGCCACGGCGAAGCTGACCGTCAACTATGCGCCCAAGGCGAAGGCGCTGACGGTCGGCAACGGCAAGGAAGACAATCTCTACGTCGCAGGGGATCTGTCGACGAGCATTCCCAACACCCCGCTGGGCCTGTCGGCGCATCTGGGCCACAGCTTCGGTCCCAGCTACCTGACCATCGGCAAGGAATATACCGACTGGAACATCGGCGCGACCTACACCTGGAATCACCTGACCCTGGGCGTTTCCTACGTGGACACCAACAAGTCGCTCTATTCGCCCGCCGGCCACAATATCAGCAAGGCCGGCGTGGTCGGTTCGATCACCGCTTCCTTCTGATCGGCCGAACGGACCGAAAAGGCCGCGATCCTCAGGGTCGCGGCCTTTTTCTTTGGCCAGCAGGGTCGCATGCGCCCCGTCCCGTCCCTATAATGCGCCGATGACCGCCCTTTCGCTCATCCTCATCTTCCTCGCGACAGTCGCCGCGATGGAGGGCTTCGCCTATGTCATGCACCGCTGGGTGATGCACGGGCCGGGCTGGTTCCTGCACGCCAGCCACCATCGGGAACGCACCGGCCGCTGGGAAGCGAACGACCTCTATTTCGTGATCTTCGCCATGCCCTCCATCCTGCTGCTGCTGGGCGGCGTGCAGTGGCAGTGGGGCGACTGGGCGACGGCGATGGGCGCCGGCATCGCGGCCTATGGCGCCATCTATCTCGGCTTCCACGACATCATCGTCCATCGCCGCATCGGCCATCGCCACGTCCCGCGCTCCGCCTATATGAAGCGGATCGTCCAGGCCCATCGCCTGCACCATGCGGTGGAGACGAAACAGGGCTGCGTCAGCTTCGGCTTCCTCGTCGCGCCGAGTCCGGAAGCGTTGAAACGCACACTCGCGCGGAACGGCAAGGCGGGGCTGCGCGCCGCCAAGGGCGTTTTGGAAAGCTGAACGGGCGAACGGAAGCTGCCCCGCCTTCTAAGCACTTCCCACTCCGCCGAAACCCCGGTAAGTGCCGGCAATGGCTTCGCATCCCGCGCCCATTGCGCGTTCGCTTTTCGTCTTTTCGATCTTCTACGGCGGCATGGTCTGCATTGCGGGCGTGCTCGGCAACAAACAGGTGACGCTGGGGCCGCTGTCCGCCATCGGTCCCTGGTTCGGCCTTGGTCCGCTGGCGGTGGAGGCAGGCATATTCGCCTTCCTGCTGCTGGTGACGATTTCCAGCGCCGTGGCGGAACTGCATGGCCGCGCCGTCGCCAACCGGCTGGTGCAGGTGGGCTTCCTGCCGCTGATCGCCTCCATATTGCTGTCCATCGTCGTGCTGTCCGTGCCCGCCGCCAGCGACATGGACCCGGCAAGGCGCGACGCCTTCGCGCTGATGATGGGCGGCACGCCGCGCATCTGGCTGGGCGGGATCATCGCCTATGGCATTTCGCAGACGCTGAACGTCACCCTCTTCGCTGCGCTCAAGGGGCGGGAGGGCAGCCGCCTGCTCTGGCTGCGCGCCGCGGTCGCAAGCATATTGTCGCAGATCGCGGATACCCTGCTCTTCGTCTCCATCGCCTTTTACGGCGTGTTCCCGATCGAAGAGCTGCTGCTGGGCCAGATGCTGGCGAAGATCACGCTGTCGGCGCTGCTCGTGCCGCCCGTCATCTATGCGCTGGTCGCGCTGGGGCGGCGGCTGGATCGTTAGCTTGCGGCTGGGCGCATAGTGCCCTATGCGCCCGCGCATGAACAGCAAGCACGCCCCCGATCCGGCGCTCCTCGCCAAGGCCGAAACCCTCGTCGAAGCATTGCCCTATATGCAGCGATATGCGGGCAAGACCTTCGTCGTGAAATATGGCGGCCATGCCATGGGCGATCCGGAGGCGGCGCGCGATTTCGCGGAGGATGTCGTGCTGATGAAGGCGGTCGGCATCAATGTCGTCGTCGTCCACGGCGGCGGACCGCAGATCGGCGCGATGCTGAAGAAGCTGGGCGTCGAATCGCAGTTCGTCGGCGGCCTGCGCGTCACTGACAAGGAAACCGCGCAGATCGCGGAAATGGTGCTGGCCGGATCGATCAACAAGGAGATCGTGGGCTGGATCTCCGGCGCTGGCGGCCGCGCGGTCGGCATTTCGGGCAAGGATGGCGGCCTGGTCCTCTGCGAAAAGGTGCTGGGCAAGCGGGAGGCGGACCCCAATTCCGGCATAGAACGCAATGTCGACCTGGGTTTTGTCGGCGATCCGGTGCGGGTCGACCGCAGCATCCTCGACACGCTGACGCAGAACGGGATCATTCCGGTGGTCGCGCCGGTGGGCATCGGCGCGGACGGGCACACCTACAATGTCAATGCCGACACCATGGCAGGCGCCATAGCGGCGGAATTGCAGGCGTCGCGCTTCTTCCTCCTCACCGACGTGGCGGGCGTGCTGGACAAGCAGGGCCAGTTGCTGACCGATCTCGACCCGGCGGCGATCCAGGGACTGGAGGAGGACGGCACCATCAGCGGCGGCATGATCCCGAAGCTGGAAACCTGCGTCCGTGCGGTGGAAGGCGGGGTGGACGCCGCCGTCATCCTCGACGGCCGGGTGCCGCATGCGATGCTGCTGGAAATCTTCACCGATCGCGGTGCGGGCACGTTGGTGCACCGGTGATCGGACGGTAAGGCCATGTGCTCCCGCCCGCGCAGGAGCACACCCATCTGCCTCTTCAACGTCCCTTGAGAAGCAGCGCCGGATCGGCCCAATGATAGCGCTGCTCCGGCAAGGTGCGCCCATTGGGACCGGCTTTGGCCGTATTTTCCACCACCAGCCCGCCGCGATGCCCATAAAATCCCCGCGCCGCATGATTGTCGGCATAGCACCAGAGGTACAGGCCGTTTCCGGGGAAATGCTCCAGCGACCATCGGGCCGCCTCGGCCAACAAGGCGCTGCCCAGCCCCTTGCCCCTGGCGTCCGGCAGGGCATGGAGATTGTCGACCAGCGTGCCCCAGCGCGGATGATCCGCGCCGACCAGGCAGGCGAAGCCGACCGGCCGCCCCCCCTCTTCCACGACGATGATCCGCTGTGTGGGCGCTGCTTCGGCCAGCCGCCGCCTCCAATGCGCCAACCGCTCCGCCTCGATCCCGCCCGCCAGATAGGCCGGGTCCATGAAATGCGCATAGGCGCTGCGCCAGCTTGCCACATGGCAGGCGGCGATCAGCGGAGCGTCCTCGGGCGTGGCGTCGCGAAATTCCATGGGGCGGGGTATAGCGGCGGGGCTGGCGAAATCCATGCCGCTGGCCGAACGGGCCTTGCATCTGGTGGAATAATCCCCCACCGCGCTGGCGATGTGGGCATCCCCTCGGCTCCATCAGCTTTGCTTTCCGCGATTTCCGGGCCGTCTGATGTTCCATCCGGCTTGAAATCGCTCTAGAGCGAATGCCCATCAATTCGGAGATCGCATGGCCTACGCCCTCTATCAGATCATCGTCATCCTGCTCGATGTGCTGTGGTGGATCATCATCATCCAGGCCATCATGAGCTGGCTGATCGCCTTCAACGTCGTCAATCTCTCCAATGATTTCGTGCGCACCGTGATGGTCGCGCTGGATCGGATGACGGCGCCCATCTACAATCCCATCCGCCGGGTGCTGCCGGACCTGGGCGCGCTCGACCTGTCGCCCATGGTCGTGCTGCTGGGCATTCTCATCATCCGCCAGGCCATATTGCCGCCGCTGTTCGGGCTGGTGTGACGGTCTGGAGCCGGGACGGCGACGATCTCCTCCTCTCCGTCCGCCTGACGCCGGGCGCGACGCGGGAGGAGGTCGGCGGCGTCTGGACGGACGACAGGGGCGCGGCGTGGCTGAGCGCCCGCGTCCGCGCCGTGCCGGAAAAGGGCAAGGCCAATGCGGCGCTGATCGCGCTGCTGGCAAAGCGGCTGGATTGGCCCCGCAGCGCGATTTCGCTGGAATCGGGCGACACCAACCGGCTAAAGCGGCTGCGGATCAAGGGGGGCGGTGAAGCGTTGGCCTATGGCCGGCTCTCCACCATTATCGAAGAACAGGGTGAAGCATCATGACCATCGGCAAGATCATCGACGGCAAGGCCTTTGCGGAGACGCTTCGCGGCAAGGTCGCGGACGGGGTCGGCGCTTTCATAGCGAAGACGGGACGCAAGCCGGGTCTGGCCGTGGTGCTGGTAGGCGAGGACCCGGCCAGTTCCGTCTATGTCCGCAACAAGGGCAAGATGACCGTCGCCGTGGGCATGGAAAGCATGGAGTTCAAGCTGCCCGCTTCCATAGGCGAGGAGGAATTGCTGGACCTGGTCGAAGAACTGAATGCCGACGACCGGGTGGACGGCATCCTCGTCCAGTTGCCGCTGCCGTCGCACATCAACGAAGCATCGGTGATCGGCACGATCGATCCCGCCAAGGATGTGGATGGGTTCCATGTCGTCAATTCGGGCCTGCTCGCCACCGGGCAGGAGGCGCTGGTGCCCTGCACGCCGCTGGGCTGCATCATGCTGCTGAAGGATGAGCTGGGCGACCTTTCCGGCCTGGAGGCGGTGGTCGTCGGCCGCTCCAACATCGTGGGCAAGCCGATGGCGCAATTGCTGCTGGCGGAAAATTGCACGGTCACCATCGCGCACAGCCGCACGCGGGACATCGCCTCGGTGGTGCATCGCGCCGACATCGTCGTCGCCGCCGTGGGCCGGGCGGAAATGGTGAAGGGCGAGTGGATCAGGCCCGGCGCGACCGTGATCGACGTCGGCATCAACCGCATCACCGATACGGATGACGGCAAGAGCCGGATCGTCGGCGACGTCGCCACGGCCGAGGCGCTGGCGCATGTCCGCGCCATCACCCCGGTGCCGGGCGGCGTCGGGCCGATGACCATCGCCGTCCTGCTGCGCAACACGCTGGTGGCGGCGCATGCGCGGGCCGGACTGCCCAAGCCGGAGGGGCTGTGAAGGCGCGCGCCGCGCTTCTTGCCCTGACATTGCCGGCGCTGGTGGGCGCGCGCCCGCCCATGCGTTATCAACCCGATCCCAGTTCCGTGTTCGCCGCCGAACTCGCCTTCAACCGGCTGGCGCAGCAGAAGGGGCAATGGACCGCCTTCCGCGCAACGGCGGCGGACGAGGCGGTGATGTTCGTGCCGCAGCGGGTGCTGGCGAAGCAATGGCTGAAGAGCCGCGCCGATCCGCCCGCCCCGGTAAGCTGGACGCCGTCGGCCATCTATGTGTCCTGCGACGGCAATCTGGCGGCCAGCACCGGCGGCTGGAAGCGGCCGGACGGATCGGTCGGCTATTTCACCACCATCTGGCAACGGGACAGGAAGGGCGAATGGAAATGGATCATGGACCATGGCGACACGCTCGCCAGCGCCCGTGAAGCGCCCGAATTCCTCATCGGCAAGGTCGCGACCTGCAAGCGCGGCCGCGCCGGCGACGGCCCCCGGCCGGCCGTTCCCCCTCCGGATCGCAAAACGGGCGGGATACAGCCGGTTCCCCGCGACGAAAGCCTGAGCTGGAGCGCAGAGGCCGCCGCGGACGGCAGCCGCCGCGTGACCGTGCGCATGTGGAACGGCACCGGCTATGAAACGGTGATCGACGACAGGGTGGCCGCGGCGCCATGACGGAACTGTTCATCTCCGCCTTCGTCACCCTGTTCGTGGTGATCGACCCGCCGGGCTGCGCGCCGATCTATGCCAGCCTCACCACCGGCGCGACGCAGATCCAGCGGCGCGGCATGGCGATCCGCGCCGTGGCCATCGCCGCAGGCATCCTGCTGCTGTTCGCGCTCTGGGGCAAGCAGTTGCTGGGCGTCCTGGGAATAGAGCTGGACAGTTTCCGCATCGCGGGCGGGATCATGCTGTTCATCATCGCCATGGACATGGTGTTCGAAAAGCGCACCCAGCGGCGAGAGGACCGGGCCCAGAAGATCGCGGAGACGCCCGAGGTCGAGGATGTTTCGGTCTTCCCTATGGCGATGCCGATGATCGCCGGGCCGGGTTCGATCGCCACGGTCATGCTGCTGATGTCACGGGCGGAAGGGCTGAGCGAGCGGCTGGTGGTGATCGGCGCGGTGGTCGTGACGCTGGTGCTGATGCTGGGGTCGCTGCTGGCGGCGGGGCCGATCATGGCGCTGCTCGGCGCCAAGATCGAAGCGGTGATCACGCGGCTGCTGGGCGTCCTGCTGGCGGCACTGGCCGCTCAGTTCGTGATCGACGGGCTGAAGGCCAGTTTCTAAAGCGCACCGCGTTAATCGGCCGCGGGCAGGAGCCGGTCGACACGTCTGGACCGCGCAGACGGAACAAACTTCAGCCGCCCGTCGCCCAATGACGGAATGGACTCAGCGGCTCCACCGGGCCCAGATCGCAGTGGGCAGCATCAATCCGCGCGCCTCTTCGCGCACCGCCAGTTCGCCCGCTTCCACGGTGCCCGGCAGATCGGCAAAGGCCTGGCGCAGCAATTCCCCGATGGCCAGCGCCGACATGCGCACGGCATAGACGGTCAGGAACAGAAAGCGGCTGTCCGCATCCAGCAATTGCCGGCAATGGGCGATCAGCCCCGGCAGATCCTCCTCCAGCCGCCAGACCTCACCATCGGGCCCACGGCCATATTTGGGGGGATCGAGCAATATGCCGTCATAGCGCCGCCCGCGCCGCACCTCGCGCGCGACGAACTTCGCCGCATCGTCGACGATCCAGCGGACCGGCCGGTCCTCCAGCCCCGACAGCGCGGCGTTGGCCCGCGCCTGCGCCACCGACTTCTTGGAGGCATCGACATGCACCATCTGCGCGCCCGCCGCCGCCATGGCCAGCGTGCCGACGCCGGTATAGCCGAACAGGTTCATCACCTGCGCCTGATCCCCGGCGCTGACCTTGTCCGCGACCTTGCCGCGCATCCAGTCCCAGACCGGCGCCATGTCGGGAAAGAAGCCCAGATGGCGAAAGGGCGTGCAACTCGCCTGGAACGTCACCTCGTTCCAGCGCAGGGGCCAGCCTTCGGCCGGCACGGGGCGCTCGTAGAACCAGCGCCCGCCGCCCTCCTCGTCGGAACCGGGGACGAATTCGCCGTCGGCTTGCCAACCGTCCTGCGCCGGCGCCCACATCGCCTGCGGCTCCGGCCGGATGAAGCGGTAACGGCCATAGCGCTCCAGCTTCCGCCCATGACCCGAATCGATCAGGCCATAGTCCGGCCAGGGCTCACCGATGAGGGTCTGAAGGTTCACCTCAGCCCCTCGGCGTCGCCCGCTCCGCGACATAGGCCGTGACCGCGTCGAAGGTGCCGGGCAGCTTGGCATAGGCCTCTTCCCGCGCGAACAGGTCGCCCACGCGCGAAGGCAGCGAGGGGCGGATTCCCGTGGCCCGCTCGACCGCCGTGGGGAACTTGGCCGCATGCGCCGTCGCCAGCGTGACCACCGGCACCGCCGGGTCGAGGTCGATCGCCCGCGCCGCCGCCAGGCCAACCGCGCTGTGCGGATCGATCACCTGCCCCGCCGCGTCATAGGCCCAGCGCATCGCCATGGTCATGGCGTCGGCATCGACCCGCGCCGACGCGAACAGCGCCGATGCGCCGTCCCGCTGCGCATTGGTGAGGCGCATCGCCTTGCTCACCTCGAATCCCTTCATCTGCTCCGCCAGCGCCCTGCCGTCGCGCCCGCCCGCGTCGAACAGCAGCCGCTCGAAGTTCGAACTGACCTGAATGTCCATGCTGGGGGTGGCGGTCGCCACCACCTGCCCCTGGCTATAGTCACCCTCCGACAGCGCGCGGTGGAGGATGTCGTTGACGTTGGTCGCGACCATCAGTTTCGCGACCGGCAAGCCCATCTTCGCCGCGACATAGCCCGCGAACACATCACCGAAATTGCCGGTGGGGACGGAGAAGGCGATGGCGCGTTCGGGCGCCCCCAGACGAACCGCGGCGTAGAAATAATAGACGACCTGCGCCATCAGCCGGGCCCAGTTGATGCTGTTCACCGCCGACAGGTTGAAACGGCGCGCGAAGCTGGCGTCGTTGAACATCGCCTTCACCAGCGCCTGCGCGTCGTCGAAGCTGCCGTCGATGGCGATATTGTGGACATTGGGCGCCAGCACCGTGGTCATCTGCCGCCGCTGCACGTCCGACACGCGGCCGTCCGGATGCAGCATGAAGATGTCGATCTTCTCACGTCCGGCGACCGCATCGATCGCCGCCGATCCGGTGTCGCCGGACGTCGCGCCGACGATGGTCAGATGATCGTCCCGACGCGACAGGAAGCGCTCGAACAACTGGCCCAGCAGTTGCAGCGCCACATCCTTGAACGCCAGCGTCGGCCCGTGGAACAGCTCCAGCAGCCAATGCCGGTGGTTGAGCTGCACCAGCGGCGTCACCGCGTCATGGCTGAACCGGCCATAGGCGGCGGTGCACAACTCCCGCAATTCCTCTTCGCCCAGCGATCCGGCGACGAAAGGCGCCATGACCCGTACCGCCGTTTCGACATAGGAAAGGCCCGAAAGCGCGCGAATCTGGTCTGCGGAGAAGCTGGGCCAGCTTTCCGGCACATAGAGACCGCCATCGGACGCCAGCCCGGCCAGCGTCACATCCTCGAACCCGAGCGCAGGCGCGCTCCCTCTGGTGCTCACATAGTGCATGATGGGGTAGCGCGGTAACGCCGGACGCGCCTTCGGGCAAGCTTTTAAGGTCGCGGCGTCCGTCTGCGCAACGCGAGGAGGTAGATGACCGCCGCGATGCCGGCGAAGAAGAACCATTGCACGGCATAGGCCAGATGGTTGTTGGGCACGTCGGCGGCGGTGGGCGGCGCCAGCGGCTTGAGACCCGGCACCGGTTCTCCGGCGATCAGCATGGGCCGCAAGGGCATGGCCCGGCCGCCGATCCGCGACAGGAGCGAGCGGTGATCGGGTTCCTCCCCGATCCAGCCGCGCATCTGACCGCCCTGCCATTGGGGCTTGGCGTCCGGCGTCCTGGCGACGCCCGCCGCCACCAGCACACCCGGCCCCTCGATGCCCGTCGCGCATTCGGCAATATAGCGGTAGCCGACCGATCCATCGGCGGCCCGCCCGGCTTCGCTGCGCCAACGAACGACGCGAAGGCAGTGGGTGGAGGAGCGCCGGAACAGAAGTTCGGGCGGCACGGGCGGATGGGCGGGAAAGGCGATGGCAGGCTTGGCCGGATTCGCCGCGACCAGGCTCAGCGTCGCCTCCTTCTCCGCCCGGCGTTGAAGCTGCCAGACGCCGAGGCCGATCATCACCAGCACCGCCGCCGCGACGATAAGCGTCGGGACAAGAGGCAGGCGGCGGCTCATGCCTCGCGGTCCCCGGCGGTCAACCGTCCCTCGCGCGCCTTGTTGCGATATTCCAGGATGAGCAGAGCGCCCTTCGCCACCCGCAGGCTGCCGATCACGGCCAGGACGGTCAGCGGCGTCCAGAGCAGGATGTGCAGCCAGAGTGGCGGGTGGACCTTCAATTCCAGCATCAGCGCCATCGCCACCATCAGCGCGCCGATGATCAGCGTCAGGAAGGCGGCAGGGCCGTCCCCGACATTGAACTGGCCATAGTCCAGCCCACAGGACCGGCACGAAGCGGCAAAGCGAACGGGCCCCGCGAACAGCGTCGACGCGCCGCATCGCGGACAGGCGCCCATGGCCGAAGCGATCAACAGCGGCTGCGGCATGGGGGATTGAGGATCTGGCGAGGACATGGGGTCAGGCATAATGCCCGCCGCCGAAAAAGAAAACGGCCGGAACAGGTCCGGCCGTCTTTCGCAAATCCATCGGCGGAAGGATCAACCGCCGTGGACCGGCGCGCCCCAGCCGCCCCAGACATAGATGGCGACGAAGAGGAACAGCCACACCACGTCGACGAAATGCCAGTACCAGGCAGCCGCCTCGAAACCGAAATGCTGGCGCGGGGTGAAGTCGCCCCTGTGCGCGCGGATCAGGTTCACCAGCAGGAAGATGGTGCCGATCAGCACGTGGAAGCCGTGGAAGCCCGTCGCCATGTAGAAGGCGGAGCTATAGGGGCTGCCGCCGAAGGGGAACGGCGCATGGGCATATTCATAGGCCTGGATGGAGGAGAAGAGGACACCCAGGATGACCGTCAGCGTCAACCCCTTCTTCAGCCCCTCGCGGTCGCCGTGGATCAGCGCATGGTGCGCCCAGGTGACGGTCGTGCCCGAGCAGAGCAGGATCAGCGTGTTGAGCAGCGGCAGTTCGAAGGCGTTCATCACCTCGATGCCCTTCGACGGGAACAGGCCCTCGATCGGCGCCAGCTGGCTGGGGAAGAGCGAGAAGTCGAAGAAGGACCAGAACCAGCCCACGAAGAACATGACTTCCGACGCGATGAACAGGATCATGCCGTAGCGCAGGTGAAGCTGCACCACCGGCGTATGATCGCCCGCATGCGCCTCCGCGATGACATTGGCCCACCAGCTGTACATGGTGAACAGCACGCCCGCGACGCCGATCAGGAACACCCAGCCGCCGCCGGCGGGCAGCGCATCGGGATGCATCCACATGATCGCGCCGAAAGCCATGACCAGCGCCGACATGGAGCCGAAAAAGGGCCAGATGCTGGGCGGAAGAATATGATAATCGTGGTTCTTGGCGCCTGCCATGACGTTTCTCATCCCCGTTCGCGTTATGATTGTGCCTTAGCTTGGCTTCTTGTCCTGCTCAACAGGATAGAAGGTGTAGCTGAGCGTGATTTCCTGCGTGTCCTTATTGTCGGCGTCCGTCAATATCTTCGGGTCGACATAATAGATCACCGGCATGCGCACCTGCTCCCCCGGCTGCAGCGTTTGCTGGGTGAAGCAGAAGCACTGGATCTTGGTGAAATAGGCGCCCGCCTGGAGCGGCGTGACGTTGAAGCTCGCGGTCCCCGTCACCGGCTTGTCCGACATGTTCTTCGCCACGAAGATCGCCATGTTGCGCGCGCCGACCGTCACGGTCTGGGTGCGGCGTTCGGGATGGAACTGCCACGGCATGCCCGGCGCCACATTGGAATCGAAGCGGATCGACATGCGGTGGCCCACCGCTTCCCTGACCTGCACATCGGCGGCCGCCCGCTGCGTGGTGCCGCCGAAGCCGGTCTGCTCGCAGAACATGCGGTAGAGCGGCACGGAAGCGAAACCCAGGCCCAGCATGGCGAGACCGACGCCCGCCATGCCGATCATGGTCCGCCGGTTGCGGCGGTCCCGGTCGAAAGGCGATGGCGGCAGGCTCGCCATCACTGGCCGCCGCCGATCTTGGCGATGGTGATCGCGTAGAAAAGGATGACCAGCGCGCCCAGCAGCACGCCCGTCACGATGGCGCGGGATTTCTGCCGCGCGCGGACCTGCCGGTCTTCCTCGGGGGTCATGCGGCCACCCAGCGGTCCACGACCACCGCGCCGAAGAGGAGGAAGAGGTAGAGGACCGAATATTTGAACAGGCGCTTTTCCGGGGTCATGCGCGCGGGATCGCTCTCGCGCCGGCGGAACACCTGAAAGGCCAGGGCCACGAACAGCGCCGTGCCGAGCAGGGCCGTGGTGCCATAGATGGGCCCGGTAAGGCGCAGCAGGACCGGCGCCATGGCGGCGACGGCCATGATCGCGGTGTAGAACCAGATCTGGCGCCGCGTCGCCACCTCGCCGGAAACGACCGGCAACATGGGAATGCCGGCGGCGGCATAATCCGTCTTCACGAACAGGGCCAGCGCCCAGAAATGGGGCGGCGTCCAGAAGAAGATCAGCATGAACAGCGCAACCGGCAGGGCGCCGATGTCGCCCGTCACCGCCGCCCAGCCGATGACGGGGGGGAAGGCGCCCGCCGCGCCGCCGATGACGATGTTCTGCGCCGTCCTGGGCTTGAGCCAGATGGTGTAGACGAAGACGTAGAAGAGGATCGACACGGTCAGCACCGCCGCCGCCAGCCAGTTGGTCGCGACGCCCATCAGCAGGACCGAGAAGAAGGAGAGCCCGACACCGAAATGCAGCGCCGACTGGCGGTCCATCCGCCCGGCCGGCAGCGGCCGGTTGGCCGTGCGCTTCATCTTCGCGTCGATGTCGGCTTCATACCACTGGTTGAGCGTCGCCGCGGCGCCCGCGCCCAGCGCGATGCAGAGAATCGCCGTGAAGGCCAGAACCGGATGGATATGCCCCGGCGCCGCGAGCAGACCGCACAGCCCGGTAAAGACGACCAGCGTCATCACCCTGGGCTTGGTCAGCGCGACGAAGTCCCGCCAGTGCGCGGGAATCACAGGAGCCGAACCTTCGGTCATGATCGGCGTGCTTGCCATAATCTCCTCATGCGGCAACCCGGCGCGACGGCCGCGCCGGGATCGCCCTGATTCCGGAATTGGCGGCCTTTACGCCAATCCGGGCGTTCCGGCAAACCGGAACGCCCTTGCCTGCGGTCAGTCGATGACCGGCAGCGTCTCGAACTGGTGGAAGGGCGGCGGGCTGGACAGGGTCCATTCCAGCGTCGTGGCGCCTTCGCCCCACGGATTGCCCTCCGCCTTCTTGCCGGCGACCAGCGACCAGACAAGGTTGACGAAGAAGATCAGCATGCCGGCCGCCATGATCTCATAGCCGTGGCTGGCGACCTTGTTCCAATAGGCGAAGGCTTCCGGATAGTCGGGATAGCGGCGCGGCATGCCCGACAGGCCGAGGAAGTGCATCGGGAAGAACAGCATGTTCACGCCGACGAAGAACACCCAGAAGTGCAGATGGCCGAGGAACTCGTTGTACATCCGGCCCGACATCTTCGGGAACCAGTAGTAGAAGCCGGCGAACAGCCCGAACACCGCGCCCAGCGACAGCACATAGTGGAAATGCGCGACCACATAATAGGTATCGTGCAGCACGTCGTCCACGCCGCCATTGGCCAGCACCACGCCGGTGACGCCACCCACGGTGAACAGGAAGATGAAGCCCAGGGCCCAGACCATCGGGGTCTTGTAGCTGATCGACCCGCCCCAGATCGTCGCGATCCAGGAGAAGATCTTGATGCCGGTCGGCACCGCGATCACCATGGTGGCGGCGGTGAAGTACATCTTCACGTTGACCGACATGCCGGTGGTGAACATGTGGTGCGCCCAGACGACGAAACCGACGACGCCGATCGCGACCATGGCGTAGGCCATGCCGAGATAGCCGAAGACCGGCTTGCGGCTGAAGGTCGAGACGATCTGGCTGATGATGCCGAAGCCCGGCAGGATCATGATGTACACTTCGGGGTGGCCGAAGAACCAGAAGAGATGCTGGTACAGTTCCGGATCGCCGCCGCCGGCGGCATCGTAGAAGGTCGTGCCGAAATTACGGTCGGTCAGCAGCATGGTGATCGCGGCGGCAAGCACGGGAAGCGCGAGCAGCAGCAGGAAGGCGGTGACCAGCACCGACCAGACGAACAGCGGCATCTTGTGCAGGGTCATGCCCGGCGCGCGCATGTTGAGGATGGTCGTGATGAAGTTGATCGCGCCCAGGATCGAGCTGGCGCCCGCGATGTGCAGCGACAGGATCGCCATGTCGACCGCCGGCCCCGCCGAGCCGCTGGTGGAGAGCGGCGCATAGACCGTCCAGCCGGTGCCCGCGCCGTTTCCGGTGCCGCCGGGCACGAAGGTCGAGCCGAGGAGCAGGACGAAGGCGGGGATGAGCAGCCAGAAGCTGATATTGTTCATCCGCGGGAACGCCATGTCCGGCGCGCCGATCATGATCGGTACGAACCAGTTGCCGAAGCCGCCGATCATCGCTGGCATCACCATGAAGAAGACCATGATGAGGCCGTGGGCGGTGATCAGCACGTTCCACAGGTGATAGGCCTGGTCCAGCGTCGCTTCGGGACCGTCGCTGAACTGCGCCCAGGTCTGGAGATACTGGATGCCCGGCTGCGCCAGTTCGGCGCGCATCAGGCCGGAAATCGCGCCGCCGATGATGCCGGCGATGATCGCGAAGATCAGGTAGAGCGTGCCGATGTCCTTATGGTTGGTCGACATGAACCAACGCTGGAAGAAGGCCGGCTTGTGGTCGGCGTCATGATGCTCATGAGCATGATCGCCGTGATGATCTGCGGTAATGGTGGTCATGGCGTCTATGCCCTTACATCAAAGCTTGGCGGCAGGAGCGGCGGCGGGCGCGGCGGCTTCGGCCGTGGCCGCGGGTGCGGCGGCCTTCAGCGTGCCGCCCTGCGACAGCAGCCACTGGTCGAACTGCGCGGGCTCCAGCGCCTCGATCGCGATCGGCATGAAGCCGTGGCGCGCGCCGCAAAGCTCGGAACACTGGCCGTAATAGACGCCCGGCTTCTCGATGGTGAAGCTCTTCTCATTCAGGCGGCCCGGCACCGCATCCATCTTCACCCAGAGCGAGGGGACCGCGAAGCTGTGGATCACGTCGGCGCCGGTGATGATCAGCTTGATCGGGCGGCCGACCGGCAGGACCAGACGATTGTCGGGCGCCAGCAGATAGGGCTCGCCATTCGCCTCCGCCTTGTCCTTGGGCAGCATGTTCGAAACGAATTCCGGAATGCCGTTGTCGGGATATTCATAGCCCCAATACCATTGATAGCCGGTGACCTTGACGGTCAGCGCATCCTTGGGGGCGGGCTTGTACTGGTCCGCCAACAGGCCGATCGACGGCACGGCGATGGCCAGCAGGATCACGACCGGCA
The DNA here is from genome assembly GCF_015074805.1 of Sphingobium fuliginis. NCBI lineage: Bacteria > Pseudomonadati > Pseudomonadota > Alphaproteobacteria > Sphingomonadales > Sphingobiaceae > Sphingobium > Sphingobium fuliginis. Next base: position 3,216,442 of record NZ_CP060035.1, on the reverse strand, counting down.
CCACGGTCCAGATCACCTCGATCACCGTATTGTGCGATGTCTTGGACGGCGTCGGATTGGCGCTGCGGCGGAACCGGACCATCACATAGAGCATCAGGACCAGAACGAAGATCGAGATGATGGTGATGATCGGCACCAGCATCACGTCATGCAGCCAGCGCGCCGTGTGCCCGGTGGGCGAGAACTGCTTCTGGAGGGTGATTTCGCCCGGCATCGGCATGCCGATGCCCGGAGTGGGCTTCATCCGGGGCGGCGCGGCCACCTTCGCCGCGGGCGCGGCATCCGCGGCGGGCGCCGCTGCATTGCCGGCCGAATCAGCGGCCGCGGCTTCGTTCCCGGCGGCTGGAGCCGCGACGGCGGCATTGTCCTGGGCCAGTGCCGGACCGTTCATGGCGAGCGTGGGCGCAAAGGCCAACAACCCGGCGAGAACGAGCGATTTCACCTTGTTCATAAGCGTCTTCTTACCCCGTAACCCCTTGGCGCCGCTGCAACGAAGACACACGCATACACGTCCCCCCCGCCCGTATCGGTCTGCCGCGGCTTATAAGCATCTTTTTTTACGCCTCAAGCTTCCACAACCAGATTTTCTTCGCTGTTGCAACGCCTAGTTGGTGAGCCTATCTCGCTCTCCGCGCACAGGGGCGCGATCATGGGGCGACCCATGAAGGGTAAGCCATGGATCGAAGACACGGATGACCGACGAGGAAGTATTAGCGGAATTCAGGGCTGCAGGCGCGTTGCTGGAGGGGCATTTCATTCTGTCCTCGGGCCGCCGCAGCGCCAATTACCTGCAGTGCGCGCGCGTGCTGATGAACGCGGAACGCGCGGGGCGGCTGGCGCGCGCCACGGTGCAGAAGCTGCCGCGCGAACTGCGGCAGGAAATCGACCTGGTGGTCTCCCCTGCCATGGGCGGCCTCATCATCGGCCATGAAATCGGCCGCGCGCTCGACAAGGATGCCGTATTCCTGGAACGCCCCGAAGGCACGTTCGAACTGCGCCGCGGCTTCGCCATCGCGCCGGGGCAGAAGGTGCTGATGGTGGAGGACGTCGTCACCACCGGCCTCTCCTCCCGCCAGGCGATAGAGGCGGTCGAGGCGGAGGGCGGCATCGTCATAGCGGAAGCCGCGCTGGTCGACCGTTCCGCCGGAGAGGTGGAGCTGGGCGTGCCCTTCTATCCGCTCGTCAGCATCAACTTCCCGGTCTACGACGCCGATCAGGTTCCGCCCGAACTGGCGGCGATCCCGGCGATCAAGCCCGGCAGCCGGAAGCAGTAGCCCATGTCCCGAACCCCCGCTCATCTGCGCCTGGGCGTCAACATCGATCATGTGGCGACCATCCGCAACGCGCGCGGGGGAACGCATCCCGATCCCGTCAAGGCCGCGCTGCTGGCGGCCAAGGCGGGCGCCGACGGCATCACCGCCCATCTGCGCGAGGACCGGCGGCATATTCGCGACGAGGACATCGCCACGCTGATGGCGGCGCTCACCGTGCCGCTGAACCTGGAAATGGCGGCGACGCAGGAAATGCTGGGCATCGCGCTCCGGCATCGGCCGCATGCCGCCTGCATCGTGCCGGAAAAGCGGGAGGAGCGCACCACCGAAGGCGGGCTGGACGCGGCCGGGCAGATCGAAGCTCTCGGCCCGATCGTCGATGCGCTGGGCAAGGCCGGCGTGCGCGTCAGCCTGTTCATCGAGCCCGATGCCGCGCAGATCGAGGCGGCCATGCGCCTGGGCGCGCCGGTGGTCGAGTTGCACACCGGCCGCTACGCGCATCTGGAGGGTTCCGAACGGGCGGAGGAACTGCGCAGGCTGGCCGATGCGGCGGCGCTGGCGGCGAAGAACGGCATCGAACCCCATGCCGGCCATGGCCTGACCTTCGACAATGTCGGGCCGGTCGCGGCGATCCCCCAGGTCGCCGAACTCAACATCGGCCATTTCCTGATCGGGGAAGCGATCTTCGGCGGGCTGGAGAGCAGCATCCGCGAAATGCGCCGGCAGATGGATCTGGCCCGTTGATCGTCGGCCTCGGCTCCGACCTCTGCAATATCGAGCGGATCCAGAATTCGCTCGACCGCTTCGGCGAGCGGTTCGAGAATCGCGTGTTCACCGATGTGGAGCGGGCCAAGGCCAACCGCCGCCCCTTCACCAGGGCGGGCACGCTCGCCAAGCGCTTCGCCGCCAAGGAGGCTTTTTCGAAAGCGGTCGGCACCGGCTTCAACCGCGGCGTGTTCATGAAGGACATCGGCGTCGTCAACGGCCCCAGCGGCGCGCCGACGCTGCACCTGACCGGCGGGGCGCTCGCCCGGCTGGAATCGCTGGTTCCCGCCGGGCATCGGCCGGTCGTTCACCTGACGCTCACCGACGATCATCCATGGGCTCAGGCCTTTGTGATTATCGAAGCCCTGCCGTTATAAGCGTCGCACCTCTCCAGCCGGAAATCCTCCCATGACGGCAGCCGACATGACCGAAAACGAATCCGCCCCGTCCGAACAGCCCAGCCCGGCTTCCGAACCGGAAAAGGCATCCCTCGACTGGTGGCACGAGGCGAAGAGCATCGCCCTGCTGATCCTGGCGGTGCTGGCCTTCCACAGCTTCGTCGCCAAACCCTTCTACATTCCCAGCGAATCGATGATGCCGGTGCTGTTGAAGGGCGACCGGCTGGTGGTCAGCAAATATCCCTATGGCTGGTCCTATGTCTCCCCCAGCTTCCACCCGCTGCCCTTCCTGAAAGGCCGGATCTTCGGGCGTTTGCCGGAGCGGGGCGACATCGTCATCGTCTCTCCGCAGAACAAGCGGGAGGATTATATCAAGCGGGTCATCGGCCTGCCCGGCGACATATTGGAGGTGCGCGGGGGGCAGGTCGTGCTGAACGGCGTACCCGTGCCGCAAAGGGTGCTGAAGCCCATCCGCATTCCCGTGGACGGCAACGCGCCCTGCCCGCCCATGCAATTTCCCGGCGCGCTGGTGACGGACGCCAACGGCAAGAGCTGGTGCGAACTGCCGGTGCGGCAGGAGGTGCTGCCCAATGGCAGGAGCTATGTCACCATCGACATGGGGCCAAGCACGCTCGACTGGTACGGGCCAGTGCGGATTCCGGCGAATCACGTTTTCCTGATGGGCGACAATCGCGACAACAGCGCCGACAGCCGCGCACCGCTGGAGGAGAACGGACTGGGCGGGCCGGTGCCGTGGGAAGCCATTGGCGGGCGGGCGGAATTCATCACCTTCTCGCTCGACGGCGATGCATCCTGGAACCCGCTGAGCTGGCTCCATGCCTTCCGCAGTGGCCGCGCGGGGAACAGCCTGCGCCCGGCGAGCGTTACCCCGCCGAAATAAGCATTTCACGATAGGGGCTTGGGTTGAGCGGGACGAAAATCCACATAGAGGAACCCGGCCCCAGCGAGTTGCGCAGCCCGCTGGTCCAGCATGAGATAAAGCGGGCCGGCGTGTGGTTCGCCATCGGCATCGCCATCGCCCTGCTCGTCCTGCTGGCGCAGCCCATCATGCTGATCATGGGCGCGCTGGTGCTGACGACGATGATGGACGGCGGCACGCGGCTGCTGGGCCGGGTGCTGCCCATCGGGCGCGGCTGGCGGCTGGCCATCGTGCTGATCGCCGCCCTCGCCTTCCTGGTCTATACCTTCTACCTGACCGGATCGAGCCTGGCGGCGCAAGCGCAGGCGATGCGGGTCATCGTGGAGACGCAGGTGAACCGCATCGGCCAGTGGCTCCAGCAACTGGGCGTCACCACCACGCCGGAGGATTTCAAGAGCCTGGCGCAGCAGGCGATGAGTTCGCTCGGCCGGGTGACGGCGGCGGTCGGCACCATGGTCGGCGCAATCACCAGCGGCGTGATGATGCTGGTGCTCGCCATCTTCATCGCGATCGAGCCCAAGCTCTACGAGCGCGGCGTCGCCTGGATGCTGCCGATGGACAAGCGCGGCCGCTTCTACGCCATTGCCGACAGGATGGGCTGGACCTTGCGGCGGCTGATGTTCGGCCGGCTGATCGGCATGGCGGTGGAGGGGGTGGGCACCTGGCTGCTGCTCTGGGCGGGCGGCGTGCCGATGGCGGGGCTGCTGGGCATATTGACCGGGCTGTTCGCCTTCCTGCCCAATATCGGGTCGATCATATCGGGCGTGCTGATCGTGCTGGTCGGCTTTTCCGCCGGCGTGGATGCGGGGCTCTACGCTTTCGGGGTCTATCTGGTGGTGCAGATCGTCGACGGCTACCTGATCGTGCCCATGGTGGCCAAACGCGCCACCGATCTGGCGCCCGCGCTCGTCCTTGCGGCGCAAATCCTCTTCGGCGCGCTGTTCGGGATCATGGGACTGTTCCTCGCCGACCCCATCGTCGCGATGATCAAGGTCTATCTGGAGGAGCGGTCGAAAGCGCTGGAGGCGGAGAATGACAGGAGCGCGGCGGTTCCGGTCGCAGGATAGATGGTCGCCGCGCCTAATCCCTACATTAGCGGATCATGGCACGGCCTGAACCGGGCTCCCGTCTCCGCAGCAGCGGGTTGCAGATGGACAAGGCAAATCCGCCAAGAAAAAGGGCCGGGAAAATCCCGGCCCCTTTTTCGCTTTTCGACTGTTGCCGACCTTATTGGCCCGGCACGCCCTGCGGCATTCCGCCCTGCTGCTGCATCATCTGCTGCATGCGCATGATGTCCGCCTTGGACTTGAAGTCATGCAACTGGACGTCGAACACCAACACGGAATTGGCCGGGATCGGCCCCGCCGCCTGCTCGCCATAGCCAAGCTGCGGCGGAATCCACAGGCGATACTTGCCGCCCTTCTTCATCTTCTGCAGGCCTTCGGAGAAGCCGGGAACCACGCCGTCCACCGGCATGGCGGTCTGCGGATTCTCGTCGAACACCGTACCGTCGAGCAGCGTGCCCTTATAGCCTACCAGCGCCACGTCGGCGGGCGTCGGGCTGGGACCGGCGCCTTCCTCCAGCACCTTGAACTGCAGGCCCGATTCGGTCGTCACCACGCCCTCTTCGCCGCCATTATGCGCCAGGAAGCTGGCGGGCGAAGGCTTCACGCCCTGCTGCCCGGCCCAGGCCAGGCCACCGGCCGCCAGCGCCACCACGGCGACACCCACCCAGAGCCGCGTCAGCGACCCCCTGGCGATAGGATGAAGGGGAACGGCCGTGGTCGACATGGCTTAAGCCTCGCAAATTGGTGCGGGTGATGTTTTCTGTCAGCAGAGGGACGGGACGATCGGTCGACCGTCCCGACAAAGGCGGTCCTTAACGGACGCCGTCGCGCTCGGCGCGCTTGCGCTCCAGCTTGCGGGCGCGGCGAACGGCGGCAGCCTTTTCGCGCGCGCGCTTTTCGGACGGCTTCTCATAGTGACGGCGCAGCTTCATCTCGCGATACACGCCCTCGCGCTGCAGCTTCTTCTTGAGCGCGCGCAGGGCCTGGTCGACATTGTTGTCGCGAACGATGATTTGCATAAGCCAGTCAAACTCCAGTCGAAAACGGACGGATCGCCAGGAAACATAACCCTTCCCGACGGGCCGCCCGAATGAAATAGCGGTGAGTCGCCGCAGGTCACCCTGCGCCGTGTGGGGCGCGCCCTACCAGCAGAGTCGCGCAAATTCAACCCAAAAGCCGTTTTTCTCGACAGGGGCGCGGGACAGGCAGATAGTCGCCCCATAAACAAGGAGGAGGATCGCCATGGCAACTGCCGCCAGGACCACAGGCCAGCGCCCCGACATGTCGGCCACGGAATGGGCCGCACGCCAGCAACTCGCCGCCTGTTACCGCATTTTCGACCATCTCGGCTGGTCGGAGCTGATCTACAACCACATCACCCTGCGCGTCCCGGAGGAGGAGAACGCCTTCCTCATCAACCCCTTCGGCCTGCTCTATGGAGAGGTGACGGCGTCGAACCTCGTCAAGATCGACATGGACGGCCATGTGCTGGACGGCAGCCCCTATCCGGTGAACCGCGCCGGCTTCACCCAGCACAGCGTCTTCCACCGCCACCTGCCCGACGCGCATTGCATCATCCACACCCACACCACCGCCGGCATGGCCGTCAGCGCCACGCGGGAGGGGCTGACGCCGACCAATTTCTACGCCGCGGCCTTCATCGGCCGAATCGCCTATCATGACTTCGAAGGCGTCACGATCCGGGCGGAGGAAGGGGAACGGCTGATCGCCCATCTGGGCGAGCGGCGGATCATGATGCTGCGCAACCATGGCACGCTGGTCATGGCGCAATCTCTGCCGGAAGCCTTCCTGATCCAGTGGATGCTCCAGCGCGCCTGCGAAATCCAGGTCGCGACCGGCGCCGCCGGAACGCCGGTCGACATCCCGCCGGAGGTCATCGCCGTGCACCAGCGCGACCTCAGCGGCGTGCAATTGCCGCTCGGCCCGGGCGTGCCCGATTTCGAAGCGATGGTGCGCAAGATCGACCGGATCGATTCGAGCTGGCGGGACTAGAGCCAATCGACATTCAGATGATGACGAGCCGAAAATGGTGGTTTTCCGTGACCCGGCGCGCAGCCTACGCAAAGTAGGTGAGCACCGGAAGCACGGAAAAGCGTCATTTGCAGGCCGTCAGGGCTGAATGTCGATTCGCTCTAGACGGTTTCGACCACGGCTTCTTCCTTCGGGAGGGACGAGCCCGCCAAGGGTGGCCAAGCCAGGCAGGCCTGCCAGACCTCACCTGATTACAACAGCCTATCGCCGCTTGCTCCCCGCGCCATATTTTCGCATGTTCCACCCCATGCCCGCGATCCGCCCCGAACGGTCGATCTTCCTGCTGCTGTTGGCCTTGCTGATCGTCGGGTTGGCGTTCGGCAGCACCTATTGGCTCTATGCGGTGCAGCAGCGGGTCAACATCTGGGTTCAGCACACATTGCGCGTCGAGAACCAGCTTTCCGCGCTGCTGCTCCACGCGCAGGAGGCCGAAAGCGCGCAGCGCGGCTTCATGCTGACGCGCAAGGATTCCTTCCTCGGCCCCTATGAGGTCTTCCGCGGCCAGTGGCGGCAGGAACTGGCCGCCCTGCGCATGGAGGTGCGCGACAATCCCCCGCAGGCCCGATCGGTGGAGGAGCTGGAGGAGTTGCTCGACGACCGCCTGTTCCTGATGCGCACGGGCATAGAAAGGCGGCGGCGGGGCGAGGTCGTGCCGGCGGGCGACTTCGATGCGGGCATGGTGACGATGGCCCGCATCCGCGCGCTGGTCGCGACGATGCGGGCGCGGGAAGCGCAGCTGCTGAAGGGCCGGACCGCCAATGACAACCGCCTCAGCACCATGGTTTCGGCCGGGCTTGCGGTGTCCGCCGTGCTGATCACCCTGTTGGGCGCGGTGGCGCTGCGCACCGCCTATCGCCGCGTGGCCGAGGCCACCGAAAGCCAGCAGGCGCTGGCCGACATCAACCGGCGCCTGATGAGCGAGGCGCGGGACCGCGAAACGGCCGAGGGGCAATTGCGCCAGATGCAGAAAATGGAGTCGATCGGCCAACTGACCGGCGGCATCGCCCATGACTTCAACAATATGCTCGCCATCGTCATCGGCTCGCTGGACATCGTCCGGCGGCGGCTGGCGCCGGACGCCGACACCCGGGTCGTCAGGGGCATCGACAATGCGACCGAAGGGGCGCAGCGCGCCGCCCAGCTTACCGCCCGGCTGCTCGCCTTTTCCCGCCAGCAGCCGCTCGACCCACAGCCGACCGACGTCAACAAGCTGGTCGGCGGCATGTCGGAACTGCTGCGCCGCACCATCGGGGAGAGCATTCGGGTGGAAACCGTGCTGGCGGGCGGGTTGTGGCGGGCCAGCATCGACGCCAGCCAGCTCGAATCGGCCATCATCAACCTCTGCGTCAATTCGCGCGACGCCATGCCCATGGGCGGCCGGCTGACGATCGAGACGGCCAATGCCCATCTCGACGACGCCTATGCCGCGGTCCATGGCGATGTCGCGGCCGGCCAATATGTGATGGTATCCGTCACCGACAGCGGCACCGGCATGCCGCCCGAGGTGGTGGAGCGCGCCTTCGACCCCTTCTTCACAACTAAGGGCGTGGGCAAGGGCACCGGCCTCGGCCTCAGCCAGGTCTTCGGCTTCATCAAGCAGTCGCGCGGCCATGTGAAAATCTATTCCGAACCGGGCGAAGGCACGGTCATCAAGATCTACCTGCCGCGCCATTACGGGCCCGAACCGGCCGCCGGCACCCTGATGGCGGCGCCTGCCGAACTGCCCCGCGCCCGGGGCGAAGAGATCATCCTGGTGGTGGAGGACGAGGAACGCGTCCGGCACATGTCCGTCGATTCGCTGCGCGAGCTGGGCTACACCATCGTCCAGGCCTCCGACGGCGAACAGGCGCTGGCGATGCTGGCGATCCAGCCGCGCATCGACATGCTGTTCACCGACGTCGTCATGCCCGGCATCAACGGGCGCGTGCTGGCCGACCGGGCGCGGGCAAGCCATCCCGGCCTCAAGATCCTCTACACCACGGGCTACACCCGCAACGCCATCGTCCACAACGGCATGCTCGACCCCGGGGTCTCCTTCCTCGCCAAGCCCTTCACCCTCGGACAGCTGGCGGTGAAGGTCCGCCAGGTTCTGGACGCCGAGCCAGCGCAAGCCTGACTGATCGAGATTATGGACAGGGGAGATCGGGGAACATATGATGAACAGTCATGGCCACCCTCTCCACCCGACAGAAGCTGGAAATCCTTGCCGACGCCGCCAAATATGACGCATCCTGCGCGTCGTCCGGCACGGCGAAGCGCGACAGCGCGTCGGGGCGGAAGGGCGGCATCGGCTCGACCGAGGGCATGGGCATCTGCCATGCCTATGCACCCGATGGCCGCTGCATTTCGCTGCTCAAGATCCTGCTGACCAACAGCTGCATCTTCGACTGCCATTATTGCATCAACCGCCGGTCCAGCGACGTGCGGCGCGCCCGCTTCACCGTGCGGGAAGTGGTCGACCTGACGCTCAGCTTCTACCGCCGCAACTATATTGAGGGGCTGTTCCTTTCCTCCGGCATCATCCGTTCGTCCGATTACACGATGGAACAGATGGTGGCGGTGGCCCGCAGCCTGCGGGAAGAGCATGATTTCCGCGGCTATATCCACCTCAAGACCATTCCCGACGCCGATCCGGAACTGGCGCATCAGGCGGGCCTTTATGCCGACCGGCTGTCGATCAACGTCGAACTGCCCACCGAGCAGGGCCTGCGCAGTCTGGCGCCGGAGAAGGACAAGGACCGGATCGAAAGCGCCATGGCGGGGATGCGCGACGCCATGGAGGACGGGTCGGACGCCAGCCGCCGCTACACCCATGCGCCGCGCTTCGCCCCGGCCGGCCAGTCCACCCAGATGATCGTCGGCGCGGACCAGGCGGACGACCGCGCCATCATCCGGCGCGCGAGTTCGCTCTACAGCCGGCACAGGCTGCGCCGCGTCTATTACAGCGCCTTCTCGCCCATCCCCTCGCCCAGCAGCGTGCTGCCTTTGAAGCGTCCGCCGCTGATGCGCGAGCATCGGCTCTACCAATCCGACTGGATGATGCGCTTCTACGGCTATTCGGCGCAGGAACTGGAAAGCGCCACCGATCCCGTCACCGGCTGCCTGCCGCTCGACATCGATCCCAAGCTCGCCTGGGCGCTGCGGCATCGGGATTCCTTTCCGGTCGACGTCAACCGCGCCCCGCGCGAAGCGTTGCTGCGGGTGCCGGGGCTGGGCGTGAAGGCCGTGGACCGGATCGTCGCCAGCCGCCGCCATCGCCGGCTCCGGCTGGACGATGTCGCGCGGCTGACGCAGAGCATCGCCAAGCTGCGCCCCTTCCTGGTCGCGGCCGACTGGCGGCCGGTGCATCTGGCCGACCGGCTGACCCTGCCCATGGCGCCCCCACCCGCGTCACAATATGAGCTTTTTCCGTGAGTCGCGCGCATTTTGCCGTTGATCGGACGGGCGGTTCATGTTTTCCTTGTCCCACGCAAGGAAAGGGCCCGATTTTTGGCGACGAAGTGGAACGATGGCGCAACCCGCCGCACGGGCCATGCCCAGCGGATGAGCACCCATCTGGCCGCCGCTCTCGTCATCTTCTGCCTGCTTCAGATCTTCATCGTCGCCAGGATGGGCGGATCGCTGCTGCTGCATCTCGGCATCATCGTGGCGATCGGCGGCTTTGCCGTCGCGGCGCGGGGACTGGAACGCCGCTGGGAGTTGCTCGACCGCAGCGGCCTGCCCGCGCACAGCCTCGATCTTCGCTTCCGCCGCGATCTGGTGCAGCTCTGGTCCGCCAGCATCGTCGGCGGACTGCTCTGGATTCCCGTCGCGATCATCTTTCGCGCACTGTTCGGCTGAACCCAAAGCCGCGGTCCATCGTTGTTCCTTCTGCAAGAGAAGGAGCATGCCCCATGGCCGACAGCAGCATTTTCGACCGGTTGAAGCAGGATCATGACGCCCATCGGCAGCTGTTCGACAAGATGGCAGATGCGAAGGACGAGCCGGATCGGCTGGAAAAGCTGTTCGAACAGTTCCGGGTGGAGGTGACCGCCCATGCCGCGGCGGAGGAGGAAACGCTCTACGCCACCATGCTGGCGCGGCCCGACCTGCGCGAAGATGCCCAGCACAGCGTGTCGGAGCATAAGGAGATCGACGATTATCTGGAGGAACTGGAAGACCTCCCCTTCAACGGCGATGAATGGAACCGCGTCTTCGCCCAGCTCAAGAAGCGCTACCTCCACCATATCGACGAGGAAGAGGAGGAGATGTTCCCCGACGCGGCTAAGGAACTGACCGCGGAGGAGGAGCAGAAGCTGGCGGCGCTGTTCGCCCGACGCAAGCCGGCCGAACTGCAACGCGCCGAAGCGGAGACGAATGACTGAAGGCGCTCCTTCCATGTTCCCGCGAAGCCGGGAACCCGGCCCAGATACCGGCCCAGATACCGGCCCGGCGCGCCACGCCCAGGGCAGCCATGCCGAACCATGTATCGCGCAAGGCTGAACGGCCCGGATGATTTCGACGGCTGGCGCGACGCGGCCCGCGCCTTGACGCTGGCAGGCATCGCGCCCGCCGACATCGTCTGGCAGGACGGCGAGGGCGCTGGCGACCTCTTCGCCGCCGACGAACCGCTTCCGGTCGCAAGCGGAGCCGCCTTCTCCGTCCCGCGCGCCTTTGTCGAGCTGGCGGAAACGGCGATCCTGCACCGCGATCCGGAACGTTTCGCCCTGCTCTACGCCTTGCTCGCCCGGTTGCGCGACCGCCCCGCCAGCCTGGAAGATCGCGCCGATCCACTGGTCCGGCGCGTGGAATCGCTGGCCAAGGCCGTGCGGCGCGACATGCACAAGATGCGCGCCTTCGTCCGCTTCCGCGAACTGGCCGACGCGCAGGGGCCGCGCTTCGTCGCCTGGTTCGAACCGGACCATCATATCGTCCGCGCCAATGCCGGATTCTTCGTGCGGCGCTTCGCCTCGATGCGCTGGTCGATCCTGACGCCCGAACTCAGCATCCATTGGGACGGCGATGCGTTGACCGAGGGACCGGGCGCCACGCGCAGGGATGCGCCGGGCGACGATCCCGTCGAGGACATCTGGAAGGGCTATTATGCGGCGATCTTCAATCCGGCGCGGCTCAAGGTCGGCGCGATGCTGTCCGAAATGCCCCGGAAATATTGGCGCAACCTGCCAGAGGCCGCGCTCATTCCCGAACTGGTGGCGGGCGCCCAGACAAGGGAGGCGGCCATGATCGCGACCCCACCCAAACCCGCCGCCCGCCGGGGGAACGCCGCCACGGCCTGGAGCGCGCTGCGCGAGGAGGCGATGGGCTGCACCCGCTGCCCGCTCTACCGCGACACGACGCAGACGGTGTTCGGGGAGGGGCCGGTCGATGCGCCGCTGATGTTCATCGGGGAACAGCCGGGCGATCAGGAGGATCTGGCCGGGCGCCCCTTCGTCGGGCCGGCCGGGCAATTGTTCGACCGCGCGCTGGAAGAGGCCGGGATCGACCGCCGGCGCGCCTACATCACCAACGCCGTCAAGCATTTCAAGCATGAGCGCCGGGGCAAGCGGCGCATACACCAGACGCCGGAAACGCCGGAAATCCAGGCCTGCCGCTGGTGGCTGACGCAGGAGCTGGAGCTGGTCCGCCCCCGGATCATCGTCGCGCTGGGCGCCACGGCGGGGCGCGCGCTGCTGGGGAAGGCGGTGACGATCAGCCGGGTCCGTGGCGCGCCACTAGCGCTGGAGGGCGGCGCGCAGGGCTGGATCACGGTGCATCCCAGCTATTTGCTGCGGGTGCCCGAAGAGACGCGCAAAGCCGAGGAGAGAAAGCGCTTCGTAGAGGAGTTGCGGGAGATTGGAGAACGGGTGAAGGCGCTGGTCTAGAGCATCGTGCGCAAAAGTGGGAACCGGTCTTGCGTGGACCCATCCTGTTCCTGCGAAAGCAGGAACAGGATAATGCAAGACGTTAGAGCAAGCCCAGTTTCGACAACTCCCCCAGCAACCGCGTCGGCATGGCGTCCAGATCGTTCGCCTCGCCCTCGCCCAGATCGGGCGGCGCGTCCTTGCCTTCCAGATAGCGCCAGCCCTGATGCGCCCGCTTGGGCAATGCGCGCACCGGGATCAGCCGGGGCTCCAGCCTGATCCAGTAACGGCCCTGCCCCGTCTCCTGAAAGCCCAGCAGAGGACTGCGCCCGACAAGCTGATGCCCATGAATCCAGAAGAGCGAACCGCCCGTCAGTTCATCGACCCGCTTGGGCAGATAGCGCGTCGTCAGCCGCGCCTCCTCCGCATGGCTTTCCAGCCAGGCGCGAAGCGTCGCGGGACTTTCGCTCCGGAAGGCGATCTTGGTCAGGTGAAGCGGCATGGCACGAAGATGGGCGCTGGCTGGCCGATTACAAACCCCAGACCGTGGCAAGGCCAAGGAAGGAGAAGAAACCCATCACATCGGTCATCGTCGTCACGAACACCGCCGATGAAACGGCCGGGTCGATATTCATCCGGTCGAGCGTCACCGGCACCAATATGCCCGCCAGCCCGGCGACCAGATTGTTGATCAGCATGGCGAGCGCGATGACGATCCCCAGATCGTGATTGCCGTAGATGAAGCCCACCGCGACGCCGATCAATATGCCGAGCGCGGTGCCATTGGCGCTGGCGATGCGGAATTCGCGCACGATCTGCCGGATGGTGTTGGAACTGGTGAGCTGGTTGGTGGCGAGCGCGCGCACGGCGACCGCCATGGTCTGCGTCCCCGCATTGCCGCCCATGCCCGACACGATCGGCATCAGCACGGCGAGCACCACATATTTGGAGATGGTCGACTGGAACAGCCCGACCACCGACGCCGCCAGGATCGCCGTGCCCAGATTGACCACCAGCCATTGCAGGCGCGTGCGCACGGTTTCCAGGATCGGCTGGTTGATGTCGCCCTCACCCGCGCCCGACAGGCGGAGTATGTCCTCGCCCGCCTCCTCGGAGATGATGTGGACGATGTCGTCGACCGTGATCATGCCGACCAGCCGGCCGCTGCCGTCCACCACCGCGGCGGAGATCAGCGCATATTTCTGGAAGCGCAGCGCGACCTCCTCCTGGTCCATGTCGACCGGGATCAGGGTCTGTTCGCGCTTCATCAGGTCCGCCATGGCGACGCTGCGCGGGCAGGTCAGCACCCAGCTCAATTGGCAGGTGCCGATCGGCTTGTGCGCTTCGTCGACGACGAAGATTTCCCAGAAATCGGTGGTCAGGTCGCGATTGTCGCGCAGATAGTCGATCACCTGCCCGACCGTCATATGTTCCGGCACCGCGACCAGGTCGCGCTGCATCAGGCGGCCGGCGGACTCCTCGGGATAGGAAAGCGCGCTTTCGATGGCGGCGCGGTCCTCCGGCTCCATCGCATCGAGGACGGCCTGCTGGTCGGCCTCCTCCATATCCTCGATGATGGCGACGGCGTCGTCGGTGTCGAGTTCGGCGGCGAACTCCGCCACCTGTTCGGGCAGCAGCGCGTCGAGCAGGTCGTCGCGCACATAGTCGTTGAGTTCGGACAGAACCTCCGCGCCGACCAGGTCGCCCAGCGCGGCCGCCACCTCCCCGCGCCGTTCGGACGGGGTGAGTTCCAGAAGGTCGGCAATGTCGGCCGGGTGCAGCGGCGACACCAGTTCGCGCGCCCGTTCCCTGTCATCCGCCTCCACCGCATCCAGAACGGCGTCGACGAATTCGCCCTTCAGCCGGTCATCCTCATCATGGCGGGATTCGACCTGCTCGGCGGCAACATCCTCAAATTCGTCCGGCCGGGGTTCGGCCGTATCGGCTCGCTCGCTCATCGCGTCCCCTACTGTCCGGTTCCTGTAACATTTCGCTGCTTTTGCCCATGCCCGTCACAATTGCAATGGCTTCCATCCCCGTCTTAACGCTCTATATGGTCCATCTCCCCAATTTTCCCCGAAGAGAGGATTTTTCATGGCCGACGACACCCTGACCCTCACCCTCGACAGCGGCGGTGACGTCGTCATCAAGCTGCGTCCTGACCTCGCCCCCGGCCATGTGGAGCGCATCACGCAGCTCGCCCGGGACGGCTTCTACGACGGCGTGGTCTTCCACCGCGTCATCCCCGGCTTCATGGCGCAGGGCGGCGATCCGACCGGCACCGGCATGGGCGGGTCGAAGCTGCCCGACCTCAAGGCCGAATTCAGCCGCGAACCGCATGTCCGGGGCGTCTGCTCCATGGCCCGCGCGATGAACCCGAACAGCGCCAACAGCCAGTTCTTCATCTGCTTCGACGACGCCACCTTCCTCGACGGTCAGTACACCGTCTGGGGCGAAGTCACTTCCGGCATGGAGCATGTCGACGCCCTGCCCAAGGGCGAGCCGCCCAAGACCCCCGGCAAGATCCTGAAGGCGACTATTTCCTGATCGGATTGTCCGTGGCGGAGATGGCGTTGCCCGCCGTCTCCGTCGCTTCGCCGGCAGGCGGTTCATAGGGGCCGATGCTCTCTATATGCCAGCGGCGGTCCGCCTCGCTGGAGCCGGGCACGTCATTGGCCCGCCGCAGCGTCACCTGCCGCAACCGATACCAGGGCTTGCCGTTCGCGGCCAGACGGCCATAGACCTGCACCGGCACCGTCACGAACAGCGATCCCGCCGCCCCCTCGATCGCGCCGGGCGCGCCCACCTGGGCATGGATTTCGCTGAACCCGCGGAAACGGGCGGCGAAGCGCGCATCGTCTTCCGCCCCCATGGCGCTGTTGTCGTTCCACAGGTCCTGCGCGTCATTATAGCGCTTTTCCTCCAGCAGGCCGTAATAGCCCTGCACCACCTGGGCGGCGCCCTGCGCGCCCTTGGGATCGATGGAGTCTTCCTCCACCACCGGCCGCGGGTCGACCGGCAGGCCGCCGGGCATGCCCGGCGCGGGAGGATTCAGCGGCTCCAGAACCGCCTGCGCCTCCGCCCGGACATTATTTTCGACCTGCGCCGCATTGGCGCCATTGGCCAGATTGTCGATCGCGCTCTCCTCCCGGCCATCGCAGGCCGCGAGCAGGAGCAGGGCGATAACCGCGCCGGACCCAGGCCGCATCAGTCGCGCCGACCCCGCCAGCCCTCACGGCCGGAGCGGCCGCCGCCACCGGAACGCGCGCCGCCGTCGGACCGCATGCGCGGCGTCCCCCAATTGCGTTCGGTCCGTGGCGTCGTCATATCCCCTTGTCCCCTTCCTGGCCCGGGCGCCTGCGCGCCCGCAGCGGGATTGCCCTGTCGGGCGTTCCGCCAATTTCCATTCCACCGCCCATTTCCATTCCACCGCCCATTTCCATTCCACCCATTGCCATCGCCGCCGGAACGCTCCCGCCAGCCCTGACGCGGTGCGCCATTGTTCCAGTTGCCGCGCCGGCCGTCATCGCGGCGGGCCTCCCGGCGTCCTTCCCAATAGCGGCGCTGGCCGTCGTTCCAACGCTGGCGATGGCCGCTGCGGTTGTACACATAATAGCCGCTGCCCGGATAGTAATAGCCGTCATACCAGCCGCCATAATAGCCCGGGCGATAATAGCCCGGACCCCAATAGTCATCATAATAGCCGCCGCCATAATAGCCGCTGCCCACGCTCACACCGCCATAATAGCCATCGTCATAAGCACAGCCGCCCAGGGCCAGCGCACCGGCAAGGCCGATCGCCGCGAGGAACCTCCGTCCGGTCCAGGCCATTGCCTTTCTCCTTCATCCTGCATCCATGCCATGCATAACGCCGGCTGCTTGAATTGGTTGTGAATGGCCAGGATCGAAGAGAGGATCGGGCCGGCGACGGGAAAGCGTGCGGCGGCCCCCGCCGTCACCCCGCCTCCCCCACCCGATACCAGGCGGCGACGCGATCCAGCGCCAGCGTCAGCACCAGCTTGCCCGCCCGGGTCGGCCAGCCCAGCGCCTTTTCCGCCGCGCTCAACCCCTCGCCCGCGCAGGCCACCCGCCACAGCACATCGGCCAGACCCGGCCCCGCGGCGCGGATCGCGCCGTCGAACCGCTCCCGCGCGGACAGTTGCGCCAGGCCCGGCTCCGCTCCCGCCGCGCCGCCAGCCCGCTGCCGCCCCGGCGCCGCATCCCAGCGCATCGTGATCCGCGGGCCCAGACCCGCCTTCTCCCAATCGGCGCGCAGCCTGTCGCCGGCAAGATAATGCCGCTCGCTCAAATGCCCCCGCGCATGCAGCCAGGCGAGGGGCGATTCGTGCAGGTTGACCGCGACCTTCTGCGCCCGGCCGAAGGGGTCCTCTATGATCTGTTCGACATATTGCGTGGCCATGGCGCTTCTCCTTGCAGCAATCCGATGCAGGGGGACTTGCCATGCCGGCCTGTTTGCAGGAAAGCGTTAAAACCAAATAGGTGAAACAGGACAAGATATGATCACCCGCATCCGGGAGGTACGCAAGGCCAAGGGGCTCACATTGGAACAGGTCGGCGCCTTATGCGTCCCGCCCACCACGGCCCAGACGATCGGCCGCCTGGAAACGGGCACCCGAACCGTATCGGTCAACTGGCTGAACCGCATCGCAAAGGCATTGGGCGTCGCCTCTTCCGAACTGGTCGCGCTGCCGGGCCAGAATGTCGTCCCCGTGGCCGCCCTGCTGGGGCCGGAGGGCGCCCGCGCCCCCACCCGCCCGCTCTCGCTCGCCCCGCCAGCCCCCGCGGACGCGATGGTGGGGGTGCAGGTATCGGGCAGCATCGGCGATTACCGCAGCGGTGACGAGATATGGTGCCGCCGCATCATGCCGGAGGAGTTTTCCAGCGTGCTCAACCGCGACCTGCTCTTGCCGCGCCACGCCGGGCGCTTCCTGTTCGGGCGGCTGATCGGGCGCGAGGACGACCGGCTGCACATCCTCCCCCTGGGCAGCGGCACGCGCCAGCAGGTGATAAGTGACCCACCCTGGGGCGCCGTGGCGGTCCAACTGGTCAGACGGCTGTAGACAAAGGCGCTTTCATCCTTAACCCTGTCCTGACCATGTCTGCCGGAAAGAGACCCGCCCCAGCATTGTCCCGTCGGACGGCATCGCCGGACGCCCGGGGCAATGCGGGAACAAGAGATAGTTGGATGCGATGACGCTGAACGTCCTGATGCTCTCGACCCTGTTCCCGGACATGAGCCGCCCCAATTTCGGCGTCTTCGTGGAACGGCAGGCGCGCGAGCTGGCCAGCCGGGACGGCGTCAGGGTCACGGTGGTCGCGCCGCTCGGCATTCCGCCCTGGCCGCTGTCGAGCGCCAGGCGCTACGCCGCCCTGCGCGCCCTGCCCGCCAAGGAACGGTGGAAGGACCTGACCGTCCACCGCCCGGTCTTCCCCATCATTCCCAAATTCGGCGGCCGCTTCAACGTCCACAGCATGACCCGCGCCATCCTGCCGCTGGTCAGGCGCCTCCATGCGCAGCAGCCCTTCGACGTCATCGACGCCAGCTTCTTCTTCCCCGACGGCCCGGTGGCGCAGCGCCTTTCCCGCGCGCTCGGCATTCCCTATTCGGTGAAGGCGCGCGGCGCCGACATTCATTATTGGGGCACGCGCAAGGGCACGCGGAAGATGGTGAAGCGCGCCGCCGACGATGCCGCCGGCCTGCTTGCCGTGTCGGACGCGATGCGCCGGTCGATGGCGCGCATGGGCATCGACGGGGACAAGATCCGCGTCCATTATACCGGCGTCGACCTCGACCGTTTCGAAATAAGCGACCGCGCCGCCGCGAAGGAAAGCCTGGGCTTCGAAGGCCCGGTGGTGCTGTGCGTCGGCGCGCTCATCCCGCGCAAGGGGCAGGAACTGCTGGTCCAGGCGCTGCCGCAACTGCCCAGCGTCACGCTGCTGTTCGCCGGACAGGGGCAATATCGCCGCGCCCTGGAAAAACAGGCCGAGGAACTGGGCGTCGACCGGCGCATCGGCTTCCTGGGCTCGGTGCCGCACGATCGCCTGCCGCGCATCTATGCCGCCGCCGACGTCATGGCGCTCCCCTCCTCGTCCGAGGGTCTGGCCAATGCCTGGGTGGAGGCGCTGGCCTGCGGCACGCCGGTCGTGATCAGCGATGTCGGGGGAGCACGCGAACTGCTCGACCGGCCGGAGGCGGGCCGGATCGTCGCCCGCGAACCCGAAGCGCTGGCCGCCGCCATCAGCGATATATTGGTGAACCCGCCCGAACGGGAGGCCGTCCGCGAAGCGGCGCTACGCTTCACCTGGGCCGCCAATGGCGACGCGCTGCTGGAGCATCTCCGCGCCATCGCGGCTCAGCCGGCCTAAAGCGCTTTCCAGGCAGATGGAATCATCCGCCGACCCGGAAAACGCAGTAAAACAAAAGGCCTGGGACAAATCCCGGGATCGCCGGACCGATTGGTGGGGACGGCTCGAACTGGCCAAATCCTGCCGCTCCGGACGCACCCACATCCGGAATCCGAAGTTCGCCACCTTGCCGGTCAACGGGCCCGAAAGGCGGCCTGATCCCAAAAGGGGATCAACCGCGCCTTGCCATCCGCCGTCGGGAAAAGCCCCTCGTCGAACGGCACCTCCCCCCAGCGCCACGGCGTCAGCTCATCATAAGCCGGGTTGGAAATCGGCGCATGCCGCTTGAGATTGAGCAACCGCCTGCCCTCGTTGCGATAGGCGGTCAGCCGCACATGCTCGCGATAGATTTCCGCGGGGCGCTCATAATGGAAGGCGTCGCGCCAACCCATGGCCTGCGCGATCCGGGTGAGTATCCACCAGTCGGGCTTGGTCTCTCCGGGCAGCGGGAACAACCAGCGCTGGCGGCTGATCAGCCGGTCGGCGCCGGTCAGCGTCCCATCCTTCTCGATCCATAGCGGGGACGGCAAGGCGACCATGCGCAGCGCGTCCATTTCCGGCTCGCTCCACGGCGTCATCAACAGGACCAGCGGCACCTGCTCCAGCAAGCCCCGGATCGGATGGGACGCCGAAGGCAGGCCGCCGGGCATCAGCAGCGCCTTGATGCGCCCCGCCTCTATCGCCCCGGCCAGCGCCTCGCCGGCCAGCCCCGGCCTGTCAGCCAGCCTCGTCGCGCCCCAGAAACGGCCGACCTGCGCCAGGGCATCCTCCGAAAAATCCCGGTGCGCGGCCAGTTCCCCGGCCCGGCAGCCGACTTCCCGCACGCCCATGCCGTTGGCGGCGTCCGTGACGGCGAAGGGCGCGGCGCCCGCCTTGCCGATGCGTCCGGTCGCCAGATGGAAATTGAGGATGGCGGCCGACAGGCGATGCGCTTCCTCGCCCTGCCCATGCGGGCTGAACAGCGTCACCAGCCGGGGCGCCGCCGCGACCTGCTCGTAGAAGGCACGCACCTCGCCCGGCGCCAGGCCGCAGGCGCGCGCCACCGACCAAAGGTCATGACCCCGGCTCAATCCCGCCCAGAAACCGGCCGGCACCGACAGCCTCCGTTCCAGAAATTCCCGGTCCAGCAAGCCATTGTCATGGCAATGCAGCAGCAGCCCGCTCAACAGCGCCGCCTCGCTGCCCGGCGCGACGGTCAGGCGCTCATCCGCCTCGACCTCCGGCCCGTCGCCCGCATGCGCGATCAGGATCAGGCGCGCGCCCTGCTCCGCCCGCGCCTCGGCCATCCTCTCGTGCAGCACCGGATGGCGGCGGGCCGTCGGCATGCCCACCAGCAGCAGCATGTCCGCCTGCGCCAGATCCTCATAGGCGGCGGGCATCACATCCTCGCCAAAGGCCGCGCGCTGCGCCGCCGCCATGCCGCCCGCCTCGCTGCAGGGCGCCTCGACATGCGCGGAGCCGATGAACCCCTTCATCAGCTTGTTGGCGACATAATAGTCTTCGGTCAGCAGGCCACCCGGCACATGCATCGCCACGCTGCCCGGACCATGACGGTCGATGACGGCGGACAGGCGGCGCGCGGCCTGGTCGATGGCGCGGTCCCAGCCGACGGCGCGGCCATCCACCACCGGCCGCAACAGCCGCCCCTCCAGCGCGAACATGTCCTTCAGCGCTTCGCTGCGGGTGCAGAGCAGGCCGCCATTGGCAGGATGCACGGGATCGCCCTCGATCGACGCCTCGCGCCCCTCGCCGGTGACGGCGCGGATGCCGCATCCCACGCCGCATTGACCGCAAAGCGAACGAACGACCGCCACGGTGCGATCAGGCCGGGACCGGCGGGGTCGGAAACATGGTCATACGCTCCCGCTTAACCGATGCAGGACGAAGACAAAAGGGTGCGCAACTGGCAGGACAAGGGTCATGCCGAAACCGATTCTCCGCGCGCTCGCGTCCATCGCCCTGTTCCTCCATATGGTGCCGGTTCCGGCCATGGCGCAGCAGCGCGGCCCGCTGGTGCTCGCCGCCGCCAGCATGCAGGAGGCGATGGGCGCCGCCGCCGATGCCTGGGCGGCGCAGCGCCATGCTCGGCCGGTCTTGTCCTTCGCCGCCTCCTCCGCCCTCGCCCGGCAGATCAGGGGCGGCGCCCCGGCCGACCTGTTCGTGTCGGCCGACGAAGACTGGATGGACGATGTCGAAAGGGCGGGCTTCGTGCAGCGCGGCAGCAGGGCCGACATGGCGGGCAACCGGCTGGTGCTGATCGCCCCGGCGCGCGCCCCGCTGAAGCTCCGCATCGCACGCGGCATGCCCATCGCCCGGGCGCTGGGCGACTCCCGGCTCGCCATGGCCAATCCGGACAGCGTACCCGCGGGCAAATATGGCAAGGCGGCGCTGGGCGCGCTGGGCGTCTGGCCCGGCGTCGCCAACCGGCTGGCGCTGGGCGACAATGTGCGATCCGCCCTGACCCTGGTGGAACGGGGCGAGGCGCGGCTGGGCATCGTCTATGCGACCGACGCCCGCGCATCGAAGGCTGTCCTCGTGGTCGGCACCTTCCCGGCGGGAAGCCATGCGCCGATCCGCTATCCCCTCGCCCGCCTGCGCGCGAGCCGGAACCCGGACGCGGAAGGCTTTCGTCGTTTCCTGCTGTCGCGGGCCGGCCAGAACATCCTCGCCCGCTACGGCTTCAGCCGCCCGTGACCCTGTTCCTCCCCTCCCGCAGGAAGGGGAAAGTCACCTCTGACAGGCCACGATCGCGTCGATCACCGCCAGCGTCTCCTGCGGATCGCGCACCCGCACCGTATCCAGCCCCAGTTGCTTGGCCGGATAGTCGTTGCCGCCGGGGAAGATCGCATCGCCGATGAACATCATCGCCTCCAGCGCGATCCCGCTCGCGTCGCGCAGCTTCTTCAGGCCATAGGCCTTGTCCACCCCCTCCCGCGTGATGTCGATGGAGGTCGCCCCGCCCATGTTGATCGACAGTCCCGGCAGGCGCTGGCGCAGGTCCGCCTGGATCACCTTGCGCTTGGCGAAGTCGGGGTCCCACACATCCTTGGCATGGATCGGCGCCTGCTGGCCCAGCGCGGAAAAGGTGATCTGGCTGCCCCGATCCTCGATTCGCTCGCCCCACACCTCTTCCGGCACGAAGCCCGTCGCCTCCAGCGAAGCGTCGAACGCCGCCAGGATCGCCTGCTTCTGCGCCTCCTCGAACAGTTCGGCATAGACCGGCGTCCACTGCCCGTCGCGATGGGTGTAGAGCTTTGTCCCCGTCGTCGGCATCAGCCACAGGTGCGAGCGGTCGGCCCGTTCCGGCAGGCGGCTCGCCACCTGCTTGTCGAATTGCGGCCAGTCCCCGCCGGAGATCACCGCGACATGCGCCACCTGCAACAGCCGGGCCAGGGCGTCGCCCATCGCCTCGCCCAGCGGCTGCTTGCTCTCCGCCAGCGTTCCGTCGAGGTCGAAGGCAATCAGGTCTTTCATGCACATGCTCCAGTCTGAAGGGCTGTCCGGCTTTGCCCTCTGGCCTCGACCGATGCAATGCCGATGAGCGGGACATGACGGGGGGCTGGTGTTTTCCCCTATCCTGACCGAAAGAGGGCGGCATGATCCTCTCTGCCGATGAATGGGGCACCGTTGCGCTGTCGCTCCGGGTCAGTCTGGTGGCGGTCGGGCTGATGCTGCCGGTCGCCTTCACCTTCGCCTGGCTGCTCGCCCGCTCGCGCTTCCCCGGCAAGCTGCTCGTGGATGCGCTGATCCACCTGCCGCTGGTGGTGCCGCCGGTCGTCACCGGATGGCTGCTTCTGCTCCTCTTCGGCGCGAACGGCCCGCTCGGCAGGCTGTTCGAACAGATGCTGGGCGTCAGCTTCATGTTCCGCTGGACCGGCGCGGCGCTTGCCTCCGCGATCATGGCGATGCCCCTGATGGTGCGCGCGATGCGGCTGTCGATCGAGGGCATCGACCACCGGCTGGAACAGGCCGCGCAGACGCTGGGTGCGGGCCGGTGGCGCGTCTTCCTCACCATTTCGCTGCCCCTGTCGCTGCCGGGCATAGTGGCGGGACTGGTGCTCGGCTTCGCCCGCTCCATCGGCGAGTTCGGCGCGACCATCACCTTCGTTTCCGACGTTCCGGGCGAAACCCGCACCCTGCCCATCGCCATCTATTCCGCGCTCCAGATGCCGGGCGCCGAATCGGCGGTCACCCGGCTCGCCATCATCTCGATCCTGCTGTCGCTGGCCGCGCTGGTCGCATCGGAGGCATTGGCCCGCCGGGCGAGCGGCGGAAGGACCAACCATGTCCTTTGACATCGCCGTCGACCATCGCATCGGCGACCGCCTCATCCACCTGCGGGCGCAGGCAGGCGCCGGCCTCGTCGCCCTTTTCGGCCCCTCCGGCGCGGGCAAGACCAGCATCCTCAACATGGTCGCCGGCATATTGACGCCCGACAGCGGCCGGATCGCCGTGGCCGGCGAGACGCTGTTCGACAGCGGCGCGGGCATCGACATTCCCGCCGCCCGGCGGCGCGCCGGCTATGTCTTCCAGGACGGGCGCCTGTTCCCGCAGATGCGCGTGCGCGCCAATCTGCTCTACGGCCGCCATGGCGACGCGCCGCTGCCGTTCGACGCGGTCATGGACTTTCTGGGCATCGGCCATCTGCTCGACCGCTGGCCCGCCACCCTGTCCGGCGGCGAAGCGCAGCGCGTCGCGATCGGACGGGCGCTGCTGTCCGGCCCCCGATTCCTGCTGCTGGACGAGCCGCTGTCCTCGCTCGACCCCGCCCGGCGCGAGGAAATCCTGACCGTGATAGAACGGATGAAGCGCGATCTCGCCATGCCGATGCTCTATGTCAGCCACGACCGGGCGGAGGTCGAACGGCTGGCCGATCAGGTCATCGCGCTGTAGGGGGGCAGGCCCGCCCCAGCCAGGGCCCGGTTCAAATAGGCCAGGAAAGCCGCCTGCCTGACCGGCGCCCGCGCCCGCAACCAGGCTAGCGCAACGACGGCCCGCCATTCCGCGCCATGCTCCAGCGCCGGGGCGAGCCGCCTGTAGCTGGCGACATAATGGCGCGCCGCCCAGTCCCGCGCCATGTTGGTCAACCGATCCTGCGGCCCCTCGCCGAAGCGCAGCAGCATCTCCGTCCGCAACAGGTCGGGCACGAAGTCGCCACGCGCCGCCTTCGACCAGTCGATCGCCACCATGCCCGAAGGCGACAGCAGGATATTGCCGATGTGGAAATCGCCGTGCAGCAGCCGGTCGCCGTCCGGCAGTCCGTCCAGCAGCGCCACCGCCCCCTCCTGCAAGCCGCGATCCGCCGGGCCGTAAAGGATGTCCGTGCGCAACACCTGCCGCAGGGAGCGCAGGCCCGGCGCCGCCTCCCCGTGAATCCGCCGGTGCAGCGCCGCCATGTCGCGCAGGCACGACCCCGATTGCAAAGGCCGCAGCCGCATGCGCCGCATCAGCGTCGGCCCGGTCACTTCGGGATAGAGGATCGCCCGCCCCTGCGCCATGTCCAGCCGTCGCAGGGGCCGGGCGACCGGCAGGCCCGCCTCCGCCGCCAGCGTCGCCGCATCAACCTCGCGGGCGATCATCTCCTCCGACACGGCGGCGTGGAATATCTTGGCCACGCGCCCCTCGCCCACGCGGCAGACGCGCGAACTCGCGCCAGCGGCCAACGGCACCAACGGGCCGGGCGGATCGTCCTGCTGCGGCACGCGCCCCTATCGCAAGGCCGCCCGGGCAGGCTGGCGGTCATGCACCAGCCGCGGCTCGGCCCGCGAAGGGGCGGGACGGGTCAGCCGCTCCACGGCATTGTCCACCAGCATCCGCAGCCCTTCCTCGCTCAGCAGGCCGCCTCTGATCAGGCAACGGTCGATCAGCACCCGGCGGAAAGCGGAATAGAGCGCCATGTCGGGCGCCCCCGGCGCGGACCAGAATTCGTCGAGCGAACGCCTGTGCACCACGCCCGGCACCTTGTAGACCGCATGGCCCAGCACGACCACCGGCTTGCCGGCGTTAAGCGCCAGCGTGCCCACCGTGCTGTTGACCGTCACCACGCCCAGCGACCTGTCGACCACTTCGGCAATGTCCCAGTCCGCCAGGTAGAAGACCCGGTCCCCGACGCCATATTGCGCCGCCAGCCGCCGCGTCAGCCGTCCCCAGGCGACCAGTCCCGGATCGAGCGGATGGCGCTTCACCACCAGGGCGGTGTTGGCGGGCGCATGGGCGGCGAAGCTCTTGATCACGAAGCGCAAGGCCGCGCGCATCGTGCCGAAGGGCGAATGGACGCGGATCTGATAGTCGGAATCGAGCTGGAGCGGCAAAGTGAAATAGGGCCGGTCGCACACAGCCCCCCATTGCTCGCGCGACCTGCGGCGCTCCGCCTTGCGCAGGTTCAGCTTCTTGAACCAGCCCGCCGTCTCCCACAGGAAGCTGTTGGGCCGGTGCGTGCGATAGAAGGGAAAGGCGGGCCGCATCAGCGCCGACGCCATGCCGTTGCGCCCGGTGTTGAAGGCGCGCTGCCGGAAGGTGGAGGGGATTTGCGGCTGCCGCCCATTCTCCTCGGGCGGCAGCGCCCTCGCCTGCTCCAGATACCATTCGGGGTCGAGCGGCAGGGTCGAATTGCCGTTCACGCCATCTTCCTGAAGCGTCAGGAAATCGGGCCGGATATACCCCTCCTCCACCACATGGACGCGCAGGTTGCGCAGCCGCGCCATCTTGTGGGCGGAGGCATGATAGGGACGGCAATCGCCATAGAGGATCAGGTCCGTCACGCCATGATGGACGATATGGTCGTCGAAGAAAATCGGCCAGTTGCGGAACGTCCCGCGATAATCGGTCGCCCCCTCCCCCGGCCAGTCGACCTTGTCGCCGCCATTGATGTTGATGCGCAGCGCCCGGTGCCCCCGCGCCCTCAGCGCCTCCGCCAGCATGGCGAAAAAGGGCCCATGCGGCCCCTGGAGGAACAGGAAGGTTCTGGCCTTGGCATCAACCATGGAAATACTCGGCGGACAAAGTCATAAATCTCTGCAACTTCCCCTGTAAAGTCCGCAGCCGGATCAACCATGACACCGGGGCCGGCGCCCCGCTTGCCAAACGCTCGACCATGATTTCAGGTCCGCATGGCAAGCGCGTCACCGGGTCCAGATAGCGTGGATAGAGAATCAAGGCCCCGGCCACAAGCTGGTCCAGGGTGAGTTGACGCCCGCGCCGTCCGTTGAGGGCCGCCAGATCGCGGGTCAGCCCCCAGCCGGCATAGAAGGGCATGCCATGGACCGTCACCGGCCGCCCGCGCATCAGCGCCTCGAACCCGGTGAGGGAGGAGAGGACATGAACCTCGTCCACCGCCTGCACCAGCTCCATCAGCGGCGACCCGGTATCGATGGCGTCGGCCTGCTCCAGCACCGCCGCATCGCTCAGATGCCCCTTGCGCAGACCCGCCTGCACATCGGGATGCGGGCGATAGACGATATGGGCGTCGGGCTCGGCCGCGCGCACCCGCTTCAGCAGGTCGAGATTGCCCGCCACCCCGGCGCCGCCATATTCGACCGACAGATCGTCCTCGACCTGCCCGACCGCCAGCACCGTGCGGCGACCCTGGGGCAGGCCGATCATCCGCCCCCCGCCCTTGCCATATTTGGTGACGCCGGAAGCCCGGATCTGCGTCAGCAGCCGCGCCGCCCGCCGTTCCAGCGCGGGCGTGAAGACGCAGGTCGCCAGCAGCAGCTCCATGTCGCTGGCGGAGCGCGCGTCATAATAGATGCCCGTCCGGTCGATCACCACCGATCCGGGCGGATGCAGCGCAGCGCCCAGCCCCTTCGACCGCAGGAAGCCGTCCTCCACCCGGGCGATGGTCACGCCCTGCCGGCGCGCATCCTCCATGGCGCCGGGCGTCACGCGCGACGGCCAGACCGCAAGCGCGCCTCCCCGCCGGGCGGCCCGCCGCAGGCCCCTGCGCTCCGGCAGGAAGGGCGGCGACGCGACGCCGTCCCACAGGAACCGCCGGATCGCCTCCCGCTTCCACAAGGCCATGCCGCTCGCCGCCGCGATGCCATGATTGCCGTCCAGATGCCGCCGCCAGTCGGCCAGTTGCGCCACGGCCTGCACGGCATCGGCGTCCTCGCCGCTGAAACAGTCGCGATAGGTCGCCGCCGCCAGCGCGGCACGGGCGCTGTCACTCAGGACCGCCGGCTCGATGGCCGCGCCGTCCGCGCCGAAGACCGGCACATGCAGCAGCCCGGCGATGATCGCCAGTTCGTCGTCCGCCCCGGCATGAACGGAGGCCGCGCCCGCGATCAGTGCCCAGAGGTCGGTCGGTTCCGGCAGGACATGACCGGGGCCGGAGTCCGCGCCCCGCCCCGCCTTCCCCACCATGCCGATTTCCTGCCGCGCAAGGCCGTCCATCATGGCCTGCGGGATGGCCACGCCGACCCGCACGACCCGCCTGATGCCGACGGGCCGATGGCCCCAGAATGTGCCGCCGACCCGCGCCTGGGCGACGGCGTCCAGCAAGGCGTCGGAAACAGGCGCAGCCGCTTCGCCATCGCGCCGCATGCGACTGATCGCCGCCGTCGCGGGGTCAATGCCCGGAAAGGGGGGCGAGCGCAGAAACGGAGTCGCGTTCACGTTGAAAAGCCGCCCCCAGCCACAGATAGATCAGCGCGAATGGAGCGACGCTTCAGCCATTCGAAAACGCAATCCATACAACAGCTTCTGTGATCGCCCGGCACAGGGACGTCAAGCGGAAGCGCGAACCGTCATTTCGTCCAGCATGCCGGCGACGATGTCGAAATAATCCCCCCATGTCGGCGCCCGCCACGCCGCGATCCGCGCGATCTGCGCCGCCCGTTCGGGCGCATCGGCCTTGCTGTACGCCTCTATGGCCCTCAGCCAGCCGAGGCCGTCCAGCGGGTCGAGATAATCCGGCGCCTCGCCGCCCACCTCCCGATGCGCGACGATGTCGCTGCAGATCACCGGCACGCCCGCCGACAGGGTTTCGATCACCGGCATGCCATAGCCTTCCTCGAAGGAGGGCATCAGCATCGCCCGCGCCCCGGCGACCAGCGCGTTCATCTCATTGTCCGGCACGCTGCCCGCCTCGATCACATGGCCGCGCAGGATTTCCGCCCGCTCCAGCATGTCGACGACATTTTCATTTTCCCAGCCGCGCCGCCCGATCAGCACCAGCACCGGCGCCTTGTCGCCCCATCTCTCCACCAGCCGCCGCCAGATGTTGAGCAGCAGAAGATGGTTCTTCCGCGGCTCGATGGTCGAAATATAGACGAAATAGGGCCGATCCGGCACTTCATGGCTGCCCTCCACAACCATGTCCGGCGCGTCCGCGCCGAAATGGGCGACGCGGATCACCCGCCCCTCCAGGCCGCGCGTCAGGCGCGGCGCCAGCGCATCGATCGTCGCCTGGCTGTTGCCGATGATCCCGTCGGCATAGCGGTCGATCGTGCGCACCCGCTTCAGATGCTCCTCCGCGCCCTGCGGCCGGGCGAATTCGGGATGGGTCAGCGGAATGACGTCATGCACCAGCGTCACGAAGCGCGCGCCCTCCGCCCGCAGGATCGCGCCGACCTGATCGGCGTCGTCCAGATGATGGGGCGACACCTGCAGATAGATGCGCGGCCCATGCGCCACCGGCACCGGGCGCGGGCGCAGCGCGATCAGGTGACGGATCACCGCCGCCTTGCTCTCGCGCTCGTCCACCTGCTCCGTGTTGCGCCAGCGCGCCGCGGTGAAGGCCAGGAACTGGCGCACCGCCGCATCCTTCAGCCGCCCATAATAGCCGCCCGCCGGATGAACGGCGGCGAAGGCCAGCCGGTCCGGCATCCGCTCCAGCAATTCGCGGGCATAGGTGAACTCGACCCGGTCGATCCCGGTCGGCGCGGCATGGAAACTGCGGGACAGCAGCCGGGAAATGTCCAGGACGATCTCCGCCGGCCGGCTGCCGCCGGCGAAGCGCCGGCTTTCCCGCTTGGCGCGAAGCGCCAGCCGCGCGCCGGGGGCCTTGAAGGGCTTGAGCGCCACCTCAGGGCGCTTTCACGAAGGTCTGGCGCATCAGAACTGGGCGCGAATCTCTTCGGCCAGCTTCTGCAGTTCCGCCGGATCGGCAAAGTCGCCCTGCGCATGGGCGACGAAGCCGCGCGGCTGGCCTTCCCAGCGCGGCACGATGTGGAAATGCAGGTGGAACACGGTCTGCCCGGCAGGCGCGCCGTTGAACTGCGCGACATGGATGCCGTCGGGGTCCAGCGCCCTGCGGGTGGCGTTGGCGACCTTCTTCACCGTCGCCATCACCTGCGCCAGCGCCTCGTCCTCGATGTCCAATATGTTCCGCGCCTTCGACCATTTGGAAATGACCAGGCTGTGCCCCTTGGACTGCGGCTGGATGTCGAGGAAGGCATATGTATGCTCGTCCTCATAAAGCCTGGTCGAAGGAATCTTCCCAGCCAGGATCAGGGCAAAGACATTGCCATCGTCATAGGTGCCGTCGAGGCTCATCGTGCTTCCTCAGAGCGATTTACAAATGATCCGACTGGATCGCCGGTTAGGAAATCGCGGTAAACAAAAAACTTCGGAGCGGCGATCCGATTCGATCGGATCGAAGCTCTAGGACTGATAATGCGCACTGGTCTTGGCGGCGACTTCCTCGGCCGTCACGCCCGGCGCGCATTCGATGAGGCGGAACGGGCTGTCATGGTCGGGCCGCTGGAACACGCAGAGGTCGGTGACGATCATGTCGACCACATTCCTGCCGGTCAGCGGCAGGGTGCAGGCCGGGATGAACTTGGGACTGCCGTCCTTGGACGTGTGCTCCATGACGACGATGATCTTCTTGACGCCCGCGACCAGGTCCATCGCGCCGCCCATGCCCTTGATCATCTTGCCCGGGATCATCCAGTTGGCGATGTCGCCATGTTCCGAAACCTCCATCGCGCCCAGCACGGTCAGGTCGATATGCCCGCCCCGGATCATCGCGAAACTGTCGGCGCTGGAAAAATAACAGCTCTGCGGCAATTCGCTGATCGTCTGCTTGCCCGCATTGATCAGGTCGGCATCCTCCTCCCCCTCATAGGGGAAGGGGCCGATGCCCAGCATGCCGTTCTCCGACTGCAGCGTCACTTCCACGCCATCGGGAATATGGTTCGCCACCAGCGTCGGGATGCCGATGCCCAGGTTCACGTAGAAACCGTCCTGCAATTCCTTCGCCGCCCGCGCGGCCATTTCGTCACGAGTCCAGGGCATGTTATTTCTCCCCATCGGCAGGCGCGGCCCACCTCTTGTCCAGCGGAAAAACCTCGTCGAAGCCGCCCTTGAGGCCGCTTCCATAAACCGGATTGGGCAGGACGAACCAGCCATTGCCCCACATCTGCGCGATCGCCGGCTGCATGGTCGCGGCACGCCGCGCCGTCACCGGCGGTCCGCCATTGAACAGGTCCGAAAAGTCGCCCAACTGGTCGCCGCCCATGGCGATGACGCAATATCGCGCCGCGATCGTCGCCCGCCGCCCGTCCTTGCGCGATCCCATGGCGTCGTCGCCGCTCAGGAACAGCGTCTGCCCATGCACGGCATCGCCCAGACCGGCCGCCTTTATGGCGCGGACGGTCGGCTCGACATTCCCGGCGGCGCGATTGGTGTTGAACACCACCGTCACGCCCATCTGCCGCAGCGCGCGCACCATCCGGTCCGCGCCCGGAACCGGCGCGACCGCAGCTTCGCCCGTCCTTTCCCACGCATCCCAGGCGGCCGTGTCGAATCCCCTGCCCGTCCGCGCTGCATGATATTCATAGCCGATGTTGAGCATCACCGTCTCATCGACATCGAAGACGGCGGCAAGGGGCTTTGCGCCGCAGGGCACGAAGCGCGGATCGTCAAGGCCTGCGCCTTCGGCCAGGATCACGCTGTCTGCCGGGCGCGCCTTCACCTTCGCCGCGACATGCGCCAGCAAAGCCTGATAGGCCTGGAGCGAAAGCGCCGAAGCCTCCCCCGACCCATAAAGATACTGCATCCCGGCCGGGGGCGTTTCGGGCGCGACCGGAACCGCCGCCGGCCGATCGGCCGAACAGCCCGCCAACATCATCGAAACCGCTAGGCCGACAGCCCCCCTCCCACTCGCGGGAGGGGTCGGGGAAGGGCATGTCACGTCAAACCGCCTCCCTCTGGCGGACGGTGCGGAATTCGATTTTCTTGTCGTAAGGCGCTCCGACGATCATGCGCTTGACGTAGATGCCGGGCAGATGGATCGCATCGGGGTCGAGGCTGCCGGTGGGCACCACCTCCTCCACTTCCGCGACGCAGATCTTCGCCGCCGTCGCCATGGGCTGGTTGAAGTTGCGCGCCGTCTTGCGGAAGATGAGGTTGCCGCTCTCATCGGCCTTCCAGCCCTTGATGACCGCCACATCGGCGAAGATGCCGCGCTCCAATATATAATCCTGCCCGTCGAAGCTCTTCACTTCCTTGCCCTCGGCCACCGCCGTGCCCACGCCCGTCCTGGTGTAGAAGCCCGGAATGCCCGCGCCGCCCGCCCGGCAGCGTTCGGCCAGCGTGCCCTGCGGGCAGAACTCCACCTCCAGCTCCCCGGCCAGATATTGCCGCTCGAACTCCTTGTTCTCGCCCACATAGCTGGAGATCATCTTCCTGACCTGACGCGTGCGCAGCAGCTTGCCCAGCCCTTCGCCATCGATCCCCGCATTGTTGGAGGCGATGGTCAGTTCCCTGACGCCCGAATCCCGGATCGCATCGATCAGCCGCTCGGGTATCCCGCACAGACCGAACCCGCCAGCGCACAGATGCATGCCGTCGAACAGCAAACCCTCCAACGCACTCGCCGCATCGGGGTAGAGCTTGTTCACCATCGCCTGTCCTCCTGCCGGGAATCCGCCCAAGGAGATAGAAGCAACCCGGCAAAGGGTCAATTTGCTGCAACGGCGAAAGTCGCAACCCCGCCGATACCACGACAACACCCGCGCAGGCGCTCCAATGAGGCAGGCGGCTCATGACCGCCCCGTCCCGCCCCGTTCAGGCACCATCCCAACCGGGCTCCTGCCTCCGCGGGAGCATGGCGCACCCTCTTGCCAGCGCCTCAGATCAGCCCAGCCAATGGACTTGAAGGATCGGCATACATGCGCTTCGCCATCCGCCCGGCCCTATAGGCCATCCGGCCCGCCTCGACCCCGGCCTTCATCGCGGCGGCCATCAGCACCGGGTCCTTCGCCTCGGCAATGGCCGTGTTCATCAGCACGCCCGTGCAGCCCAGTTCCAT
Organism: Sphingobium fuliginis; assembly: GCF_015074805.1. Taxonomy (NCBI): domain Bacteria; kingdom Pseudomonadati; phylum Pseudomonadota; class Alphaproteobacteria; order Sphingomonadales; family Sphingobiaceae; genus Sphingobium; species Sphingobium fuliginis. The sequence goes on along the minus strand of NZ_CP060035.1, from coordinate 3,184,428 downwards.
CGCCTCGGCCGCTTCGGAAGCCGTCCCCACGCCCGCATCGACCAGCACCGGCAGCCGGGTCCCTTCCACGATCAGCCTTATCGTCACGCGATTCTGGATGCCCAGCCCCGACCCGATCGGCGCGCCCAGCGGCATGATCGCCACCGCGCCCGCATCCTCCAGCCGCTTCGCCGCAATGGGATCGTCCACGCAATAGACCATCGGCTTGAAGCCTTCCCTGGCCAGTATCTCCGTCGCCCGCAGCGTTTCCACCATGTCGGGATAGAGCGTCCGCGCCTCGCCCAGCACTTCCAGCTTCACCAGATCCCAACCGCCCGCCTCGCGCGCCAGGCGCAAGGTGCGGATCGCCTCCTCCCCCGTGTAGCAGCCTGCCGTATTGGGCAGATAGGTGATCTTCCGGGGATCGATGAAATCCGTCAGCATCGGCGCCTTGGGGTCCGACACATTGACCCGCCGCACCGCCACGGTGACGATCTCCGCCCCCGAAGCCGCGACGGCCGCCGCATTCTGCTCGAAATCCCTGTACTTGCCCGTGCCGACGATCAGCCGCGAACGGAAGGTCCGGCCCGCCACGGTCCAGCCATCCTCATCCACCGCCGGGACATCGCCGCCGCCCGCCACCGGATGGTCGCCGCCGCCAACGAAATGCACGATCTCCAGTTCGTCGCCATCCTCGACGCACACCTGCGCCAGCGTCGATCGCGGCACCACCTCCAGATTGCGCTCCACCGCCACCTTCTCCGGCACGAAACCCAGTTCGCTCGCCAGCTCCGCCAGCGTCATGCCCGCACGCACGCGGCGATGCTCGCCATTGATATGGATGGACACGGTTCCGTCGACGCTCAATGCTCTGTCCTGTCAAACAAGGTGTCTCGACTTGGCGCGACACGAAGGGCTAAAGATCAGCGCGCATATAGGGGCGTCGACGCCCCACCCGCAACCATAAGGGGACCGCCATGGCCGAAACGCGCAAAATCTATGTCCTGAACGGTCCCAACATCAACATGCTCGGCACGCGGGAGCCTGAAATCTACGGCTATGACACGCTGGACGACATTGCCGAGCGGATGGAGGACGCCGCCAACCGCGCCCATGTCGAGATCGATTTCCGCCAGTCCAACCATGAAGGCCATCTGATCGACTGGCTGCAGGAGGCGCATGCGGAGGGCGCGCACGCCGTCATCCTCAACGCCGCCGGCCTTACCCACAGCTCCGTCGCGCTGCACGACGCGATCAAGGCCATCACGGTCCCGGTGATAGAGGTGCACCTCTCCAACCCCCACCGGCGCGAGGAATTCCGCCACAAAAGCTATGTCGGCATGGCGGCGAAGGGGACCATCGCGGGCTTCGGCGCCCTGTCCTACATGCTCGCGCTGGAGGCGGCGCTCGAACTGTAACTCGACGCACATAAGTTGCGCTCCGGCGCAAATACGCATAGGCGCGGGCATCGGAACACGAAATTCACCGTCCAGGGACTGAAAATGAACGACAAGGCTGAAAAGGGCGCAATGCAGGTGGACGTACAATTGGTGCGCGATCTCGCCGCGCTGCTCGACGACACCAACCTGACGGAAATCGAGGTGGAGGACGGCGACCGCAAGATCCGCGTCGCGCGCAAGGTGGGCGGCGGCGCCGTCACCTATGCGCCCCCGCCCGTCGCCGCCGCTCCGGTCGCCACGGCCGCGCCGGCCGCCGCTCCCGCTCCGGCCGAAGCCGCCACCCCGGCCGTGGCCGCCAACGCCATCCGCTCGCCCATCGTCGGCACCGCCTATCTCGCCGCCGAACCGGGCGCTGCGCCCTATGCCGCCGTCGGTTCGACCGTGAAGGCGGGCGACACCGTGCTGATCGTCGAAGCCATGAAGGTCATGAACGCCATCACCGCGCCCCATGCCGGCACGGTCAAGGCCGTGCTGGTCGATAACGGCCAGCCGGTCGAATATGACCAGCCGCTGATCGTCATCGAATAAGGGCCGCTTCACACATGGCCATCGAAAAGCTGCTGATCGCGAACCGGGGCGAAATCGCGCTCCGCATCCATCGCGCCTGCCATGAAATGGGCATCAAGACGGTGGCGGTGCATTCGACCGCCGACGCCGACGCCATGCATGTGCGCCTCGCCGACGAAGCGATCTGCATCGGCCCGCCCGCGGCGAAGGACAGCTATCTCAACATCGCCGCGATCATCTCCGCCGCCGAAATCTCCGGCGCGGACGCGATCCATCCGGGCTATGGCTTCCTGTCGGAAAACGCCCAGTTCGCGGAGATCGTGGAGGCGCACAACATCGCCTTCGTCGGTCCCAAGCCCGAACATATCCGCATCATGGGCGACAAGGTGGAGGCAAAGCGCACCGCCGGCGCGCTCGGCCTGCCGCTGGTTCCCGGCTCCGACGGCGCGATCTCCGACATCGCGGAAGCGAAGGAAATCGCCGCGAAGATCGGCTACCCCGTCCTCATCAAGGCGGCCTCTGGCGGCGGCGGACGCGGCATGAAGGTGGTGCCTTCCGAAGACCAGCTCGAAACGCTGATGAAGCAGGCCGGCTCGGAAGCCAAGGCCGCCTTCGGCGACGACACCGTCTATATGGAAAAATATCTGGGCAATCCCCGGCATATCGAATTCCAGGTCTTCGGCGACGGCAACGGCAACGCCATTCACCTGGGCGAGCGCGACTGCTCGCTCCAGCGCCGCCACCAGAAGGTGCTGGAGGAGGCGCCCTCCCCCGTCCTCTCCACCGCCGAGCGCGACCGGATGGGCGAGGTCGTGCGCAAGGCGATGGCCGACATGGCCTATCGCGGCGCGGGCACCATCGAATTCCTCTGGGAAGACGGCGAATTCTACTTCATCGAGATGAACACCCGCCTGCAGGTGGAGCATCCGGTGACGGAGATGATCACGGGCGTCGATCTGGTGCGCGAACAGATCCGCGTGGCGGAGGGCAAGCCGCTCTCGGTCGAGCAGAAGGACCTGGTCTTCACCGGCCACGCCATCGAATGCCGCATCAACGCCGAAGACCCGCGCACCTTCGCGCCCTCGCCGGGCACCGTCACCAGCTATCATGTGCCGGGCGGCATGCATGTCCGCGTCGATAGCGGCCTGTATCAGGGCTATAAGGTGCCGCCCTATTATGACAGCATGATCGGCAAGCTGATCGTCTATGGCCGCACCCGCGAAGGCGCGATCATGCGCCTGCGCCGCGCGCTGGAGGAATATGTGATCGAGGGGATGAAGACCACGATCCCGCTCCACCAGAAGCTGCTGACCGACCCGGACTTCCTCAACGGCGACTACACGATCAAGTGGCTGGAAGAGTGGCTGGAACGTGAGGGATAAGAAGGCATGAGGGCGACCATCTGGCACAACCCCCGCTGCTCCAAATCGCGCGCAGCGCTCGCGATCCTGGAAAATGCACCGGGGGTCGACGTGGAGGTCGTCGAATATCTCAAGACCCCGCCCAGCCGCACCGAAATCGAGGCGGTCCTGAAGAGGGCGGGCGTGCGCCCATCGGAAGCCGTCCGCAAGGGCGAGGGCGTAGCGAAGGAAATCGGCCTGGACGTGTCGGACGACAAGGCCGTCCTCGACGCGATGGCCGCGCACCCGATCCTGATCGAACGCGCCATCGTGATCACGGACAAGGGCGCGGTGATCGCCCGGCCGCCAGAACGGGTGAGCGAAGTCCTCTAGCCTGCGTCGTTATGCGTCATTCTGCGCTCGACCCAGGGCCAAGGCCGAAATGGAATACGAAAAAGGGTGGAATCAGGACATTCCCCCTCCCGCAGGCGGGAGGGGGTTAGGGGGTGGGCTGGCGCGACATCAGCGTGAATTTTCAACGGCTAAGTCAGAAGCTCGCTACGCTCGCGTCCACCCCTAACCCCTCCCGTTTACGGGAGGGAAAGGTCCTGAATTGGTCGAATTTTCAGGTTCGGCTCCTCCGGCTCACGATTTTGCGAGCAACCAAGCTGAAAAGCCAACCCAACGCGCATAGCCACGACGCAATCATTCCAAGGCCACAGGCCATCCCCGAAATATGTCCCACGCCTAACGGCACGGTAATGGCCGTGGAAAACACCGCCAAAATCATGATCCACACCGTGAGCATAATCGCTTTCATTCGGCCATAGTTACTCACCCTGCAATTCACGGCAGGAGTGTCGGCTTTCTGGCCATCTAACGCGGGATAGAAATGACAAAATATGGTCGCTTGCCGCTGGGCGGCTTTCCAATCCCAAACCGGACCATCGCCTTATCGGCGACACGGATCGCAATTCGCAGGCTGAGAACGATGATCTGGGTGGATAGGCGAGACTGTCCGGTTCTGAGGAAGTTCGCCCAGAAACCGCCCGTAGGCACGCCCTTGTTTGGTGCTACTGTGTACCCATCGGACGTGGCGTCGTTGCCGATTTCCACCCGGGAGGCAAGGGTTCAGCATAACCTTTAGGTCTCTGAAAGGCGGCTCCATATGCAAACCGACCGGTAGCCCCCTTGAATCCAAGCAGATACCAAATCTCGATCATATAGTCCGCTGTCCGATCTCGATCTTCCGTTTCGAGTTCGTCTACGCGCTTCATACTCCGCCCGATCAGGTCCGACACCCGTGCCGCTGGGATAGGTCCGTTCTCTTGCGATAGAATCGATCCAATAACGTCGTTCACAGCCGCCCGAGCGATTACGCCTTCTTCCGGTGTGGCGACGCCCGTGTAGCCTAGCGGAGGATAATTGTGTGGCTCGAACTTTCTTTCATCCCTTAGGGCGATCAGCGCGTGCCGCTTTTCCAAGTTTAGTTGCACAGTCTCCTGGGAGGGCTTGGGAAATAAACTGGAATACCTCCACCAACCCGCAGCAATGAGCGCGAACAAAGCAATCACTATTAGGATGAGGAATGTCCGCATCTAAGCGTTTTCACACCACGGCAGAAAGTCCGCAAGTGGTCGTTTCCAGACCCCACCTCCGACGCCTGAGCGGCAGCCTTCGATCAGGCGTTACCCGAAAACCACAGAAAGCTCCAAAAACATCCTATTCCTCCAACAGGGGCTGATCAGGCCTGTCCTATTCCGCGCCGACCCGCTTATCCCACCACCCTCTTTGAAACGTCCGACCCATCCCCCCTCACGCCCACGCGCGCCCAGGCACGCGCGCGCATACACTGTGAACTTCGACCCGAAAATGGCGGATTTCCGCCCTTTCCAACACATCACCCCCGCCCCGATCCGGGAACCCGCCTCCTACACCGACAACCCCACTGGAGCCACCCCGCATAACCCGCTATCCCCTCCCCCCATGGCCCAGAATCATCTCTATCTCGTCGACGGCAGCGGCTATATCTTCCGCGCCTATCACCAGCTTCCGCCGCTCACCAACAGGCATGGCCAGCCCGTCGGCGCAGTCTATGGCTATACCACCATGCTCTGGAAGCTGGCCGACGAACTGGGCAAGGCGGAGGGCCCCACCCACCTCGCCGTGGTGCTGGATAAGGGCAGCCACACCTTCCGCAACGACATGTACGACGCCTATAAGGCGAACCGACCGCCGCCGCCGGAGGATCTGGTCCCGCAATTCCCGATGATCCGCGACGCCACCCGCGCTTTCTCCCTCCCCTGCATCGAGGAAGCGGGGTTCGAGGCGGACGACATCATCGCCAGTTACACCAGGGCCGCCGTGGCGGCGGGCTGGCACGTCACCATCGTCAGTTCCGACAAGGACCTGATGCAACTGATCCAGCCCGGCGTCGACATGTACGACACGATGAAGAACGAGCGGCGCGGCGCCGACTATGTCATGGCGAAATTCGGCGTCCAGCCGGAACAGCTTGGCGACGTGCTCGCCCTGATGGGCGACAGCGTCGACAATGTCCCCGGCATCCCCGGCATCGGCCCCAAGACCGCCGCCAAGCTCATCACCGAATATGGCAGCCTGGAAGCCGCGCTTGAAGCCGCCCCTTCGATGAAGAAATCGAAGATGCAGGAAAATCTCATCGAACATGCCGACATGGCCCGCCTGTCGCGCCGGCTCGTCGCGCTGCATGACGCCATGGACCTGCCCGAGCCGCTCGACGACCTGACGCTGAAGGGCATTCCGCTGGAGCCGCTGCAGGCCTTCCTCGAACATCACGGCTTCAAGTCGCTGCTCGCCCGCGCCGGCGCGCCCGCCGCGGCCGTGGCGGTCGCGACCGCCGCCGCCGCCGTCACCGAACTCGCCGCTCCCGCCGCCCCGGTGCTGGAGGAGGAACCGCCGATCGACCGCAGCCTCTACGAAACGGTGGTGACGGAGGACGCGCTCGACCGCTGGATCGCCGCCGCCCATGCCGAGGGGCTGGTCGCCGTCGATACGGAGACGGACATGCTCGACTGCGTGTCCTGCGCGCTGGTCGGCGTCAGCCTCGCCGTCGGCCCCAACGCCGCCTGCTATATCCCGGTCGGCCATGGCGGCAAGGACATGTTCGCGGAGAAACCCGACCAGCTTCCCCTCGCCCTCGTCCTCGCGAAACTCAAGCCGCTGCTGGAGGATGACAGCGTCCTCAAGATCGGCCAGAACCTCAAATATGACATCACGGTCCTGCGCCGCCATGGCATAGAGATCGCCCCCTATGACGACACCATCGTCATGAGCTTCGACCTCGACGCGGGCCAGAGCCTCGCGGGCCACGGCATGGACGAGGCGGCGAAGGTCCACCTCAATCACACCTGCATCAGCTTCAAGGATGTCTGCGGCACTGGCAAGAGCCAGATCAGCTTCGCGGAAGTCCCGCTCGACAAGGCGACCGAATATGCCGCCGAGGATGCCGACGTCACGCTGCGCCTGTGGAAGCTGTTCAAGAGCCGCGTCGCGAATGAAGGCGCGACCCGCGTCTACGAGCTGGTCGACCGCCCGCTCGTCGCGGTGATCGCGAAGATGGAGCATGAAGGCATCAAGGTCGACCGCGAGGCGCTCTCCCGCCTCTCCGCCGAGTTCACCGCCGAGATCGCCAAGCTGGAAGGCGAAATCCACGGCCTCGCCGGCCAACCCTTCGCCATCGGCTCCACGCAACAGCTTGGCGCGATCCTGTTCGACAAAATGGGCTACAAGGGCGGAAAGAAGGGCAAGTCCGGCGCCTATTCGACCGACGTCACCATCCTGGAGCAGCTCAAGACCCAGGGCGCGGAAATCGCGGGCAAGGTGCTCGACTGGCGGCAGCTTTCCAAGCTCAAGTCGACCTATACCGACGCGCTTCAGGCCCAGATCAACAGGGACACCAGCCGCGTCCATACCAGCTACAGCCTGTCCGGCGCGCAGACCGGCCGCCTGTCCTCGACCGACCCCAATCTCCAGAACATCCCGATCCGCACCGAAGTCGGCCGGCAAATCCGCCACGCCTTCGTCGCGGAACCGGGCAATGTCATCCTGGCGGCGGACTATAGCCAGATCGAACTGCGCCTCGCCGCGCATATGGCGGACGTGCCCGCGCTGAAGGAGGCGTTCGCGAACGGCGAGGACATCCACGCCGCCACTGCCCAGCAACTCTTCGGGGAGGTCAACCGCGACACGCGCGGCCGGGCCAAGACGATCAACTTCGCCATCCTCTACGGCATCAGCCGCTGGGGCCTCGCCGGACGGCTGGAGATCAGCGCCGACGAAGCGCAGGACATGATCAGCCGCTATTATGAACGCTTCCCCGGCATCAGCCTCTACATCACCGACACGATCGAAAAGGCGCGCTCAAGGGGCTATACGGAAACCCTTTTCGGCCGGAAGACATGGTTCCCCCGCATCAAGGCGTCGATCCAGCATGAACGACAAGGCGCCGAACGGGCCGCGATCAACGCCCCGATCCAGGGCACCAGCGCCGACATCATAAAGCGCGCCATGGCCCGCATGGGCCCCGCGCTCGCGGCGGAAGGGCTGCATCAGGTCAAGATGCTGCTGCAAGTGCACGATGAACTTGTCTTCGAACTGCCGGAAGGCGATGTGGAACAGGCCAGCACCGTCATCCGCCGCGTCATGGAAGGCGCCGCCGAACCGATCGTGAAGCTGAGCGTGCCGCTGGGCGTCGAAATCGGCTACGGCCCAAGCTGGGGCGCGGCGCACTAGAGCCAATCGACATTCAGCCCTGACGGCCTGCAAATGGCGCTTTTCCGTGCTTCCGGTGCTCACCTACCTTGAGTACGCTGCGCTCCGGGTCACGGAAAACCACCATTTTCGGCTCGTCATCTTCTGAATGTCGATTGGCTCTAATCCTTGAAGGCGCGGCGCGCCGGGAATTCACCCCCGCGCGTACCGGTCCTCATACCGAACGATGTCGTCTTCCCCCAGATAGGTTCCCGTCTGCACCTCGATGAACACGACGGGAATCTTCCCCGGATTCTCGACCCGATGCTTCGCCCCCGCCGGGACATAAAGCGACTGGTTTTCCGTCAGCAGCGTCACCTCTTCATTCACCGTGACCTTGGCCGTCCCTTCGACGACGATCCAATGTTCCGACCGATGGAAATGGCTCTGCAGGCTCAATGACTGCCCCGGCTGCACGACGATCCGCTTCACCTGGAAGCGCTCGCCCGCCAGCAGGCCCTCCACCCAACCCCATGGCCGGTGATCCTTGGGGAAACTTTCCGCCTGCGCGGCGCCCTTCTTCTTGAGCGCCTCGACGGCCAGCTTCACATCCTGCGAGCGCGCCTTGTCCGCGATCAGCACCGCGTCGTTCATCGCCACCGCAATGATGTTGCTGAGCCCGATGCCGACCAGTTCCATGCCTTCACTGTCGGACCGCAGCAGCGTATCGCTGCAATCGATCGCCGTCGCCCCGCCGCTCACCGTCACGCCAGCCGTATCCGGACCGGCATGGCTCCACACCGCATCCCAGCCGCCCAGGTCGGACCAGCCAGAGCCATAGGGCACGACCGACAGATTGTCGGCCCGCTCCATGACGGCATAATCGATGGAAATGTCCGGCGCGCTGTCCCATGCTTCCGCCGCCAGCCGCAAAAAGCCCAGATCGCCTTCCGCCGCCTCGACCGCCGGCCGCACCGCCGCCAGCACGTCGGGCGCATGCGCCTCGAAGGCGGCGACCAGATCCTTCGCCGCAAACAGGAAAATCCCCGCATTCCAGAGATGATCGCCGCTCGCCAGCATCTCTGCCGCACGAACCGCATCGGGCTTTTCGACGAAGCGCGCCAGCTTGATCGGTTCGCCCGATCCATCCGGCCGGGCGACGACCTGCAAATAGCCATAGCCGGTTTCCGGCCGTGTCGGCTGAATGCCGAAGGTCACCAGATCGCCGACATGCGCCGCCGCCAAGCCTTGGCTCACCGCCGCACGGAAGGCCTCTGCATCGGGCACCACATGGTCCGATGGCGCGACCAGCATCACCGCCCCTGGATCGTCCGCCATCAAATGCAGGGCCGCCGCCAATATGGCGGGCGCCGTGTTGCGCACCGAAGGCTCGATCATGATGGCCCGCGGATCGGTGCCCTCCTGCGCCAGTTGTTCAGCTACGATGAAACGGAACGCCGCGTTGGTCAGGACGACGGGGCGGCCAAAGGCGAAACCCTCGCCCGCACCCGACAGCCGCCGCACCACGGAGCGGAACAGCGTCTCCTCACCCAGCAGCGGCACGAACTGCTTGGGATAGGATTTGCGCGACAGCGGCCACAACCGCGTCCCCGATCCACCGGCCAATATGACTGGCGTAACCTGCTGAAATTCTTTTCCTTCGATACCCGGCATGCAACTCACTCGAACAAGGCGATCCATCCCGATGGGACCATATCCGCCCCTCTTATCGCCATTCCGTGAAAGCACCTATGAAGAAGCCGAAAAAAAGCGGCCCACGCCGGGGCCGCTTATCGTCAGTCGAACAGCTCTTCGAGAAAGCTCTTCTTCCGCTTCTTCTGATAATATCGCCCGTCGTCGCGATGGTCGCGGTCCGGCCGGTAGCTGGGCTGTGGAGCCGGAACCCCGCCCGCCGACCGTTCGATGATCTTGTCCAGTTCACCCCGGTCGAGCCAGACGCCCCGACATTGCGGGCAATAGTCGATCTCCACGCCCTGACGGTCCGTCATGGAGAGGCCCACATGACAGACCGGGCAGAGCATGGCCGACACCGCGGCCTGATCCCGCATTCGGGTTACTCCCGCTCGCCGGTCAGGCTGAGCAGCATCTGGAACAGGTTGACGAAGTTCAGGTAGAGCGACAGCGCGCCCATCACCTGCATCTTCTGCGTGACTTCATGGCCGGCATAGGCGAAATATTCCGACTTGATGCGCTGCACGTCCCAGGCGGTCAGGCCAGTGAAGACCACCACGCCGATGATCGAGATGACCATCGCCATAGCCGACGAGCCGATGAAGATATTGATGAGGCTCGCTACCAATATGCCGATCAGGCCCATGATCAGGAACGACCCGAATTTCGACAGGTCGCGCCCGGTGGTATAGCCCCACAGCGCCATCGCCAGGAACATCACGGCGGCGGAGAAGAAGGCCTGCGCGATCGATCCGCCGGTGAAGACCAGGAAGATGCTGGCCAGCGACACGCCCATCACCGCCGAAAAGGCGTAGAAGGCCATGCGCGCGCCGGCCGTCGTCATCTTTTCGATGCGGAAGCTGAAGAAGAACACAAAGGCCAGCGGCGCGAAGATCGCCACCCATTTGAGCGGCGTGCCGAAGATCGCGGCGGCGAGCGCCGGCGTATTGCCGATGAGGGCGGCGACCAGCCCGGTGATGACCAGGCCGATGCCCATGTTGCGGAAAACGCCCAGCATGTGCGCGCGCAGCCCGGCGTCGGTCTGCGCCGTCTGGCTCGCACCATAGCCCGGCATACGAACGGGATTGTTCACGGCGTTATCACTCCATCCAAAAACAGTCTTGACGGATCGAGTGGCCCGGCGCGGTCTTCGTGCTACGTCAGAGGGGGGCAAACGCACACGAACCTGCACCGAGCACACTCGATGCGGTCCGACATCGCGGCTGGATGTCACATCCAACCGCCAGAGGGGCCCGGCCCGCACAAGCAATATCGGTGGGGCAACGCGCCATTGCAAGGGATGGCGCAGAGCGTCGGTCCGCCAGCAACAATTTATTACAAATGCCAAGGCCGGTTGACGCTTCGGCCCGATCGCCGCATGGCTGCGCCCATGAGCGACCAGTTCACACCCGCCCAGCAGCATGCCGATGCGCCTCTGCGCCTGTTCAACAGCCTGACGCGCACGGTGGAGGCCTTCGCCCCGATCGAGCCGCACCACGCCCGCGTCTATAGCTGCGGCCCGACGGTCTATAATTACGCCCATCTCGGCAACCTGCGCGCCTATGTCTTTACCGACACGCTGCGCCGCACCTTGCTCTGGAAGGGGCTCACCGTCACCCATATCATCAACATCACCGATGTCGGCCATCTGACGTCGGACGCGGATGCCGGCGACGACAAGATGGAAGCCGCCGCCCGCGCCCAAGCCAAGAGCATCTGGGACATAGCGGCGCATTATACCCAGGCCTTCAAGCAGAACATCGCCGACCTCAACATCATCCCGCCCAGCGAATGGACGGTCGCCACCGACTATGTCCCGCAGATGATCGCCTTTGCGGAGAAGATCGCGCCGGCCCATTGCTACGAACTGGAAACGGGTCTCTATTTCGACAGCAGCACCGTGCCTGATTATGGCGCGCTGGCCGGGGGGCGCGACGATGCCGCCCATGCCCGCATCGATCCCGTCGCCGGCAAGCGCAACCCCAGCGACTTTGCGATCTGGCGCAAATCCCCGCCCGGCGAACAGCGCCAGATGGAGTGGGACTCGCCCTGGGGCAAGGGTGCGCCGGGCTGGCATCTCGAATGTTCGGTGATGAGCGAGGCGCGGCTTGGCCATCCGTTCGACATCCACACCGGCGGCATCGACCATCGGGAAATCCACCATCCCAACGAGATCGCGCAGAATCAGGCATTCCATGGCTGCTGCGGCGAAGCGGACGCGGCGACCGCAGGCTTCACCGGCGCGAAATGGTGGATGCACAATAATTTCCTCGTCGACCGGCAGGGAAAGATGAGCAAGTCCAAGGGCGGCTTCACCACTCTCTTCTCGCTGATCGACGCGGGCGTGCATCCGCTCGCCTATCGCCTGCTGTGCCTGGGCGCGCATTATCGCAGCGAGTTGGAGTTCAGCGCGGACAGCGTCGGCGCAGCGCTCACCCGCCTGAAACGCCTCGTCATGGGTGTCGAAAACCTGAAGGCGCGGGCCGAGGGCGTGACATGGCAGTCGCTGCGGCTGGACTGGCTGCGCGCCAATCTCCACCCCAAGCTCGCGCCCTTGCTCGAACAGTTCGACGCGGCGATCAGCGACGACCTGATGACGCCCCGCGCGCTGCCGCTTCTGGAGGAGACCATCGCCATCAAGAAGGTGCCGGTGGACGAGAAGCTCTGCCTGCTCGCAGCCTTCGACCAGGCGCTGGGCCTCAACCTGCTGACCATCGGCCGCGCAGACCTGCGCATCCGGCCCGGGGACGCGGCGATCGCGCCCGAAGAGATCGAAGCCGAACTGGACCGTCGCCAGCAGGCGCGCACCGAAAAGGACTTCGCCCTGTCGGACGAGATACGCGACGCCTTGATCGACCGGGGGGTCGAGGTGATGGACGGCGATCCGCTTCGCTGGGACTGGCGCCTCACCCTCAACACGGCATAAGGTTCCGGCGGCTGAGCCGGACCGTGCGGCGGATCAGCCGGCCCGTTTGTACATATGTCAGGCAAGCGGGCATATTCCGCGCATGCTAAAAGCCGCAACCGCAGCGTTCATGGGAATTGGCGCCATGACGATACCGACCGTCGCTGCGCCTGCGCAAAGCTATATGTTCGAGACGGGAACGACCCTGCTCGCCAAATGCCGCAACAAGGCGCCGGAATATGCCCTGGCCTGCACCGCCTATATCGTCGGCGCGGTGGACGGCATCAAGAAGGATGTGTTCATCGGCCGGGCCAAGCCCAATTGCTGGCCCGCCCAGATGAATGCGGAGGAAGTGAAGCGCATCGTCCTCACCTATCTGACCCGTTATCCCGACCAGCGGCAGGCGCCTGCCTCCGTCCTGGTCAGCGTGGCGCTCAACGAACATTATCCTTGCCAGAAATAACGGGCCCCCGCACGCCGCCGCTATAAACTTGCGTTAGCCACTGGTTGCGCGTAGGTGCGGCCCCTATTTTACGATCTTTGGGAGACTCGACGTGGCGGCGAAGTGGACGCCGGAAAGCTGGCGCAGCCAAAAGGGCATCCAGATGCCCGTCTATCGTGACGGCCAGGCGCTTGCCGCCGTGGAGGCTCAGCTCAGCCAGTTTCCCCCGCTCGTCTTTGCCGGCGAAGCGCGCAGCCTGAAGGCCGAACTCGCCAGGGTGACGAATGGCGAGGCGTTCCTGCTTCAGGGCGGCGATTGCGCGGAGAGCTTTGCGGAGTTCCATCCGAACAATATCCGCGACACCTTCCGCGTGCTGCTGCAGATGGCGGTGGTGCTGACCTTTGCGTCCAAGCTGCCGATCGTGAAGGTCGGCCGCATGGCTGGCCAGTTCGCCAAGCCGCGCTCCGCCGATACGGAGACGATCGGCGGCGTCGAACTGCCCAGCTATCGCGGCGACAATGTCAACGACATCGCCTTCACGGCGGAGGCGCGCGAACCCGACGCGGGGCGGATGATCCGCGCCTATAACCAGTCGGCGGCGACGCTTAACTTGCTGCGGGCCTTTTCGACCGGGGGCTATGCCAGCCTGGACCGGGTCCATGGCTGGATGCTGGATTTCATGGGCCGCAGCCCCTGGGCCGCGAAGTTCGAGGCGATGGCCGACCAGATCGGACAGGCGCTCGACTTCATGCGCGCCTGCGGCCTGTCGCCCGAAACCGTGCCGCAATTGGGGGGAACGAGCTTCTACACCAGCCATGAGGCGCTGCTGCTGCCCTATGAGCAGGCGCTGACCCGGCAGGATTCGCTGACCGGCGACTGGTACGACACCTCCGCGCATATGCTGTGGATCGGGGATCGCACCCGGTTCGAAGGGTCGGCGCATGTCGAATATCTGCGCGGCATCGGCAATCCGATCGGCATGAAATGCGGCCCCAGCCTGGAGCCGGATGCGCTGATCCGCCTGCTGGACGTGCTGAATCCCAGCCGGGAAGCGGGCCGGATCACGCTTATCACCCGCTACGGCCATGACAAGATCGAGGCGGGCCTGCCCAGGCTGGTCCGCGCGGTGCTGAAGGAAGGCCATCCGGTGGTCTGGTCCTGCGACCCGATGCACGGCAATGTCATCAAGGCGGCCAATGGCTACAAGACGCGGCCGTTCGACCGCATCCTGGCGGAGGTGCGCGGTTTCTTCGCCGTTCACCGGGCGGAGGGCAGCTTCGGCGGCGGCATCCATGCCGAAATGACCGGCCAGAATGTGACGGAGTGCACCGGCGGCGCCGTGGCGATCACGGACGAAGGCCTTGCGGATCGCTACCACACCCATTGCGACCCGCGCCTCAACGCGGCGCAGAGCCTGGAACTCGCGTTCCTGCTCGCAGAAATGCTGAACGAGGAACTGAAGGAACGCCGGGCAGCCGCCTGATCCTTCGAAACGGAAATGATCCCGCCGCGACCATGCCTCGCGGCGGGATTTTTCTTGGCGCAATCCCGGTGCTCGTTTGAGCGCCCTATGTCGCGGGCGCCGGATTAGCACCTCTTTCGCGCTGAGCTTGTCGAAGCGCCACGCTTCCTTGGGGAAAGCGCAGGATGGCGACAGGCTCAGTCCGAACGGATGGGGGTGAACGAGGAATGATCGGCACTGGCCATCAAAACCCGCCAGCGGACCAACCCATCATCCTCTTCGACGGCGGGCTGGTAATCGAGGGTCCGGCAGGGTCCGTCACATGCACGTAACAATCCCATGATTCAGCCCTTGCTTTGGCGGTGCAGCAAGATAGCCTCCGCATATGGCAAAGGAACCGCAAGTGGCGACCATCGCCGTCTACAGCCTGAAGGGCGGGGTCGGGAAAACCACCTTCGCGATCAACCTCGCCTGGGCATCCGCAAGCATTTCGAAACGGCGGACATTGCTGTGGGATCTCGACCCACAGGCCGCGTCGAGCTGGCTGATCTCCACGGACAGCGAAAGCCGCGACGCCGCGCAGGCGATCTTCAGCAAGGATGTGGAGGTCCGCAAGCTGATCCAACCCTCGACGGTGCAGGGCCTCGACCTGATCGCCGCCGACACCTCGCTGCGCAGCCTCGACCATCTGTTCCGGGAGATGGACAAGAAGAAGCGTCTCGCCAAGCTGATCGAGAGCCTGGGCAAGGATTATGACCGGATCATCCTGGATTGTCCGCCCGGCCTCACCGAAACCAGCGAGCAGGTGCTGCGCGCGGCGGACATGATCGTCATTCCGGTCATCCCCTCCCCCCTCGCCCAACGCGCCATGGGGGAGGTCGCCCGCTATCTGGTGCAGCGCGGCGGCAGCCATCCGCCGATCATGCCGGTCTATTCCATGGTCGACCGCCGCCGTGGCCTGCATCGCGCAGCCCTGGAATCCCAGCCCGGCTGGCCGGCCATTCCCATGGCCAGCGCGGTCGAACAAATGGCTGTCCGCCGCAAACCGCTGGGCGCCTTCGCGGCCTCATCCCCATCCGCCCAGGCCTTTGCCGGACTTTGGACGACGATCGAGCGGCAGCTCCAGAAACGTTAGGGCGGCGACAGGATTTGGCGGGTTACCGCCTGCCAACAGCCTCCGCCTACTTCAACCTCGCGATCGCGCCCGGATCGCACCGCTTCTCCCTGTGCGGCACGGGCGACCAGCCGGGCACCAGGATCGACTGCCCGACCCGAAGGGGCGCAAAACGCCGCCGTTCAATGCCTGCGCAACGCAGTTGGAGTTCCAGCATTTTGGGCGGGGTATCCCATTTCTCGTAGGAAAGGCGGAACGTCCCCCAATGGATGGGAATGGCGGTCGAGGCCTTGAGCTTTTCGAAAATCTGCACGGCCTGTTCCGGCCCGACATGGGAATCCGACTGCATTTGTCCGGCATGGAAGCGGAAGGCGCCAATCGGGATCATCGCCAGCCTGATCGGCCCCAGCCGCGCCGCGTCCGCGGGCCAGGCCATATCGCCAGCGCCCGTGTCGCCCGCGAAGAAGATATTGCCCGCCCGCGTGCTGACGAAGAAGCTCGACCAGAGCGCCCGGCTGCGGTCAGTGCCCCAGCGGCTGCTCCAATGATGGTTGCGCAGCACATGAACGCGATAATCCGGGCAATGCTCATAATTTTCGCATTGGATCACCGTGCCGTCGCCCAGGCCGTTCAACGCCGCGCCGCTTATCGATTGCCCCCAGTCGAGCGCCGTCGACGGAATGCCGTTGGCTTTCAGGATCGCGTCATTGCCCAGGCTGGTGACGATCTTCGGCCTGTCCCGTTTCCAAAGCCTTTTCAGCGTGGGGATGTCCATATGGTCGTAATGATTGTGGCTGAGGAGGATGAGGTCGATCCTCGGCAGATCGTCGAAGCGCACGCCCGGCTGCGCCACCCGCCGGGGCCCCAGGGGCGGAAAGGGGCTGGCATGGTCGGACCAGATCGGATCGGTGAGGATATTGAGGCCCGCCGCCTGCACGAGTACGGTGGCATGTCCCACCCAGGTGGCGATCATGCCACGCGGCGCCGCGAAGGCAGGCGGGCGCGAAGGCTTGACCGCCACCATGTCAGGCCATGAGGGCCGGTCGTCCTGACCCAGCAGCCACCGCGCGATGAAACCGCGCGGGTTGCCGCCCGCCGGTGCGGGAGAGCGGATGTCCCCATCGGGATTGAAGAAGCGTTCCCCGTCATAATGGCGGGTGACCGGCCCTTCATAATAGATGCGGTCGAGAAAGGGTGGAACGACGGTCACCGCCAGGCACAGGGCGACAACCAGAAACAGCAGCGCAACGCCCAAGCCTTTGACGATTTTCCCGACGATGCCGCCCATGCCGTCTCCCGCTCCGATGACCGGACGGACATAGCGCGGTTCAAGGTATCGGCAAGCGTGGAGATGGAGGAAGGGGCAAGAGTGGAGAGCGGACGTTGATGTTGGTCTGGGTAAAGCATGCTCCTACGCGGGAGCACCGCGCGCCTAATGGCGGAACCCGACTATCTCCGTCGCCCCACACCCAGCCATCCTGACCCGCCTCGCACCCTCAGGATGCCATGGAACGAGGCACGGCGCGCAATGTCGACGGGTTGATCGCCTGGACGAATTCCACCCCCAGCCGGTCGTCCTTGGACCATCGCGCGATGGCATTGACGGTCTGGTTGTCGCCCAGTTCGATGGCGAACAGCGTGCCCTCCGGCACGTTCCACAGGCCCTCCAACTGCGCACCCGTGGCGGAGATGTTGCGGATGCGCCCGGTATAGACATGACCGTCATGGTGCACGGCCACGGTACGCAACATGGTCTTGCGTTCCGTCCGGCTCGACTGGAAGCCCTGCGGCGCGACCACGCCGCCATGGCGGTGTTGCTGGACCAGCACGTCCGCCGCCGGCAGCGGGCGGCCATAGACATAGCCCTGGATATGGCTGCACCCTAGGTTGCGGATCAGCGCGAGTTCATCCTGCGTCTCCGCCCCTTCGGCCGTGGTATCCATGCCCAGCGCTTCGGCCAGGCTGACGATCGCCTTGATGATCGCGCTGTTAGGGCTGCCCTTGATCGCGGCGCCGCGCACGAAGCTCTGGTCGATCTTGATCTTGTCGAACGGCGCTTTCTTGAGATAGCCGAGCGAGGAATAGCCGGTGCCGAAATCGTCGAGCGCCAGTCGCACCCCGATGCCCTTCAGCCGGGAGAACATCGAGTCCGTGCCATCATCGTCGTTCAGGAACACGCTTTCGGTGATCTCCAGCTCCAGTCGCTGGGCCGCCAGCCCGGAGGCGGCGAGCGCATTCATGACGATCGAGGGCAGGCCGTGATTGGCGAACTGGATCGGTGAGACGTTGACGGCCACCCTAACCCCGTCGGCCCACTGCGCCGCATCGCGGCAGGCGGTGCGGAGCACCCATTCACCGATCGGGCCGATCAGGCCGCTTTCCTCCGCAATGGGGATAAACAGCGTGGGAGAGATCAAGCCGCGCACCGGATGCTGCCAGCGCAGCAGCGCTTCATAGCCGGTAATCTGCTCGGTCCGGGAGGAAACCACCGGCTGATAGACGAGGTGCAGGGCGTTTTCGACCAGCGCCTTGCGCAGATCCTCCTCCAACTGGCGGCGATCCTCGGCATCGGCATGCATCTCCGGGGAATAGAAGCGATAGATGCCGCGCCCGTCCCCCTTGGCGGCGTAGAGCGCAAGATCGGCATTGCGGATGAGTTCCTCGGCCGTCACGCCATCCTGCGGGCAGAAGGAAATGCCGATCGACACCCCGATGACGACCGCCGTTCCCTCCACCGTATAGGGCTGGGACACATCGGTGATGATCGCCCGCGCCAGATGGTCCAGGGTGATCTTGTCGGGTCGGCCGGGCAGCAGGATCTTGAATTCATCACCGCCCTGACGTCCGACCAGCCCCTTGTTGCCGACAACCCGCCGGATACGCTCGCTGACCTGGCGCAGCAGCGCATCGCCAGCCGGATGGCCCAGCGTGTCGTTGACGATCTTGAACCGGTCGAGGTCCAGCATCATCAGCGTGCAGTCACGCGGCTGCCCGTTCTTGCCCGCGACCGCCTGCTCCAGCGAGCGCATCATCTGCACCCGGTTGGCAAGGCCGGTCAGCGAATCATATTGGGCGAGCCGCGTCACCTCCGCCTGGCTGCGGCGCATTTCGGTAAGGTCCGTGCCGCTGCCCCGGAAGCCGTGGAACTGGCCGAATTCGTTGAACACCGGCTGGCCGGAGATCGACCACCAGCGCTCGTCCTTCGCCATAGCGGCGCGGACGGGAATTTCGGCAAAGCCGGTGCGCGCCGACAGGTGGAACCCCAATGTGCGCTCGCCATCGCCATCCTGCCGGTCGCCGGGACGGATGATTTCCGTGATCGGACGGCCGATCAGGGCATCGTTGCCCAACCCCAAGGTACGGGCCAATGTGTCGGAAATATAGACGATGCATCCGTGGCGGTCGGTTTCCCAGAACCAGCCGCGACCTGACTGTTCATAGTCATGGAGCAGCCGGTCGGAGCGCTGGGCCCTCAGATCCCGCTGATGGAAGGCGATGGCGCGGTTCATGTCGGCATGCGCCTGGCGCAGCGCGGCGACCAGCATCGCGGCTATGCAACTGATCAACAGGCCGACCTGCGCGAAATCGCCCCGATGCAGGATGGAGGCGATCAGCAGGCCGCAGAAATAGCTGACACCCAACAGGCGCCGGTCGCCGAAGATCGACACGGCCATCAACGCGACCGCCATTTCCGCGGCCAGATTGCGCGAAGGCTCGCCGGCGATCAGCGACGGCCCCAGCATCAGGCTGAAGCTGAGGCCCGAGAGCAGCACCATCGGCAGCATCAGCCATTTCTGGTGATGTGGCCGCAAAAGCTGGAACCGGGCTCCGCGCGGCACGACGATGGCAATGCCGTCGACCAGCAGCATGGCCGCCAGGGCAACGGCATGGCCGACATTGCCCTCATCATAGAAAGGCACATGCAGCAGAGCGGTGATGCAGAGCTTCCCCAGCAGGACAAGCGGCCAGAGCCGGGCGATATGGACGAAGGTGCCGGAAATCCAGGAAGCGTCGACGGCAGCCCCGCTTTCGGCAAGGCCAAGCGCCGCGACCAGATCGGTCCGCCGCGTATGCAGTTCTGCCAGGTTCGCCCGCAAGGAAGTCATATTCCCTGCGTAACGACAAGAGATTGAAAGAAACTTACCCGACAGGCAAGGTCTGCGGCGGGTGGTTTCCCGCCACTAATCCCCGCCCCTGAAGGGGAGGGGAAGCGTCAATGTCCGCAACCGGGCAAAACCCTCAAACGCGCATGGGCATCAGCACATAGAGCGCGGGGCTGCGATCATCTTCGCGGATCAGCGTCGGCGCAGCGGCGTCGGCCAGGTGCAGTTCGACCAGATCACTGTCGATCTGGCCCAGGATGTCGAGCAGATAACGCGCGTTGAAACCGATGTCGAAGCCCTCGCCCTGGAAGGTCCCGGGGACTTCCTCGGCCGCCGTGCCGTTTTCCGGGCTGGTGACGGAAAGGGTGATCTTGTCGCGGTCCAGCGTCATCTTGACGGCGCGGGTCTTTTCGGTGGCGATGGTCGCCACGCGGTCCACGCCTTCCTCGAAGCTGCGCGGATCGATCTTCAGCAGCTTGTCGTTGGCGGTCGGGATGACGCGGCTGTAATCAGGGAAGGTGCCATCGATCAGCTTGCTGGTCAGGATGGCGCTGCCCAGGCCGAAGCGGATCTTGCTCGCCGACAGCGAAATCTGCACAGAGCCTTCCACCTCGTCGAGCAGCTTGCGCAGTTCCCCGATGCACTTCCTCGGCACGATGATGCCCGGCATGCCGTCCGCGCCGTCGGGTCGCGGCACGGTGACGCGCGCCAGGCGATGGCCGTCGGTCGCCGCCGCCTTCAGCACAGGCTGTCCCTCGTCCGAAACGTGGAAATAGATGCCGTTCAGATAATAGCGCGTCTCTTCGGTCGAGATGGCGAAGCGCGTCTTGTCGATGATCTGCTTCAGCGTTTCGGCGGGCAGTTCGAAGCTGGTCGGCAGGTCGCCTTCCGCGATCACCGGGAAGTCGTCGCGCGGCAGGGTCGACAGGTTGAAGCGGGCGCGGCCTGCCTGGATCAGCATCTTGCCCTCGGCGGCCTGGAGCGAGACCTGGCTGCCTTCGGGCAGCTTGCGCGCGATGTCGAACAGGGTGTGCGCCGAAATGGTGGTCGCGCCGGGCTGTTCCACCTGGGCGGCGACGCTTTCGACGATCTGGAGGTCGAGGTCGGTCGCCATCAGCTTGATCGCGCCATCGGCCGATGCTTCGATCAGCACGTTGGACAGGATCGGAATCGTGTTGCGCCGCTCGACCACCGACTGGACGTGGCTGAGGCTCTTGAGCAGCGTTGCGCGTTCGATGGTGGCCTTCATGTCCCTGTTCTGTCCGTTTCTTTTCTGCGCAAAGCCCGAACTCGGTCGAATCCGGGCGACAATGATGGATGATCCTTCATAGCCGCTGTGACGGCCCCTGCAAGCGCTGGGTGATCGTTTCGTTTGCCAAAGGGTTGCAAAAGGGAACAGCATGCGCTTTGCCGGGGATGTGAAAGCTCCATGGCCCCTCGCCCTCCCCCTGATGATCATGGCCACGGCCGCGCAGGCGCGGGACTCTCTGGGCGTGTTCGAGGCGTGGGGGGCGTTTCGAGATCCGACCCCTTCCCAATCCGGTGGCCCCCGTTGCTATGCGATCGCCATGCCCGTCGCAGCGGGATCGGAGGGCTTTGCGGCGGTCGGGAGCTGGCCGCGCCAATCGGTGCGGGGGCAGGTGCATTTCCGCTTGAGCAGGATGCGGATGGGGGACGCTGCGGTGATCCTGAATGTGGGGGACCGGCGCTTTACGCTGGTGGCGGGGCAGGTGGATGCCTGGGCGCCCGATGCGCGGGCGGATGCGGCAATCATCGCGGCGATGCGCTCCGCCACCAGCATGAGTGTGCAGACGCGGGATGCGCGTGGGCGGGGCTTTGCGGACACCTATGCGTTGCGCGGGGCGGCCACGGCGATCGATGCCGCGGCGCTGGGGTGCGCGCGATTGCGGTGAGGGGCGTGCGCCATTCACCGCCCTTCCAAAATCCCCCAAAATCCGCTATGGGCGCGGCCATGCAGACAGCCGCCAACCCCTTGATGCCGATTCCCGGCGCTATCGACCCTGTGCCCGTGCCCCGCGCGGTGACGCCTCGTGAGGATGGGCGCGTCGACCTGATGGGGCTGTCGCGGCCGCAGATCAAGGGCGTGCTGGAGGAATCGGGGCTCGATACCAGGCAGGCGAAACTGCGGTCCAAGCAATTGTTCCACTGGCTCTACCATCGCGGCGAGACCGATTTCGACGCCATGACCGACCTTGCCAAGCCGATGCGCGGCTGGATGGCGGAGCGCTTCGTCATCGGTCGTCCGCAGGTCGTGGAGGCGCAGGTCTCGAGCGACGGCACGCGCAAATGGCTGCTGCGCTCCGACGACGGGCAGGATTATGAGATGGTGTTCATCCCGGACGCGGACCGGGGGACGCTGTGCGTATCGAGCCAGGTGGGCTGCACGCTCAACTGCCGTTTCTGCCATACGGGCACGATGCGGCTGGTGCGCAACCTGACGCCGGGCGAGATTGTGGGCCAGGTGATGCTGGCGCGCGATGCATTGGGCGAGTGGCCCAAGGGCAGCATGGCGTCCGCCAATGACGATGAAGCCGACGATGCGCCGCAATATACGACCGATGGCCGCATGCTGACCAATATCGTGATGATGGGCATGGGCGAGCCGCTCTATAATTTCGACCATGTGCGCGATGCGCTGAAGGTCGTGATGGACGGCGATGGACTTGCCCTGTCGAAGCGGCGCATCACCCTCTCCACCTCCGGCGTTGTGCCGATGATGGCGCGGGCGGGCGAGGAGATCGGCGTCAACCTCGCCGTGTCGCTGCACGCCGTGACCAAGGATGTGCGCGACGAACTGGTGCCGCTCAACAGGAAGTTCGGCATCGATCAGCTTTTGCAGGCCTGCGCCGACTATCCGGGGGCGAACAATGCGCGGCGCATCACCTTCGAATATGTCATGATCAAGGACAAGAATGACAGCGACGAGGATGCGCGCGAGCTGGTCCGGCTGCTTCGCCAGTACAAGCTGCCGGCGAAGGTCAACCTGATCCCGTTCAACCCCTGGCCGGGCACGGATTATGAATGTTCGACGCCCGAGCGGATAAGGCGCTTTTCCGACATCGTGTTCGAAGGCGGGATCTCCGCGCCGGTGCGCACACCGCGCGGGCGGGACATCATGGCCGCCTGCGGCCAGCTCAAGTCCGCTTCCGAGAAGAAAAGCCGGGCGGAGCTGGACCGGCTGGAGGCGGAGAAGCAAGCGGCGCTCGGATAGAGCGGGGCCGATGACCTGCGCCTTTGCGGCGCGAGATGCAAACCCCGCCCGGACGGCGGGGTTTTTCTTGTCGGCTTCGTCCGGGCGGCATGAAAGGATGGATGACAATGACGGACGAAGAGATCGAGCGGATCGCCAGCGGCTTTTGCGCGCGGACGCTGCCCAAGGAGGAGTGGACGCATGGCGCGCATTTCGCGACGGCCCTGTGGCTCATGCTGCGGCGGACGGACATGCTGGCCGAGCGGGACATGCCCGGGATGATCGCGGCCTATAACGAGAGCATGGGCGGCGTGAACAGCGACAGCGCCGGCTATCATGAGACGATTACCATGGCATCGCTGAAGGCGGCGCGGGCAGTGCTGGCGGGCTTGCCGGGCGAACCGTCGCCGGCGGAGGCCTTTGCGGCGCTGATGCGTTCGCCCATGGCCGACAAGGACTGGCTGTTCGCCTATTGGTCGCGCGAGCGGCTGATGTCGACGGAAGCGCGGCGGCGCTGGGTGGAACCGGACCTGACGCCTCTCCCCTGGGCTTAGGGTTTGTGCTGTTTCTGTTGGGCCGTGTTCCTGTGAAGGCAGGAAAAATTGGGCGTATCATTGGAACGGTGTGAGCAAGCATAGGAAAAGGGCGGCCCCACCGGGCCGCCCTTTCCCTGTTCTATCCGAGAGGGATTAGAAGCGGAAACCGATACCGACGACGCCGGCGTCACGGCCGCCAGCATTGTCTTCATATTCGGTGCGCTGATATTCAGCCGAGATATAGGTGTTGCCGGTCACGGCGAATTCCACGCCGCCGCCATAACGCACGCCTTCCAGATTGGTGCTGCCCAAGCCGGCGACCTCGAAGCGGGTGGTGGCATAGCCGACCTTGCCGAACGCCAGAACGCGCGGGGTCAGGATGTAGCCCAGGCGCACCGAAGCGGCCAGATCGCGGCTGACATCCAGACCGGCCTCATCCACGGTGGAATCGCCGAACGACACTTCCGGGCCGAAGGTGATGTTCGGGGTGACGGCCAGATCGTAACCGGTGCTGACGCCATAGCTGAAGCCTTCTTCGCCGCCAACTTTGTCGTAGCCCAGCGTCACGCCGGCGCGCGGGCCGGTGAAGGGCGCGGCGTCCTGAGCGAAAGCGGGAGCGGAAACGGCGGCAGCAGCAAGGGCTGCGAAAATCACAGTCTTCATAAAATCCTCATGTCATCAGAAACGAACAGTCCGGTGATGTGGACTGCCGCTTGTTCTTTTTACGGGGATGACGTTGCGTGTCGTTATTTCATCGTCATTCGGAATACCGAGATAATTCGGTTCATCCCCCCGTCCTGCACGCAGCGACATGCATCGCTGACGGCGCGCATATGTAACGCGATCGTGATTGTTGCAATATGGATATGAACTTTACAAATGTATGATGCTTTTCCGCAACAGTATGAGTTTGCATGAAAATGGGGCGGCCCCAGCGGGACCGCCCCTTGTCATACCCAGCGGCACCCAACTCAGAAACGGAAGCCGATCCCCACCACGCCCGCATCGCGGCCGCCGAAATTGTCTTCATATTCGGTCCGCTGATATTCGGCCGAAATATAGGTGCGCGGAGTCACCGAATATTCGAGGCCACCGCCATAGCGCACGCCTTCCAGCGTCTGGTGGTCGCCAGGGACTTCGAAGCGGCTGTTGGCGTATCCGACCTTGCCGAACGCCAGCACCTGCGGCGTCACGACATAGCCAAGGCGCACCGATGCGGCGAGATCGCGGCTCGCATCCACGCCACTGAACTTCGCCGTGGACTCGCTGAGCGAGACTTCCGGACCGAAGGTCACATGCGGGGTGACGGCCAGATCATAGCCGGTCGACACGCCATAGCTGAAGCCGTCGTCGCCCTGAACCTTGTCATAGCCCATGGTAATGCCGGCGCGCGGACCAGTAAAAGGCGCGACATCCTGAGCAAAGGCAGGAACAGAAACGGTGGCAGCAGCAATCGCTGCGATAATCGCAGTTTTCATGGTATTCCTCATGACTTGTTCGATACCCTGAACCGGGTGAGATCGATTTATGTTCTCAATCGGTTTTTAAAAGAGACGGATCTGATAAATATTTTCATATCATCCCTATTGAACTTACAGGGCATCTATCCATAGGAGCTTCAAAAATCCGGAAACTTTACTCGATCCCGGCAGCGGCGCTTATGGACCCGCAATCTGGCTCCCACATGAACGGGATCATGAAAAATGATTCATGCGCGTAACGGCATCGTCCTTTTTGACGCTGTTGGTGCAAAAGGGTAACAGCAGCCTATGGATAGCGCCTCATCCGAGCCGATAGCCGCCGAACCGAAGCTGGTGCTGCGCCACAAAGGACCGACGCGCCTGTGGCATTGGCTGAATGCGCTGCTGCTCTACGTGCTGTTCGCCAGCGGGCTTGGCATCTTCAATGCGCATCCCCGGCTTTATTGGGGGCATTATGGCGCGAATCTCGACCGCCCGTGGCTGGTGCTGGAGCGGTTCGGAAGCTGGATCACGCTGCCCGCCCACTATAATCTGGCGATGTCGCGGCACTGGCATCTGAGCGCCGCGCCGATCTTTGCCTTCGCGCTGCTCTTCTACATGGTCTGGAGCCTGTTCGGCGGGCATCTGGCGCGCGACCTGGCCTTCCGGCGCGACGAACTGGCGCCGCGCCATGTCTGGCAGGACATAAAGGACCATGCCCGGCTGCATTTCCCAACCGGCGAAGCGGCGCTGCGCTACAATATGTTGCAAAAGGCCAGCTATATCGGCGTGATCTTCGTCGCGCTGCCGATCCTGATCCTGACGGGCCTCACCATGTCGCCAGGCATGAACGCGGCATGGCCCTGGCTGGTCGACCTGTTCGGCGGGCGCCAGTCGGCACGCTCGATCCATTTCATCACGGCCTTCATGCTCGTCGCCTTCTTCCTGGTGCATATGCTGATGGTGGTGCTGGCCGGGCCCCTGAACGAAATCCGCTCGATGATCAGCGGACGCTATCGCGTGCCGGAGGCGCGGCGATGAGCCTGATCCTCGACCGTCGGACCCTGGTACTGGGCGCCGCCGCGACGCTGGCGGGATGCGACCGGCTGGCGAAGAACGAGACGATGCGCGAGGCGCTGTTTTCCGCCGGGAATTTCCACAAATGGGCGCAGCGCAGCCTGATGGCCCGCGACGCGCTGGCGCGGGAATTCCGGCCGGACCAGATTTCTCCCTTCTTCCGCCCCAACGGTACCGCCAATCCGAACACAGCCGAATATAAGGCGCTGTGGCGCAACGGCTTTGCCGACTGGCGGCTGCATGTGACCGGACTGGTGGGACGGCCGCTTTCCCTCTCCTTGGCGCAGCTCCACGCCCTGCCCCATCGGGAGCAGATCACGCGCCACGACTGCGTAGAGGGGTGGAGCGCCATCGGCAAATGGCGCGGCGTGCCGTTGAAGCCGATCCTCGACGCGGCGCGGCTGCGGGACGGGGCGCGGTACATCGTCTTCCACTGCGCCGACGATATGGGCGGCGGGCGCGGCTATTATGAAAGCATCGATCTGGTGGACGCCTTCCACCCGCAGACGATCCTCGCCTTCGCGCTCAACGACGAACCCCTGCGCGTGGCCAATGGCGCGCCGCTCCGGCTGCGGGTGGAGCGGCAACTGGGCTATAAGCAGGCGAAATATCTGATGAAGATTGAAGCGGTTGCGAGTCTGGACGGCATAGGCGGCGGCAAGGGCGGCTATTGGGAGGACCGCGCCGGCTATGACTGGTATGCGGGCATTTGACGGCAGCGGAATGACCTGACAGGGTGGCCCCATGAAATTGTTCGATCGCGTCATCAAGCGGCTGGTCACGCGGGGCCAGCTCAGCATCTATTATCATGACGGCAGGAAGATCACGGTCGGAACCCCCGAACCGGGCTTTCCGTCGCTGGCGCTGAAATTCCACGATGCGCGTGTGCCGTTCGACATCGTCAGGGACCCGCGCCTCGGCATGGCGGAGGCCTTCATCGATGGGCGCGTCGCGATAGAGGGCGGCGGGATCATGGAACTGATCTCGCTCATCCGCATGAACAATGCCTGGGAAACGGGCAAGTCGATCAGCGATCTCGGCTCCGTCAAGCGCGGCTTCAAGGCGATCCGGCGCAAACTCTGGGCCGCCAATCACCGGGCGCGGGCGAAGGCCAATGTGGCGCATCATTACGACCTGTCGGGCGCGCTCTACGCCCTCTTCCTCGATCGGGACCGGCAATATAGCTGCGCCTATTTCCCCGATGCCGACAATGAGGCGGGGATCAGCCTGGAACAGGCGCAGGAGGACAAGAAGGCGCATATCGCGGCCAAGCTGCACCTGAAGCCGGGCATGAAGGTGCTCGACATAGGCTGCGGCTGGGGTGGCATGGCGCTGTACCTGCATCGCACCTGCGGCGTCGACGTGACCGGCATCACCCTGTCGGAAGAGCAGCTCAAGGTCGCGCGCCAGCGGGCGCAGGATGCCGGCGTGGCCGACCATGTCCGCTTCGAACTGATCGATTATCGCGACATGGACGGGCCGTTCGACCGCATCGTGTCGGTCGGCATGTTCGAGCATGTCGGGACCAAGGATTACCGCACCTTCTACACCAAGTGCCGCGAGCTTCTGACGCCGGAGGGGGTGATGCTGATCCACACAATCGGGCGGGTCGACGGGCCGGGCATCACCGACGCCTTCACCCAGAAATATATCTTCCCCGGCGGCTATATTCCCGCCTTGTCGGAGATGATCCAGGGGAGCGAGGGCACGCGGCTGATGGTCACGGATGTCGAGGTGCTGCGCATCCATTACGGCCTCACAATCCGCGAATGGTACAAGCGGACGCTGGCGCACAAGGCGGACATCGTCGCCCTGTACGACGAGCGGTTCTTCCGCCTCTGGACCTTCTATCTGGCCGGTGCGGCCACGGTGTTCGAACATGGCGGCATGGTGAATTACCAGGTCCAATATGTCCGCGACCGCCGCAGCCTGCCGATCACGCGCGACTATATGCTGGAGGCGGAAAGCGCCCTGCGGGGCCGATGATCCATCCATGAATATTGGCTGACGACACCGTTCCCGGACGGTTCAGTAAGGCCGGTGCATCTTCCCTTCATGACCCCGGCGACGGGCGTGCATGCTGAGGAGAGAAAGACATGAACATCTTGTGGAAGGGCGCTGCGGCCCTGGGCCTGGCGATCACCGCCATGGGGGCGAGCGTGGCCCCTGCACAGGCGCAATATTATGGCGGCTATGGCTATCGCGACGGGTATCGCGGCGACCGTTGGGACGATAGGCGTTGGGACGATAGGCGCTGGGACGGCAGGCGCGACTGGCGCCATGACGACCGCCGCTATTGGCGCGGCGACCGGCGCTCCTGGCGCGGGCATTACCGCCAGCGTTGCTGGACCGAATGGCGCTACAATCATTACCGCGACCGGCGCGTGAAGGTTCGGGTCTGCAATTGATCTGACCACATCGGCTGGTTGATGCCATGCGATCCTCCCTGCGCGCAGCGTGGGGAGGGTGCAGGAGAGGCGGGTGCCTCTGTTCGACACCCGCGAAGTGAATGGGGGAGGGGAAGCTGCGCGGGGTGCGCCATTTTCCTCTCCGCCCGTTTCGCCATCGACTGGCAATTGCGCCCGGCATCCGCTTGCGGCATTTTGACGCGATGACCGATCCCATGCCCGTCATTCAGAGCCTGCTGTCGGGCCTGCCCATCTTCCTGCTGCACCTGGGTTCCGCAACCTTGGCCTGGCTGGCGGCGCTGGCGCTTTATATGTGGATCACGCCGCATGACGAATTCGCACTGATCCGGGCAGGCAATGCTGCCGCGGCGATCTCGCTGGGCGGGGCGGCGATCGGGTTGGCCGTGCCGTTGGGCTTTTGCCTCGCGGGCTCG
Source organism: Sphingobium fuliginis (assembly GCF_015074805.1). Taxonomy (NCBI): domain Bacteria; kingdom Pseudomonadati; phylum Pseudomonadota; class Alphaproteobacteria; order Sphingomonadales; family Sphingobiaceae; genus Sphingobium; species Sphingobium fuliginis. The sequence goes on along the minus strand of NZ_CP060035.1, from coordinate 3,155,567 downwards.
GTGAATGTCTGGGACATCATGATCTGGGGCAGCGTGACGCTGATCCTGCAACTCATCGCCTTCCGCGTGGTCGATTTCCTGCTGGGCTCGCTGCCGACCCGCATCGAGGCGGACGAACGGTCCGCCGCCATCTTCCTCGCCATGATGAAGGTCGCCATCGCCTGCCTGACCGCCGGCGCGGTCGCGGGTTGAGCCGTGGCGGGCCGGCGCTTCGGCTGTCTGCCCGGCCTGCTCGGCATCATCCTCGCCCTGCTGTGGATCAGCGAGGTCATCAGGCCAACGCCGCTGCATGTCGAGGCTTTCGACCCGCGCTCGCCGCGCCGTCCGATGCCGCAATGGAGCGATGAGAGCTTCGTCATCGAGGAACGGACGGAGGCGCCCGCCGACAGCATGGGCACGACCTTCGCCATCGACCGGGACGGCGCATGGCTGACCGCCGAGCATGTCACCCATGGCTGCACCCGGGTCGGCATAGAGCAGGGCGGCTTCGCCCGCCCCGTGTCGCGCCTGGTGGAAAGCCGGGAGGCGGATGCGGCGCTGGTGCGCGGGGGCGTGGCGAGCGACCACGCCCTGCCGCTGTCGGACCGCATGCCGCCGCCCGGATCGGTCGGCTATCATATGGGCTTTCCGGGCGGACAGCCGACGCTCGTCATATCCGAGCTGATCGGCGCCGCCCGCGCCCGGCGCGGCGCAGGCGAGGAGACGCAGCCCGTGCTCGCCTGGGCGGAGCATGCGCGCATTCCGATGGGTGACGGCACGCTGTCGGGCATCAGCGGCGGTCCGGTCTTTGCCGAGGACGGCCATGTCGTCGGCGTCAACAGCGCCGCCACCGACCGGCGCGGACGCATATTGACCACGGCGCCCGATGCCATGATGCGGCTGGTCATTGCCAGCCGGGCGGTGGGGGAACGGCCGGTCGCCTATCCCTTCCTGGATCTGGCCGATGCGCATGCCCGCTTCGAATCCTGGCTGGCGCAGGGGGTGATCCGGCGCATCTTCTGCGATGTCGACGATGGACCGCAGCAGTTGACGGCGGGCAGGCCTAAGGGCTAGGTCGCGCCAGATTGACAGGATTTGGACCATCATGAGCGATACGCCCCCCGACCGCCTTTCCACCAACCCGAAGAGCCCCTTTTTCGACATGGACGTGCTCCAGCGGGGCATCGGCATCCGCTTCAAGGACCGCGTCCGCAACGATGTCGAGGAATATTGCATTTCCGAAGGGTGGATTCGCGTGGCGGCGGGCAAGACCCGCGACCGCCACGGCCAGCCGCTGACGATCAAGCTCTCCGGGCCGGTCGAGGCGTGGTTCGAGAATGCGGACGAGGGCGCCGGGGAAGCAGCGGACAAGGCGGAATAGAGTTTCGTCTGCGCTGAAGAAAAAAGGACGCCGCCTCGCCAGAGGGGCGCGCCCTTTTGTTCAGCCGCGTTCCGATGAGACGAGAGGCTCATGAGAGCCCGTTCGGACGCCATGTTTTCAGGATAGCCGGGACCGTGTTGCTGCCCGCGCGGGAGCATCGGGCCGCTTCAACGCAGCGCCGCGTCTCGCTTCACGTCCGCGATGATGTCGCGCAACGAACGGGCGGAAGGCGCCGCATCGGCATAGCGGATGGCACGCAGGTCGACCGCCAGCCGCGGCTGGGCGGCGGACCTGCGCAACGGAGCGCTATCCTCCTCCGGATCGTCCTTGGTCACCGTCATGCTGGCGAAGCGCGTACTGACGCCCAGCGCCGGATCGGTCCGGAACTCGCGCAATTGCGGCTTGTCGGGATAGATGAAGCCGAAGGTCGGGTTGCTGCGCGCGCCCATCCGGTTGGTCGGACTGTGCCAGACGCGCACCTCGCTCCAGTCGCCTTCTTCGGATACGTCGACTGCGAGAACATCCTCCTCGATCGCGCCGGGCATCGACCAGTTGGCATGCCGGATCAGCACGCGCCGGTCGTCCAGCACCCTGCTGACCACCGCGACATGGCCCAGCACCATCGGGCCGACGGGACGGAAGGCCAGCACCGCGCCCCTGCGGGGCGCATGCCCGCGCTTATAATGATTTTCCGCCTGGTCCCACCAGGTCAGCGCGTCGCCATAGATCTGGACGCCCGACACGGTGCGCGCATAGGGCACGCATTGCAGCACGGTCGCGCCCAGCACAGGCGTCGCTGTCAGGCCGGCCAGCAGCAAGGCCGCCCAGCGCATCATTCCCACTTTCATGCGACCCCAAAAGTCTCAGAATCGCCCCACCGCCGACGAAATTAGGCGGCGGCCATTAGGAAATGGTTAAAATGTCAGAAAGCACCCCGCGCGGCGTCGGAGCCTGCGGTCGCGCGATCGGCCATGGCGATCTGCACCGGAGCGTCGCTCGCCTTGTGCGCGTAGATGAAGCCTTTGGCGGGGTTCGGCCGCAGACCCAGATCCCCGATCGGGCCATACCAGACGCGCACATCGGTCCAGTCATTGTTCGGGGACACGTCGATGGCGCGGACATTGCGCTCTACGCCGCCGCGATAGGACCAGTTGGCATGGGTCAACAGCACTTCGCGTTCGCTGACCACCTTGCTGACCATGGCGACATGGCCAACCGGCATCGAACGGCTGGCCGAGAAGGCAAGGACGGCGCCGACACGGGGTTCATGGCCGCGTTCATAGCGGCCATCGGCCTGACCCCACCAGGTGTTGGCATTGCCGTACAGCTCGATACCGGAAACCTGCCGGGCAAAGGGCGCGCACTGGAGGACGCCGGCCGCGGCCGGGGTCGTGATCAGGGCGCCGAGTGCAAGCGTTGCCGCTGCGACAATAGCGCGAAAACCACCGATCATAGGAATGCGACCCCCGACTATTTGAACGACTTAACCCCGTGCCATGCTTTAGGGCAGACGCCGGACGCGTTGAAAAGCCGCCAGCGACGAGTCGTTGTTGCGGCGCGTCAATCTGCGGAACGAAAGACGTGCCCCGCCGTTACGCAAAACCGGCTCGCCACAGGCAAGCCGTTGAAAAGTGCGGATTCCGTCCCCGTCATCCAGACCTGACCGCCGGTTTCCCGCAGCCGGTCGAACAGCGCGGCCCGCCGCGACGGGTCGAGATGCGCCGCCACTTCGTCGAGCAGCAGCACGGGCGGCTGGCCGCGATGAGCCGCCACCAGAGCCGCATGGGCGAGCAGGATGGAGAGCAGCAGCGCCTTCTGCTCGCCGGTCGAACAGAGCGCGGCAGCCTGCGCCTTGGCGGCGTGAACGACGGCGAGGTCCTGCCGGTGCGGGCCGGACAAGGTGCGACCGGCAGCGGCATCGCGGCGGCGTTCGCGGGCTAGGCGAAGCCCCAGGGGCTCGTCGCCCTCCCCTTCCCCCTCGATCGCCAGCAGCGGACGGGCAAAGGGATGGTCGGGCTGGTCCTCCAGCGCGGCCTGCAAGCGGCCGACCAGATCGGCGCGGGCGGCGGCAAGCGCCGCGCCATGCTCGTCCATCTGCGTTTCAAGCGCGCTCAGCCAGGAAGGATCGGCGGCGGACAGATCGTTAAGCAGCCGGTTGCGCGCCCGCATCGCCGCCTCGTAGCGGGCGCTGTGCGCGGCATGGGCGGGGTGCAGCGCCAGCGTCAGCCGGTCCAGGAAACGCCGCCGCCCGCCGGGACTGTCCATGAACAGCCGGTCCATCGCGGGCGTCAACCACACGATGGACAGATGATCCGCCAGCGCATTGGCGGAGGATGCGACGCCGCCGATCCGCACCTGACGCCGGTCGGGGGCCGAAGCGAGAACCCCCGTACCCAGCATCACGCCGTCCACTTCCGCCGCTATGCCGAAACCGCCCGCCCCATCCTGCCGCACCATGTCGCGCAGGGCCGCGCCGCGCAGGCCGCGTCCCGGCGCCAACATCGACACGGCTTCCAATATGTTGGTCTTGCCCGCGCCATTGTCCCCGGTCAGCACGATGAAGCTGTGGTCGGGCATGATCAGCGCATCCGCATGATTGCGGAAATCGCTCAAGGTAAGACGGCCGATCATGAGGCGGCTCTAACCAGTGCGGCGGCTTTGGGAAAGCTTGGAGTAAGCATTCCGCGCTCCTGCGCAGGCAGGAACCCAATTCTGCCGCCCGATCCCGTTTCCCGCCTTTGCAGGAACAGGCCGAAGATCAACTACACCGCTTCCGCGTCACCGCCCGGCCGTCGTCGATCACCGTCAACTCCCGCCCGCTGGCCGAGGGCCGCAATTCCAGCTTCCTGTTCCAGCTCTGCCCTTCGCCGGTGAAGGCCGCGTCGATGCGGATGCGGCCGTCCGGGCCGTGGGACACGCCGGTCGCCTTCCCCTCGCTCTCCAGAAAGACCAGGCTGGTCGGCGTGATCGTCAGCTCCAGCTCGGTCGCGCGGTCGGCACAGCTTTCATCCAGGCCCGTCCATCGCCCCTGCACGCTGGCGGGGATGGTCGACCCCACCGGCACGGGCTTGGATGGAATCTCCGGCGCGGGTTCGGCGGTCTGGATGCCGTTCGCGCCTTCCGGCACCTGCTGCACTTCGTTCATCGCTTCGTCGACGATATTGGTGGCGATGCCGGGCTGATCGCCCGGCTTGTCGCCGCACGCCGCAAGGACGAGCAGCGGCAGGAGAATCATCGCGCGCATGGGAGGAAAACCGGCATTCCGCCAATGGGTTCCGGCCAGCGCGCGTTCCTGCTTCATCCGTGCCACACTCCTTCTCGGCCACTTCTCAGCCACGGCTTATGCCATGGCGCGCCGGAAAGGGGCTGACTTTTCTTCCCCCGCGATCCGGCTGGGCCACTGGCGGACTTGCGCGCGGCGAACGTTGCAGTCATCACCATGGCCGAAGGGATGGACTATCGGAAGCCCCCCACCGCCTGAATGAAGAGGAAGCCGATGATGAGAAGCCTGAAGATCGCTCTCGCCCTTGCCGCTGCCGCCGTCGGTTCGCAGGGCGCCATGGCGGCGCTGGCCGTCGGGGCCAAGGCGCCCGACTTCACCACCCGCGGCGCGCTGGCGGGGAAGACCTTCACCCTGACCCTGTCGCACCAGTTGAAGCGCGGGCCGGTGGTGCTTTATTTCTTCCCCAAGGCGTTCACCCCCGGCTGCTCCGCTGAAGCGCGGGAATTCGCCGAACATATCGAGGATTTCAGGAAGGCTGGGGCGACCGTGATCGGCATGTCGGCCGATCCGGTGGACGATCTGGTCGCCTTCTCCACCAAGGAATGCGCGGGCAAGTTCGCTGTGGCGTCGGCAGGTCCCAACATCGTATCGGGCTATGACGTGGCGCTGAAGATGCGGCCGGGCATGACCGACCGCACTTCCTATGTCATCGCGCCCGGCGGCCGCATCGCCTTCGTCCATAGCGAGATGAACTATGCCGGCCATGTGAAGAGCACGCTCGCCGCCGTCGAGGCGATGAAGCAGAAATAAGGGCAGCCGCCGCCCTGCAAAGCCGTCATGCCGACCTTGTTTCAGCATGACGGTAAAGAATGAACATATGGCAAGGGCGCCGCTTTCAGCTCAGCCCAAGCCGAACGATCCTTATCGCTTCACATATTTGCCGAACCAGCCGAGCGTCGCGTCCCACGCGGCCTTGGCGGCGGCTTCGTTGTAGCTGGGGCGATAGTCGGCCATGAAGCCATGGTCGGCGTCAGGATAGACGGTGATCGCGTCCGGCGGCGACTTGCCCGCGATCTTCAGCGCGGCCTGCATCTTCTCGATGTCAGCCACCGGAATGCCCTTGTCCAGCGCGCCATATTGGCCAAGCACCGGGGCCTTGAGCCGGTTCACCTGCTCGATGACGCTCAGCGGCTGCAATTCGGTCTTGTCGCTGACCAGCCGGCCGTAAAATGCGACGCCCGCGTCCAGTTCCGCGCTGTGGGCGGCGTAGAGCCACACGACCCGCCCGCCCCAGCAAAAGCCGGTGATGCCGCGCCGCCTGCCGTCCCCGCCATGGCTGCCCGCCCAGGCATAGGTGGCGTCGATGTCCTTCAACACCTGCTCGTCGGAGGCCTTGGAGACGATGGTGCCGACCAGTTGCTTGAAATCAGCCACCTTGGTCGCATCGCCATGGCGCGCGAACAGGTCGGGAGCGATGGCGTAATAACCCGCCTTCGCAAAGCGGCGGCAGATATCGCGGATCCATTCATGCACGCCGAAAATCTCATGCACCACGACGATGACGGGCGCAGCCTTGCCGGCGGCGGGACGAGCGACGAAAGCAGGCATGGCAAAGCCGTCGCTCGCCCCGATCGAGACGCTTTCTTCCTTCAACCCTTCGCCGGAGGTCTGGACCGCGCTGCTGGACACAGGCCGGCAGGCAGCGGCGAAGCCCGCAGCGAACGCCCCGCCCACCAGCAGCTTGCGCCGGTCGAGGCCGGTCGAACCGATCCAGTTGCTGTCTTCGGGCAAACGTTCCGGCTGATCCCGTTCATCGGTCATGCGCGTCTCTCCTCAAGCCATGGCGGTAGAGCCTAGAGCATCATGCAGAAAAGTGGGAACCGGTTTTCTGCATGATGCTCCAGGCTTTTGTTTTGCCGCGTTTTCCGAGCCAGCAGATCATTCTATCCGCCCGGAAAACGCTCCAGCCGCGCCCGGGCCTCGCGCAAGCCATTCTCAACTCAGGAAATCACCGCTCTCGATCCGTTCCAGCCCGACGACGTCGCGATTGTAGATATAGGTCCATGCCTCCACCGGCCCATGTTCGCCCAGGACGATCAGCCGTTCGCGACGATATTCATGCGGCTGGGGGAAGTGGGCAGCGCATTCCTCATAATCGTCGAGCGCGGCAAGCACCGCCTCCGGATCGGGGAGCGCGAACAGGTCGCCCGTCACGCCGCCCGTCACGCCGGGCACGAAGCCCGGATAGGCCGCCACGCGATAGAGCGCGCCTTGCGCGACGGCTGGGCCGACAGGACGGGCCGCATCGCCCAACCAGCGGGCCATCGGTTCGTCGCAGCCGGGCCGGAGCGTGCCGTAGACGAATAGGAGCGGTTCCTTCAGACGATCACCCTGCAAATATTCCCGACTTGCAGGAAATTTGCCCAATTAGCGGAAAATTTCCCGCCCAAAAATGATGGATGGGCCGCGAAAATGCCTGAAAATCGGGGCGAAATCGAAATTGGCACGGCTCCTGCAATCTTCCTTGCATCACGGCCGGACAGTCCGGCCAAGCACAAACCAGGGAGTATATCATGTTCGCCAAGCTTCAAAACGCCGCCTTTGCCCTTACCGGCGCCCTGCTGGTTTCCGCGCTCTTCATGGGCGCCGCCGTTCCGATCGCGCCGATCGCCTGATCCCGCCATATCTCTTCAAGAAGGCCAGATTCATGAACAACAGCTTCACCCTCGACCGCCGCAATGGAAAGATCATGGGCGTGTGCGCCGGGCTTTCCAACCGCATCGGCCTGGATGTCACGCTGATCCGGATTGCGCTCGTGCTGCTGACGCTGTGCGCCCTGGGTCCGGTCGGCGTCGTCGCTTATCTGCTGGCGGGCTGGCTGGCGGAAGGTTGATCAAGTCCCGTGATAATGAAAGAGCCGCCCATGGCAATATCCAGGGCGGCTCTTCCGATGTCCATCAAGGACTCTTTGGATCGGGTCATGTTGCGCTCAGGCAAACAGCACCGAATAGAAGGTCAGCATCTGCGCGCCGACCGCAACCATAAGGGCAACGCCCTGAACCGTATGTCGCATATCATTCGTCCTGCAAGTCATTGTTATTTATCGCCACCAGGGCGAGCGGGCCTATGCGCCCGACATGATGTTGTAACAATCGCAAAGGACGATTTCGCAGTTGCAGCAAATGCAACAGTCGATGTTACTGCAAAGCCACAATCATGGCCTGCGCTGCGGCGGGTGCGCGGACCTTCGCCCCGCTGATGAAGAAGGCGTAGACGTCGCCTCTGGCGGCCCGTTCGCGCGCCACCTCCGCCCAGCCCTTGATCTCCTCCGCCGAATAGCCGGTCGGCTCCTCCTCCCGCGTGCGCATCAGACGGGCATAGGAAAAGCCGACCTCCTGGCCTTGCAGCGCCGGATATTCCGGATGGTCGGCATAGACCACAGCCGCGCCGGCCCGCCGCGCGAGGTCGAAAAAGACGGGATCATCGAAACTCTCATGCCGCACCTCCAGCGCATGGCGCAAAGGCACGCCGTCGATGCTGGCCGGCAGCAGCTTCAGGAAAGCGCCGAAATCCTCCGCATCGAATTTCTTGGTCGGCATGAATTGCCAGAGGATCGGCCCCAACCGGTCGCCGAGCTCGACCAGACCCTGGTTGATGAATTTGGCAATGGATTCGCCCCCCTCCGCCAGCACGCGCCGATTGGTGCAGTAGCGCGACGCCTTGACCGCGAACTGGAAACCATCGGGCACGGCCTTGGCCCAGCCGGCGAAGGTCGCCGGCTTTTGCGTGCTGTAATAGGTGGCATTGATCTCCGTCGCAGTCAGATGCTGGCCCACATAGGCCAGTTCGTCCTTCTGCCGCAGCCCTTCGGGATAGAAGGTGCCGCGCCATGGTTCGAAGATCCAACCGCCGATGCCGACCCTGATCTTTCCGCTCATCCTGGACTCTCCTTTCCCGCCATCCTGATCGGCAAAGGCAATCAGAGCCAGAGGGAAAAGCTGTTGGCACCTATTGCGAGCGAATCTTAATTGAGCGGCAGCAGGAGCACAGAGCCATGTCCACAGACCTGATCAAGACCGCCACCTATCTCAGCATCCACCTGACCGTGGGCTTCTCGGTCGCTTATCTGATGACCGGCTCCGTCGCCATGGCGGGCGGGATCGCGCTGATCGAACCGATGATCAACGCCGTCGCCTTCTTCTTCCATGAGCAGGCGTGGAAGAAGATCACCGCTCGTCCGCCACGCGGCGCGGGGCGGGAATGGATGCGGGATCAGGCCGCCTTCGCCTGAAAGCCGCAACCTTCGACGGAATAGTGAGGGCGGCCTGCCCGTCCGGCCATGGCGCTGCCCATCATGCGCCGCTGCCGGGCAAGGGCGCAAAAACGATCCGCAAACGCCCGATCCGATCACTTTGCGGATCGAATTCGAAAAGGTCGATCAGGTCGGTATCGACATCGGGCTGGCCATGCCGGCTCCAGCGATAGGCGAAATGGGCAATCAGCCGCTCGGGCTGCGTCGGACTGACGTACAGGCTGTGCAGGTCGACGCTGGCGCTGATCGTGTCCGCGAACAGCTTTTCGTAAAATGGGCGGACGGGCTCTTCCCCATAGACGGGCGAAATCACCTTGCCATCGGCTGCGAAGCATTGGAGCACGCCGTTCAGGTCGCCCTTTTCCATGGCGGACAAATAGGCGCGCACGATCCGTTCGCGACGGTCGGACATGATTTCCTCCTTCTATCGGGCTTGGTCTGTTCGCGGGCGGATCAGACCATCTGCGGGTCCGGGGCGTAGGCGATGGCGCGCATCTCGACCAGCAGCAGCGGATGGGGAAGCTGATGGACGGCGACCGTCGTCCGGGTGGGGCCGGTCTCGTCGAAATATTCCGCCCACACTTCGTTGAATCCACCGAAATCGTTCATGCTGACGAGAAAGCAACTTACCTCGACAAGATCCGACAGGTCGAGGCCGGCGGCCGCCAATATATCCCTGATATTCTCAATGACGGCGCGGGTCTGCGCCTTGATGTCCAATTGGGTGACGCCCATTTCATCGACATCGGAACCCTCGATGCTGTTGTCCGGCTTTCGCGCGCTGGTGCCCGATATGAAGATGAAGTCCCCGGCCCGCCGATAATGGGGAAATTGCCCGCGCGGCTTCGCCTTGCCCTCCACTATGCCGGCCGGCGCCGCCGCAAGACGGCCATTGGGTGCCGGCTGCAGGCCGATCTTCAATTCATCTGTCATCTTCATTGCACCGTAAACTCTATCGAACCGATCTTTCGAACGCGAAGCCCATGATGAACGCCTGGCCGCCCCGCTTGTGCCGGACGGGCCATTTGCTGCCAGAACCCGCCCCCGGGGCCTAGAGCCAATCGACATTCAGCCCTGACGGCCTGCAAATGACGCTTTTCCGTGCTTCCGGTGCTCACGTACTTTGAGTACGCTGCGCGCCGGGTCACGGAAAACCACCATCTTCGGCTCGTCATCTTCTGAATGTCGATCGGCTCTAGCGCCTCTCCCGCCGCCGCCGCAAGCGAAGGGGGACAAGCGCGGCCTTCAAGCGCGAAGTCCGAACCGCCCGGCGCGTCCGGCGACATGGAGTCAAGGGAATGGCGATGCCGGCTGACGGCCATGGTCCGCCGGATCAGGCCAGCTTGAACTCGACCACGGCCGCACCCGCGCCATAGGTCGGCCCGTAGCCATGGACATGGGCATTCTTGAAATCGCCCACGCCCCCCAACAGCCAGGCCAGATGCTTCATCCCCATGTCGGTCTTCGCCGCCGCGGCGAAGTCATCCAGTCCGGCGCGCAAGCGGTCCGCCCCGCCCTGCTCCATCGCGGCAAGCAGCGCGCGATTGGCGGCGTCGCTCTGCTCATCCACGATACGATCCTCGGCTATGTCGATGTCCTTGTCGAAATAGCCGGCGGAAAGGCCGCCGACCGCGATCACCGCCGCGCGCTTGCCCTGAAGATCGGCCTGCTCCGCCGCCACCCGGCCCAGCGCCTCCGTCGTCGCGAAATCATGATAGAGATTGTTGGCGGCGACCACCGTCGGAATCGTTCCGCCGGGGTTGAGGAAGGCGTTGGCGACGATCGTTCCGCTGTCGATCGGAAAGCCTTCATAATCGACCGCCTTGGATCGATGGCCCGCCGCATTGGCCCCCGCGACGCACGCCTGGGCCAGCGAAACATCCGCACGCAAGTCCATCTGGAGGTCGCCATAATCATACCAGTTCTCATCGACATGGACGCCCGTGCTGTGCGGACGCGCCTGCCACAGTTCGTCCAGCACGGCGAACCATTGGGTCGAATAGATCAGCAGCACGTCCGGCCGGCTGGCGCGCAGCGCCTCGCCCGCCGCTTTCGCCGCCGTGGCGAGCGGAGCCCAGGGCGGATTGTCCTGGCGCAGGAAGGGCAGCGGATTGCCCGGCATCAGAAATGCGGAAACGACCGGCATGATATGTCCTCGTATCTCGATTGGGGCTCAGGCCGCCAGGCGCCATTCCATGACGGCGTTGCCGGTGCCGATGACCGTGCCGTAGCCGTGAAGCTCCGCAGGCGTGGTGGGATATTCCATGGCGGAGATCATCCAGGGGAAGGCCCCGGACTTCACTTCGGCAAAGGCTTCCTCCACCCATTCGGGGAATAGGCGCATCACCTCCCGGATCTCGCCCCTGCGCATGAGTTCGATCATGCGCATGTCCCATTTGTAGCCCTTGTAGCTTTGCGGATGCTCCCGGCTCATATCCTCGGGAATCTCCGGCTCCTCATGGAAATGATAGTGCGAGAAGGTGTTGGACGCGAGCAGCACGGCCCGCTTGCCGCTTTTCTCGATCGCCCGCCGCGTGGCTTCACCCAGCCGCTCCATCTCCTCCACGCCCTCGTCGAGGGTCAGATAATAAGGCGAATTATTGGCCGAGATGCCGACGACCGGGATGTCCCATTGCGGACGGACCATGTGCAGCGTGGTGATCGTGCCATAATCCACCCGAAAGTTCGGATTGCGCATCATCTTGGCGGTCAGGCCAAGCGCCTGCGCCTCGCCGCAACAGGCTTCGGCAAGGTCGACGTCGACGTTCAGGTCGAAGGCAAAGCGGAAGAGATTGGGGAAGATCGGATCAACCGACTTGCCCGACAGACGCTCCACGCCGAGGAAATGGTGGCCGACTGTCGTGATCCAATGCGGCGAATGGACGAGCAGCACGTCGGGCTTCAGTTCCTCGATGCTCTTGCGCGCCTTTTCATAGGCCCAGCGCAGCGGCTCCCATCCGCCCTCCGAACGCGGCTCGTTCTGCGGGGGATTTTCGGCATAGACGAGATGGGGAGGATGCGGCGCCACGAAGCCCGCGAGAATCTTACCTTGGGACATGAGCTCTCTCCGATTCTCATTAAGTAAGAAAAATAATTCGTCTTGTAAGATTGGTATCAAGCCCGCAGGAAGCCGTCAACGAAAGTCTGCGGGACTTGCAACGGGCCAATCATTCGGAACCGGGCAGCCCTTCATGGCTTCGACCGCTTCACATGCCGTTCCAGCATGCGGCGGCCAACGACCGCGCCATAGACATTGCCCTGATCGTCGACACCCACGCCTTCGGCCCCGGAATGCCTGGGTTCCGCCGCTTCGGCATCCTCGATGAAGGCGTCGACCCTTCCGGTCCGGGCACTGCCGATGCGGATGCCGCGACGGATGCGGGCATCCTGATTGCGGCCCTCGACCGGACTGGATTCGGAATCCGCGACATAAAGCCTGTCCTTCCCGTCGATATAGATGCCGCTGGGGCGACCGAACTGATGCCACTGGGCCAGGAACTTGCCGTCCTGGCTGAAGATCTGGATGCGGTTATTCTCCCGATCGGCCACGAACAGCCGGCCACGGGAATCGAGCGCCAGACTGTGAGGCTCGCTGAACTCGCCAGGACCGCTTCCCTTGCGCCCCCATTGCCCAATGAACTTGCCGTCCTTCGAGAATTTCAGCACCCGGTTGTTCTTGCCGCCGGGCGAATGACTTTCGGACACGAAGAAGTCGCCCTTGCGCGTGACCACGATGTCATTGGGCTGATCCAGAAAGTCTGTGGTAGAACCCAGCGCATCGTGACCCAGCGTCATCAGCACCTTGCCGTCCGGATCGAATTTCACGATCTTGCCGCCATTGTCGCCCGATCCACGCTCGGCCAGGAAAACGGAACCCAGATCGGTGACCCACAAATTGCCCTGCGGATCGACGGTTGCCCCATGGGGGAAGCGAAACAGTCCCTGGCCGAATGCCTTCAGAAGTCGGCCCTGCGCATCGAATTTCAGGATCGGCGGTTCGGGCCGGTCGATGCAGGAATTCTCAAAGCAACGATGGATGACGTAGATGACGCCGCCCGGCGCCGATTCCACCGCCGTCACCGCCGCCCATTTCATGCCCGCGGGCAAAGTGCCCCAATCCCGGGTCGTTTCATAAGGCTGAGGCAGGTCGTTGCGCGGAGCCGCGTCGCGCGCGACCGCAACGGCGGGCAGCAGCATCGTCGCCGCGAAGGCCAATAATCCGGAACCCAGTCGCAATGTCGCCTCCTCCCATCGATGCATCATCCCGACGCCTTCACACATCGGGCCGTCCAGCCGCCCCCTCCGTCAGCGAGGCGGGATTTCGTAGGTGACGGGCACCCAGGCATAGCCGCGTTCGGCCTTGCGGATATGCCCCAGTCCGGGAAAGGGCAGGTGCGCGGCGGCGACCAGATAGCGCCCGTCCGCTGCATCCTTCAGCGCCGCCAACCGGCTCGCCGTCGCCTTTGCAGGATCGATGTCGGAATACATGGCCACTTCCGGCAGTTCGAGCTGGACCTGCCCGAAATGCATGATGTCGCCCCAGAAGAGCAGGCGCTCGCCCTTCGATTCCACCTCGAAAAAGGCGTGGCCGGGCGAATGCCCGCGAGAGGCGATGGCGCGTATGCCGGGAAGCACCTCCCCCGTGCCGTCGAAATATTGGAGCCTGCCGCGCCGGCTATATGCGTCCATCGACTCCTTGACCGCCCGGAATCGATATTTGCCGAGCTTGCCCTGATCCTCCGGCGCCTTCGCCGCTTCAGCCGGGTCCAGCCACAGCGCCGCATCGGTCTTGTCGGCATAGACGGTCGCATTGGGGAATGCCGGCTGCCCATCCTTCACCAGGCCGCCGATATGGTCGGGATGCATGTGCGTGATCAGCACGGCATCGACCTGATCCGGCCGGTACCCCGCCGCCCGCAGGCTTTCGGCAAGCCCGCCCAGTCGCGGCCCCAGAACCTTTCCGGCGCCCGTGTCCACCAGCACCAGACGGTCGCCCGTGTTGATCAGGAAGGCATTGACGGACGTGGGCACGGCATCCGGCTCGAACCGCTTGCGCAGCATCGCGGCCACCTCGCCCGCCGTCGTGTTCGTCAAGAGCTTTGCCGGCGGGAAGTCGACGACGCCGTCATTGAGCGCCGTGATCTCATAGTCGCCCAGCATCATGCGATAGAAGCCCGGCGCCTGGCTTTTCACCATCGGCACCTTCGCTGCCGGAGCCTGCGCCGCGCCACCGCCCGCCGCCGCCAACAGGGCGAGGGCGGCTGCCCGCCAGAACCGGCGACGCGCCTGCCCTCCAGGCATTGCGGACCTTCGGCTCAAACGAACATCGGGCATCCACGTCTCTCCCTTCCCGGAACCATGCATGAAATATATTATCTCGATATGCAAGATATAAAAGTCGTTAGATGAGAATTTATATCGCACGGCCACGGCTGGCGCTCGCGCGACATCGCACGATTGGAACGGACAAGGATCAAACAGCAGGCGCGCGATCCCGGCACCGGGCCGGAACCGCCCTGATTTCCGTCCTAACGCGATTTCTTAATCAGCGATCGATGCGTTCGCCTGGAAATCGCTCCGGTCGAGGGCCATGGCGTCATTCGTCCGGGGCGATATGGGAACCCGGCTTGAACGCGATGGCGGTGATCATGATCCCCTGATGGGGATGGGGCAGTTCCTTGACCGCGACGGTGTTGCGCGCAGGGCCTTCGAAACCGAAATAATCGGCATAGACGCGGTTGAAGGTCTCATAATCGGCCATGTCGAGCAGGTGGACCTGAATATCGACGATGTCCGCCAGCGACGCGCCTGCCGTTGCCAGCATGTCCCGGATCGCGTCGAAGATGAAGCGCGCCTGCCGCTCTATGTCGATCACGACCTTGCCGTCTTCCCCGACGGTCGCGCCCTCGAAACTGTCATCCGGCCGCCGCGCGCTGGTGCCCGAAATGAACAGGAAATCCGCCACGCGCTTCAGGTGCGGGAAATTGCCGCGCGGCTTGGCGCGCGACGGGAAAACCCGGCTTTCGATCGACAGCGACCGTTCGATCTGGGTCACGCTGCCGGCGATCGCGGACCGCGCCTTCGCCAACTGCTCGTCGCCCAGCCGCGAACTGGGCGCCGACAGCGCGATCGCCGCCACCACCTGGCCCCGCATGTTATGCAGCGGCAGCGCGATCGAACGAAGCCCCTCCTCCCATTCCTCATTGTCCACCGCATAGCCCTGCTTCGCGATGCGGCCGAGTTCGGCCATGAGCTGCCCCGGATCGACGATGGTGCCGGGCGTGTAGCGCCTGAGCTCCGCATTGGCGAGGAAGCTGGCGCGGTGACTCTCGCTCATCGAGGCGATGAACAGCTTGCCCGCGGAGGTGCAGTGAAGCGGAAACGGCTCGCCCACCGGATGGCTGATGACCAGCGAACGGTCGGGCCGCGCCACGGCCGCATTGATCGCCTGGTTCCCGCTGCGCGCGACGCAGTGGACGGCTTCGCGGAATTCATCGGCCAGCGCCTCCAGATGCGGATGCGCCGCATTCACCAGCAGCACGTCGCCTTCCACCCGGGCGCCAAGGTCGGCCAGGGCCGGCCCCAGATGGAAACCGCCCTTGCGCCCGCGCGCGACCGCACCCTCGCCTTCCAGCGTCAGCAGGAAGCGATGCACCGTCGCCATATTGCTGCCCACCGCGCGGGCAACCTCCGTCGCGCTCAGATCACGACCCGCGCCCGCTATGGCCCGCAGGATCGCAAACGCCCGCGTCACCGAATTATTCTTCGGCGTTAGAACCGGTCCGCGAATGAATACTTCTCCCAATCCAAACCCAAGGCGCCACTCCGGGCGCGAAACTCCAGCTAGCAGCTTCCTTCCACAGGGGAAACCTTCCTGAACAGATGCCACGCACCCTGATTGCGCCTTGACAGACGCTGCAAATCACCATCATATCGCGATATAGGCAATTGAAATCTTATTAATTAAGATAAATAATGGCTATCGTCAGGGCGCGCAACCGCCTGCTGCCACGGCGCTTTCGGAATAACAATATGTTAGGACGCGAGCCCTTTGCTTGAGAGCCTTATTCGGTCGACAATAGGCCCGGAGGGATGACTATGCGGCGCTGTTTCCTTGCCATGGCGATGCTGATCGGCTGCATCGGCTCAGCGCCCGTTCCCGCCCAGAAACCCGCCGCCGACGCCCCCCGGTTCGAACCCGACGCGCAATGGCCAAGGCCCCTGCCCGGCAACTGGATATTGGGCCAGGTCTCGGGCGTCGCCGTCGACAAGGACGATAATGTCTGGATCATCCAGCGGCCGGGTTCGCTGCTCGACGACGAGAAGGGTGCGCAGAAATCTCCGCCTGAGTCGCTTTGCTGCTCGGCTGCTCCGCCGGTCATGAAATTCGACCAGCAAGGCAATCTTCTCGCCGCCTGGGGCGGTGCCGGACAGGGCCATCCATGGGTCCAGATGGAACATGGCATCCATGTCGACGATGCGGGCCATGTCTTCATCGCCGGCAATCTGGACGGCGACCAGGTGCTGGAGTTCACCGGCGACGGCAAGTTCATCCGCCAGTTCGGGGCCGATGACGGCACCAAGGGGTCGAATTCCACGACGCGGCTGGGACGCCCGGCGCATATGATGACGGACAGCGCGGCGAACGAACTCTATGTCGCGGACGGATATGGCAATCGCCGGGTGATCGTCTTCGACCTGTCGACCGGCGCATATAAGCGGCATTGGGGCGGCAGCGGTTCGGTGCCCAATGACGACAAGCTGCCGCCCTATTCGCCAGCTTCGGTATCGCAGGGGTTCAACAATCCGGTCCATTGCGTGCGCATCGCCCGCGACGGTCTGGTCTATGTCTGCGACCGGGCCAACGACCGGATACAGGTGTTCCGCAAGGACGGCAGCTATGTGCGCGAGTTCAAGGTGGAGCCCCAGACGCTGGGCAGCGGATCGGTGTGGGACCTCGTCCTGTCCGAAGACGCCGCGCAGCGCTATATCTTCGTGGCCGACGGCGGCAACGGACAGGTCGTCACCCTGCTCCGCCAGACCGGCGCGTCCGTCACGAAATGGGGCCGCGCGGGCCGCCAGCCCGGCCAGTTCAAGTCGATCCACAACATCGCGATCGATTCGAAAGGCAATCTCTACACGGCGGAAGTCGGTTATGGCCGCAGGGTGCAGCGCTTCAAACGCCAGCATTAAGTCCGGCGGGAAATATCGGCCCCGGCAGGGGGAGGGGGGCGCTCCTTGCCGCATCGCTCCTTTTAAGCGCAACAAGCCAGAGACAATCCCCGGACCGCGGACTTCCGACGGCCCGGATAGCGGCGCGATGACCTGACGGTCCGTCGAAGCGGCCGTTCGCGGGCGGCATCGCATCGCCCCGCCGCCATGAACCGGCGCCTCTCCATCCTGCCGCAGCCGCCTGCAAAAGGCCCGCGACCGGCCGGAATGCGAAATCATGTTGCCAAGATTTGCGCGCGGGAAGAGAAAGGCCTGTCAAAGGAGACTATTTTGCCGCGCAGTAGCACCAAATCCCGGACCGTGACGATCAAGCAGGTCGCGGAGGCCGCTGCGGTTCACCCGTCGACCGTCTCCCGCGCGCTCAACCCAGCGACCCGCTATCTGGTCGCGGAGGAAGTGGCTGAACGCGTGCTCGCGGCGGCGCAGCGCCTTGGCTACCGGCGCAACCTGCTCGCCGCGGGCCTGCGCACCGGCCGCTCGCATCTTGTCGGCATGCTCGTGCCCGACATCGCGAATACCGTCTTTTCCCCGATCCTCAGCGGCGCGGCGGAAAGGCTTGCGGCGGAAGGCTTCTCGACCGTGGTTGCCGATGTGGGGCGGGATTCCAGCCGGCAGCTGGAGATCGTGCGCGAGTTGGCGACGCGGCAGATCGAGGGATTGATCCTGGCGACCGTCCAGCGCGACGACCCGGTGGTCGATTTCTGTCTCGAACAGGGGCTTCCGGCGGTTCTCGTCAACCGGGCGGAGGAAAAGCGCCGATTGTCGGCCGTCGTCTCCGACGACGCGCTGGGAATGCAACTCGCCGTCGACCATGTCGTGGAACTGGGACATCGCAGGATCGCGCATCTCGCAGGGCCGGAGACGGTGTCCACCGGCCATCTGCGGCGGCGCGCCTTTTATGGCGCGATGGAGCAGCACGACCTTCGTTCGACCGAGCCGCTGCACGAAGCAGCCGAAGGCTATTCGCGGGAAGAGGGCGCGATTGCGACCCGCCGCCTGCTGGACCGTGACCCCGACATCACCGCGATCGTCGCCGCAAACGACCTTCTCGCACTGGGCGCCTATGATGCGCTGAAGGAACGCGGCCTTCGATGCCCGGAGGACATATCGATCGTCGGGCATAACGACATGCCCATGATGGATCTGGTGACGCCGCCGCTGACGACGATACGCATCGGCCATAATGCCCTGGGGCGGGAGGCGGCCGACCTTCTGCTGCAACGCATTCGCGGGGATGATCCGGAGATCCGCAACATCGTGCTCGCGCCTTCGCTCGTCGTGCGGGAATCGACTGCCCGGCCCCGGCAAGGGCAGGCAAAGAGGACGCGA
This sequence comes from Sphingobium fuliginis, assembly GCF_015074805.1. Taxonomy (NCBI): domain Bacteria; kingdom Pseudomonadati; phylum Pseudomonadota; class Alphaproteobacteria; order Sphingomonadales; family Sphingobiaceae; genus Sphingobium; species Sphingobium fuliginis. The sequence goes on along the minus strand of NZ_CP060035.1, from coordinate 3,137,111 downwards.
TCGGCGAAGGCGACGAGAACGGCCGTGGCGGGATAAGCGGAAGGTCCAGCCGAACCGAGGCTGGACGTCAGGCATGGAGCGAAACGCAGACGGGTGAATGCCCAAGCCTTCAGGCGGGGCGACAATAGTTCCAAGAGAATAGCCGAAAGCCGACTGGCTCAATCCGCTGGCCGCGCGCGCCCAGATCGGCGCCAGCCACTATCCAACCGCCTCGCAAGGCATTGATAAATGGTGACCCCTACGGGAGCAATCCCGTAAGAAGCCCAAAAGGTAGAAGAACTAAGAAGGCTTGCGAATCCGCCGTTTTTGGGGCCTCTGACTGTGAGATTTTAGTGTGACTCACGGTTTGGAGGAAGTGATCGGTGGCGGGTGTGGTCCGGTATGTCCGGGAACGCGATGGCGTATATCAATATGAACGTAGGGTTCCGCTGGCGGTTCAGCGGAACGTGCATCGCTATGCCGCCCTGTTCGGCTCGCGTCCCTTATTTCGGCGTTCGTTAAGGACGAAGGATCGGGGAGCGATGCTTACCGCCGCTGCTGCTATCCACGATGAATTTGAAGCCCGTCTGGCGCAGGCGATGAACCGACCGACGTTTGCTCCCGCTTCATCGCTAGAAGGCCACCAAAAGCTTACAGCGGCGGAACTGGAGAGCATCGCCAACCGCTATCGCGATCTTACATCAGAGCCGTTCGAGCGACTAACGCTGCTTGCGGATACAAATGCTGGTGCCGCCGCCGAACTGGACCACGCCTGTTACGAACTCGATCTTCATGCCGACCAAATTTACAGCGCCATCCATGACAAGGGACGGACGGATGATGGCATTGTCCTGACGCCTTTGGACGAAGCCCCGCATGTAATAAGGGATCGTGGTCTGAAAGTGTCTCCGGGCAGTCCTGAGTTTGGTTCGGTCGTCGGTGCCATCCGTGCGGGTATGGTTCAAGGCTATGATCGTATTCATGCCTTACGGACGGGTCTTGTTACCCCTAAGCCAGACTTGACGCGGGCGATCATGGGCGACGGCAAACCGACAGCGGAAGCTGCGCGTATCCGGTCTGTTGTGCATGACTATATTACCTTCAAGGAATTGCCCGTTAAGCAGAAGACGGAAGCCGAACACGCGCTACGTCAGTTTGAAGAGGTCGTAGGGAACAAGCCCCTAGATCAGATTACCAAGCATGACATAATCGCCTTCATCGAACACCTGACTAAGAGTCTGACTCGGAATCGGAATGCAAGTAAAATCAAAGCCTTGCGATTTTGCGAGTGATGAACTGAACGGAAGCAAGGAAGATCCACGCGATCGCGCTCTCAATCGTGCGCTCAAAGTCTTTCGCCAGCCTTCGATTACGATTGAGCCACGCCAATGTTCGTTCGACGACCCAACGGCGTGGCAACACGAGAAAGCCACGGGCGGTGTCTGACCGTTTGACGATCTCGATCGTCCAGTTGCCGGTCTTCATGGCTTTCTTGCTGAATTTCGGCCCGGCATAACCGCCATCGGCAAATATGTGGGGCAGCCATGGGAAGCGCCGATGTATTCGCTTCAGGAGCAGCGGCCCGCCATCCCGATCCTGAATGTCAGCGGTGTGGACGATCACGTCGAGCAACAGACCGAGAGTGTCTGTGAGGATATGGCGCTTGCGTCCCTTGATGCGCTTGCCCGCGTCGTAGCCGCGAGGCCCTCCGCTTTCCGTCGTTTTGACCGACTGGCTGTCGATAATACATGCGCTCGGGCTCGCCTCGCGGGCCTCCAGTTCACGCGCTACCATCACCAGCCTGTGGTTGATTGCCCGCCACAATCCCATGTCGCGAAACCGATAAAACCACCGCTGAACGGTTGTGGCGGGCGGAAACAACCCAGGCGGCAACATCCGCCACGGAAGCCCGCCTCGCAGAAGATACAGCATAGCATCAACAAGCTGGCGCCAATCCCATTTGCGACGCCGACCAAGCGGCAGATCGCCAGGCATCATCGGCTCCAGCACACGCCATTCGGCATCGGTCGTGTCACTTGGCAAACGCAGCCCTTTGCGCGCATGCTGCGCGCGGGTGGTATCGGTCCACATGGGATACTCCGTCGGTGTCTCGCAACTCCGACTGAATCACATGTCGCTGATATCGCCCACCTTTCTTTCAGATCCTATTCCGGTTCAGGCTCTAAGACACTATAAAATATGCGAAGCACTGCCATCGTCGCCTACTCTTAATGATGCAGATTATGCTACGCAAATCATTTAGCTTTGGAAACGAACGCGTGTGGTCACACGGTTTTGAAGCTCTATTTTAAAAGCTTGCCTTCCTACAGGCGTGGCAACCGCATTGTGTCCCGGTAGGCTTCTAGCAAGGCATTTTGACAGGTCTTCGCCACGCGGAAAGCCAAGGCTCCCGGATATACCGACCGAGTGATTCGCCTCTATATCCAACCCAATCCTCTATACCGTTTGCCATTCGCTCAGAGGTTCTAACTACATGCGCTGGATCGTCCCAGCAAATCGCTGCCACCAGCCCTGATTGAGCTTCAACGGCGTCCGCCATCAACGGGTGGCCGGCCGACTCTCGGCGCAAGATACGGATCAGATTACCGATCAAGGGCGTGATGCTCATCTGGAACATCTAGCAAGGTTAAGATCGGACGCGCAACAAAGGGCCGAACCAGCTTCGATTTTTCCGCGAGATAAAACTGTGAGATTTTCAGGACCGCGATCACGCTAAGCCCTTGAAAAATAAGAAATGGTGACCCCTACGGGAATCGAACCCGTGTTTCAGCCGTGAAAGGGCCGCGTCCTAGACCGCTAGACGAAGGGGCCACATGCAGGTCCGCTTGGGCGTCGCTGCGAAGCGAGGCGGGCATTAGGCGGTGGCTCCAGAACGGTCAACCCCCTTTTCGTCATGAAAAGAGCGCGGGGCGAAAATTTGCCGATCCGCTTCTCAATCGGCCCAGGCGGCGTCCTCCAGATGCAGTTCGGCGGCAGGACGGGGGCCCCAATCGTCGATCTTCGCGCGGCCCGCTATCCACAGGCGCCGGTCGCGCGGCGCGCCGAGAATGGCCTGGCCCAGATCGGATTCCGCCTGGCGGAAGGCGATGGTCTTGATCGACCGGCCATCGTCGCCCGCCATGATCGCGCGCAAATGGCCGTTGCCGACGACATCGGCCTTGACCACCCGCATCGGGCCGGAGGCGATGAGCGGCGCAGGCCACCCCGCCCCATAGGGACCGCCGGCGTCGATGGCGGCGACGAAATCCGGATTGACCCCCGCAGGCGCCAGCACGGCGTCGATCAGCAGCGCCCGGTCGTCCCGCGCCCTCGCGACGGCGTTGGCGAGCCGTTCGTCGAGGAAGTCGGCCAGCGCATCCACCTTGTCCGCCGCGACCGTCAGGCCCGCCGCCATAGCATGACCACCACCCGCGACCAGCAGGCCGCTATCCTTCGCCGCCAGGATCGCCGCGCCCAGATCGACGCCGGAGATGGAGCGGCCCGACCCCTTGCCGACGCCTTCCTCATCCAGGGCGACGACGATGGCGGGGCGCCCCGCCTTCTCCTTGATGCGCCCGGCGACGATGCCGATCACGCCGGGATGCCAACCCGCGCCGGACACCAGCGCCACCGCTCGATTGCCCTGCGCCGCGAGCAGTTCCTCCGCCTCCGCCTGCACCGCCGCCTCTATGGCGCGGCGTTCCTCATTGAGCCGGTCCAGCTCCTGCGCGATCTTCGCCGCTTCCGCCGGATCGTCGGTGATCAGCAGCCGCACCCCCAGATCCGCCTTGCCCACGCGCCCGCCCGCATTGATGCGCGGGCCAAGCGCGAAGCCCAGATCGTGGCACAGCGGCGCGCGCGTCAGGCGGCTGGCGTCGATCAGGGCGGAAAGGCCGATATTGCGCCGCTTCGCCATGATCTTCAGCCCCTGCGCGACGAAGGCGCGGTTGAGGCCCTTCAGTTGCGCCACATCCGCCACCGTGCCCAGCGCGACGATGTCGAGCAGTTCCATCAAGGGCGGCTCGGCACGCCGGTCGAACCAGCCGCGTCTGCGCAGCACGCGGATCAATGCCGCACCGAGCAGGAAGGCCACGCCCACGGCCGCCAGATGACCGTGCGCCGCCGCTTCCTCCGCTTCGTCCAGGCGGTTGGGGTTCACCAGCGCCAGCGCCTCGGGCAGGGCGGCGGCGCATTTATGATGGTCGACCACCACGACATCGACTCCTGCCGCCTTCGCCATGGCGAGCGCCTCGAACGCCTGCGCGCCGCAGTCCACCGTGACGATCAGCGTCGCCCCCTCGCCCGCCAGCCGCACCAGCGCCTCGCCGGAGGGGCCGTATCCCTCCATCAGCCGGTCGGGAATATAGGGCCGCGCCGCCAGCCCCAGATCGCGCAGCAGGCGTATCAGCAGCGCCGCGCTGGTCGCGCCGTCGACATCATAATCGCCGAAGATGCGCACATCCTCCCCGCGCACCACCGCATCGGCCAGCCGTTCGGCGGCGGCGTCCATGTCTCGGAACAGGCTGGGGTCGGGCATGAAATGGCGGATGGTGGGGTTGCGGTGCGCCTCCACCGCCTCACGCGGGCAACCGCGCGCCAGCAGCAATTGCGTGACCAGATCGTCGGGCCGATAACCGGGATCGCGCCCGTCGCCATTGCCCCCGCGCCACCGCCAGGGCTGGCCAAGGATAGAGCGGGTGATGTTGAGCGCGATGGTCATGCCGCCGGTCTAGACCGGTTGGGATTCGGAGGGAAGCACCTGCCTTCATGACGCAGGCGGAACCGAAGCAACCGCTTGCGCGTATTGCCTGTTCGCGCCCTGAACGGGCGAAGGACAAAGGGGCAAAGCGGGTTTCCATGGGTTCAAGGCAGAAGCGGGTCCGGCGAGCCTTGGGTCTGATGATGATGGCGGCCTCTCCCCTCCCTCTGATGGCGCAGACGCCTTCGCCGCAACAGCAGGAAGAACCGATCCTGCCCGACAGCGAGTTCGAGGCGCGCCTGCCCAAGACGGGGGAAACGCCAACGGGCACCGGCGCGCCGCTGCCCTCCATAGACCAGTGGATCGACCAGCAGATGCCCGAAGCCGGCGCGGCGCAGCAACTGCCGCCAGCGGTCGAGCCGCAGGAGGAGCGTGAACTGGCCCAGCCGCTGCCGCCGCTCGACAGCGTGCAGGTGCCGGCGCAGGTCGCGACTGACGGCAACCCCGATGAAAAGACCCAGGCGGTGCGCTATTCGGTGGCGTTGGAAGGCTTCGGCAAGACCGGGCTGGAGCCGGCGTTCCGCGATTCCTCCGCCCTGATCGACGGCGGCGGCAAGGCCGACACGGCGGCAATGGTGCAGGCCCGGGCCCATGAGGATGAGGCGCTCGCCATAAGGCTGCTCTATGCTGAGGGCTATTATGACGCGACCGCGCTCGCATCGCTCGACCAGACGGGCGACGGGGCGTTGAAGGCCGTCCTCTCGGTCACGCCGGGGAAGCGCTACAGGATCGGGGACATCGTCATCAACGCCGGGCCGACCGTGCCGCCCGGCCTGATCCGCGACAGCCTGCCGCTCAAGACCGGCGACTATATCGTCGCGGCGGCGGTCGAGGGGGCGGAGGCCAATGTCGGCGTCAAGCTGCCGGAAAATGGCTATCCCTTCGCGAAGGTCGGGCAGCGGGACATATTGCTCGACCCCGCGACGGTGACGGGAGACTATACCCTGCCGGTGGAGACGGGCCCGCGCGGATCGTTCCGGGGGATCACCACCACCGGCGAGAAGCAGGCCTTCGGCGCCGATCATATGAAGGTCATCAGCCGCTTCAGGCCGGGCGAGCTTTACGACAGCCGCAAGGTCGACGACCTCCGCCGGGCGCTGGTGGCGACGGGGCTGTTCTCCAGCATCTCGGTCGATCCGGTCAGGACCAGCGAGCCGGGACCGGACGGCACAGAATATGTCGACCTGGAAGTCGCGCAGGAGGCCGGCAAGCCGCGCACGCTGGCGGGCGAGCTGGGCTATGGCACCGGCCAGGGCTTCCGCGCGGAGGGAACATGGACCCACCGCAACCTCTTCCCGCCCGAAGGCGCGCTGATCGCCAGCGTGATCGCCGGAACGCAGGAACAGGGCGCGTCGGGCACCTTCCGCCGATCCAATGCGGGCAAGCGCGACAAGACCTTCCAGACCGGCATCACGCTCAATCACCAGAATTACGACGCCTATGAAGCCTATACGGCGGGTCTCAACATCGGCTGGTCGCGGCAGTCGACGCCGATCTTCCAGAAGCGCTGGACCTACAGCTATGGCGCGGAAGTGCTGCTGACCAACGAACAGGTGGTGGTGGATCCGGCGACGGCGGACAAGACGCGGCGGACCTATTTCATCGGCGGCCTGCCGGTGCAACTCGGCTATGACCGGTCCAACGACCTGCTGAACCCGACCAGGGGTTTCCGCGCCAATCTGCGCGCGGAACCGGAAGGATCGTTGCAGGGCAGCTTCTCCCCCTATCTGCGCGCGACATTCGACCTCACCGGCTATTATCCCCTGTCGGACAGCCTGGTGATCGCCGCGCGCACGCGGGTCGGCACGATCAGCGGGGTGAAGCGCGACGATGTGGCGCCCTCACGACGGATCTATGCCGGCGGGGGGGGATCGGTACGCGGCTATGGCTATCAGGAACTGGGGCCGAAGGACGCGAACAACGATCCGATCGGCGGCCGGTCCGTCAATGAATTCGCGGTCGAGGGCCGTTACCGATTCGGGGACTATGGCGTGGTCGCCTTCGTCGATGCGGGCCAGGTCTATGAAAGTTCCATGCCGCAATTTTCCGACATCCGGTACGGCGTGGGCGTCGGCGGCCGCTTCTACACCAATTTCGGTCCCTTCCGCGCAGACATAGCCATGCCGATCAACCGGCAGCCGGGCGAATCCAAATTCGCGCTCTATATCGGCATCGGACAGGCATTCTGATGGCCGAGGAAACCGCCACCGTCGTCGTTAGGCGTCCCCTCTGGCAGAAGATCGTCCTGTGGGTCGTCGGGCTGGTCGTCGCCCTGATCGTGCTGGTCGCCGGGCTGCTGCTGTTCCTGAACACCCAGCCGGGCAAGAAATTCCTGATCCGACAGATCGCCGCGCTGAAGCTGGAATCCGGCATGGGCATATCGGTCGGGCGGATCGAAGGGTCGATCTACAGCGACATGGTGATCCACGATCTGGTGCTGCGCGATCCCAAGGGGCCGTTCGCCGCCTCCCCGCGGGTCCATGTGGTATGGAGCCCGTTCCGCTACATCGACAACCATATTTCGGTGCGGCTGCTGGAAAGCCCGCTGGTGGTGCTGGCGCGCAGCCCGCAGTTCAACGTGACGAAAAGCGATCCCAATGCGCCGATCCTGCCCGACCTCGACATCGACGTCGATCGGCTGAAGATCGCGAGGTTCCTCGTCGCCAGGCCGGTGATCGGCCAGAAGCGGGAGATCGCCATCGACGGCGTGACCCATATCGCGGACGGCCGCGCCATATTGTCGGCCAATGCGGTGGTGGACAGCGGCGACCGCCTGCAGGCCAATCTGGACGCCGTGCCCGCGCAGAACCGCCTGTCCATGAAGGGCACGCTGACCGCGCCGAAGGGCGGCGTCATCGCGGCGATGAGCGGCCTGACCGACGGCTTCACCGCAACGCTGGACGGCCGGGGCACGTGGCAGGCGTGGAACGGGCGGCTGGTCGCGACGTCCGGCAAGGGCGAGTTGGCGAATATCGCGCTCGCCGCTCGCGACGGCAATTTCACCGCCAAGGGGCCGCTGCGGCCCGGGCTGGTCTTTGCGGGGACCGTCGACCGGCTGACGACGCCGTCGCTTGACGTCGACCTGTTCGCGGGCCTGAACGAGCGGCGGGTGAACCTCAAAGGCTCACTGAAATCCCCCGCCCTGTCCGCCACCGCGCAGGGTCTGGTCGACCTTGGCCAAAGCCGCTTCAGCGCGCTCAGGATCGACGCCGCCCTGCTCACCCCCGGCGCGATCATGGAGAAGGTGAAGGGCCGCGATGTGCGCGCTTCGGTGATCCTCGACGGGCCGATGGCGACGCCCTTCATCGACTATGACATCACGGCGAAGCATATCGCCTTCGACGCCACGGGGATCGAAAATCTGAAGGCCAGCGGGCGCGCCGTGATCGACGCCGACCGCATCCGCATTCCGGTAAGCGCCACCGCCAGCCGCGTCACCGGCCTCAATGCCGCGGCGGGCGGCCTGCTCAACAATCTGCGGGTGAAGGGCGACTTCGCCTATGCCGCGGGCAAGCTCATCAGCGACAATCTGAAGATCGACAGCGACCGGGTGGACGCCACCGCCATCGTGCTGGCCGACATGGAAAACGCCATCTATCGCGGCGCGCTCAAGGGCCGGGTCAACGACTACAGGATCGACGGCGTCGGCATCGTCAATCTCAACACCGATGTGAAGCTGGTGCCAGGGCCCCGGGGCGGCTTCGGCCTGTCCGGCCGTTTCGGCGTCCGCACGGCCCGTTGGGAGAACGCCTCCGTCCGCGATTTCCTGGGCGGCAATGCCGTCGCCTCCGGCAGCATCGGCATGACGCCGGAGGGGAAGTTCACCCTCACCGGCCTGAAAGGCGCGGCGCCCAATTTCCGGATCCACAGCGGTTCGGGCAGCTATGATACCGACGGCCGGATCGCCTTCGACGCCAGGGCGACCTCCAACCAATATGGCCCGCTGGCGCTGACCGTGCGCGGCACGATGGAGCGGCCCAATGCCGTGCTCCGCGCCGCTCGGCCCAATGTCGGCGTGCAGCTTTACGACGTGGTGGCGAAGCTGAATGGCGAAGCGGCGGGCTATCGGCTCGAAGCCACGGGCGGGTCCGCCTATTATGGCCCCTTCTTCGCCAATGTGCTGATCCGCACTGCCAGGGGGCCGCTCACCATCGACATAGCCAGGGCGCGTTTCGCCGGCATCGACATGAACGGCCGCGTGCAGCAGAGCGCCGCCGGTCCCTTCACCGGGCAACTTGCCATGAACGGTTCCGGCATCACCGGCGCGGTCCGGCTGATGGCGGTGGGCAAGGCGCAGGGCGCGCAGTTGAGCGCCACCGCCAGCAATGCGAAACTGCCGGGCGAAGCGGATGTGGTGATCGGCCGGGCGCTGATCACGGCGAACATGGTGCTGGCCGAACAGCCGCAGATCAACGCCGACGTGCAGATGGCGAACGCCGCCTATGGCGACTATATCGTGCGCAAGGCGCGCGGCCGGATCGACTATCGCGGCGGACGCGGCCGGGCGCAGTTGGTCGCTGACGGATCGACCGGCGTGCCCTTCTCCATCGCCATGAACGCCGCGTTGCGCCCGACGCTCTACGCCGTTGCGCTGGAGGGACGGGCGAGCAACATCCCCTTCCGCTTCGCCCGGCCTGCCATCATCCGGATCGAGAAGGAAGGCTATCGCCTCGAACCCTCAACGCTGGTGCTGCCGCAGGGCCGGGTCGACCTGGCGGGGCGCTTCGGCCGGCAGACGGCGATGCAGGCGCGGTTCAAGGATTTCGACCTCGCCATCGTCAACATGGCCTCTCCGGGATTGGGAATTGGCGGGAAAGCGACCGGCACGCTGGATTTCGCGCAGAATGGCTCCGCCTTCCCCACCGCGACCACGCGCCTCGCGATCAACGACTTCCGCCGCTCCAGCCTGACCGCCGTGTCCGATCCGGTGTCGATGGCAATCGAGGGCAAGCTGTCGAACGCAGGCGGCGACATGCGCGGCCTCATCCGGCGCGGCAATGCGACGCTGGGCCGTTTCGTCGCGACGCTGGCGCCGCCGGGACCCGGGGCGAGTTGGGCGCAGCAATTGCAATCCGCGCCCTTGGGCGGCGGCATCCGCTATGCCGGGCCGGCCGATGTGCTGTTTTCCTTCGCCGGGCTGGCCGACCAGCAATTGACGGGGCCGATCGCCGTCGCGGCGGATTTCGGGGGGCGGCTAACTGCGCCGCGGCTCAACGGGCTGGTCCGCGCCAATGCCCTGACCTACGAGAATGAGACCTTCGGCACGCGCGTCACGCAGATGCGGCTGGATGGGCGCTTCACCAATGACCGGCTCGACCTGCGCGACTTTTCCGGGCGGGCAGGCGAAGGCACGGTGCAGGCCAGCGGCACGGTGGGGCTGGCGGCGGAGAGCGGCTATCCGATGAACATAGCCGTGAAGCTGAACCGCGCCCGCCTCGCCCGCAGCGAAGCGATCACCAGCGTGGTCAGCGGCACGCTGGCCATCACCAACAGCCCGGCCAATGGCGGCCTGATCAGGGGCGACCTTTCGCTTCCGGAAACGCGCTACCGCGTCGCCTGGCAGGGGGGCAGCGACATTCGCCAGTTGACGGGCGTGCGCCGCAAGGGCGAAGGGACCGACCTGCTCGACCAGCGCCTTGCGGCACGGCAGGCGGCCGCCAGGCCCACCCCATGGAAGCTGGACGTGCGCGTTCGCGCCGATAACGAAATCTATGTGACCGGCATGGGCCTCGATTCCGAATGGAAGACGAACATGCGCGTCACCGGCACCGCGAACGATCCGCGCGTGGTCGGCAAGATCGAGGTGATACGCGGCCGCTACAGCTTCTCGGGCCATCAGTTCGATCTGGAGCAGGGCATCATCACCTTCAACGGACCGATGATGAATCCCACGCTGGCGATCCGCGCCGAAACCCGGATCGACGATGTGACGGCAGGCATAGCGGTGGGCGGCACGGCGCAACGGCCCGACATCGCCTTCGTTTCCACGCCGACGCTGCCGCAGGACGAGATATTGGCGCGCATCCTGTTCGGGGACAATGTGGCGAACCTGTCGGCCACCCAGGCGATCCAGTTGGCGGCGGCGCTCAACGGTCTGCGTGGGGGCGGAGGCGGGCTCAATCCCATGGGCAAGCTGCAAAATGCGTCGGGCGTCGACCGGATCGGCATCGTCGGCGGCGACGAGGCGACGGGGCGCGGCACTTCCCTCGCCGTCGGGCAGCATATCTCCAACAACATCTATGTTGAGGTGATCACCGATCCCAAGGGCTTCACCGCCACCCAGCTCGAAATCTCCCTGTCCAAGACGCTCAGCCTTTTGTCGAAGACCGGCACCAATGCGGGTTCTTCAGCCAATCTGCGCTATTCGAAGGATTATTGACGCCATCGGCAGTCGGATGGAAATGTCCGGGGGCGAGTTCAAGGGGCGACTTTGCTGGATGCTTGAGGGCGGGAAACCGGGTCTGAATGCAGGGCGAGATTCCTGCGATTCACCACGCTCCTGAAGGCATGAGTCCAGGTCTCTCTCATCTATCACGGCAGCGTCTGGCTTGGGTTCTTATGAGGCACTTGTCTGTTTCGAGGAACCTTTGCAGGGGCGCGGAGTGTTGGACGGCAGCATGACCAATCATCATCCAACGCCTCTGCCCGCAAAGAGAATTCCATGGATAGGGCATCCCATCCGGACACCCGGGCCGAAGGTAAAAGGCCCGCTGCGCCAGTCGCGCAGCGGGCCTTTTCAGTGCGTGAAGCGGCAGGCGGGCAGAGCCGCGCTGGAGCCTTCCGGTTGATCCGGCCGGAAAGCCCGTCAGCGCTTATTCGCCATCATCCTCCGCTTCGGGTCCGGCCATCATCCCTTCGGCGACCTCCTCGGTCTTTCCGCGGATCGCCTTTTCCAGCTTGTCCGCCATTTCGGGATGTTCTTTCAGAAAGGTTTTCGCATTCTCGCGACCTTGCCCGATGCGAACCGAGTCATAGGAGAACCAGGCGCCCGACTTCTCGACCAGGCCGGCCTTCACGCCGATGTCGAGCAGTTCGCCGATCTTGGACACGCCCTCGCCATACATGATGTCGAATTCGACCTGCTTGAAGGGCGGCGCGACCTTGTTCTTGACCACCTTCACGCGGGTCGCGTTGCCGACAATGTCCTCGCGATCCTTGATCTGGCCGGTGCGACGGATGTCGAGGCGAACCGAGGCGTAGAATTTGAGCGCGTTGCCGCCCGTCGTCGTTTCGGGATTGCCGTACATGACGCCGATCTTCATGCGGACCTGGTTGATGAAGATCACCAGACAGCGCGAGCGGGAGATGGAGCCGGTCAGCTTGCGCAGCGCCTGGCTCATCAGGCGGGCCTGCAGGCCGACATGGCTGTCGCCCATCTCGCCCTCGATTTCGGCACGCGGAACCAGCGCGGCGACCGAGTCCACCACCAGCACGTCGATGGCATTGGAGCGCACCAGCGTGTCGACGATCTCCAGCGCCTGCTCACCGGTATCCGGCTGCGACACGATCAGTTCGTCGATGTCGACGCCCAGCTTCTTCGCATAGCCCGGATCGAGCGCATGTTCCGCATCGACAAAGGCCGCGATGCCGCCGGTCTTCTGCGCTTCTGCAATGGCGTGCAGCGCCAGCGTGGTCTTGCCCGAGCTTTCCGGGCCATAAATCTCCACAATACGTCCGCGCGGCAGGCCACCAATGCCAAGCGCGATGTCCAGCCCCAGCGATCCGGTCGAGATCGCCTCGATCTCGATCTTCTCGCGGCTGCCCAGCTTCATGGCCGACCCCTTGCCGAAGGCACGGTCGATCTGGGAAAGGGCCGCTTCCAATGCTTTCTGTCTGTCCATTGTCCCTGTCTTCTTGGAATCGATGAGTGAGAGCATTGCGGTCATCGGCCTATCCCCTGTCAAGCGGAACGCGCCGGTCCGGATGGCGCGTGGCCACCATGTATCCTGTTTGTTCTAATGGAACAAGAGGGGAACGAAATTTTCTTATGCGGCGCTCAGCGCCTTGTTCAGCGCGCGCTCGACCGCGCCGATCGTGAAGGGCTTGGCCAGGGTTGGCCGGTCGGCATGGCTGGTCGGCAGATCGTCCGCCATGCCGCCCGTCGCGAAGACGAAGGGTATGCCGCTCTGCGCCAATATGTCCGCAACGGGCCAGCTTTTCTCGCCATGCAGGTTGCAATCGAGCAGCGCCGCGTCGAAGCCGCCCTCGCGCGCCTTGGCGCAGGCATCATCGACCGATTCGGCAATGGCGTGCAGCCGGTATCCGAGCGTGTCGAGATAATCCTCCAGCATCATGCCGATCATTGCCTCATCCTCGACGATCAGGATGGTCTTGCCGTCAGACATGCTTGCGGTCCCCAATCTTACCCATCGCAACCCCAAAGGCCTTTTCCCACCGGCATAATCGACAAGCCGCGCGGAAGTTCATTCTTCAAATTCATTCCGCCGCAGGACGCATCGCCAGAGCATCCCGCGCCGCTTCCGCCAACTGGCTGACGGAAAAGGGTTTCGGAAGGAAAGCCACATTGGCGATGTCGATCGATTTGCGCAACTGTTCCTCGGCATAGCCCGACATGAACAAGACCGGCAGGTCCGGATGGCTCGCCCGCGCCCGCGCCACCATCGATGGGCCGTCCATGTTCGGCATCACCACATCGGAAATCAACAGGTCGATCTTCTCGTCTCCGGCCAGCACTTCCAGCCCCTGTTCGCCGTCATTGGCTGTCAGCACCTTATAGCCCTGGCGCGACAAAGCCCGTTCCGCGACGGCGCGCACCATATCCTCATCCTCCACCAGCAGCACGGTGCCGGTGCCCCAGGTTTCGCTGCGGCGCACGGGCGCCTTGGGCTGGGCGGCCTGATCGACATCGGCGCCCTGATAGACGGGCAGGTAGATGACGAAGCTCGCCCCGCGGCCAAGCTCCGATTCCGCGAAGATGAACCCGCCCGACTGCTTGACGATGCCGTAGACGGTGGAGAGGCCAAGGCCCGTCCCCTTGCCCAGTTCCTTCGTGGTGAAGAAGGGTTCGAAGATCTTCGAAAGAATGTCGGGCGGGATGCCCAGCCCCGTGTCGGACACCCGCACCGCCGTATAGTCGGCTGGCGGCAATATGTCCGACCGCATCTCCCGCACCTTGGCGGCGGGCACGCCGTAGGTCTGGATATTGAGCGTGCCGCCGTCCGGCATGGCGTCGCGGGCGTTGACGGCCAGGTTGACGATCACCTGCTCCAGCTGGCCGGGGTCGGCCCGCACCGCGCCCAGATTGCGGCCATGGCTGACTTCCAGCTTGACGCTCTCGCCCAGCAGGCGCTTCAGCAGGTTGGAGACGTCCGCGACGATGTCGGGCAACTGCAATATCTGCGGCCGCAACGTCTGCTGGCGCGAGAAGGCGAGCAACTGCCGCGTCAGCCCCGCCGCGCGGTTGCTGTTCGACTTGATCTGCTGGATGTCGTCATAATCGCTGTCGCCCGGCGTATGGCGCATCAGCATCAGGTCGCAATGGCCGATGATCGCGGTCAGGATATTGTTGAAGTCATGCGCCACGCCGCCCGCGAGCTGGCCGATCGCCTGCATCTTGGTCGCCTGCGCGACCTGGCGCTTGAGCTTGCTCTCCTCGCTATTGTCCTTGAGGGAAAGCAGCACCGCCGCCTCGCCCAACCCGCGCACGCCGGCCAGGCTGAGCGCGATCGGCTCGTCCGGTTGGTTGCGCATGCGCACGGCGACATCGCCCGACATTTGCGGCCCGACCGCAAAGCGCCGCACGGCGTCGGCCACCGCCGCCTGATCTTCCCGCACCACCAGGTCGCCGGGATAGCTGGGCTTCTCCTCGGGCTTGACGCCCGCCGCCCTCGAAAAGGCCTTGTTCATGAACAGGACGCGACCGTCGCGATCCGCCATGGCGAGGCCGAAGGGCAGCAGCGACAACAGCGTCTCGATATAGGAAAGCGCCGACGTGCCGCCCGCATTGCCCGCCGGCTCGTCGATCAGCAGCAGCAGCATCGGCCCGTCCTGCGCACCCGATTGCGCGCCCGCCGGCTGGGCGGCGCGCTTCAGCGGCACCTGCAACAGCCGCAGCGGAATGCCGCCCGATTCCTCCCGCGCCAGGAACAGCCGTCCCTTGTCGTCCACCCGCATGTGGGCGGCGAAATCGCGCCCGGTGATATTGGCGTCGATCCGTCCGGCGGCGCGCAGCAGGAAGGCGCCGTTGGCGGCCCGGATGCGACCCTCCCCGCCGATCATCACCGCCATGATGCCCGCTTCGCCCAATTGCCGCCCGGCTTCCCCGGTCAGCAGGCGGTGCACATCGTCCAGCGCGCTCGGCTGGCGCACCGGGGAAAAGCGCCACAGCAGATAATCCTCCGACCGGCCGGTGCGGCAGAGGAAGGCATCCAGTCGCAGCGCACCCTGCACGATCCCTTCCACCCGCGCCTCGCCGTCGCGCCAGGCGGCGCGGGCGGCGTTGCCCAGACTGTCGGACAGGCTGCTGTCGCCGGTGACATGGGGCGGCGTGGGGAAACCGGGAAACCATTCCCCGAACAGGTCGCTGGCGCAGACCAGCCGCCCGGCGCGATCGGTGACGGCGATCGCCATGTTGGAGGCATCCGCCGCCGCGCGCGCCACGGTCCAGTCGGGCACGGCCTCACCCACGGCTACTTCCTGCGGATAGAGCCGGCGATACCACCCCAGCAGCGCCGCCCCGGCCAGCAGCGCGGCGCCGAACCCGGCGCCCAGCGCCCAGTTGCCGGCGGCATAGACCACCAGCCCGGCGGACATCAGCGCCAGCAGGATGAGCAGCGGCAGGGCCAGGGGCGACGACCTGTCGGCCGCCCAGGCGTCTCCATCCCTGATCACACGCGCGGACACGGCCCGGCTATCCCCCTGCATTCACAATGGACTACCCGCTCCCGCCGGTCAGGCCGAAGCGACCTCCTCCAATGCGCTGCTTTCGCGTGCCTTGCCAATCCTCAATTTGCGGGCATGCCATTTCCGGCCCATGCGATGACGCCAGATCCAGTCGGCCAGGAAGTAGCCGACCACCGCAAAGGCCAGGGAAATCAGCGCCAGCCCCAGCAGCATGGCGGGCGCCGCCTCCGAAAAGAGCCAGGCGCACCATTCGCGGATCGAGGCATGCCGGTCGATCAGCGCCATGAAGCCCGATGCATCCGCCGACCGTCCGAGCAGCCAGTTGCCCATATAGACCGACGCCATCAGGAACAGCGGCGTGGTCGCGGGATTGGAGAGGAAGGTCATCGCCGCCGCCAGCGGGATGTTCGCCCGGAACGGCAGCGCCAGCAGCGCCGCGCCCGCGATCTGCACGCCGGGGATCAGCAGGAAGATGCCGACCAGCAGCCCCAATGCCACGCCGCGCGGCACCGAACGCCGGGTGAAGCGCCACAGCGAGGGTTCCAGCACCCGGTGCGCCACCGGGGCCAAAAAGCGGTTGTTTTCCAGCGATTCGCGGGTTGGCGCATTGGCGTGCCACCAGCGGGAGAGCCTGTTGTCCATCAGCGATGCGCCTTCATGATGCGCTGCTGATCGCGCTTCCAGTCGCGTTCCTTGATCGTGTCGCGCTTGTCATGGGTCTTCTTGCCCTTGGCCAGCGCCAGCTCGACCTTCGCCTTGCCCCGGCTGTTGAAATAGATCGACAGCGGCACCAGCGTCATTCCCTTGCGCTCGACAGCGCCATGCATGCGGGCGATCTCCCGCTGGTGCAGCAGCAGCTTGCGGGGGCGCTTGGGCTCATGGTTGAAGCGGTTGCCATGGCTGAATTCGGGGATGTTGCTGTTGACCAGCCACACCTGCTCGCCCTTCACCTCGGCATAGCTTTCCGCGATATTGCCCTCGCCGAAGCGCAGCGACTTCACCTCGGTCCCTTGCAGGGCGATCCCAGCCTCGAACACATCCTCCAGGAAATATTCGAAACGGGCGCGCCGGTTCTCGGCGACGATCTTCTTCTTGTCGAAGGCTTCGGGACGGGGACGGGCCATTATTCTCTAACTAACTCGCTTCACCATATAGGCCCGCGGGACGATCAAACCAGTCCCGCGATCTCCAGAGCCCGGTCGACGGCGGCACGGCTCGATTCCGACGGCCAGGTGATCGGCAGGCGGACCTCGCCGGACATGTCGGGCCGAACGCGCGTAAGGGCATATTTGACCGGGCCGGGTGAAGAATCGCTGAACAGGGCATCATGCAGGGGGTAGAGACGATCCTGAAGCGCAAGGGCGCCATGCCAGTCGCCGTTTGCCGTCGCCCGCTGGAATTCGGCGCAAAGGCGCGGCGCGACATTGGCCGTGACCGAAATGCAGCCCCTGCCGCCCATTGCATTGAAACCCAGCGCCGTTTCGTCATTGCCGGAAAGCTGACAGAAATCGGCCCGGCAGGCGAGGCGCTGTGCGCTGACCCGCCCCAGATTCCCGGTGGCGTCCTTGATGCCGACGATGGTCTGGAATTCCTCCGACAGGCGGTGGATGACCGGCACGCCGATGTCGGTGATCGTGCGGCTGGGCACGTTGTAGAGGATTATCGGCAGCGAACAGCGCTCCGCCAGATGCGCGAAATGCCGGTATACCCCCTCCTGATTGGGCTTGTTGTAATAGGGCGCGACCACCAGCGCCGCATCGGCCCCCGCCGCCTGCGCCGCGAACATATGCTCCAGCGCGATGCGGGTGTCGTTGGAACCGCAACCCGCGATCACCGGCACGCGGCCCGCCGCCTGGTCGACGCAGATGGCGATGACGCGATTATGTTCCTCGACCGTCATGGTCGCGCTTTCGCCCGTCGTGCCGCAAGGGACGAGCGCGCTGCTGCCTTCCCCGATCTGCCAGTCGACGAAGGCGCGAAAAGCCGCCTCGTCCACCGCCCCGTTGCGGAAGGGCGTGATCAGTGCCGGAATCGACCCGGAAAACATGCAACAAACTCCTTCAATTCACCGGGATTCCGGGGCATGATAGCGTGAAACACGCGAACGGCGCGCTATAGCGCGTCATTCAGGGCCTGATAAGGATGCAATTGCGATAATGTCCAGTAGGGTACCGCTCTCCTGTCTTGAAACTGCCCCGGAAGCCCTCACGGTTCGTATGCCACTGATTGCTCTTTTGCTTTTCACAGCCGGCGCCAGCGCCCAGACCGAAACCACCGGCCCCGCGCCAGCCGCGGCCTATCCGCCCGGCGCCGTGGTGCAGCCTGTTCCCAGCTCCAGCGAGCCCAGCCCGTGGCAGCGCGCGCAAAGCCGAATCGGCGTGGCGAGCGATCCGTCGATCTCCGGCACGATCAGCCAGTGGCGCGCGCTCCAGCAGAGCGATGGCCTGGGCTCCTCCACCTATATGAGCTTCATCATGGCCAATCCCGGCTGGCCGGGCGAGGACCGGATGCGGCGGCTGGCGGAAACCGGCATCAATCCCAACAGCTACGATCCCGGGCAAGTCATCGCCTTCTTCACCCGCTTCCCGCCGCGCACCGCCACCGGCAATGCCCGCTATGCGCTGGCGCTGATGCAGCAGGGCCGCATGGGCGAGGCGCGGGTCGCCGCGCGCAACGCGTGGGTCGGCGGCACGCTTTCCCCCGATGACGAGGCGCGGCTGCTTTCGCTCTTCGGCGCGGGATGGACATCGGTGGAGCATGACCTGCGCGCCGACGCGCTGCTGTGGAAGGGCGACGTCATGGGCGCGCAGCGGAGGCTTGCCTATGTCTCGCCGGCCCGCCGCCCGGTCTATGAGGCGCGCATCGCCTTCCGCCAGAAGGCGCCCGACGCGGCGATGAAGATGCAGTTGGCGGAGGCCGTGGGCGCGACCGACGCCGGATTCGTCGCGGACAAGGCGACATGGCTGCTCAACACGGGCAACTGGATCGCCGGCCGCCAATATCTCGCCAACCGTCCGGCGTTGACCTTCCGTCCCGGCGACGCGGAAAAATGGTATGAAACGCTGCTGACGCAGGCGCGCGCCGCCGCCAATGACAGCCAGTGGAGCTTCGCCTACGGCATCGCCAGCAAGCTGGACGACGCCTATCTGCCCGGCACCGACGTCAACAGCCGGCCCATTGGCGAGCGCGACGATTATACCAGCCTTGCCTGGCTGGCGGGATCGACGGCCTTCTACAACCTTGGCAAGCCGCTGGACGCGATGGAGATGTTCCGCCGCTACGCCACAGCCGCCAAGTCGCCGCAGACCCAGTCCAAGGGCTTCTACTGGGCGGGTCGCGCCGCGCTCCAGGCCGGCGACGCCGCAACCGCGAACAGCTATTTCGCCCGCGCGGGGGCCTTTCCGGACCAGTTTTACGGCCAGCTTGCGCTCGAACGGCTGGGCCGGCCGATCCCTGCCCCAGCGGCCGTGGAACGTCCGGTCGAAATCTCCGCCGCGGAGCGCACGGCCTTCGCCAACCGCTCGGTCGTCCGGGCGGTGAAGGCGCTGGGCCAGATGGGCTATTGGGAAGATCAGAGCAAATTCGCCCGCGCCATCGCCAATAATGCCGACAGCGATGCCGACCATTATCTCGCCGTCGAACTCGCGCAGAGCATCGGACGGCCCGACATGGGCGTGATGGTCGGCCGCCGCGCCGTGTCGAGCGGCCTCACCGGCTATGGCGAAAGCGCCTTTCCCCGCGTGCCCGTGCCGTCGGAGGCGCAATATAACTGGACGATGGTCCACGCCATTGCCCGGCAGGAAAGCCAGTTCGACCGGCAGATCGTCAGCCATGCGGGCGCACGCGGGCTGATGCAACTGATGCCCGGCACCGCCCGCGAACAGGCGGGGAAGCTGGGAATGAGCTATGACGCCAGTTCGCTCAACGATCCCAGTTACAACATCATGCTCGGCTCCTCCTATTTCCAGCGGATGCTCGATTATTATGGCGGCAGCTATCCGTTGGCGGTGGCGGCCTATAATGCCGGGCCGGGCAATGTGAACCGCTGGATCGCCGCCAATGGCGACCCGCGCCTGCCCGGCGCCGACATGCTGCGCTGGATCGAGCAGATTCCGCTTTTCGAAACGCGCAACTATGTCCAGCGCGTGCTGGAAAACGCCGTGGTCTATGAGGCGATGAACCCGCAGCGCGCCCGCTTCCGGGGCACGACGACGCCGCTGTCCAAATATCTCGGCAAGCAGACGCCGGGCTGAACTTGCGCTATGGGCGGGGCATGAGCACTCCCCATCCCAACTATATCACTCCGGAAGGTTTCGCGAAGCTGCGCGCCGAATATGACCAGCTCCTAGGAGTCGAGCGCCCGAAGATCGTGGAAGTGGTAAGCTGGGCGGCCGGCAATGGCGACCGCAGCGAAAATGGCGACTATCTCTACGGCCGCAAGCGGATGCGCGAGATCGACGGCCAGTTGAAGCGCCTCTCGCGCAAGATGAAGGACGCCAGGGTCGTCGACCCGCGCCAGCAGCCCGACAAGAGCAAGGTCTATTTCGGCGCCACCGTCACCATCGCGGACGAGGACGACAACCACCGCACCGTCACGCTGGTGGGCAATGACGAGACGGACGCCGCCGCCGGCCGCATCGGCTGGAGCACGCCCATCGCCCGCGCCCTGCGCGGCGCTGCCGTGGGCGACCTGCGCCGCGTGGTGCTGCCCGCGGGCGAGCGGGAATATGAGGTGATGGCGATCAGCTATCCGGCGTGATGATCGGCCATGCCAAGACAAACCGCCGGAGCAGCCCGCTAATCGTCCCGCCGCAATATCACGTTGAGCCGCTCCATCACCTCGGCGATCGGCTCGATCACGGTGACGCTGCGTCCCTCTCCGAAGCGGATGCGGGTGCCGTCCGTCACCGATGACACGAAGGTGACCTGCGCGGCATTGACGGCGGTTTCGGTCCGGTCGGCGCCCACGAACATGACGAGCATGCTTCCTCTCCTTCTTTCTGGAAGGAGAGCCTAACCCGAATTCCGCCCGAAGCCAGCCCTTTTCCCTTCAGGCGGCCTGAATTGCGCGGATGAAGGCGCTGGCGCGGTCATCCAGCCGATGCGCCTCTTCCGACAGGCGGCTCGCCGCGTCGCGCATCGCCTGCGCATCGGCCACCGCCGCCCCCGCATTGACGCTGATCTGACTGGCGCTGGCGCGGACATGCCCGCTCGCCTCGCCCGCCTCCGCCACGCTGTCCGCAATCGCCCGGCTGAATGCGCCATGCCGCGCCACCGCCGTAAAGACGGAGGCCGAAAGCCGATCCGCCGTCGCGATCGCTGCATCCATATGCGCATGGCCCTGCGCGACATGGCCGACGGTCGCGCGGATATGGTCGATCCGCCGCGCAATCTCCGCCGCCGCATCGCGTGTCTGGCCCGCCAGCGTCTTGACCTCCCGCGCGACCACGGCAAAGCCCCGCCCGGCGTCCCCGGCCCGCGCCGCCTCTATCCCGGCATTGAGCGCCAGCGTCGTCGTCGCCCGCGCAATCGCGTCGATCAGCGCGGTCACTTCCCCGATCCCGTCGGCCTGCGCGCTCAGCATCCTTGTCTGCGCCGCACCCGATTGCGTCTGGTCGACGGCGGCGCGAATGGCGGCCCCCGCCTCGCGCACTTCGTCCTCCATCGCCTGGAACAGCAGCCCCAGCTCCCGCCCGGACCCGGCGATTCCGGCCAGATTGTCGGCGGTCTGCGCCGCCGCCACCGCCATGCCGGCCGACGCATGCCCGTTATGCGCGGACCGTTCCGCCGCATCTTCGGCCAGACGCGACAGCATGTCCGCCATCGCCGCCATGTCCCCTGTCAACGCCTGGACATCGGCCCGGAACGTCGCGCTCTCCCGCGTCACCCGTTCCAGCCGCTCGACCCTCGCCAACGCCACCCGCGCATCCCGCTCCGCCGCCAGCCGGAGCAGAAGCTGCCCACCCGCGACCCCGGCATAGCGATCCCCGTCCACCACGATCAGGCCTTCGCAGCCCTGCCCCTGCGCGGCATAGAGGTCGATCAGCGCCTCGATGCTGGCGCGCCGCTCGACCGTCGCGCAGTGCCGGACATGATCGTCCAGCCGCCCACCGAAGCTGGGATTGCGCAACAGGGCATGGCCGAAGGGATTGAACAGGATGCGCCGCATGTCGCATTCGTAGATCGCTCCCACGGGCCTGTCGGCGGCATCGAGTACCGGCAGCAGCCGCAGCGCCGGGTCATGCTGGAAATGATCGACCGCCTCGCTGAGCGGCCGCCCCAGCCGGATCGCCGGGCTGGGCGTCATGAGGATCGGACCGGCCGAAGGGTCCAGGGATCGGTCTAGCATTGGGGGTGCGTACATAGGGGCCGGTTAAGCCCATAATGGTAAATGAGCCGTTAGATTTTGATGACGATTTTGTTACAAGATGTTGATTTTCAGTGATTTTCTTACGGAACCCTATAGCCGTAGGCCTTGGCGGCCAGCTTCACCACCTCCGGATCGGCTTCCGGAAAATCCATCGGCACCAGCTTTTCCAATCGCTTGGCAACATAGGAGAGCGCCGCGATCCGACCCGCCCGACGGTGATTATTGTCGATGGCATGCCAGGGCGCCACCTTGGTGTCGGTCTTGCGGAACATGTCGTGCATGGCGTCCAGATAATCGGCCCGCCTTGCGCGGTTGCGATAATCGTCCGCGCCGGTCTTCCACCGCTTCCACGGCGTGTCGAGCCGCTGGGCGAGCTGTTCGTCCTGCGTCTCTTGCGTGATGTGGACGAACAGCTTGACGATGTTGGTCCCGGCGTCGACCTGCTGCCTTTCGAAGGCGTTGATCTCTTCATAGGCGCGCTTCCATTCGCCCTTGGAACAGAAGCCCTCGACCCGCTCGACCAGCACCCGGCCATACCAGCTCCGGTCGAAGATCGCGATGTTGCGCCCCGCCGGCAGCCGCGTCCAGAAACGCCAGAGGAAGTGCCGGTCGCGCTCCTCCTCCGTCGGGGCGGAAATGGGGTGGACCTTGTAATAGCGCGGGTCCCAGTCGGCGGTCATGCGCTTGATGATGCCGCCCTTGCCCGCCGCATCCCACCCCTCCAGCAGGATGACGCTGCGCCGGTCGTGGATGATGTGCGCGACCTGGATCTTGGCGAGCCGCTCCTGCAATTCGGCCAGCTTCGCCTCATAATCGCCCTTGAACGTCGCGCCCTTCTCATAATCGGCAAGGTCGATGGTCATGTCTGCACCTTCCACTGGCCCCGGCGGCAAAGCACGAGCTTATACCAAAGCACCGAACCCGCAATCTGGGCGGCGGTTGCAATCAGGCCGGGCCGCCCCTCCCCGGCATCGAGCCAGCTGGTCCAGACCACATAGGCCAGCGCGAGCAGGGTGACGACCGGCGCAAGCGGATAAAGCGGCATGCGATAGGGCGCATGGGCGCTCGCCCCACTGCGCCGCCCGGCCATGGCGGCCAGCGCGATGCCGCCATAGATCGCCACCAGCCCGGTGCCGTTCAGCACCAGCAGCATGGATAGCGGCAGGAAGCAGGCGAGCGTTCCCATCCCGCCGACGATCAGCGTCCCGATCCAGGGCGAATCGAAGCGCGGATGGATCGCCACCAGCCAGTCGTCGATGCGCGGAATCCAGGCCCGGTCCCGCCCGGTCGAATAGAAGAAGCGGGCGCAGGCCAGCACGCAGGCGATGATCGCGTTCACGATCGCAAGCACGATGCCGACCGACACGAGCGCCGAAAGGCCGGCGCTCCCCCGCTGCCGCACCAGCAGGCCAAAGGGATCGTCGACGGTCAGCAGGGTCGCAAGGTCGATCCTCGCCAGCAGCAGCGCGAGCAAGGGCACGCCTTCGAACAGCAGCGCGAGGCCGAGCGCGGCGAGGATGGTTCCGGCGATCCGTCTGGGCGCCTCATGCATCTCCTCCCCGAAATAGACCGCCATGCCATAGCCGTTGAGCGCGAAGATCGCGATGGTCGTCGCCACCCCGATGGAGGCGGCGCTGGCCGGGACGAAGCCCTGCCCCGCCGCTGCAACCACCGGATCGGTCAGGAATTCCAGCGCCGGCCGCGCATGGTCGGCAAAGCCCAGCACCATCACCACGGCCACGGCTGCCAGTTCGACCAGCAGGAACAGCCCGGTGATGACCGCATTCACGCGGATATTGAGGATCGCGACCAGCGTCGATCCGATCATCACCGCCACCGCGACCGGCACGGCGGGCAGGCCCGGCACCACCGTCGCCATGACCGATGCGATGCCCAGCGCCGCGACAGGCGGGAAGAGCACATTGTTGAAGACATTGACGCCCAGCATGACGAAACCGGCCATCGGCCCCAGCGTCTGGGCCACCGCGACATATTCCCCGCCCGCCACCGGCCAGGCGGAGGAGAGTTCGGCATAGATGAAGGCGGTGGTGACGCAGATCAGGCTGGCGAGGATCATCGCCCAGATCGCGCCGGTCCCGGCCTCCTGCAACATGCCGGGTATGATGACGAAGACGGAGGATGCCGGGGTGGTCGCGGACAGGGTCAGGAACAGGACGCCCGCCACGCCCAGGCTGCGCGCCAGGGCCGGCGGTTTGTCCGGCAACATCTGTTCGTCGAGCATGGCCTGTCCCCCTTGCCCGTCCTTACATCGAAGGTTCAGCGGGAGTGCAAGCCTCTCCTGTCGTTCGGGCTCAGGGCGAGCGGAGGTTGGGAATCAGGCCTTCGCCTGCGGCTCCACGACGCGGATGTGCAGTTCGCGCAACTGCTTGAACTCCGCCGGGCTGGGCGCCCCCATCAGCAGGTCTTCCGCACGCTGGTTCATCGGGAACAGCGTGATCTCGCGCAGGTTCTGCGCCCCGCAAAGCAGCATCACGATGCGGTCCACGCCCGCCGCCATGCCGCCATGGGGCGGCGCGCCATATTGGAACGCGCGATAGAGGCCGCCGAAGCGCTCCTCCACATCGGCCTGGCTGAGGCCCACCTTCTCGAACGCCTTGACCATCAGTTCCGGCGACTGGTTGCGGATCGATCCCGAGGCGATTTCATAGCCGTTGCAGACCATGTCATATTGATAGGCCTTGAGGCTCAGCGGGTCCTGATGCTCCAGCGCATCCAATCCCCCCTGCGGCATGGAGAAGGGGTTGTGCGCGAAATCGATCTTCTTCTCATCCTCGTCATATTCGTAGAAGGGGAAGTCGACGATCCAGCACAGTTCGAAACGATCCCTGTCGATCAGGTCGAGCTGCTCACCCACGCGGATGCGCGCCAGCCCCGCCAGCTTGGCCGCCTGGCTTTCCTTGCCCGCCGCGAAGAAGACGCCGTCATTGGGGCCAAGGCCCAGCGCCTCGATCAGCTTCGCCGTCCGTTCCTCGCCATGGTTCTTGGCGATGGGACCGCCGGGCACGCCGTCCTTGATGTTGATATAGCCAAGGCCCGAATAGCCTTCGCTGCGCGCCCAATTGTTCATGTCGTCGAAGAATTTGCGGCTGCCCGCGCCTGCGCCCGGCGCGGGAATAGCGCGGATCACGCTGCCGCTCTCCACCAGCGAAGCGAAGATGCCGAAGCCGCTGCCGTGGAAATGCTCGGTCACATCGCTGATCAGGATCGGGTTGCGCAGGTCGGGCTTGTCCGACCCATATTTCAGCATCGCCTCGGCATGAGGGATGCGCGGGAAGCTGCCCGCTGGCGTCACCGGCCTGCCGTCGGCGAACGCCTCGAACACCTGCGCGATCACCGGCTCCATGGTGTTCCACACGTCTTCCTGGGTGACGAAGCTCATCTCCAGGTCCAACTGGTAGAATTCGCCCGGCAGGCGGTCGGCGCGCGGGTCCTCGTCGCGGAAGCAGGGCGCGATCTGGAAATAGCGGTCGAAGCCCGCGACCATCAGCAACTGCTTATATTGCTGCGGCGCCTGGGGCAGCGCGTAGAATTTGCCCGCATGGATGCGGCTCGGTACCAGAAAGTCTCGTGCGCCTTCGGGGCTCGACGCCGTCAGGATCGGCGTCGAATATTCGGTGAATCCTGCATCCTCCATGCGGCGGCGCATGTCCCGGATGATCTGCGTGCGCTTGACGATGTTCGCGTGCAGCGTCTCGCGCCGCAGGTCGAGGAAGCGGTAGCGAAGGCGGATGTCCTCCGGATATTCCTGCTCGCCAGCCACCGGCAGCGGCAGGTCGGCGGCGGCGGACAGCACCACCGCGTCCAGCGCGCGAATCTCGATCTCGCCGGTCGGCAGGTTGGGGTTCACCGCTTCCTTCGCCCGCGCGACCACCTTGCCCGTCACCGTGACAACGCTTTCGGCGCGCAGCGACTCGATCACCTGGAACACCGGCCCATCCACCTCGGTGACGATCTGCACCATGCCATAATGGTCGCGCAGGTCGATGAACACCAGGTCGCCATGGTCCCGCTTGCGATGCACCCAGCCGGACACCCGCACCTCATTGCCGACCTCCGCCGTCGTAAGGGCGCCGCAGGTGTGGGTGCGATAGGCATGCATGGCGTTTTTGGTCTTTCAGCTTCGTTTTACGGAAATGACAAATTGTTGCAGCGCCGCTATGGGCAGTCCTGTCAAGCATTGACGAGCCCGTGCGCGACGGGCCAGCCCATAATAAGATCGAAGACCATATGCAAATCCATCCGCTGATTACCGACAGCAAGACTCTCGCCCAATTCTGCGCCCGGATCGCCAAATCGCCCTATATCGCGGTCGATACCGAATTCATGCGCGAAAACAGCTATTGGCCCGATCTCTGCCTGGTGCAGGTCGCGGACGAGCATGAGGCGGCGGCCATCGACCCCAAGGCGCCCGGCCTCGACCTTTCGCCCCTGCTCGACCTGATGGTCGACAATGAGGATGTGCTGAAGGTCTTCCATGCGGGCGGTCAGGACCTGGAGATCATCTACAACCTGACCGGCAAGACCCCCCATCCGATGTTCGACACGCAGATCGCGGCGATGGCGCTGGGGCTGGGCGAACAGATCGGCTACGGCAATCTGGTCGACGCCTGGCTGGGCGTGCAGCTCGACAAGGGCGCGCGCTTCACCGACTGGGCGCGCCGGCCGCTCGACAAGCGGCAGATCGATTATGCGATCGGCGACGTCACCTACCTGATCCAGATATTCCCCAAGATGCTGGAGGAACTGCGCCGGACCGGCCGTGGCGACTGGCTGGATCAGGAGATGGAGCGGATCAGCGATCCCTCCAATTATGAGAACAGGCCCGACGAGGCCTGGCAACGCGTCCGCATCGCCAGCCGCAAGGCCGATGTGCTGGGCCGCCTGAAGGCGCTGGCGGCATGGCGCGAGATGGAGGCGCAGGACAAGAATCTGCCACGCGGCCGCATCGTCAAGGACGAGACGCTGGCCGACATCGCCAGCCACCCGCCGCGCACGCAGGAGGATCTGGGCAAGGTGCGCGGCCTGTCGGCCACCTGGAAGACCAACGACATCGGCAATCGGCTGATGCTCGCCCTTGCCGCGCACAAGCCGCTGGCCAAGGAGGAAATGCCGGAGCGCGACCCCAAGCGGCCGGGCCTGGGCAAGGATGGCGCGCTGGTGGCGGACCTTCTGAAGCTGCTGCTGAAAATCCGTTCGCGCGACATCAATGTCGCCGCGCGCCTCATCGCCCGCAGCGACGACATCGACGCGCTGGCCGCCGGCGTGCGGGAAGACCTCGCGATCCTGGAAGGCTGGCGCTATGAACAGTTCGGCCGCGATGCGGTCGACTTGGTCGAGGGCCGCCTTGCCTTCGCGGTCAAGAATGGCCGCCTCAAGATGACCCGCACGCAATAGGAGTTCAGGACGGATGCGAACCGCCATGCTTCCTCTTCTCTCCCTGCTTGCCGCCTGCGCCGGCGCGAACGGCGAAGGCCCCGCCACGCCACCGCCCACCGCCGAAGGACCATGCCGCGACGAGGGGCTGGACCGCTTCATCGGCCAGACCGCCAGCGCGGCGACCGGCGCCGAGTTGCTCAGGCTTTCAGGCGCGCGCACGCTGCGCTGGGGCGCGCCGGGCATGGCGATGACCATGGATTTCCGCCCGGACCGGTTGACCGTCAGCTATGACGGGAAGATGGCGATCACGACCGCGCGCTGCGGCTGAGGATCGCAATGGAATAAACCTTACCGCACAGCCGTATCCCATCCGGCGCCGGTCGCGATCCCCCTGATCGCGGGCGGCCAGCCCCACGGGTGGTCCCCAAAGGGCGGCGTAGCGGTGGGGCGGGGAGGCAGGCCCCTTCTGGCACCATCGCTACGCCATTCCCGTTTCGTTGCGATCCGTTTAGGGTGCCGGGCAAGAGGAGCGGCCCGATGAACGACACTGACTCCCCCTCCGCGCGGATCGACCGGCGCATCGCGGAACTCAGCGATTGGCGGGGAGAAACGCTTGCCCATGTCCGTGCGCTGATCAGGGAAGCCGATCCGCAGGCGGTCGAGGAATGGAAATGGCGGGGCGTCCCGGTCTGGTCGCATGGCGGCATCCTCTGCACCGGGGAAAGCTACAAGGCGGTGGTCAAGCTGACCTTCGCGAAGGGCGCTTCGCTGGAGGACCCGGCGGGCCTGTTCAACGCCAGCCTGGACGGCAATGTGCGCCGCGCCATCGACATAAGGGAAGGCGAGACAATCGACGCCGACGCGTTCAAGGCGCTGATTCGCGCAGCCGCGGCGCTCAACATGAGCAGGCTGAGAAAGAAAAGTCAGATGACATCTGAATAATGGAAGAGCGGCGCGCCCATAACCAACGGATCAGACAACAGCGCCGCCCACGCCCCATCAACATTCCAGCCCGATCAGCGTCCCGCTGCCGATCCGCCCGACATAACGCTTCCCGTCGATCTCCAGCCAGTCGGGCGTCACTTCCAGCCGCCGCCCCCTGATCGTGGTGCGCAGATGCTCGACGGCAATGCGGTTGCGCGCCACGATGCGCAGCACCGCCAGCCCCTCGCCCCGCGCCGCCATCATGCTGTAGCGGTCGCCGCGCAGCAGGAAGTGCCAGCTACCGTCCGTCGGCATCCACTCATTGCCGTTCACGACCTGCACCGGCTCGCCATCGGGGCCACCCATGCGCACGCTGATGCGGGTCGCGCCATTGCTTCGGCGCGGCGGCGCGAAGATCAGGATCGGCTCCCCCTCCAGCGTCAGCGGGATCGGCGTGTCCCTCAGCAATTGCGAACCGCCCATGATCAGCGTCGGCAATTCCGGCGAGAAGGGCAGGCGGTCCCGCGCGAAATGGCGCTGCCGCACGACGGGATTGGCATGGAAGCCCTGCACCTGCATCGGCGTCAGGCGCCCTTCCTCCACCAGCCCATGGCAGGTGGGGCAGAGCAGCGTCACCCCATGACTTTCGGGCAAGCGAAGATAGCGGTAGATGGTCACGCCACAGCGGACGCAGGCGAAACCGCAAGCCTGACGCACTTCGTCCTGCTGCTGCGCGGTCAGTTCTGGCAGCGACGGCATCACACGCAAGCCCATGCACGACGACCCCTTGCTCACCTGCCCGCGCCACTGCGGACCGGCGTTCCTCCGGCGTCCTTCCTGCTGGCCGTGGGCGCTCCAAAGCACCCCTTCTCGCTATTGCACTATCGTTGAAATAAATGCGGACAAGTCAAGAGGCTGTTCACCATTCTCCTACCGCTGGGGCAGCAGGTCGAGATTGCGCGAAGCCGCGATCGCCCGGATGCGGTCGGGCCGCGGCATGGACCTGATCGCGATTTCCGCCATGTCGCCGGCGCTGAACAGTTCCACATTGCCGACGTTGAAGATGCGCTGGCCCAACGTCTGGGTGATGCGCACGCTGCGGATGCTGGAAAGCGCGATCTCCGTCCGCTGCTTGGCCAGAAGACCCCGTTCCAGCAGCACTTCCCGGTCGGAAAGCGCCAGCCGCTCCCCCTTGTGCAACACCCACCACACGCCGATGGCGAGGATGCCGACGACGGAGATCAGCAGGAGGATGAACAGGAAGGGATGTGCGCGGAACATCGCGGGATGCTCGTCATACAGCCATGTCTCGCTCATGCCGGTCCCCTGCGGTTGGTCGTGAGCATTGACCATGGACGCCCCGCCGCCGTCAAGGCCGCCGGACTTGCGCCGCGGCCGGATAATGGTTATAACATCCGTATGAACACACCGCTCAAGATCACGAAGATCGGCAATTCCGCCGGGGTCATCCTGCCCAAGGAGGTGCTGGCGCATCTCAATGTCGGCGTCGGCGAGACCCTGTCGGTCGTCACCACGCCGCGCGGCATCGAATTGAGCGCAGCCGAACCCGATTTCGACGCTCAGATGGCGGCAGCGCGGGAAGTCATGCAGCGCCGCAAACGCGCACTGCGCGAGCTTGCGAAATAAACCATGCCCCGCAATTGGGTCTGGGTGAGCGCCGAAGTGGCGCTTGCGGCGCATGCCGAACAGTTGGCCGAGCATGGCGGCGGTGAAGGCGTGCGCGACTCAGGCTTGCTGGAAAGCGCCATGGCCCGCCCGCAGAATCTGGCGGCCTATCATGAACCCGATGCGGCGGAACTGGCGGCTGCCTATGCCTACGGCATTGCGCGCAACCATCCCTTTGTCGACGGCAACAAGCGCACCGCCGCAGTTGTCAGCGAAACCTTCCTGGCGCTGAACGGCTATGTGCTGACGGCCACCGACGCCGAGTTGGTAGTAGCCTTCCTGGCTCTCGCGGCCGGAGAACTGAGCGAGGAGGAAACCACCGCCTGGTTTCGGGACCATCTGGCGGCGGAATGAAGTCCCTTTCGTTCGGACAGGAATAGCGTACTCCTGCACCGGCAGGAGCCTCAGTTCTCATCCCCCATGCGCAGCGCGGCGATGAAGGCTTCCTGGGGAATCTGCACGGACCCATATTCGCGCATCCGCTTCTTGCCCTCCTTCTGCTTCTCCAGCAGCTTCTTCTTGCGGGTGATGTCGCCGCCATAGCATTTGGCGGTCACATCCTTGCGCATCGCCGCGATGGTCTCGCGGGCGATCACCTTGCCGCCGATCGCCGCCTGGATCGGAATCTTGAACAGGTGGCGGGGGATCAAATCCTTCAACCGCTCGCACATGCCGCGCCCGCGTGATTCGGCGGTGCCCCGGTGGACGATCATGCTGAGCGCGTCCACCGGCTCATTGTTGACGAGGATGCTCATCTTGACGAGGTCGCCTTCCCGCGCCCCGATCTGATGATAGTCGAAGCTGGCATAGCCGCGCGAAATCGACTTCAGCCGGTCGTAGAAATCGAACACCACCTCGTTGAGCGGCAGTTCATAGGTCACCTGCGCGCGCCCGCCGACATAGGTCAGGTTCTTCTGAATGCCGCGCCGGTCCTGGCAGAGCTTCAGGATCGACCCCAGATATTCGTCGGGGCAGTAGATCACCGCCTCGATCCACGGTTCCTCGATATAGTCGATATGGTTGGCGTCGGGCATGTCGGCGGGGTTGTGCAGATGCCGGACCGTCCCGTCATTCATGTGAATCTCGTACACCACCGAAGGCGCGGTGGTGATGAGGTCCAGATCATATTCCCGGCTCAGCCGCTCCTGAATGATCTCCAGATGCAGCAGGCCCAGGAAACCGCAGCGGAAGCCGAAGCCCAGCGCGGCCGACGTCTCCATCTCGAAGGAGAAGCTGGCGTCGTTCAGCCGCAGCTTGGAAATCGATTCGCGCAGCTTCTCGAAATCATTGGCGTCGACCGGGAACAGGCCGCAGAACACCACCGGCTGCACTTCCTTGAAGCCAGGCAGCGGTTCCTTCGCCGGATTCTTGACCGTGGTGATGGTGTCGCCGACGCGGGTCTGGCTGATGTCCTTGATCTGCGCGGTGATGAAGCCGATCTCGCCCGGCCCCAGTTCGCCCAGTTGCTCGATCTTCGGCCGGAAACAGCCGACGCGGTCGATCAAATGCTCGGTGCCGCCGATCATGAACTTGATGTTCTGGCCCTTCTTGATGACGCCGTTGACGACGCGCACCAGGATGACGACGCCCAGATAGGGGTCGTACCAGCTATCGACCAGCATCGCTTCCAGCGGCGCCTCCCGGTCGCCCTTGGGCGCGGGGATCTTGGCGACCACCGCTTCCAATATGTCATCGATGCCGATGCCCGCCTTGGCGCTCGCCAGCACCGCTTCCGACGCGTCCAGACCAATCACTTCCTCGATCTCCGCCTTCACCTTCTCCGGCTCGGCGGCGGGCAGGTCGATCTTGTTGATGACGGGCACGATCTCATGGTCATGCTCGATCGACTGGTAGACGTTGGCCAGCGTCTGCGCCTCCACCCCCTGCGCGGCGTCCACCACCAGCAACGCGCCCTCGCAGGCGGCGAGCGAACGGCTCACCTCATAGGCGAAGTCGACATGGCCCGGCGTGTCCATCAGGTTCAGCTCATAGGTCTCGCCGTTCTTCGCGACATAGTCGAGGCGCACGGTCTGCGCCTTGATGGTGATGCCGCGTTCCTTCTCGATATCCATGTTGTCGAGCACCTGCGCCGACATTTCCCGGTCGGTCAGGCCGCCGGTGCGCTGGATCAGGCGGTCGGCCAGGGTCGACTTGCCATGGTCGATATGGGCGATGATCGAGAAATTGCGGATGTGCGAGAGATCGGTCATGGCCCGCGCCGATAGCAGCCATTTGAGGGCCTGTCAGCAGGCTCGCACATCCCATGCCTATTAAGGCTATGGCGGTGATAACCGTTCGCATTACTTGCGCGCCCGCGCGGTTGTGCTAGAGCATGATGCAAATATCGGGGCGCCACAAAATCAAAACGACTTCAGCAACTTTCAGGGGTGCATGACAATGCGTGTGTTCGCGAAGTTCGTCGCTGCCGCAGCCGGTCTGGCTGTCGCGGCTTCTCCGGCGATGGCCGCCGACAAGGGTTCGTCCGCCCGGCAGCAGCAGGCCAAGAAAACCGCCGAAATTCCTCATTGCACCCGTCGCCTCGGCACGGTGGCCATCGTCGAGCCGGACAACCAGTGGTGGCGTGAGCTGAACCTGGGCAGCCCGGAGGCGATCCTCAAGGTGTTCATCCAGCAGTCGGGCTGCTTCGGCATCGTCAACCGCGGCCGCGCCATGGCCAGCCGCAATATGGAACGCGCCATGGCGGACTCCGGCGAATTGCAGGCGGGGTCCAATCTGGGCAAGGGCCAGGTGAAGGCGGCGGATTATTATCTGCAGCCCGACATCGTCTCCTCCAACAAGAATTCAGGCGGCAATGCGCTGGGCGGCATGCTCGGCGGCTTCCTGGGCGGCCGGACCTTCGGCGCGCTGGCGGGCGGCATTTCGGTCAAGAAGAGCGAGGCCAATGTGACGCTCTCCATCGTCAACGCCCGTACGACCGAGGAAGAGGCGCTGACGGAGGGCTATGCGCGCAAGTCGGACCTGAGCTTCGGCGGCGGCGGCGGCGCCGGCTGGTGGGGCGGCTTCGCCGCGGCCGGCGGCGGCGGCTACCAGAATACGGAGATCGGGCAGGTGATCGTGCTCGCCTATCTCGACGCCTATACCAAGCTGGTGACGCAGCTTGGCGGCCTGCCCGCCAATGCGGCCGCAGCGGCGCCCCGCGCACAATAAAGGACGGTTTTGAAGGGAAGGGCGCTGCCGGAGCTTCCGGTGGCGCCTTTTTTTCACTGGTCTCGCCATCCTGCTGCGCGATACTCTAGCCTTCCCATGTCCTGAGCGCCCGTTCATAGCGTTTTGCCGCTGCGTCGCGGGCTTTCTCCAGCGGGTGCCTTTCGGCTTGATGCCGTTTTTCCAGGTCCTGACGCGCGCGCCGAAGGGCGGCTTCGCGGCGGGCCAGTTGACGGCGCTCCGCTTCCTGCTGCCGGTCGAGAGCCGCCAATGCCTCCTCCGCCGCCTCCAGCGGTGCGCGGTCGGGGCGAGGCCTGGGCCTGGCCGCGCCGCGCGCCTTCGCCTTTCTGGGGCTTGCGGGCTTCTCCTCGGGCAGCGCGGCGAGATGTTCCGCCATGGAACCGCGGGGGCGCTTGATGACCTGGCCTGGATGGGCGAGCGGCTCGGCCATGAGGGCCGGATCGGTCACGACCTCCGCCACGCCGCGGGCGAAGAGATTGGCGTCGGCGCCCCAGGCCTCCAGCGCCGCCTTCTGGCTGGGCGCGGCGACATAGGCGTCGTGAAAGCCGATGGCGGTGCGATAGGTCTTGAGCGCGCGGGGCATGGGCGGGAAACGCCCGGGACAGGCGGCCGGCTCCCTGCCGCTACTGGACTCACGCGCGATTCCCTACTAGCCGCTCCCCTGCATGGACCCGCCGTGCGGGGCGGGCCTTAGATTAGGGACCAGGGTAGATGACCGTCATCAAGACCGCCGATCTGATCGAGAG
The DNA here is from genome assembly GCF_015074805.1 of Sphingobium fuliginis. Classification (NCBI taxonomy): domain Bacteria; kingdom Pseudomonadati; phylum Pseudomonadota; class Alphaproteobacteria; order Sphingomonadales; family Sphingobiaceae; genus Sphingobium; species Sphingobium fuliginis. The sequence goes on along the minus strand of NZ_CP060035.1, from coordinate 3,103,201 downwards.
CGTGGCCGACGCGCTCCAGTTCATCAGCTATTATCATCCGATGGATTATATCCGCGCGCTGGGCAAAGCCTATGAAGCGGAGGCCAATCCTGCGGCGAAGGACGCCATCGCCCAGATCCTGACCAACAGCCGCATGTGCGCAGAGGGGCATCGCCCGATCTGCCAGGACACCGGCATCGTCAACGTCTTCATCAAATGGGGCATGGACTGCCGGCTGGACGATAACAGCCGCTCCATGCAGGAGGTCGTGGATGAAGGCGTGCGCCGCGCCTATCTGAACCCGGAGAACCGCCTGCGCGCCTCGATCCTGAAGGACCCCGCCTTTTCGCGCGTCAATACGAAGGACAACACGCCCTGCGTGCTGAATGTCGAGATGGTGCCGGGCGACAAGGTCATCGTCGACGTCGCGGCCAAGGGCGGCGGGTCGGAGAACAAGACCAAGTTCAAGATGATGAACCCCAGCGATTCGATCGTCGACTGGGTGCTGGAGATGGTGCCGCAGATGGGCGCGGGCTGGTGCCCGCCCGGCATGCTGGGCATCGGCATCGGCGGCACGGCGGAAAAGGCCGTGGCGCTGGCCAAGGAATCGCTGATGGAGCCCATCGACATGGGCGAATTGAAGGCGCGCGGACCGCAGAACGAGATCGAGAAGCTGCGCATCGAGATTTTCGACAAGGTCAACGCGCTCGGCATCGGCGCGCAGGGGCTGGGTGGCCTCGCCACCGTGCTGGACGTCAAGATCTACGACTATCCCTGCCATGCGGCGGGCAAGCCGGTGGCGATGATCCCCAATTGCGCGGCGACCCGCCATGCGCATTTCACGCTCGACGGCTCGGGTCCCGCCTATCTGGAGGCGCCGAAGATTTCGGAATGGCCGCAGGTCGACTGGAAGCCGAGCAAGGAGGCGATCCGCGTCGACCTCGACACGCTGACGCCGGAAGTGGTGCAGAGCTGGAAGCATGGCGACCGCCTGCTGCTCAACGGCAAGATGCTGACCGGGCGCGACGCGGCGCACAAGCGCATCCAGGACATGCTGAGCCGCGGCGAGGAACTGCCGGTCGATTTCAAGGGTCGCGTCATCTATTATGTCGGCCCGGTCGATCCGGTGCGCGACGAGGTGGTGGGCCCGGCCGGTCCGACCACGGCGACCCGCATGGACAAGTTCATGGACATGATGCTGGAACAGGGCCTCGCGGCCTGCGTCGGCAAGGCGGAGCGCGGCCCGGCGGCGACCGACAGCATCGCCAAGCATAAGAGCGCCTATCTGATGGCGGTCGGCGGCGCGGCCTATCTGGTGGCGCGGGCGATCAAGGCCGCCAAAGTGGTCGGCTTCGAAGACCTGGGCATGGAAGCGATCTACGAGTTCGAGGTGCAGGACATGCCCGTCACCGTCGCCGTCGACAGCGAAGGCCAGAATGTCCACCGTCTCGCCCCGCTGGTGTGGCAGGAGAAGATCAAGAAGGAAGGCCTTCTCGAAGGGGTGTGAGGCTCGCCCGATCCTCCCCGTCGGGCGATGGGGAGGGGGACCGTTTGCGAAGCAGATGGTGGAGGGGAATCGGCGCAAGGCAGCCGAATGGAAGGAGCGTCGCGCAGGCGCGGGAATTGCGGCGCGCTTTGGCGCACCCGAAATCGCGCTGTGAACAGCATCCGGTCGGGCTTTTGTGCTGGATTTCCACTGCGCCTCTGTCCGGTTCGCTATGGAGCCGGACAACGGCTTTCATGACCATGCCGAGCAGATGGCGCAGGATGCCCAGCGTGACGCATAGGCGCGTTCTCAGGGGGTTAGGGTGCTCTGGATCAAGGCTCATGACATAATCCGGGATTTCGGCGATGTGGCGCGGCATATCCTGCACCACGATCGCGCATTTCCCCTCCACCATCCCGGGAAGGACTAGGATGGCGTTTCCCATCTGGCTTCCGGCGACGCTGCTGGCGGGAGCGACGCAGGCCTGGCGGACGGCGGTGCAGCGCCGGGTCAGCAAGGAACTGTCCGTCAACGCGGCGGGTCTGGTGCGCTATCTCTACGGCCTGCCCTTCGCGCTGATGCTGCTGGCGGGCTATCGGCTGATCTATCCCGGCCCGCTCCCCTCGCCCGATCCATCGTTCCTGCTGTTCTGCCTGGGGGGCGGATTGGCGCAGATCGTCGCGACCAATTTGCTGATCATGGCCTTCGCCCATCGCAATTTCGTCGTCGGCACGGCTTATTCCAAGACGGAGGCGGTGCAGGGGGCCATCCTATCCTTCCTGCTGATGGGGGAGCGTCTGCCTCCCTTGGCCTGGGCGGGGATCGGCTGCGGCGTGGCGGGCATCATGCTGCTGTCGGTCGGCGGCAAAAAGCCGGGCTTCCTCCGCGCGCTGGGGCAACCGGCCGCGCTGTGCGGCATCGCCTCGGGCTTCTTCTTTGCGCTGACCGCCATCGCCATCCGGCGGGGAACGCAGGAGGTGGACGCCGGCGGCGCGAACGCGGACCCGGTCCTGGCCGCGCTGATCGTGCTGGTCGTGACGGTCGCGATGCAGACGGTGATGCAGGGCGGCTTCCTGCTGCTGCGCGAGCCCGGCGAAATGCGCAAGGTGCTGCACGGCTGGCGCATTTCGGGGCAGGTCGGGCTGTTGTCCGCCCTCGGTTCGGCATGCTGGTTCACCGGCTTTGCGACTGCGCCGGTCGCGCTGGTGCGGATCGTCGGGCAGGTGGAGGTCGCCTTCACCCTGGGCTTCGGTCATTTCTACCTGGGCGAACGGATGAAGCGCAGCGAGGTCATGGGGCTGGTGCTGGTGGCCACCGGCGTCGTGCTGGCGCTGACTGGCGCGCTGTAACGGCCCACCGCATCGATAACGGATATTTTACCAACGTCCGATAGCCCGGACGGCGTGGAAAACCAGGCAAGAACCCGGAACGTCGAACAGGCGGTGATGAAGGTGGCCAAGCTGTCCGGCGACCTGGGCATCCGCACGCTCGACCTGCAGGCGGACATCAGCGAGCTGGCGGATCGCGTCACCAATCAGGCCCGCACGATCGAGGCGATCAGCGGCGCGGCGGCGCAGCTTTCCCGCGACGGCGAAAGCGTGTCGCTGGCGGGACAGGATGCGCGCGAAAAGGCTGTGGCCGCGCGGAGCATCATCCAGGATTCCGGGCGTCAATTGTCGGACGCCAACAGCAATTTCGTCGACCTGATCGAGCGGGTGAGCAGCGTCCACGCACAGCTTGACGGCTTCCGCGAGGCGCTGAAGACCGTCGCCCATGTCACCAGCGTGATCAGCGGCATCGCCAGCCAGACCAATTTGCTGGCGCTCAACGCGACCATAGAGGCGGCGCGCGCAGGCGATGCCGGGCGCGGCTTCGCCGTGGTGGCCGCAGAGGTCAAGAAGCTGGCGCAGGAAACCGCGACCGCCACCCAGACCATCGATCAGTCCATCGGAGCGCTGACCGGTGAGGCGGGCAAGATGCTGGAGGGCATCGTCCACGGCGCGGAAACCGCGCGCACGGCGCTTAACGACACCAAGAATATCGAACTGCTGGTCGAACGGCTCGGCGCGCTGATGGAAGACCTGTCCAGCAACAGCGAGGGGGTGGCCGAACGCATCGCCTCCATCGTCGGATCGGCGGGCGAGATTCGCGGCGGGCTGGCGGCGCTGGCGAGCACCTCCACCGACAATGCGGGGGGCCTGCAAAGACTGTCCGGCCGCATCTCGACCGCCAGCGACGACACCAACCGACTGTTGCAACTGGTGGCGGAAAGCGGCGTCGAGATACCCGATACGCCCTATATCGATTTCTGCCTGGATGCCGCGCAGGCGGTAAGCGACGCGCTGGAACTGGCCGTTGTCGAGGGCCGGCTGACGGAAAGCGAATTGTTCAGCGAATCCTACATGCCGATCCCCGGCACGCAGCCGGTGCAATATAGCCATCCGGTCCAGCCGGTGCTGATCCCCGCTGCGCGGGTGCAGCAGGAAAGGGCGCGCGTCTTTCCGGGGCTGTTCGGCATGACCTTCACCGACCGCAACAGCTTCGGCGCGGTCGCGATGCCGGAACGGTCGCATCCGCAGCGGCCGGGCGACGACAACTGGAATTTCGAATATTCGCGCCAGGGCCTGATCTTCGATTTCCCCGACACGCGCGAGCAGTGCAGGATCACCCAACCCTTCTGCATCAAGGCCTATCGGCGGCTGAACGCCGTGGGCGAGGTCATATTGCTGAAGCAGGTCATCGCCTCCATCCATGTTCGAGGACGGCATTGGGGGATTTTGCAAATGGCCTATCAGGACCAGGACAGGTGAGATTTTCGGCCTGAAGGGGCGGGAGCGGCCTTCGCCGCGTTCGGAAGAGGGAGCGTCGTATGGAAGCCCCGTTCAAACGCCATGATCTGCGGAAGGCGGGTGGATCGCGGCCATTCCGCTATTCTTGAGGCACAAAGTGCTCCTGCGAAGGCGGGAGCCCAGTTCCACGACGCGATGGTCGTCAGACGGCGGAACCGGGCTCTGGACGAACCACGCGTCTTGTTCGAGCGCCTTCGAGGAGCATGGCGGGTTCGAACAAGAAGCGGACGGTTCCCCGGCCCCTAACGTCCGAACTTCTTCTGCACCTTCCCGTAGCGCAGTTTGCGCGTTCCCGGCTTGCCCTCGGTGGCCCGCCCTCGCGGCGCCGCCACCTGCTGCCCGGCGGGCAGGCCAAGCTCTTCCGCCTCCAGCTTGCGGATTTCGTCCCGGATGCGTCCGGCCTCCTCGAACTCCAGGTCCGCCGCCGCGGCCCGCATCTGCTTTTCCAGATCCTCGATATAGGCGCGCAGATTGTGGCCGACGAGGTGCGGCCTGTCCTCCAGCCCGGTATCCACCGTCACCTGATCCTTCGACGCGACATGGGCGATGATGTCGCCGATGTTGCGCTTGATCGTGGTGGGCGTGATGCCATGTTCCAGATTATAGGCCATCTGCTTCTCGCGGCGGCGCGACGTCTCGTTGAGCGCCCGCTCCATCGACCCGGTGACGCGGTCGGCATAGAGGATCACCCGTCCCTCGACATTGCGCGCCGCGCGCCCGATCGTCTGGATGAGCGAGGTTTCGGAGCGCAAAAAGCCTTCCTTGTCCGCGTCGAGGATCGCGACCAGCCCGCATTCGGGGATGTCCAGCCCCTCGCGCAGCAGGTTGATGCCCACCAGCACGTCATAGACCCCCAGCCGCAGGTCGCGGATCAGCTCTATGCGCTCCAGCGTCTCGACATCGCTGTGCATGTAGCGGACCTTGATCCCCGCCTCATGCATGAACTCGGTCAGATCCTCGGCCATGCGCTTGGTGAGCGTCGTGACCAGCGTGCGATAGCCCTTCTTCGCCGTCTCCTTCGCCTCATGGATCAGGTCGTCCACCTGGTCCTCCACTGGCTTGATCTCGACAGGCGGGTCGATAAGACCGGTCGGGCGGATCACCTGTTCGGAGAAGGTGCCGCCGGTCTGCTCCATCTCCCAAGACCCGGGCGTTGCGGAGACGCTGACCGTCTGCGGCCGCATCGCGTCCCATTCGTTGAAGCGCAAGGGCCGGTTGTCGATGCAGCTCGGCAGGCGGAAGCCATATTCGGCCAGCGTGATCTTCCGCCGATGGTCGCCCCGCGCCATCGCCCCGATCTGGGGCACGGTCTGGTGGCTTTCGTCCACGAACAGCAGCGCATTTTCCGGCAGATATTCGAACAGCGTCGGCGGCGGCTCGCCCGGCAGACGGCCGGTCAGGAAACGCGAATAATTTTCGATCCCCGCGCAGGAGCCGGTGGCAGCGATCATCTCCAGGTCGAAATTGGTCCGCTGCTCCAGCCGCTGCGCCTCCAGCAGCTTGCCCTCGGCCTGCAATTCCTTCAGCCGCTCCGCCAGTTCGAAGCGGATCGCCTCCATCGCCTGCTTCAGCGTCGGGCCCGGCGTCACGTGGTGCGAATTGGGAAAGACCTTCACAAAGTCCAGGCTCGCGACCTTCTTGCCGGTCAGCGGGTCGAATTCGACAATGTCCTCTATCTCATTGCCGAAGAAGCTGACCCGCCAGGCGGTGTCCTCATAGTGCGACGGGAAAATCTCCAGATTGTCGCCCTTCACCCGGAAATTGCCGCGCGCGAACGCCGCGTCGTTGCGCTTGTACTGGAGCGCGACCAGCTTTCGGATGATCTCCCGCTGGTCCTCGACCTGCCCCTTCTTCATCGCGAAGGTCATGGCCGAATAGGTTTCGACCGAGCCGATGCCGTAGAGGCAGGACACCGACGCCACGATCAGCACATCGTCGCGTTCCAGCAGCGCACGCGTGGCCGAATGGCGCATCCGGTCGATCGCCTCGTTCACGCTCGACTCCTTCTCGATATAAGTGTCGGAGCGGGGCACATAGGCTTCGGGCTGGTAATAGTCGTAATAGCTGACGAAATATTCGACGGCGTTTTCCGGGAAGAAGCTCTTGAACTCCCCATAAAGCTGCGCGGCCAGTATCTTGTTGGGCGCCAGCACCAGAGCGGGCCGCTGCAACGCCTCGATCACCTTCGCCATGGTGAAGGTCTTGCCCGATCCGGTGACGCCCAGCAGCACCTGGTCCTTCTCGCCAGCCAGCGCGGTTTCCACCAGTTCGGCTATGGCGGTCGGCTGATCGCCCGACGGCTCATAGTCCGACACCAGTTTGAACGGCCTGCCACCCTCGCTCTTTTCCGGGCGCGCGGGGCGGTGGGGGACGAAGCCTTCGCCGGTCTCCGGCTCGTCCAGCGTGGTGCGGATCTGGATAGACATAAGCGGAATATGGGGCCTTTGGCGTGAGACGCAATCGGCTTCACGCTCTCTTATGCCGGGAAGCGGCAAAGCCGCGCGCCTCCGCCCTTTCAGGGCTTCGGTTCGAACAGCCCTTCGGACGGCGACGGATAGACCGCCGGCTTGTCACCCTGGCGCGCGCGAAGAGCCGAAGTAGGCCCTTCTCCATCTTCCCAGTCCATCAACGCTCACCCGATTGTCGAACACGCATAGCATCGGAATTAGAACAAATAAAGAACATATGGCTTGTCCATTCCGCATTGCATCCTCCCCCTCCCTTGATATGGTCGCGCCCTAAACGGCGTGGAAACAGGGAGAAAAGCTTATGCGTCCGACACTCTCCATCCTGATCGGCCTGACGGGAGCGACCGCCCTGCTCGCGGCGTGCGGCGAAAAGAAGGCGAGCGAGCCGCAAACCCGCGAGGAGGTCCGTCAGGAAGTGCAGAAGGTCCAGCTCAAGCCCGGCCAGTGGGAGGGCAACTATGAGCTGGAGGACATCGACATGCCGAACATGCCCGGCGGCGGCGACCAGATGAAAGAGCAGATGAAGAAGATGATGAGCCGCACCTCGATCAAATATTGCGTCTCGCCGGAGGAAGCCGCCAACCCCAGCGGCAAGATGTTCTCGGGGCAGGAGAACAAGGATTGCGCCTACAAGGGCTTCGACGCCAGCGGCGGTTCCGTGAAGGGCGAGATAAGCTGCAAGTCGCAGGGCGGCACGATGAACGCCGTCATGTCCGGCAGCTATGCGCCCGAAAGCTATGAGATGCACATGGACATGAAGATGACCGGTGCGCCCAATGGCATGAACATGAGCATGAAGGCCAGGACCAGCGGCAAGTGGATCGGCACGACCTGCGCGGAGAAGTAAGGGCAGGCGATGTGAGCGAAGCGCCTGCAGGCGATAGCAGATTCCTCTTGCGCTTTGCACGGCTTGGCGCGAGCCTGCACCGGTTCCAACAGAGAACAGGGGAGAGGATATGCAGAAATTCGCGCTGGCGGCTTTGCCGCTTGGGCTTGCTCTCGGCTTGGCCGCCTGCGGCAGCAAGCCGGAACCCGCGCCCGAAACGACCGAAGCGCCGATCGTCATGAAAGCGGGCGAATGGGCGCTGACGCGCAAGACAACCGGCTATAATACCCCCACAGTCACCCCGGCCGAATATCAGGCCGCGCTGAAACAGGTGAGCGAGGACAAGACCTGCATCGCCGTCGATGCCGCCGGCGTGCCGGACGCCAATGCTCTCGCCGGGGATGAGGGCAAGAACTGCACCTACAAGGACAAGCTGATCCGCAAGGGGCGTCTGATCGCTACGCTGAGCTGCACATCCGGCAAGGGCACATCCGAAATCGTGCTGGAGGGCAATTTCACCGCCGATACGCTGACGCTGGGCAGCACCATGACGAGGACCGAGGGCGGCCAGCCCGTGCTGCGCACCACCCATGACGTCACCGGCAAGCGTGCAGGGGAATGCACCAAGGCGTGACGATAAGGACCGGGCGGGGTTCTCCAACTGTGCCCGGTCCGCAAAGCCCGACGGCGCGGCGTCTTCCTTTCGCGGGATCGCCGGCCTTTCGGAGCATGGCGCGCGGCCCTTGCGGCGATCGAAGGCTCCCGGCCATTATCGCAAGTGCGGGGGTGCTTTCCGAGGCGATGGAATTACGGATCGAGAGCGGCGGATAAGGGGCGGGCGGAGAGCAGCATGGGGGCGATCATGCTGCCGCGACGAATAGGCAAGACTGCGCCATGTTCGATGGACCCCGGAGCGCATCTTGGGTCACGTCCTTCCATCGCGGCGATGAAGCCTAGGCCCGGGCGCGCACCTGATGCCCGGGGAAGAGCGCCGCCGCGTCGGCCGCCGGCATGGGCCGCCCGAAATAGAAGCCCTGCACCTTGCGGCAGCCCAGGCCCCTGACCATGGCCAGTTCGGCCTCCGTTTCGACGCCCTCCGCCGTGGTCGCCATGCCCAGACTATCCGCCAGTGTGACCACCGCGCGGATGATCGCCAGGCTTTCCGCCCTGTTGTTCGCCGCGCCCACGACGAAGCTGCGGTCGATCTTGATCGTGTCGAAACGTGTGCGGCTGAGATAGCCAAGCGAGGAATAGCCCGTCCCGAAATCGTCGAGCGACAGCCGAACGCCCAGCCCCCGCAACTGATCGAGTATCTTGAGCGCCCCGGTATCGGCGTTGACGAACACGCTTTCGGTGACTTCCAGCTCCAGCCGCCGCGCCTCCAGCCCGCTCTGCGCAAGGGCCGATACCACCGCACCGACAAAGCTCGGATGGACGAGCTGCTCGGCCGAGACATTGACCGCGATGCGCACGCCGTCGGGCCAGCATGCCGCTTCCTTGCAGGCGGTCCGCAGCACCCATTCCCCGATCGGTCCGATCAACCGGGCTTCTTCCGCGACCGGAATGAATTTGGCTGGCGAGATCGGCCCCATGTCCGGGTGGGTCCAGCGCACCAGCGCCTCGAACCCGACGACAATGCCCGCCTGCGCCTCCACCACCGGCTGGAACAGCACGTGCAGCTGGTTCTTCTCCAGCGCGTCGCGCAGCGCGAGTTCCAGTTGGCGGCGCTCCTCCGCCTGCGCATGCAATTGCGGTTCATAGGCGCAGTGCACGCCGCCGCCATCGCCCTTTGCGCGATAGAGGGCGAGGTCCGCGCTGCGAATCAGCGCCTCCGATTCACGGCCATCCTGTGGCGACACCGCCGACCCGACGGATGCACCGACGTAAAGCGTATGTTCGTCCACCTGATAAGGGGCTGAAAGGCCGTTGATGATCCGGGCCGCAAGCCTGTCGACGCCGTGATTGTCCCCCAGTTGCGGGATGACGACGGCAAATTCGTCGCCGCCGATGCGCCCGCAAAATTCCGCGCCGGAACAGATATGCCGCAATCGCCGCGCCACCTGGGTCAACAGCTTGTCACCGATCTGGTGGCCCAGCGTATCGTTCACCGCCTTGAACCGGTCCAGGTCTATCATCAGGAAGGCGCAGCCGCCGCGCCCTGCGCCCGCCGCCGCGCCGCCGCCCATGGCCTGATCCAGCACATCGCGCAGATGCGTGCGGTTGGGCAGGCCGGTCAACGGGTCGAACCGCGCAAGCTGCGCGATCCGTTCCGCCGATTCCTTCTGTTCGGTAATATCGGAGCCGACGCCCCGGAAGCCGAGAAAGGCGCCGCCCTCGTCATAGCGGGGCGAGGCGGACAGTTCCCACCAGCGCACATCCCCCTCCAGCTCGACCGGCAAGACGATGTTGCTGAAGCTTTCCCGCCGCTTCAGATGATCCGCCAACGCATGCAGTTCCGTCGGGAACAGACCGCTTTCCCAGGCATTTCCAGCCAGCAGTTGCACCAGCAGCACGCCTTCCACTTCGGCCGGTGTACGGCCGAGCATTTCGGCAAGGCGCGGCGACACGCCGCTCAGCCGCCGCGCGGGATCGGTCTGCCACAGCCAGTCGGACGCGCCATGTTCATATTCGCGCAGCAGCAGGCTGACGACCTCGCTCTTTTCCTCCAGTTGCACGCTGGCGCTGTGCTGCCGGGCGAAGGTCCGTGCATAAAGGAAGCAGCCGACCAGCAACGACAGCGCATAGCTGGTGGCAAGGGCAAGCAGCGGCGTCTGGTCGCGCGGATCGAACAGCGCGCCAAGCCCGACGATGCAGGGCAGCAGGAAGCCGGTCGCCGCCAGCGGAGTGGCGGCATAGCTGATCGCGCCGCAGACCATGATGCAACTGATCAGCGTCCAGTGCGCCACCAACTGCGCGGCGCCGTGCCCGGACGAGAGCGTCATCATGCACGCCGCCCAGACGAGGCCGTGAAGCAGGCCGGTGAAGCCATGGACCCTGAGATCGGTCGCGCTTGCCGCCGCGCCATTGCGCCTGCGCCGCAGGATGGCGCCGACGGCCATGGAAAGGACCAGCGCGGCGCTCCAGACCATCAGCCCCGGCACGGAGCCGTGATCGCCGAAGACCTGCCACAGGAACAGCAGGCCGAAGAGGTTCATCGCCTGCCTCAGCAGCGCGACATGATCGGCCGAGCGCAATTGGGCAGCAAGGACGCGCTCCGCCGCATCGCCCGGCACGACGGCAAGACCCATCATCGCCCGGAGCGATATTCGCTCCCGCGAAGCCTGTTCAGAAGATGGCCCTTGCCCGCGTCTCACCCGGCCGGATTAACAGCAAGCGGTTATCAATCCGTAACGGCCGTCAAAAGCAGATGAAAAAAGCGGCCCCCGGCCGGTCGGTGCGCGGCAAAGGGTCAGGCGGCGATGTCGTAGGGCCGGATTTCGCCGGTCAGATAGAGGTTGCGCGCCTTCGACCGGCTGAGCTTGCCCGAGCTGGTGCGCGGCAGGGTGCGCGGCGGCACCAGTTCGACCACGCAGTTCATGCCGGTGATCGCCCGCACGCGTTCGCGGATCTGGTCGCGCAACCGGGTACGCTCATCATTGTCGGAGGTGCGGCAATGCACCAGCACGGCGGGCGCTTCCTCGCCGCCCGGCGTGGTGATGGCAAAGGCGGCGATGTCGCCCTGCTTGAAGCCGGGAAGCTGCTCCACCGCCCATTCGATGTCCTGCGGCCAGTGATTCTTGCCGTTGATGATGATCATGTCCTTGGCGCGGCCCACGATATAAAGATAGCCGTCACTCAAATAGCCCATGTCGCCCGTGTCCAGCCAGCCGTCGACCATGCAGGCGTCGGTCGCCTCAGGATCGCGGAAATAGCCGACCATGAGCGACGGCCCGGTGGTCCACACCTTGCCGATCTGACGCTCGTTCAGCTTCGCTCCATCCTCGTCCCGGATTTCCACGACCATGTCGCGCGCCGGCTTGCCGCAATTGACGATCGAGCGGAAGCGCTGCGGCCGGCCTTCGGTCGCGTCGCCGCCGGAAAGGTCGGTTTCCTCCACCAGTTCGACGATGATGCCCTCGCCCGGCGGCATGATGGTGACGGCCAGCGTGGCCTCGGCCAGGCCATAGCTCGGCAGGAACGCCTTGGGGCTGAACCCCGCGTCCCCGAACGCATCGACGAAGCTCTGCATCACGTCCGGGCGGATCATGTCCGCGCCGTTGCCCGCGAGCCTCCAACGGGACAGGTCGAAACGATCCTGCGCCTTGGTCTGGCTCGACATGCGGCGCGCGCAAATGTCGTAGCCGAAGGTCGGGGAATAGCTGATCGAGGTGCCTTCGTTGCGGCTGATGAGGTCCAGCCACGCCAGCGGCCGCCGGGCGAAATCCTCGGTCTTCATATAGTCGGTCGACACCTGGTTGGCGACGACCGACAGGAAGCAGCCGACCAGACCCATGTCATGATACCAGGGCAGCCAGCTTATGCAGCGATCGCTCTCGACCAGTTCCATGCCATGGCTATGCGCCGCCAGATTGCTGAGCAGCGCATGATGCGTCACCGCCACGCCATGGGGGAAGCGGGTCGAACCGCTCGAATATTGCAGATAGGCGATCTCCTCGCCCCTCGCCTGCGGCAGATCGCAGGGCATGGCTTCCCGCGCGATGAAATCCTCGAAGGCGATGCTCTCGACCGCCTTTTGACGGCCGGATTCCCCTGCCATCTCCTCCAGTTCCTTGGGAAAGAGGAACAGCATCGGGTCGCAGCTCGACAGTTGGACGTTCAACTGGTCGATATAGCTTTCCTTGCCGCCGAAGCTGGTCGGCAGCGGCAGCGGCACCGGCCAGGCGCCCGCATAGACGATGCCGAAGAACAATTGCGCGAAATCCGGGCCCGTCTCCGCCACCAGGGCCACGCGATCCTCCGGTTTCACCCCATGGGCGATCAGCCGGTGGGCGCTGGCGACGGCGTCCTCGCGCAGCTCCGCAAAGGGATAGGGTCGCGCCAGATTCCCCCGCGCGTCGTGAAAGTTCAGGCCGCGCCGCCCGGTCGCAGCATAGTCCAGCGCTTCGCCCAGCGTCTCGAAGTCCGAGAAACGGCGGGGCAGATCGTCGGTGGTTGGCGTCGGTGCCATCATGCTTTGCGAACCCGTCATATTGGTGTCACCCAATGTCATGTTTGTCATATTCCGGCGCGCCGCTAACAGCTTTCAAGCCGCTTTGCACCGGATAGTTGCATTCCAGCTTGGGCTTTTACCCCAAAAGGGGCGGTAAAATTCCGGCCCGACTGTGGCATAATCAAGGCGCAACAGGCATGAAGCATTGCCATGACCGGCAAACGCCCTCCTGCCCCGCTCGATGAAGAGGCCATGCGCGAACTTGCGCTGCGTTATGTGGCGCGCTTCGCCACCAGCCGGGCCAAATTGCTGGCCTATCTGGGCCGCAAGATCAAGGAACGCGGCTGGGGCGGCGAAGACCCCGCCGATCCGCAGGCGCTGGTCGATCGGCTGAGCGAATTGCGCTATGTCGACGATGCCGGTTATGCCGTGATGAAAAGCGGCGCGCTCAGCCGCCGCGGTTATGGCGCCCGCCGGGTGGCGGAAACCCTGCGCGCCGATGGCATAGCGGAAGCCGACCGGGTGGAAGCCCACGCGCAGACCCAAAGGGAAAGCTGGTCCGCCGCCGACCGCTTCGCCCGGCGCAAGCGGATCGGCCCCTATGCCCAGGAACGCCCGGACCCGAAGCAGCGGGAAAAATGGATTGCCGCCTTCCTGCGCGCCGGCCATGATTACGCCACCGCCCGCCGCTGGACCGACGCCGCGCCGGGGGAAGTGCCGGAAGCGGATGAGTAACCGCTCAGCACCCCGTTTGTTAACCGCCAGGCTGTGATACCTCACCCCCATGAAGCCCTTCCTCCTCCTTCTCCTTGCAATTCTCCCGGCCGCCTGCTCCCCATCCGCCCCCAAAGCCGAAAACACCGCCGCTCCCACCGCCACCGGGCAAACCACCCTCCTCCCCCTCACCATCCACACCGCCAAAACCGCTCACCGCTTCACCGTCGAACTCGCCCTCACCGAACAGCAGCAGGAACAGGGCCTGATGTTCCGCAAGTCGCTCGCCCCCGATTCCGGGATGCTCTTCCCCATGTCGCCGCCCCGCACGGCCAGCTTCTGGATGAAGAACACGCTGATCCCGCTCGACATGCTGTTCATCCACACCGACGGCAGCATCGCCTTCCTGAAGGCCAACGCCGCCCCTTATTCCCGCGAGCCGGTCTCCGCCGGCATCCCGGTCGCCGCCGTCCTCGAACTGCGCGGCGGCAGGGCGGCGGAGCTGGGCATCAGGGAAGGCGACCGCGTCACCTGGGGCGATTGCGACCGGCCGTCCTCGTCAAACCCCCTCAATTTCTGCCCCCGCTGACCAGAACCGCCTTGCCAAGCGCCAGCCGCAACGGCTAAGCGCTTCGCCCATGGGAATCCTTGGCAAGATCTTCACCTGGTGGGATGGCGCGACCATCGGCACCTCGCTCTACACCTCCCGCAAGGGCACGAAGGTGGGTGAGGACCATCAGGGCAATGTCTATTATGAAGGCGGCACCGACCCCAATGGACTGACCCGGCGCTGGGTCATCTATAATGGCGCGAACGACGCCAGCCGCGTGCCCGCCGAATGGCATGGCTGGCTGCATCATTCGATCGAGGGCGCGCCGGAGAGTTTCCTGCCGCCCCCGCGCATCTGGGAAAGGGACTTCACCCCCAACGCCACCGGCACGGCCCAGGCCTACCGCCCCACCGGCGCGCTGGAAAAGGGCGGCCTGCGCCAGAAGGCGACCGGCGATTATGAGGCGTGGAGCCCCGACGCATCATGATGCGGCGCCCGGCGGGACGTTTCCTGCCGATTCTCGGCTGCACCCTGATACTGGCCGGTTGCGGCGGCGACGATCTGCCGACGCAGAACCAGGGCGGTCCTGTCCGCATCGAGGGGCAGAAGATCCGCAATGGCGACGAGTCTCCCCTCACCGGCACGCCGATGAACGAGCGGGTGGCGGTGATCGGCCTGCTCAACAAGCGCAACGGCATCACCACCGACCTGACGATGAAGCCGGGCGAAGCGCTGCGCGTGGGCGATGCCATTGTTCGGCTGCAGGCCTGCGAAACCACGGCGCCCTGGGAAAATGTGCAGGAAACCGGCGCCTTCATTCAGCTCGACGTGCGCAGCACCGCCGACAATAAATGGCGCCGCAACTTTTCCGGCTGGCTGTTCCGGGAACGGCCCGACCGCAATGTCGTGCAGCACCCGGTCTACGACGTCTGGGTCAGGAGCTGCACGATGTCATGGCCGGAAACCGGTCCCGATACGGTGAAGCTGGGCGACAAGGGCGAAGTGTCGGACGGCGCGCGGGCCAAGGCGTCCCCGGCAAGCGGCGAAAATGCCAGCTCCGCCCAGACGCCGGAACCGGCCGCCAGCACGCCCCGCCCCGCCCCCAGCGCCACGCCGTCCAACGCGCCCGCCAATGATTGAAGATAGTCGCGCTGGCTGATTTCGATCGCACCCAATGACCGCAGATGATCGGTCATGAACTGGCAGTCGAGCAGGGTGAAACCGCCGAAACGCATGCGGGCGGTCAGCCAGGCCAGCGCCACCTTCGACGCATCGGCGCGCCGCGACACCATGCTTTCCCCGAAAAAGGCCCGCCCCAGCGCCACGCCATAAAGGCCGCCGACCAGTTCCTCCCCCTCCCACACCTCAACGGAGTGGGCGAAACCTATTTCATGCAGATGGCGATAGGCACGCTCGATCGGATGGTTGATCCAGGTGGACGGGCGGTCCGGCGCGGCTTCTGCGCAGAGCCGGACGATGCCTGTGAAATCCCGATTGGCGGTGACCCGAAACCGCTCCCGCCGGATCGTCTTGGCCAGCGAATGGGAGATGTGGAAACCGTCGAGCGGCATGATCGCCCGTCGCTTCGGCTCGATCCAGTACACCTCCTCCGCCTCGCGATCGTCGGACATGGGAAACACGCCGATCGCGTAAGCCTGCAACAGCACCAGCGGGTCAATCGTCATCAAAGAAAGACTTAACGCGAGACAGGGCAGCGCGCCAGTGCGACTTTCATTCCTTGGACCGCCTTGCAAAACGGGAGGCCCCATCCGCGGTCGATGGAGCATCAACATGAACGGTCTTAAGGCTGGGGCAGAAGCAGGCTGGAATCGCCATAGCTGTAGAAACGATAGCCGCGATCAATGGCGTGCCGATAGACCGACAGCATTTTCTCCGTGCCCATCAAGGCGCTTACCAGCATGAACAGGGTCGATTTGGGCAGGTGGAAATTGGTCATCAACCCGTCGACTGCGCGGAAACGATAGCCCGGCGTGATGAATATCCGCGTCTCGTCCGCGAAAGGACGGATGATGCCGTCCTCCCCCGTCGCGCTTTCCAGCAGGCGCAGGCTGGTGGTGCCGACCGCGATCAGCCGGCCGCCGGCCGCCCGTGCGGCGTTGAGGCGATCCGCCGTCGCCTGGTCGATCCGCCCCCATTCGGCATGCATCCGGTGATCGTCCGTATCGTCCGCCTTTACGGGCAGGAAGGTGCCGGCGCCGACATGCAGCGTCAGCGTTTCGGTCCGGACGCCGGCTTTTTCGACCGCGGCCATCAATTCGGGCGTGAAGTGCAACGCCGCCGTGGGGGCGGCGACCGCGCCATCCTCCCGCGCGAACATGGTCTGGTAATCGCTGCGGTCGCGCTCGTCGGTCGGGCGCTTGCTGGCGATATAGGGGGGCAGCGGCATCCGGCCCGCCCGTTCCAGCAACAGCTCGACCGGCTCCTCACCCTCGAAGCAGAGCGTGACGCCACCGTCCTCGTCGCGCGGGCCGGCCACAGCGGTGACGCCATTGCCGAAGTCGATCCGGTCGCCATCACGCACCCGCTTGGCGTTGCGGAGGAAGGCCTGCCATTGGCGCAGACCGAGCCGCTTGTGGAGCGTGGCGCCGACCCTGGCCTGGCCGCGCATCCCCTCCAATTGGGCGGGAATGACCCTGGTGTCGTTGAACACCAGCACGTCGCCGGCGCGCAGCAGGTCGGGCAGATCGCGCACGATCCGGTCCTGGAAGGGCGCGTCGCCGGGCACCAGCAGCAGCCGGGCCGCGTCGCGCGGGAAAGCAGGGCGAAGCGCGATGCTTTCAGGCGGGAGGTCGAAATCGAACAGATCTACGCGCATGGTCGAATGCTCTAGAACAGCATATCAAGTGCTCCTGCGAAGGCAGAAGCCCAGTTCAGGCGGCGGGACTGGGCTCCTGCCTTCGCAGGAGCACGCATTCACCCGGCCTGACTATTTCTTCTTCGGCGCGGCCGGCTTCCTTGCGGGCGCGGGCTTCTTCGCCGGCGGCGCGACGATCGAGGGCGCGGGCGGAGCAGGCGGCGTCGGCAGTGCCGTCACCGGCGGTCTGCCGTCGCTTTCGATCGAGGCCTGGAGGATGATGGTCGGATCGGCGGGCGGTTCGCCCTGATGGATGGCATCGACATATTGCATGCCCTCGATCACGCGGCCGAACACCGTATATTTCTTATCGAGCTGCATGCGCGGCAGGAAGACGATGAAGAACTGGCTGTTCGCGCTGTCCTCGCTCTGGGCGCGGGCCATGGAGACGGTGCCGCGCAGGTGCGGCATCGGATTGAATTCGGCCTTCAGGTCCGGCAGCGTCGACCCCCCGGTCCCGTCCCCCTTGGGGTCGCCGCCCTGCGCCATGAAGCCGGGAATGACGCGGTGGAATTTGAGCCCGTTGTAGAAGCCCTGGCGCGTCAGCTCCTTGATCCGCTCGACATGGCCAGGCGCGATGTCGGGACGCAACTGGATGCGTACGCGGCCGCCGCTCGACAGGTCCAGATCCCAGACATTCTGGGGATCGACAGGTACCGTGGCCGGCGGCAGCTTGGAAGCGGGGTCGAGGCCGAGCTGCTTAGCGGCCTGCTCCGCGCGCACGGCCGCCTCCTCCTTCTTCATCTCCTCGGCATTGCGCCCACCGCCGCCCTGGGCCAGGGCCGCGCCGCTCGATGCATAGAGAGCGAAACCGATCGCCACGGTCTTGAGCGCCGACGTGAACCGCATGAATGAAGCTTTCCTCAAATTTTGCCCAGGTGCGAACTTGCCCTGATAGCGCCCTCTTCGCGATTGGCAACTGAACGAAGGATGAGTGGAGCCTTCAGCCCTGCCCTTTCAGGCCGATGGCGGCGACCCGCGCCTCCACTTCCTCGCGCACGGCGGGGCTGACGAATTTGTGGATCGGCCCGCCATAGAGCGCGATTTCCTTGACCAGACGGGAAGCGATCGGCTGCAACGACACGTCCGCCATCAGGAAAACGGTTTCGACCCGGCCGTTGATCTGCTGGTTCATCCCCGCCATCTGATATTCATATTCGAAGTCAGCGACGGCGCGCAGGCCCCGGATGATGACGCTCGCCCCCTGCGATTCGGCAAAGTCCATCAGCAGCGAGTTGAAGCCCGTGACGACGATTTCCGTGTCGATGCCCGCGCATTCGCGCCGCACCATATCCAGCCGTTCATCGTCGGAGAACATCGGGGATTTGGAGATGTTGGTGGTGACGCCGATCACCAGCTTGTCGACCAGCTTCGCGCCGCGCCGGATGATGTCCATATGACCCAAGGTGATCGGATCGAATGTCCCGGGATAGACCCCCACCCTCTGCTTGCTCATGCCCCTAACGATCCCTTTCCACGATATAGTCGGCAATGGCGCGCAGCAGGTCGGCCTCCGGCCCGAAGCCGTGCAGATGCGCCTTCGCCTGCTCGACCAGCAGGCGGCCCTGTTCCCGCGCCCGCTCCACCCCCAGCAGGGAGACGAAAGTTTCCTTCCCCGCCGCCGCGTCCTTGCCCAGCGCCTTGCCGGCGAGAACGGCGTCCCCCTCGACGTCGAGCAGGTCGTCCGCGATCTGGAAGGCAAGGCCGATGTCGCGGGCATAGCCGTGCAGGCGCGTCCGCCCCTCCGGCGGGATGCGGGCCATGATCGCCGCCGCATCGACGCAGAAGCCGATCAGCGCGCCGGTCTTCAACTGCTGGAGCCGCGTGACCGTGGGCAGGTCGAAGCTGGTCTTCTCCGCCTCCAGGTCCATCATCTGGCCGCCCGCCATGCCGCTGGTGCCGCTGGCGACGGCCAGCGCCTTCACCAGCTCGACCCGGACGAAAGGATCGGGATGCGTCTCCTCGTCCGCCAGCACTTCGAAAGCCAGATCGTGCAGGCAATCGCCCGCGAGGATCGCCGTCGCCTCGTCAAATGCCTTGTGCACGGTCGGCTTGCCCCGGCGAAGGTCGTCGTCGTCCATCGCCGGAAGATCGTCATGCACCAGCGAGTAGACATGGATGCATTCCACCGCGACGCCGACCCGCAGCGCCGAATCCCGCGAGATGTTGAACAGGTCGCTGGCCGCCTGCACCAGCAGCGGACGCAGCCGCTTGCCTCCGCCCATGGCCGCATGGCGCATCGCTTCGTGCAGGCGCCGGCGCGGGTCGTCGGGAACCGCCAGCAGCGCGTCGAACAGGCGGTCGATGTCGGCCGCCACCGCCGCAGCGCGGTCGGCCACCAGACCGATCGACCGAGGCGAGGCGGAGTCGGGTCCGCTCATGGCCGCCTCTCCCGCACGCTGCACGCTCAGTCCGAACCGAAGGGTTGAGCGCCGGTCACGGCGCCGCCGGCGTCGATCGTCAGCTTGGCGATGCGCGCTTCGGCCGCCTGCAGCCGTTCCATGCAGCGTTTCCGCAGTTCCTCGCCCTGCGAATAGAGCGAAATGGATTCGTCGAGCGGCACATCCCCGCTCTCCAGCCGCCGGACGATCGATTCGAGCGCGCGCAGCGCATCTTCGAACGACATCTGCGACGGATCGCCCTCATGGGTCATGCTGTCTTGCGCCATGTCCCTGCATTGGCGACCCCCGCCCGCCCGGTCAAGCCCGCATGGGCCCTGGGGGCCGATTCCGGCCGCCATTCACGAAAACGTCATGACGTCGCGCCACTGGCTGGCGGACTCGTGGCAGTTTTGCGTTGACGCTTGGCGTGGCTAGTGCACATAGAAGGACCGCTATGAAATATCATCTCCCCCTGATCTCCGTGGCGGCGCTTGCGCTGCTGTCCGCCTGCAACAAGAATGACGAACCCGAAGTGGTGGGCGGCCCCGCCGATCCCATGGCCGAAAAACTGGCCAATGCCGCTCCCGTCGAACTGCCGCCGATGGTGAAGGAAAGCCATCAATATCGCTGCAAGGACAACAGCCTGATCTTCGTCGACTTCATGAGCGACGACAAGACGGTGAACGTGCGCACCGAAAAGGACGGCGCCCCCACGAAGCTGACCGCTGCCGAGGCGGGCAAGCCCTTCGAAGGCGGCGGCTTCAAGGTCGAGGGCTCGGGCAAGCAGATCACCGCCACCCTGCCGGGCAAGAGCGCGCTGAGCTGCAAGGCCTGATCCTTTCCGTTTTCCTGCAAGTGCGGGCCGGCCCTCCCCATGGAGGCCGGCCTTTTTCTTTGGAGTTTGCGAGAATGTGGCCAATCGACGCCATTCCCCCTCCCGCCTACTGGAGGGGGAATGGCTTGAACCGCCCAATCATGCACGCCCGGACCGACGCGCTCAACGCAATTCCGGCTCTCCCACCTCGACCGGATCGGGGCCGAAGCGGTTGGGCCCCCGCGTGCCGCTCATGATGAAGAAGATCAGCAGGACGATGCTGCCGATGATCGGGAAGAAGACGATCAGCAGCCACCAGCCGCTGCGGTCGGTATCGTGCAGGCGGCGGACGGAAACCGCGATATGGGGAATGATCATCGCCAGTGTGAACAGCCCCGTCAGCGGACCACCGCGGGTGCTGTAGCCCGCGCCCGCCCACCAGGGGCCGCGCTGGAACCAGTGATCGGTCGTGCTGAGGCCCAATATCCCCTCGACCATCGCGACGCCGATATAACAGAGCAGCAGGAACAGGACGAACATCCAATATTCGCGCGGCCGCGCCCGGCCCGAGAATTTGGCGTAGCGACGAAGCGGCAACAGCATCCATTCCATGGGCAACTCCCCTTTTGTTCGTCCCGCCGGGAAAGCTATCATGTTTTCGCCCGGGCGCGAGCCTCAGCATTGTCTATCGGGCGCTCCCCCGCTAAAGGCGCGCACATGTCCAGCACCGCATCCCAGATCACGCCGCAGGTCGTCGCAGACCATGGGCTTTCCCCGGAAGAATATGATCGCGTCCTGAACGCGCTCGGCCGGGAGCCGAATCTCACCGAACTCGGCATTTTCTCGGTGATGTGGTCGGAGCATTGCTCTTACAAAAGTTCGCGAATCCATCTGAAGAAGCTGCCCACGGAAGGGCCGCAGGTCATTTGCGGCCCCGGTGAAAATGCGGGCGTGGTGGACATCGGGGACGGCCAGGCCGCGATCTTCAAGATGGAGAGCCACAACCACCCCAGCTATATCGAACCCTATCAGGGCGCGGCGACGGGCGTGGGCGGCATTTTGCGCGACGTCTTCACCATGGGCGCGCGGCCGGTGGCGAACATGAACGCGCTGCGCTTCGGGCGGCCCGACCATCCGAAGATGAAGCACCTCATCAGCGGCGTGGTGCATGGCATTGGCGGCTACGGCAATTGCGTCGGCGTGCCGACCGTAGGCGGCGAGGTGAATTTCCATCCCGCCTATGACGGCAACATCCTGGTCAATGCGATGACCGTGGGCGTCGCGGAAACGGACAAGATCTTCTATTCCGCCGCTTCGGGCATCGGCAATCCGATCGTCTATGTGGGTTCGAAGACCGGCCGTGACGGCATCCATGGCGCGACCATGGCCTCGGCGGACTTCGGCGACGACGCCGACGCCAAGCGCCCGACGGTGCAGGTCGGCGATCCCTTCACCGAAAAGCTGTTGATCGAAGCCTGCCTCGAACTCATGGCATCCGACGCGATCGTCGCGATCCAGGACATGGGCGCGGCGGGCCTCACCTCCTCCTCGGTGGAAATGGCGTCCAAGGGCGGCGTCGGCATCCAGCTCAACATGGACGATGTGCCGCAGCGCGAAACCGGCATGACCGCCTATGAGATGATGCTGTCGGAGTCGCAGGAGCGCATGCTCATGGTGCTCCAGCCGGGCAAGGAAGCCTTTGCCGAAGCCATTTTCCGCAAGTGGGAGCTGGACTTCGCGGTGATCGGCCATGTGACGGATACCGGCCGCATGGTGCTGGTCCACAAGGGCGAGACGGTGTGCGACATTCCGCTGGCTCCGCTGGCCGACGATGCGCCGCTCTACGACCGTCCGGCGATGGCGAAGGATGAATATAAGGCCTGGTCGGGCGTGCAGCCCTTGGGCGAGATCAGCGAGAGCGCCGACATCGGCGCCGATCTCGTCAGGCTGATGGGATCGCCTGACATCGCCTCTCGCCGCTGGATCTGGGAGCAGTACGATCATATGGTGGGCGCCGACACGGTGCAGCGCCCCGGCGGCGACGCGGCGGTGGTGCGCGTCCATGGCACGCGGAAGGGCATCGCGATCAGCACCGACTGCACGCCGCGCTATTGCTATGCGGACCCCTATGAGGGCGGCAAGCAGGCGATCGCGGAATGCTATCGCAACATCAGCGCCGTCGGCGCGACGCCGCTCGCCGTCACCAATTGCCTGAACTTCGCCAATCCGCAGCGGCCAGAGATCATGGCGCAGTTCACCGGCTGCCTGGAAGGCATGGGGGAGGCTTGCCGCGCGCTGGATTTCCCGATCGTGTCGGGCAATGTCAGCCTGTACAATGAATCCAAGGCGACCGGCGGCGGATCGGCGATCCTGCCCACCCCGGCGATCGGCGGCATCGGCCTGCTCCAGGACATCGACGGGATGGCGACCGTGGCCTTCAAGAATGAGGGCGACGCCATCTGGCTGATCGGCGGGGAAGGCAGCCATCTCGGCCAGTCGATCTGGCTGCGCGAGATTGCCGGCCGGGAAGCGGGCGAGGCGCCGAAGGTCGATCTGGCGGCGGAGCGTGCCCATGCCGAAACCGTCCGGGCGCTGATCGCGGAAGGCAAGGTCAATGCGGTGCATGACATTTCCGACGGCGGCCTGCTGGTCGCGGTGACGGAAATGGCGCTGGCCGGGAAGATCGGCGCGGAGCTGAGCATCGTCCTTACGACCGCCAGCGCCTTTGGCGAGGATCAGGGCCGGTACATCGTCGCCGCCGCCCAGGGGGTGGACATTCCAGGCGCGCTTCGCATCGGCACGACTGGCGGCGACAAGGTGGCAGGCGTGGCGCTGGCGGACCTGCGCAGCGCCCATGAGGGCTTCTTCCCGGCACTGATGGACGCTGAACTTTAAAGAATAGAAACGACGTGCTCCTGCCCCGGCAGGAGCACGCTGCGCTGAATGCGCTGAAGATGTCCATTTCGAGGAGTCCCGCCATGGCCTTTACCGCGAAGATCCTCCTTCTGGGCTCGGGCGAACTGGGTCGTGAATTCGTGATCTCCGCCAAGCGCCTCGGCGCGCAGGTCATCGCCTGCGACAGCTATGCGGGCGCGCCTGCCATGCAGGTGGCGGACGGGTTTGAAGTCTTCTCCATGCTTGACGCCGACCTGCTCGCCAAAGCCATCGAAAAGCATCGGCCCGACTTCGTGGTCCCCGAAATCGAGGCGATCCGCACCGAGGTCCTGGCCGATTTCGAGGCGCGCGGCGTGACGGTCGTCCCTTCGGCCCGCGCCACCATCATGACCATGAACCGCGACCGCATTCGCGAAGTCGCCGCGGTCGAACTGGGGCTGCGCACCTCCCGCTATCGCTACGCCGAAACGCTGGAGGAAGTGCGGGCGGGGGCGGCGCATACCGGCCTTCCCTGCGTCATCAAGCCGGTCATGTCCTCATCCGGCAAGGGCCAGAGCACGGTCCGCACGATTGAGGAACTGGAAGCCGCCTGGGACTATGCAGTCGCGAACATGCGCGGCGACCGCAGCCGGGTGATCGTCGAGGAATTCATCGCCTTCGACTATGAGATCACGCTGCTGACCGTGCGCAGCCGTGACGGCGTCAGCTTCTGTCCGCCTATCGGCCATCGGCAGGAACGCGGCGACTATCAGGAAAGCTGGCAGCCCACGCCCATGTCCGGCGGCGCGCTGGCCGCCGCCCAGGACATGGCGCGCAAGGTGGTCGACAATCTGGGCGGCTACGGCATTTTCGGCGTGGAGTTCTTCGTGAAGGGAGAGGATGTCATCTTCTCCGAACTCTCGCCCCGGCCGCACGATACCGGCATGGTGACCCTGATCTCCCAGAACTGGAGCGAATTCGATCTTCACGCCCGCGCGATCATGGGCCTGCCGGTGCCGGAAGTGACGCTGCATGGGGCCGCGGCTTCGGCGGTGATATTGGCGGATCGGGAATCGGATGACTTTCGGTTCGAAGGATTGGCCGAAGCGCTCTCGACGCCCGGTGGGGAAGTCGATCTGCGCCTGTTCGGCAAGCCGACGACCCGCCCCTATCGCCGCATGGGCGTCGCCCTGGCCCGCGCGGTCGACGCAGACCAGGCCCGCGCCGTCGCGGCCGAGGCTGCATCGAAAGTGCGGATCATCCATGGTCGATAGGGCGGTTTCCCGCCATTAGGCCCCTCGCCTTGAAGGGGAGGTGCCAACATCCGCAACTGGCCCAATCTTGCCAATCCCGCATGGCGTCCCAACATGCGTCCCGACCCCGAAGCAAGGAGCCTTTCATGACCATCACCCGCCGCGTCACCGTGCATGAAGGCCCTGGCGGTCAGTTCGAGAGCATGGCCGTGTTCGACGATGCCGCCGCCGCTCCGCGTCCCGCCATCCTGCTTTTCCCCAATGTTCTGGGCACCAAGGAGGCCGATTTCGCCTATGCCGAAAAGGTCGCGGCGATCGGTTACACCGTGCTCGTCGCGGATGTGTTCGGCCAGGGCAAGCGGACCAGCCGCGCCGATCCGGACATGGGCCGCTACATGGCCGAACTCAATGATGACCGCATTTTGCTGCGGGACCGGACGAACGCCGCCCATGCGCTGCTGAAATCGCTCGATGAGGCGGACGAGAGCCGGACCGCGGCGATCGGCTTCTGCTTCGGCGGCAAATGCGTGCTCGACCTTGCCCGTTCAGGAGCGGATATTGCAGGCGGCGTCAGCTTCCACGGCGTCTATGATGCGCCGCCCCTTCCCCATGCGAAGATCACCGCGCGGCTGCTGATCTGCCACGGCTGGGACGATCCGATCGCGCCGCCGGAAGCCACGGTCGCGCTGGCGAAGGAACTGACCGAAGCGGGATGCGATTGGCAGATCCATGCCTATGGCCATACCGGGCACGCCTTCACCGACCATGACGCGAAGATGCCCGAAAGGGGCCTGGCCTATAATCCCGAAGCCGACCGCCGCAGCTTCCGCGCGATGGCCGATTTCCTGGGCGATCTCTTCGGCTGAACCGCGGCCGGCCGGGTTCAGATTTCGTCGATCATCTCCGCCAGCACGCCCAGGCAGTCCTTGGCGAGTTGGATCGACCGCGCCGGCGACCAGCCGAAATCGGCGTCCGGCAGGTCGTCATTATCCTTGAACGGCATTTCCAGCGTCATTGCCACGGCGCCGAAGCGCTCGGCCAACTGGTTGGTGGACATGGACAGGTTCGCCTTGCCCGCCGGCGCGGTGGGATAGCCCTTCCTCGTCTGGAAATCGGGCGTCCGGGCGGCCAGCGTGTCGCGATAGCGGCGATACAAGGCCGACTGCCGCTCCGTGATGGAGGGGATGCCCTCGAACCCGGCCAGGAACACAGCCGCGATCGCCTCGTCGCCATGCACGTCCATGGCGAAGTCGACCCCGACCTCATCCATCGCCCCGCGCACCAGGAATACCTCCGGACTCTTCTCCATCGACGGCTCATGCCATTCGCGGTTGAGGTTGATGCCCACGGCGTTGGTCCGCAAATGGCCGCGACGGCTGCCGTCCGGATTCATGTTCGGCACGATGTAGAAGGTCGCCTCCCTGCGCAGCAGCCGCGCCACGGCGTCCTCCTCGTCGCAGAGCCGCTCCAGCGCGCCCTCCATCCACCATTCGGCCATGCTTTCGCCCGGATGCTGGCGGGCGTAGAGCCAGACCTTCTTCGGTCCTTCCCCCAGCACCAGCAGGTCGAGCGGCTGCCTGTCGAGCGTCAGCCCCAGTTCGCGATGCTCCACCCCCGGCTGGGACGCCGCCCAGGCGACCAGATCATGGTGCCGTTCCATCGAATAGGGCGCGAAATAGGCGAGCCACACCGCATTGCTGTCGGGCGAAAGACGGATCGTCAGCGTCCCGTCGGCATAGCCGGTGTCCGCCAGCAGCCAATTCTCCCGATCCTCGCTATAGCGCGCCTTATAGCCTGGCCAGCCGTCGGGATAGGCCGACGCGCCGCAATTGACGATCGCCAGTTCGACTTCCCGCCCGGCCACGCCAGCCACGCGGAAGTGGAACCATTGGTAGAAGTCGCTCTGCCGGTCTTTGACGATCTCCAGCTCGGCGCGGACGCCTGCGGACGTGGCGGAAATGGAAAGAACGCGAATATTGCCGCTGTCGAAGGCGCTTGTGATCGAGATGCTCATCTGACGGTTATAGTCCGCCCCGATTCGCCCGGATAGCCCCCCAGCAATGCCGTCGCCAGCTTCTGCGCCGCCAAACCCGGCTGCGATGCGGGCGTTCCCTCCCGCGCCCCAGTCTGCGCCCGGCCCTCCCAGATGGTGGTCGAATCGGCGCGGCGGCGTATCTGCACCTGCAATTCGGTGAAGACCTGCCCCTTGGGCTTGCCCGACAGGTTGATGCCGATGCCCAGCCCCAGGCCGGAATAGCCGCCGCTGCCCACCGCGCCGCCCACGCCGACGCTTACCGGCTTGCCATTGGCGCCATAGCTTTCGGGTTCGCGGAAGGTGCGGCGAAAACTCACCAGCGCGACATAGTCGCTCTTCGCCCCCTGTGCAGCCGTGGTGAAGCCCACGCGCTGCAATTCCTGCTCGACCGCGGCGGCATAGGTGCGGAATTCCAGGCCGACATCGGGGTTGCCGGCCATTTCCTCGACGGCGATGGTCCCGTTGCGCGCCGGATCGTCGATATGGAACCGCGTCACCTCCACGGGTGGAACAGCCGTGGCGCAGCCGCTGAGCCCCAGGGCCAGCAGGGACGGAAGGACGATCTTCTTCAACATGGACGGATTCGACATGGATGGCACTCCAGGGGATGAACAGCCTCTACACGACACCGCGCCGCTAATCCCTTAAAAGCGTCAAGCCACGGATTTGCTGCATGCAGGATGAACGGCGCGGCGATGGAGCGAAAAGCGGGCGGCCGCCCTTGACTTTCGGCCGTCCCGCCCATAGGGGCTGCGCTTCGATTTTCGATCACGCAAGATTCATTCAAAGGCTGGTTCCATGAAGATCCGCAATTCGCTCAAGTCGCTCAAGGGCCGTCACCGGGATAACCGCGTGATCCGCCGTCGCGGCCGCACCTATGTCATCAACAAGACCAACCGCCGCTTCAAGGCCCGCCAGGGCTGATTCATGGCGGATATTGCCGCCGTCGTCTTTGACGTTGGCAATGTCTTGTATCACTGGACCCCAAGGGTTCTGTACGAGCGCCTGATCGATGACGATCGGGCGCTCGATGCGTTTCTCCGGGACGTGGTGACGCTGGACTGGCACTTCCAGCATGACCAGGGCCGCCCGTTCGCGGAAACCAGCGCAGAGCTGATCGCGCGCCATCCCGAACATGCGGCGCTGATTCGCCTCTGGGGCGAGAAGTTCATCGACAGCGTAGGACCGGCAGTCGAGGGCATGCCGGAGATCGTCCTTGAATTGCACGAGGGCGGCATTCCGCTCTTCGCCATCACCAATTTCAGCCATGAATTCTGGGCGCCATTCCATGCTCGGGAGTCGGCGCTGTTCGCCCCCTTCCGCGACATCGTGGTCTCCGGCGCGGAAAAGCTGGTGAAGCCCGACCCCGCGATCTACCGGCTGGCGCTGGAGCGATTCGGTTTGAGCGCGGAACAGGCGCTGTTCATTGATGACCGCGAGGAAAATGTCCTGGCGGCCGAGGCGGAAGGCATGCGCGGCCACCTGTTCCGCGATGCGGCGACGCTGCGCCGGGAACTGGCAGAGCTGGCGTTGCTTCGAAGCCCAACCGTCTAAGCTGGACGTGCCCCTGCGAAGGCAGGAGCACGACCCTCAGGACCGATCGGCATTCAGCCCTCGTCCCGGCCCCTCAGCTCATCTCCGCGAATCGCGGCCACATGCAGCACATTGGTCGACCCCGGCGTCCCGAAAGGCACGCCGGCCAGCACGACGATCTTGCCGCCCTTCTCGACCATATCGTGGCGCAGCGCCATGCGGCGGGCCTTGCCGATCATCTCCTCGAACGTGCCGATGTCCTTGGTCCGGACGGCATGCACGCCCCAGGTCAGCCCCAGCTTGCGCGCCGTATCCTGCCGCGGCGTCAGCGCCAGGATCGGTGTCATCGGCCGCTCGCGCGCCACGCGGCGCACGGTGCTGCCCGAAGAGGTGAAGCAGGTTATCGCGCTCGCCCCGACGACGGACACGATGCTGCCGGCGCCCTCCGCCAGCGCATCGGCGGTGGTGGGATCGGGCTTCGTCTCGGTATAGTGCAGCCGCCCGAAATAGCCCGGATCGCGCTCCACGCTATGGGCGATGCTGTCCATCATCGTCACCGCCTCGACCGGCCAGTCGCCCGCCGCCGTTTCCGCCGACAGCATGATCGCGTCGGCCCCGTCATAGACCGCGGTCGCGACATCGGACACTTCGGCGCGGGTGGGCGTCGGCGCCTTGATCATGGATTCCAGCATCTGCGTCGCCACCACGACGGGCCGACCCATGCGGCGCGCGGTCGCCACGATCTGCTTCTGCAGCGGCGGCACCGCCTGGGGCGGCAGTTCCACGCCAAGGTCGCCCCGCGCCACCATCACGCCGTCGGCCAGTTCGATGATCTCCTCCAGCCGCTGGACAGCCGCCGGCTTCTCGATCTTCGCCATCAATGCGCCATAGCCGCCCATCAGCTTGCGCGCCTCGGCCAGGTCCTCCGGCCGCTGGACGAAGCTCAGGGCGATCCAGTCGCAGCCCTGCTCGACCGCGAAGCTCAGGTCGCGCCGGTCCTTTTCGGTCAGCGCCGGCACCGGCACGACCACATCGGGCACGTTCACGCCCTTGCGGTTGGAAAGGGTACCGCCGACCTCGACCACCGTGTCGATGCGATCCTCCGCCACCTTCTTGACCCGCAGCACCATCTTGCCGTCGTCCAGCAACAGCCGGGTTTCGGGCACCAGAGCCGCATAGATCTCCGGATGGGGCAGGTTGACCCGCGTCGCATCGCCCGGCGCAGGATCGCTGTCGAACACGAAGGCCGCGCCCGTTTCCAGCACCGCCAGCCCGCGATCGAATGTCCCGACGCGCAGCTTCGGCCCCTGAAGGTCGCCCAGGATTGTCGTAGGACGTCCGAATTCCTTTTCCAGCGCCCGGATCGTCGCGATGCGCGCGGCATGATCCTCATGCGCGCCATGGCTCATATTGATGCGGAAAGCGTCGGCCCCGGCGACGAACAGCGCCCGGATCATTTCCGGGCTGTCGCTCGCGGGGCCAAGGGTCGCCAATATGCGGACCTTGCGCGAACGGGGCGGTAATTTCGTCATTCCTCTTGTCTCCTGGCCGTCATGGTCGCCTCTGGTTTGCCAGGGCGCGGTTTTCGTTTATCCGTGCTGCACGACAGGATGATGATCAGCGAAAGGTTCGCCGTGAGCGATAACATACTCAGTGATGCGGTTGCCGCAACCGCCTTCCGACGGCTGGTGGCGCATTTGCAGCACCGCACCGATGTCCAGAATATCGACCTGATGGGAACGGCGGGCTTCTGCCGCAACTGCCTGGCCGACTGGATCGCGGAGGCGGACGGCACGATCGGCAGGGAGGAAGCGCGGGAGATCATCCATGGCATGCCCTTTGCCGAATGGAAATCCCGCCATCAGGGCGAGGCAACGCCGGAACAGATCGCCCGCATGCAGGAGAGTGTGGCGAAGAACGCCGACAATCATTAGAGGCAGGCGCCGACCGATTCATCAACCGATTCACACTTACTGGAGATTCCCATGAGCGATGGCAATGTCGCCGCCGAACAGCTACGCCTCTTCATCGAGCGCATCGAGCGCCTGGAAGAGGAAAAGAAGGGCATCGCGGACGATATAAAGGACGTCTATCTGGAGGCGAAGGCCAATGGCTATGACGTGAAGACGATGCGGTCCATCGTCCGCCTGCGCAAGATGGAGCGCAATGCCCGCATGGAAGCAGAAGCGCTGTTGGAAACATACAAGACGGCGCTGGGCATCGAATAAATCGCAGCGCGGGGAGAGCGTCCATGACCGGGATCATCGTCAGCACCACCCCTTCGCTGGAAGGCCGGCCTGCGAAGGAATATCTCGGCATCGTCACCGGCGAGGTGATCGTGGGCGCAAACCTGTTCCGCGACCTGTTCGCCAGCGTGCGCGACATCGTCGGCGGGCGCTCAGGCGCCTATGAGGACGTGCTCCAGCGTGCCCGCGAACAGGCGATCGCGGAAATGCGCACCCGCGCCGCGGCGCTGGGCGCCAATGCGGTCGTCGGCGTCGACCTGGATTATGAGACCGTCGGGTCCAGCGGGTCGATGCTGATGGTGACCGCCTCGGGCACCGCGATCCTCGTCTGACATTGCGCATCGAGGGCGCGCTCGCTAGAGAGCCCGCATCGAACAAACAGACAAGTCAGGAGCAGGCCGTGGCCGGCCATAGCAAATTCAAGAACATCATGCATCGCAAGGGCGCGCAGGACAAGAAGCGTTCCTCGATGTTCTCCAAGCTGTCGCGCGAAATCACCGTGGCGGCGAAGATGGGCATGCCCGACCCGGACATGAACCCGCGCCTCCGCCTTGCGGTCAACGCCGCCAAGGCGCAGTCCATGCCAAAGGACAATATCCAGCGCGCGATCGACAAGGCGATCGGCGGCGACATGGAGAATTACGAGGAAATCCGTTACGAGGGCTATGGTCCCGGCGGCGTGGCCATCATCGTCGAGGCGCTGACCGACAACCGCAACCGCACCGCGACCAACGTCCGCACGGCCTTTTCCAAGAATGGCGGCAATCTGGGCGCTTCGGGCGCGGTCAGCCACGGTTTCGACCGCATGGGCCTCATCACCTATCCGGCGAGCGCGGGCGATGCCGACGCGATCTTCGAAGCGGCGCTGGAAGCGGGTGCGGACGACGTCTCCTCGAACGAGGACGAGCATGAGATCTGGACCGCCATGGACGCGCTGCACGAAGTCGCCAGGGCGCTGGAGGCCAAGCTCGGTCCGGCCGAAGGCGCCAAGCTCGCATGGAAGCCACAGACCACCGTCGAGGTGGACGAGAGCAATGCGGCAACGCTGATGAAGCTGGTCGACACGCTGGAAGACGATGACGACGTCCAGACCGTCTGGGGCAATTACGAAGTTTCCGACGAAGTCATGGAGAAGCTGGGTTGATCCTTCCCCTTCCCTCTCCCCTGCGGGGAGAGGGATGCGAAGCCCTGGCGGCCCTGCCGCTCGGGCGAAGCCGGGAGGACGCGGCAGCCGACGCGCCCGGTCCGGTCTCCCTCCAGACGGGCCCGTCCGGCGGACCGGCGAGCCTCCCTGTCCTCTCCCGTGAAGGGACGAGGGGAATATCATGATCATCCTGGGCCTGGACCCGGGCCTTGGCACGACCGGCTGGGGCCTGATCGCCGCGGACGGCAACCGCCTCACCCATATCTCCAACGGCCAGATTAAGACCGATTCAGGCATGGCGCTGGCCAGCCGGCTGCTGGTGCTCGATCTGGCGCTGACCGACCTCATCCTCGAACACCAACCCAATGGCGCGGCTGTCGAAGAGGTGTTCCTCAACGTGAACCCGCAGTCGACGCTCAAACTCGGCCAGGCCCGTGGCGTGGTGCTGCTGGCGGCTTCGCGATCCGGCATGGAAGTAGGCGAATATGCTGCCCGGCTCGTCAAGAAATCCGTGGTCGGCGTCGGCAATGCATCGAAGGAACAGGTCCACGCCATGGTCTCCCGCCTCCTCCCCGGCGCAAAGATCGCAGGACCCGATGCCTCGGACGCCCTGGCCGTAGCGATCACGCACGCCCATCATCTGGCCAGCGCACGAAGGATTCCGCGGAAGTAGAAGGGTGGGGCGACCCGGGGCGGGAACTGGCCAATCCAAGACATTCCCCTCCCGTAAACGGGAGGGGTTAGGGGTGGGCGCGAGCGTAGCGAGCTTCCAGCTTAGCCGTTGAAAATTCACGCTGATGTCGCGCCAGCCCACCCCCTAGCCCCCTCCCGCCTGCGGGAGGGGGAATGTCCTGATTCCACCCCTATCCGCTATTCCTCAGCGCCGTGGCGATCGCGTTGATCGACAATTCTATGCCTTCCTTGATGCGCGGGTCGTCCTCGCCGCTGCGGTGGCGCTTCATCAGTTCGACCTGAAGAAGGTTCAGCGGCTCGATATAAGGCAGGCGCAGGCGGATCGACGTGTCGAGCTTGGGATTCTTCTCCAGCAGCCGCGACTGGGCGGTGGCGGCGAGCAAGCCGTCATGGGCCATGTCCCAACCGGCGCGGATGCGGTCGAAAATCTCCGCGCCCCGCGCCTGATCTTCGACCAGCGGCAGATAGTGAGCAGCGATTCCCAGATCGGACTTGGCCAGCACCATCTCCAGATTGGCGAGCGCCGATTGCAGGAAGGACCAGTGCTGCGCCATGTCGGCCAGCAGCGCCTTGTCCTCGAAGGCGGAAAGCGCATGGCCGACCCCATACCAACCCGGCAACATCACCCGCGCCTGCGCCCAGCTGAACACCCAGGGGATGGCGCGCAGATCCTCGATCCGGGTGCTCTTGGTGCGGCTGGCCGGACGGGAGCCGATCTTGAGCCCGGAGATTTCCTGGATGGGGGTCAATTGCCGGAAGAATTCCTTGAAGCCCTCAGTACCATAAACCAGATCGCGATAGGCGGCGAAGGCGGTCTTCGACAGTTGGTCCATGGCGGCGGCGAAGCGGGCGGCATCGCGATCGGACAGGACTTCGGGTTCCAGGCTGGCGAGCAGGGTCGCGCTGGTCATCGCTTCCAAATTGGTCATGGCGACGTCGCGGGTGCCGAATTTGGCGGCGATCACCTCCCCCTGTTCGGTGATGCGGATGCGGCCCTGCACCGTGCCCTTGGGCTGCGCCTGTATCGCCGCGAAGGAAGAACCGCCGCCACGCCCGACCGCGCCGCCGCGGCCATGGAATAGCTGCATCGCCGTGCCCGCTTCGGCAAAGACGGGGGCCAGCGCCTTGCTCGCCTGGAACAGCCCCCAGGTGGAGGTGATGTAGCCGCCGTCCTTGTTGCTGTCGGAATAGCCGATCATCACTTCCTGATGGCCGCGTTCCCGCACCACGCCGCCTATTTCGGGGAGGCCGAAATAGGCGGCCATGATCTTGGGCGCGGCCTCGAGATCCGCGATGGTTTCGAACAGCGGCACGGCCATGATCGCGGCCTGCGGCGGCGCGCCCTCCGTGCCCGCGCGCCACAGACCCGCTTCCTTGAGGATGATGTTCACCTCGAGCAGGTCGGAAACGCTCTCCGCCTTGGAGATGATATAATGGGTGATGCATTGCGGGCCGTAGATGCGATGCGCCTCCGCAGCCGAATGGACGATGGCGAGTTCGGACGCGGTCTGTTCCGAATATTCGAAAAAGGCCGTGCCCAGCGGCCGGTTGTTCGCCAGCTCCCGCCGAAGCAGGGCGATGCGGGCATATTCGTCGAGGCCGGCATAGTCCGCTTCGACCCCCGCGACTTTCAGCAGTTCGGCCACCACGCTCTGATGGACATCGCTGTTCTGTCGCATGTCGAGCGTGGCGAGATGGAAACCGAAGGTTTCGACCGCGCGGATCAGGCGGCCAAGCGCGCCGCCGGTCGCCAGGGCGCCATTGCCTTCGCTCGCCAGCCCCTGCGCGACCGTCACCAGGTCGCGGCGCAGGTCGGCGGGGCTGGCATAGGGTTCGCCCTTGAGCGTCGAGGGGCGGGACGGCGCCTTGCCGACCAGCGACCGGTAGGTGGCGGCCAGACGGGCATAGATGCCGGAAATCGCCCGGCGATAGGGCTCGTCCTGACGGCTGGGCGAGACGTCGCCGCTGGCGTCGGCCAGGTCCAGAACGGCCTGCGACACATCGGCCAGTTCGGTCGAGAGCGACAGTTCCGCGCCAAGGGCGTGGAGCGCATCCATATAAAAGCCCAGCGCAGCCTCGCAGCCCCTGGCGAGCGCGAGCCGAAGCTGCGGCGCCTGAACGAAGGGATTGCCGTCGCGGTCGCCGCCGATCCAGTTGCCGACGCGCAGGAAACTCTGCGGGCGGGCGCCCAGCACCCGTTCCCATCGGGCGTAGAGGGCGGGCAGCACGGGCAGGAAAACGTCGCGGAAATAAGCGAGGACATTCTCGATCTCGTCCGCGACGAACAGCTTTTCCCGGCGCAGCGGCCGGGTCTGCCACAGCAGCGCGATCTGGCGGAAGATCGCCTCGTCCAGATTCTCGCCCTCATCGGTTTCCGTCCGGCCGCCGTCCTTGAGCAGCATCAGGTCCGCGATGCGGTTCTTGTGGTCGATCATGCTCTTGCGCCGCACCTCGGTCGGGTGAGCGGTCAGGACCGGCACGATCAGGGCATGGGACAGCAGGTCGAGCACCGCCTCGCGCTCTATTCCATGGGACCGCAGCTTTTCGACGGCGGAGGCGACGTCGGCCCCCGGCTCGGCAGCGACGCCCTGGCGGTCCTCGGCCAGATTGGCCAGCATCGAGAAGAGCATGAAGCCGCGCACGAAGCTCAGCGTGTCGTCGAGGCTCAGCGCGTCGAGTCCGGTGTCGACCACGTCCGCGCCGTGCAGGCCGCGCGCCCGATCGACCGAGGCGGAGCGGATATATTCGGTCTGCTTGTAGATTTTCTCCCCGCCATAGGCGCGGATGACGTCGCCCAACAAACGACCGAGAAAGCGGATGTCCGGGTTCTGCGTGATCGCAGGAGCGGGAGAGGATGCAAGAGTCGCCATGATGGATCGATGCTGCATCGCAACAATGGGATGGTCAAGGGAATCCGCATCACGCGACGTGATCCCGCGAGGGCAGGAGGACGGCATCCTTATTCTGTGCACTTGCGCGAAGCCCCCGCCATGGGCCAAAGGAAATCCGTGACCGCCAGCATCAGCATAGGAAATGACAGCAACGGCAATGCCGTTTTGGTCGATGTCGAGGAATTGCTTGCCACCCGTCTGCTCGTCCAGGGCAATTCAGGGTCCGGCAAGTCGCATCTGCTGCGCCGCCTGCTGGAGGAAAGCGCCGCGCTGGTCCAGCAGGTCGTGATCGATCCGGAGGGCGATTTCGTCACGCTGGCGGATGAATATGGCCATGTGGTGATCGACGCGGGCGACTATAATGAGCGCGAGATCGTCAAGATGGCGATGCGCATACGCGAGCATCGCGCATCCGTGGTGCTCAGTCTGGAATCGCTGGAGCTGGAGGCGCAGATGAAATGCGCCGCGACTTTCCTGTCGACGCTGTTCGATGCGCCGCGCGACCACTGGTATCCCGCGCTGGTGGTGGTGGACGAGGCGCAGATGTTCGCCCCCGTGGCGGCGGGCGATGTGTCGGACGAGGCGCGGCGGCTTTCGCTGGCGGCCATGACGAACCTGATGTGCCGGGGGCGCAAGCGCGGCCTGGCGGGCGTGATCGCGACGCAGCGGCTGGCGAAGCTCGCCAAAAATGTCGCGGCCGAGGCATCGAACTTCCTGATGGGGCGCACCTTCCTCGACATCGACATGGCGCGGGCGGCGGACCTTTTGGGCATGGAGCGGCGGCAGGCGGAGCAGATCCGCGACCTGGAGCGCGGCCGCTTTCTGGCCCTGGGCCCGGCCATCTGTCGACGGCCGGTGGCGGTGAAGATCGGGTCGGTGAAGACCAGCACGCGCGGCGGCACGCACAAGCTGATGCCGCCGCCTGTCGCCGCGACGGAGGATTTGCAGGAATTGCTGTTCGCGGGCGCGGGCGAGGAAGAGGCGCTGCCCCCGCCCCCACCCCGCGCCGAGCCGCCGGCCTTGCCTGCGGAGGAGTTGATGCGCGCCCTTGCCGCCGCGCCTTCGGCCAAGCCCGCGGCGCCGGAACTGGACTTTGGCCAGAACGAGCCGGTGGTGATCGCCGTGCTGGAGGAGATCGTAGCCGATCTGGGCGAGGCGCAGCCCAGCGTGTCGACGCTCTATCAGGATTTCGGCGTCCGCTGCCGGATGAAGGGACTGCGCCAGCCGCCGCTCGACCTGCCCGCTTTCCGCAAGCGATTCGCCATGGCGCAGGCGGGCATGTTCGATGCCGCCGACCCGCGCTGGGCCGATGCGATTAAGGCCGCCGAACCTGTGCCGGAGGATATGCTCGCTCCCTTCCTGCTGATTGCGCGGGCGGCGATGCAGGGGCTGCCCTGCCCCGACGATGTGGCGCTGGCGCGCGCCTATGGCACCAGTTCGCCGGGGCGCGTGCGGCGGTTGATCGATTATATGGAAAAGCTGGGCGTGATCGTGGCGCGCACCGATTTCGGCGGGCGGCGGTCGATCGGCGTGCCGCAACTGGGCCTGAGCACGGCGGCGGCCGAGGGATGAGCGCTTCGGTCCTGTTCGTGTGCCTGGGGAATATCTGCCGATCGCCGCTGGCGGAGGCGGCTTTGCGTGCGGAGGCGGAGCGGGCGGGCCTTTCGGTGACGGTGGATTCGGCGGGTACCGGCGACTGGCATGTCGGATCGCCGCCGGACCGGCGCGCGCAGGCGGTGGCGCTGCGGCATGGGATCGACATTTCCGGCTACCGTGGGCGGCAGGTGACGGCGGGGGATTTCCGGCGGTTCGACCATGTCTTCGCGCTGGATGCGGAAAATTTGAAGAATCTGCGGCGGATTCAGCCTTCGGACGGGACGGCAGACGTGCGGCTGCTGATGGATTTGGTGCCAGGGCGCAAGGGGAGCAGCGTGACCGATCCCTATTTCGGGGACGATGCCGGCTTCGACATGACCTGGGACGATGTCACGCGGGCCGCGCGCGCCATCGTGGAGCGGCTGCGGGAGCGGGGGTAGAGTGGTCGCAGGAGCGCGATGCGCTTCAATTCGGTCCGGAAACCCGGCGCATTTTTCACATTGAGCGGAAAACCCCTGTTTTTCGCGACCGCCATTCCGAGTCGTCGACCATGAACGGAATGTCGACCGGTCCTAGGGCTGCCGGGGCGAATCGAAAATCGCGTTCAGGCAGGCGGCGATGCGGACACCTGCCCGCCGCAGCCGGTCGTCCAGCTCGGCGCGATGCCGATAGGCATAGTCCCAGGACAGGTTCGGGTCCGCCGGATAGACGGTCTTGCGCAGCGCGATGCTTTCGCGGGTCCAGATGTCCGGATCACACAGGCTCCAGGCAATCGTCTGTTCCGGCGTGATCGACCGCGACAGCCAGTCCGCATATTCCGAATAGGACAGGGCGCGCTGGTCGATCAGGCCGGAATCCCAGACCGAATGCAGGTTGCTCTGCGCGCCGAAGAAAGTGACCTTCACATCATTGCCGCCCCGGTCGTCACCACCGCCGACATGCAGCGGCTGATGCAGGTCGCCAATGATGTGAACGACGAAGTGCAGCGCCATGCGGCGGTCGTCCAGCGACGCCTTGGGGTCGCGAAGCGTCGCCGTAAAGCGGGTCAGCGCCGTCATCGCGTCCCCCTCCTTCGGCGCGTCCGCGGCGGTGTAACGATCGCCATCCCTCACCGTGACATAATGCCAGGGGCTGGCCGTCTTGCGCCAATATTCGGCGGGGTCGGACCGCATGTCGTCCGGCCAGGTCGCCGCTTCGGCCAGATCTTCCGACCCCAGCAGCAGGCGGACCTGGGCGCGTGCGGCGCCACTCAGGTTGCGATCAGCTATGGCGCCGGTGACGCGATGGCCGATCGGTCCCCAGGCCTGGGCGGGCGTAGCGGCGAGAAACGGCAGGGCGAGGAGGAGGGCAAAGCGCATGAGGACCTCATACAGCTTTGCCCCGGCGGAACCAGCGGGCTTTTTCAGAGGGTTGCCCTAGGCTGCGTTGACAAAGTGATCTGCCCCTACTGAGTGGACCGATAGGTTTGTTGGTGGATTAAGCTCATCGCCGCCATATCCGGACGGAGGTGGAGCGAAGCGGAACCGGAGACCTGACGCTGGACAAGTTGATCCTTCAGGAAGCTGCCAAGGGAAACTATACAAAAGTCATTTCAGAACATCGGCTCGCCACTGTTCTCGACCCTTATACAGAGACTCACATAGCTGCTGCCGACAGCTACTTGTCGGCTAAATGCTATCCCGAAGCAGATCGTCTTTACCGCCTGACATTACAACGCTTCGGGGGAAGTCGCTGGGAAAGCACGCGGCAACGTGCAATGGTTGGCATCTCGGATGTACAAGCAAGAAAGCCCCGATGCGGATCATCAGGTCGATGAAGAAGGAGGCTTAAAAGAGAGTCTCATTAAAGCGCACGTTCCAATGAAAGGACCGACGCGAGCGATGCAGTTAACAGTAGAGAATGGCGCGTCTAACCACGCGCCATTTACCCGGTCAATCTATGGAGATTGAGTGGGGTGTGATTTTCGATTTTTGGCTGTTCTGCCCTGAAAAGGGCAGGAAAATCTGGAGCGGGCGAAGGGATTCGAACCCTCGACCCCAACCTTGGCAAGGTTGTGCTCTACCCCTGAGCTACGCCCGCTCTGGCGGCCGGAGGAAGTGTCCCTCTCGGCGGGTGGGGGGCAACTAGCAGCGGCTTCCCACCTCGGCAAGGGAGAATCTGCACAAAATCATTTTTTTCCGATCCCACCGGATTTCCCCGCCCGATAGTGGCTTTTCCCACCTTGCGGCTTGGCCTCGCGTGGCCATATGCTACTATTCTGCCTGTCAAATCAGTGAGCAACGACCGAATATGATCGCCCTTCGCTTCCTATGGCGGGGGCAGGAGGAGGAGCATCGCATGCCAGAACCGTTGACGCGCCGGGGCCTGCTTCAGGGCAGCGCCGCCGCCGCCGCCATTCCCGTGCTGGGCGACGCGCAGGCCGCTGCTCCCGCCCGCCCGCAACGCCAGAAGGAGCAGGCCCAGATGAGCGCCGTAGGATTGACCGTGAACGGCCGGGAAGTGCATCTGCAACTCGACCCCCGCACCACCCTGCTCGACGCATTGCGCGAGCATCTCCACCTGACCGGCACCAAGAAGGGCTGCGACCATGGCCAGTGCGGCGCCTGCACGGTGATCGTCGAGGGGCGGCGGATCAACAGCTGCCTCACCCTCGCCGTCATGCATGAGGGCGATCATGTGACCACCATCGAGGGGCTCGGCACGCCGGAAAAGCTTCACCCGATGCAGCGCGCCTTCATCACCCATGACGGCTATCAATGCGGCTATTGCACGCCCGGCCAGATCTGCTCGGCGGTGGCGGTGCTGGAGGAGATCGAGGCGGGCATCCCCAGCCACGCCACGGAGGACCTCGACCGCGTGGCCTTTTCCGAGGGCGAGGTGCGCGAGCGGATGAGCGGCAATATCTGCCGCTGCGCCGCCTATCCCAACATCGTCGCGGCGATCCGCGAAGTCGCCGGCCATGGAACTGCGGAGGACAAGGCATGAGGCCCTTCACCTACAGCCGCGCCGCCAGTGTCGAAGATGCGGCCAGGACAGCCGCCAGCACCCAGGGCGCGCGCTTCATCGCGGGCGGCACCAATCTGCTCGACCTCATGAAGCTCCAGATCGAGACGCCGACCCATCTGATCGACGTCAATCATCTGGGCCTCGACCGCATCGAGCCGACAGCGGAAGGCGGCCTCAGGATCGGGGCGCTGGTCCGCAACACCGATCTGGCGGCCGACAAGGCCGTCCGCCGCGATTATGCGGTGCTCAGCCGCGCGCTGCTGGCCGGCGCTTCGGGTCAGCTTCGCAACAAGGCGACGACCGGGGGCAACCTGCTCCAGCGCACCCGCTGCCCCTATTTCTACGACACGCGCATGCCTTGCAACAAGCGCAAGCCCGGCAGCGGCTGCGGCGCGCTCAAGGGGATGAGCCGCAGCCTGGCGATCCTGGGCACCAGCGACGCCTGCATCGCTCAGCACCCCTCCGACATGGCGGTGGCGCTGCGCCTGCTCGATGCGCAGGTCGATACGGTGGGCGCCGATGGCGGCCGTCGCTCCATCCCGATCGCGGATTTCCACCTGCTGCCGGGCGAGACGCCGCATATCGAAAATGCGCTGAAGCCCGGCGAACTCATCACCTCCGTCACCTTGCCAAAGCCTCTGGGCGGCACCCATGTCTATCGCAAGGTGCGCGACCGCGCCTCCTATGCCTTTGCGCTGGTGTCCGTCGCGGCGGTGTTTGAGAAGGACGGCCGGGCGCGCTTCGCCTTCGGGGGCATAGGGGCCAAGCCCTGGCGTACCGATGCCGCAGATGCCGCCGCCCCGTCCGGCGCGGCGGCCGTGGCGGAGGCGGCGCTCAGCGGGGCGCGGCCCACCGCGCATAATGCGTTCAAGCAGCAACTGACCGCCCGCACCCTTGCCTCGCTCTACCGTCAGAAGGGGGCCTGAGCCATGAAGTTCGACACGCCAGCCACCACCAACCCGATCGACCGGGGCCGCGTCATCGGCATTCCCCATGACCGCATCGACGGCGCCGCGAAAGTCACCGGCACCGCGCCCTACGCCTATGAACGGCACGATGCCGCGCCCAACGCCGCCTATGGCTGGATCGTCGGGTCGGCCATCGCCAAGGGGCGGATCAGCGCCATGGACCTGCGGGTCGCCGAAGCCGCGCCCGGCGTGCTGGGCATCGTCACCCACCAGAATGCGGGGCCGCTCGGCAAGGGCAATATGAACACCGCCCATCTGCTGGGCGGCCCGCAGATCGAACATTATGAGCAGGCAGTGGCGCTGGTCATCGCGGATACGCTGGAAAATGCGCGCGACGCCGCCCGGCTCGTCCGCATCGATTATGCGCCGGATCAGGGCCGTTTCGATCTGGCGGCGGAGCGCGACAAGGGCGTTCCGCCCGAAGGCGGCTTCGGCGGCCCTGCTGATACCAAAGCGGGCGATTTCGAAGCCGGTTTCGCCAAGGCGGCGGTGAAGATCGACCAGCACTACACCACGCCCGACCAGAGCCATGCGATGATGGAGCCGCACGCGACCATCGCCGCCTGGAATGGCGACAAACTCACGCTCTGGACCTCTAACCAGATGATCGCCTGGAGCGTGGGCGAAATGGCGGCGACGCTGAAGATTTCGAAGGAGAATATCCGCCTCGTCTCACCCTATATCGGTGGCGGTTTCGGCGCGAAGCTGTTCCTGCGCGCCGATGCGCTGTTGGCGGCGCTGGGGTCGCGCATGGTCGGCCGTCCAGTGAAGGTCGCGATCGCTCGGCCGCAAATCCCCAACAACACCACCCACCGCCCCGCCACCATCCAGCGCATCCGCATCGGCGCCGACAGGCAGGGCGTGATCGACGCCATCGCGCATGAGGTCTGGTCGGGCGACCTGCCCGGCGGCGGCGCGGAAACGGCGGCGCAGCAGACGCGCCTGCTCTATCGCGGTCCCAATCGGCTGACGACGCATCGCCTGTCGACGCTGGACCTGCCGGAAGGCAATGCCATGCGCGCCCCGGGCGAGGCGGTGGGCCTGCTGGCGCTCGAAGTCGCGATGGACGAGCTGGCCGAGGCCTGCGGTGTCGATCCGGTCGAACTGCGTATCCGCAACGATGTGCAATATGATCCCGAAGCCGGGCCGCAGCGCCCCTTTTCTAGCCGCAAGCTGGTCGAATGCCTGCGCGAGGGCGCGGAACGTTTCGGCTGGAACCGCCGCAATCCGAAGCCTGGGCAGGTGCGCGATGGCCGCTGGCTGGTCGGCATGGGCGTCGCCTCCGCCTTCCGCAACAATCTGGTCACGAAGTCGGGTGCGCGCATCGGCGTCGATGCCAAGGGGCATGTGACGGTCGAAACCGACATGACCGACATCGGCACCGGCAGCTACACGATCATCGGCCAGACGGCGGCGGAAATGCTGGGCGTGCCGCTGGACGCCGTGACCGTGCGGCTGGGCGACAGCCGCTTTCCCGCGTCGTCCGGCTCGGGCGGCCAGTGGGGCGGGAACAGCTCAACCGCGGGCGTCTATGCCGCCGCCATGGCCCTGCGCGCCAGACTGGCCGAAAAGGCGGGCTTCCCGGTGGACAAGGCGCTGTTCGAGGATGGTCTGGTGCGCCTGGGCAACCAGTCCCAGCCGCTGGGGACGCTGGCGGGGCGCGAGGGCCTTTGGGCAGAGGACAGCATGGACTATGGCGACCTCACCAAACGCTATGCGCAGGCCACGTTCGGCGCGCATTTCTGCGAGGTCGGCGTCGACATCGACACCGCCGAAGTCCGCGTCCGCCGCATGGGCGGGGCCTTTGCCGCGGGGCGCATCCTCAATCCCAAATCGGCGCGCAGCCAGGTGATCGGCGCGATGACCATGGGCGTGGGCGCGGCGTTGATGGAGGAGCTGAGCGTCGACACGCGGTTCGGCTTCTTCGTCAACCACGACATGGCCGAATATCT
Source organism: Sphingobium fuliginis (assembly GCF_015074805.1). Taxonomy (NCBI): domain Bacteria; kingdom Pseudomonadati; phylum Pseudomonadota; class Alphaproteobacteria; order Sphingomonadales; family Sphingobiaceae; genus Sphingobium; species Sphingobium fuliginis. The sequence continues at coordinate 3,060,958 of NZ_CP060035.1, read as the reverse complement.
GGTGCCGGTGCATGCCGACATCCCGCATCAGGACGTGCTGTTCATCGATGAACTGGACGACAAAAGCTCGCCCATGAAGGCCAAGGGCGTCGGTGAACTGGGCATTTGCGGCGCAGGCGCGGCGGTCGCCAACGCGATCTACAACGCCACGGGCGTGCGCCTGCGCGACTATCCGCTGACGATCGACAAGATTCTGGCGGCGTCAACCGGAAAAAGGGTCGCTTGAACTTCCTGCGCGGCGCCCCTAGTCCCTCTCCCAAAGAGAGGAAAGGGCGCCGATGAAATATCTTTCGCTGTCACTGGTTCTGGCCGCAATTCCGACGGTTGCGGCCGCCGGGACGGAGGCGTCCGACACGGACCGCATCGTCGTGACGGGGGAGGGGCTTTCCCTGCCGCCGGGGACGCCGGCCTATGGGTCGGTGATCATCGACCGGGACCGGCTGACCAACAGCGCTTCCGGCCGGATCGAGAGCGTGCTGGGCGATGTGGCGGGATTCCAGCAGTTCCGCCGTTCCGACAGCCGGTCCGCCAATCCTTCGGCCCAGGGAGCGACATTGCGTGCCTTGGGCGGCAACGCTTCCAGCCGGACGCTGGTGCTGCTGGACGGCGTGCCGATGGCCGATCCCTTTTTCGGCTATATCCCCTTCAGCGCGCTGGTGCCCGACCGCCTGTCGGTGGTGCGGGTGACGCGCGGCGGCGGCATTGGGGCCTTCGGTGCGGGCGCCGTGGCCGGGACCATCGAACTCGCCAGCGCGACGCGGGATCAGCTTCCGACCTTCGGCGCCAGCGTCTTCTACGGCAGCAAGGATGCGACCGAACTGACCGCCAGCCTGACGCCGGATCTGGGCGGCGGCTATGTCTCGCTTTCGGGTCGCTGGGACCGGGGCGACGGCTTCCAGACCACGCCCAGGGACCAGCGCGTCGCCGCGACTTCGCCCGCCGCCTATGACGGCTGGTCGACCAATTTGCGGGCCGTCGCGCCCCTGTCCGCCACATCGGAGATCCAGTTCCGCGGCACCATCTTTCACGACGAGCGCACCCTGCGCTTCAAGGGCGCGGACAGCATGAGCGAAGGGCAGGACGCCAGCATCCGCTTCATATCCCGCGGTGCATGGCAGGTCGATGCGCTGGCCTATATCCAGGCGCGCAACTTCTCCAACGTCGTGATTTCGGCATCCACCTTCCGCAAGTCGCTCGACCAGCGCAATATGCCCTCGACCGGCATCGGCGGCAAGATCGAGCTGCGCCCACCAGTCGGCCCCGACCATGTGCTGCGCATCGGGGCCGACACCCGCTTCGCCACCGGCGACATGTTCGAGGATGGCTATAACGCGAATATAGCGGCCAATCCGGTCACTTCCCGCCGTCATGCCGGCGGCGAGCAGATGACCACCGGCCTCTTTGCCGAGGATGACTGGACGCTGGGCCGGCTGGTCCTGACAGGCGGGGTGCGGGCGGATCGCTGGACGATCAGCAACGGCTTCTATCGCGCCACCGGCACCGGTGCGGCCAACAACAGCTTTGCCGACCGTTCGGACTGGCAGTTCTCCGGAAGGGCGGGCGCTCTATACCGCATCAGCGATGCAGTCGCGCTACGTGGCGCGGCCTATAGCGGTTTCCGCCTGCCGACGCTGAACGAGCTATATCGGCCGTTCGTGGTCTTCCCGATCACGACCCGCGCCAATGCCGCGCTGACGCCCGAAAAGCTGAAGGGCGTGGAGGCGGGCATCGACCTCACGCCCATTCCGGGCCTGACCCTCTCCGCTACCGGCTTCATCAACCGGCTGGACGATGCCATAGCCAATGTCACCCTCACCAATGTCGCCAATACGCGCGAGCGGCAGAATGTCGACCGCATCACCGCCAAGGGGATCGAATTGACCGCCATCGGCCGGGTGGACGACTTCCTGCTTTCGGCATCCTATGCCTATAGCCACAGCACCGTCCATGCGCCGGGCATGGGCTTTGACGGCCTCACCCCCGCGCAGAGCCCCCGTCATGCCGCGAGCGCCACGCTGGCCTGGGAGCCGGAGCAGGGACCGACGCTTTCCGCGACGCTGCGCTATGTCGGCAAGCAATATGAGGATGACCTCCAGACCGATGTCCTGCCCGACGCGCTGACCGTCGATGCGGTGGCGCGCCTGCCGCTGGGCCATGGCGTCACCCTGGTCGCCCGGGGCGAGAATCTCTTCGATGAGGAGGTGATCACCCGCAACGCCGGAGGGTCCATCGACCTGGGCACCCCCCGGACGCTGTGGATCGGCTTCCGGTTCGCAAGCTAGGCTCATGACCTATTGAATTGCTTGCGGAGATGGCGACTGGTTGATTCAATGGCGGCGTGAGGAGGCGTCGCCTTGAGTGATCTAATCTGGCTTTCGGAGGCGCAGATGCGCCGGATTGAGCCATATTTCAGCTGTCGCACGGCGTGCCACCGGTGAGTGATCGTCAGATCATCATCAGCAGCATCTTCGTAATCAGGAACGGCTTGCGATGGTGCGATGCGCCCGTTAATTATGGCCCACCCAAGACAATCTGCAATCGCTTCATCCGATGGAGCCGGCTCGGGTGTTTAACCAGATCTTCTCCGCCCTTTCGGCGAAGGCCTGCAGGCCCGATCAACTGATGATTGATGCGACGCATCTGAAGGCGCATCGGACCGCAGCCAGTCTGCTTGAAAAGGGCTGATCCCAGACGTATCGGACGCACCAAAGGCGGCCTGAACTCGAAGCTCCATGCCGTGTGCGACGGCAAGGGCAGGCCATTGATAATACTGCCGAGCGAGGGGCAGATGAGCGACTACAGGGCCGCCGCCCCTGCCCGTCACCGCGAGGACCCCGCTTGCCCTTACGGCCTCCCGGCACGAACTCTCGCAATCGATCCCATTGATCGTCATGAATAACTTCGCCTTCCACGCCAACCTCCGAAAGTCAGTGTGAATCACATCTCCGTGCTATCCTGGATGGCGAACAGGCTTTTTTGAAGCTGTGGCTTGCATTGGTCAGCAACGACCACACCGCGTTCGGGCTAAGCTGATAGCCGCTCGGCCTGCTGGATCGCCGGGGAACGCACCATCAATGCGGCCATTCCGAGCCGCAACGGCATCGATTGCTGCTCGCCGGTTAAGGCCCGCCGCTTGTGCCCGCCCATCGGCGCAGACCAGCATTGCTCATATCACGCAGCCGCTGCGACGACTTGGCTGCGTCTGCCACGCACCCGCCGAAGGCGCCGGCAACTTCCCGGACAGATCGGCCCGTCCAGACCGTCCCCACCCGCTCGCGGACGCCATGAAGCAACGATTTTCCGCGGCTCAAGGACCAAGATCAACCGCGCTGACAAGATAGGCGGGGGCGGTCATTCGGCTCATCCTTGGCTATGTAGAACTGAACTCAATCATGCTCCCTGTCGCCAGCGCCCATATAGAGTTCGCTGCCCGTTTGCCGGAAGATTTCGCTCATCTCGGCCATGCCTTTTTCGGCGTCCTCCGCCGCGAGGAAGCTGTCTGCGGGCTGGTTCTGCCTGGCGGCGAAGTCGCGCACTTCCTGCGTGATCTTCATCGAGCAGAATTTGGGGCCGCACATGGAGCAGAAATGGGCGGTCTTCGCGCCTTCGGCGGGAAGCGTCTGGTCGTGATATTTCTCGGCCGTGTCGGAATCGAGCGACAGGTTGAACTGGTCGCGCCAGCGGAATTCGAAGCGGGCGCGGCTCAGCGCGTCGTCGCGGACCTTGGCGGCGGGGTGGCCCTTGGCCAGGTCGGCCGCGTGAGCGGCGAGCTTGTAGGTCACGACGCCCACCTTCACGTCGTCGCGGTCGGGCAGGCCCAGATGCTCTTTGGGCGTGACGTAGCAGAGCATCGCCGTGCCGTACCAGCCGATCATCGCCGCGCCGATGCCGCTGGTGATATGGTCGTAACCCGGCGCGATATCGGTGGTGAGCGGGCCGAGCGTGTAGAAGGGCGCCTCGCCGCAGGCTTCGAGCTGCTTGTCCATATTCTGCTTGATCTTGTGCATCGGGACGTGGCCGGGGCCTTCGATCATCACCTGCACATCCTGTTCCCAGGCGCGCTTGGTGAGTTCGCCCAGCGTGTAGAGTTCGGCGAACTGCGCTTCGTCATTGGCGTCGGCGATGGAACCGGGACGCAGGCCGTCGCCCAGCGAATAAGCGATGTCATAGGCCTTCATGATTTCGGTGATCTCGTCGAAATGCTCGTAGAGGAAGCTTTCCCTGTGATGGGCGAGACACCATTTCGCCATGATTGACCCGCCGCGGCTGACGATGCCGGTCACGCGCTTGGCGGTCAGCGGGATGTAGGGCAGGCGCACGCCCGCATGGATGGTGAAATAGTCGACGCCCTGCTCGGCCTGCTCGATCAGCGTGTCGCGGAAGATGTCCCAGGTCAGTTCCTCGGCAATGCCGCCGACCTTCTCCAGCGCCTGATAGATGGGCACGGTGCCGATCGGGACCGGCGAGTTGCGCATGATCCATTCGCGGGTGTCGTGGATGTTGCGGCCGGTCGACAGGTCCATCACCGTGTCGGCGCCCCAGCGGATCGACCAGACCAGCTTGTCGACTTCGCTCGCCACATCGGAGGCGACGGCGCTGTTGCCGATATTGGCGTTGATCTTCACCAGGAAGTTGCGGCCGATCGCCATCGGCTCCGATTCCGGGTGGTTGATGTTCGACGGGATGATGGCGCGGCCGCGGGCGACCTCCTCCCGGACGAATTCCGGCGTCACATAGTCGGGGATCGACGCGCCCCAGTCCTGCCCGTCGCGGACATATTCGGCGAGGCGGGCGCGGCCCAGATTTTCGCGCTCGGCCACATATTCCATCTCCGGCGTGATGATGCCGCGCCGGGCATAGTGCATCTGGGAGACGTTCGCTCCAGCCCTGGCGCGCAGGGGACGCTTGACCGTGTTGGGAAAGGGCTGAACGCCGCCGCTGCGGTCGGGGCCTTTCAGCCCGTTATCCTCCGGCTGGATGGCGCGGGCGTCATATTCCTCGACATCGCCCCGGCCGATGATCCAGTCGCGGCGCAGCGTGGGAAGGCCTGCCATGATGTCGATGCGGGCATCCGGATCAGTGTAGGGACCGGAGGTGTCATAGACGCGGACCGGCGCTTCGCCGCTGCCGGGTTCCAGGTCGATCTCGCGCATGGCGACCTTGAGTGGGCCGACATGGATCTTGCGCGAGCCACGAATGGGTCCGGTGGTGACGCGCATCTCTGTTCGTGCTGGGACGTCTGCCATTTGGGTTCCTTTCAGGCGATGACGGTGGCGCGGCCGGTGAGGCCGGCGAGGAAGAGGAGGATGCCGAGGATGATCGAGACGATCGCCCAGGCGCGGGTGAAGTTGAGGGACCAGCGACCGATCTTGAGCAGGGGCGCCGGGACCGCGAGCAGCAGCGCCCCCTCGACCAGCGCGACATAGCCGATGGCCGAGACGATGATGGACAGCGGATCGCGCCAGATGCTGTGGATGAGGACGAGCGCCGCGCCGACCGCGAAGACCGGAAAGGCCAGCGCCATCACCAGACCGGGCGAGCGTTCCAGATCGTCCATCATCCGCCGCCAGCGCTGCGGCGCTACGAGGCCCCCTGTGCCGATGACGATCATGTAGAGGCCGATGGCTTCAGCCAGGCGCAGGGTCAGGACGGAAATGCTGTCCATGGCTTGCCGTCCTCCTCTTCGCATCGGGGCGGAGGGCGGGCGCGGGTTGCTGCATGCGAACAAGCCGTTCCCTCCCTACGCCGGTCTTATCCGGATCAGGTTCAGCGGGTCGCGGCCACGTCAGCCGCCTCTCAACCGCCTGTGGACGGTCCCCCGGGGATGCCCCGCATGTAGCCCAAGCGGAGAGCGAACGAAAGCCCCGTTCTGACGCTGGACAGCAGGTCGCCTTTTCCGCTTTAGTGGCCTGCGATGAAGCATCCCGATCTGTCGACGAAGGAAGGGCGCAAGGCGCACCGGCACGAGATGCGCATGATCGCGGTCAGGCCGCGCCGTTGGGGATTATGGCTGCTGACGGCGGGTTTCCTGCTGGTGCTGGCGCCTTCCGCCTTGAACATGCACAGCCTGTTCGGACTTTGGCCGCCGATGCTGGGCGCGATCTGCATCATGCTGGGCGTGCCGCTGCTGGTGGCGAGCGTGGTGTTGAAGCGGCGCTATATGCGGCAGCGGGTGGCCGGACAGGCGATGGTGGGGCGGATCAGGGGGTGAGATTCCGGCGGTTTTCCGCCGAAGTTCACACCATATGCGCGCGCGTGCCCGGGCGCGCGTAGGCATGGGCGCGATGGTTCGGACGTTTTCAAAGAGGGGTGCTGGTTAGGCCGGGCAAGGCGGAATAGGACAGGCTGAAACTGTCCCGGTGCGGGAAATAGGATGGTTTTCGAGGCGGGTGTCGCTTTTGGGTTACGCATGCCGAGTTGGATGGCCGGCCGATGATCGCTCGTCTGGTTTCGACCAATCCAAGACATTCCCCTCCCGTAAACGGGAGGGGTTAGGGGTGGGCGCGATCGTAGCGAGCTTCTGACTTAGCCGTTGCAAAACAGCGCAGATGCCGCGCCAGCCCACCCCCTAACCCCCTCCCGCCTGCGGGAGGGGGAATGTCCGCAATCCACCCCATCCGTCAAAGCCGGACGGCATCGAACATCAGCTTCATCCCCGTCCTTGGCCGGATGGTCAGGCGGCTGATCGGTTCGGGCCTGAACCCGTCGGGCACCGACAGGCGGTAACGGCGCAGGACGCTGGCGATCACCGTCATCACCTCCTGCTGTGCAAAGCCCGCGCCCACGCAGACCCGGGGGCCGCGGCCGAAGGGAAACCAGGCCTGGCGCACCATCTCCGCATTGGCGGGATCTTCGAAGCGTTCGGGCATGAAGCTGTGCGGGCAGGCCCAGTTGTCCTTGTTGCGCTGCGTGAGCCAGGGGGCGACGACCAGCATCGCGCCTTCCTCAAGGCTCTTGTCGCGCATCGGCATCGGGCAGGTCACTTCGCGCGGGAAGAAGGCGACGGGCGGATAGAGGCGCAGCGTTTCGCGGAAGATGTTGCGGATCGCCCCCATGTCCTTGAGCATCGCCGCGGTGAGCGGCGCGTGCCCGGCGAGTTGCTGCACCTCCGTGCGGGCGGCGGTCTGGATATGGGTGCATTCCGCCAGCATGTAGAGCGCCCAGGTCATGGTGCTGGCGGACGTTTCATGGCCGGCGAGGAAGACGGTGGAAACCTGGTCCATCACCTGTTGCAGGGTGAAGGGGTCGCCGGTTTCGGGATGCTTCGCCTCGATCAGCGATTGGAGGATGTCCTTGTGCGGCGCCTCGCCGCGCTGGTGGAAGCCCTCATGGCGCGCTTCGACGATGGGACGGAAGACCTCATGGATCGCCTTTGCCGGGGCCAGCGAGCGTTTCTCGAACCAGCGCGCCGGAAAGCCGTAGAGGCGCAGCATCGAGGCGCTGTGGGCGAGCCGCTGGAAACGGCCGAAGGCGGTGTGGATGATGTTGGAGCGGCGCTCGTCCAGCGGCTCCGAGAAAAGCGTGCGGAAGATGATGTCGGCCGCCACATGGGTCATCATCGGGTCGATGTCGACCGGCTTGCCCTTGTCCGCCGCGTCGAGCCGGGCGAGCAGGTCGTCGGCCGCCGCTACCATCAGCGGCATGGAGCGGTTGAGCGCGGTGTGGGCGAAGGCGGGGTTCACCATGGCGCGCTGGCTTTCCCAATCCTCCCCATTGGCGGAGAAGACGCTGTTGCCGATCAGGGGGGACAGGTTGCGGACCAGTTCGCGATGTTTGGGATAGGCCGTGTCGCCGCGCAGGATCTGGTCCACCAGCGGCAGTTCGTTGGCGATGTACATGGTCTGGCCGGGCATGCGGATTTCGCCCAGCTTCATCGTGTAGCTCTTCTCGAACAGGACATGAATCCAGCTATGCCAGCCCCGGAAGAAGCGCTTGACGAGGCCACGGCGGGTCCGCGGCGGTTCGGGATAGGGCGGGGTGAAGGGCTGCGTCATGGGATTGTCCTGAACTGCGCTATGGCTTCGTCGATGGTGCGGCGGCCGGCGGTGAGGCTGACATAGTCCACCGGCGACAGGCGGTCGCCCACGCGCAGATAGTCGAAATGCGCCTCATATTTGTTCGACCAGCCGCCATGATAGTTTTCCGGATCGTAGAAGAGGTGGAAGCGGGGCGAGAGCAGGTCGACGCGCGCCGCGCACCGATCCGAGACGAGGCGGATCGGATGGACGCCATGATAGGCCGCGCCATCGGGGGGAGCGGAGAAATCGACGAGGCGGAAGGGCTTGTCGTCCAGCGCCTTGAGGTCGGCATGATACCAGCGCGCATCCTTGCGCAGGGCGATGACGGGAACGACCTGGCCCAGGGTGAGGACGGTGAAATTGTCGGGCAGCGGCCGGTCGCCGCGCAATTCCAGGATGCGGCGCAGCACGCTCATCGCATAGATGGTGCCGTTGCTGTGGGAGGCGAAGACGACCTCGTCCCAGGGGCCGTCCACCTCCCCCACGATGCGGGCGGCGAACTGGTCCAGGCGCTCGTCCATATCCGCACCCGGGCCTTGGGCGGCGACGCTGTGGTTGTAAACCATGAAACGGAGCAGCCAGGGCACGATCAGCTTGTTGAGCAGGCGGCCCGACAGAGCCACGCTGACGGCGATGCCGATCAGCGCGGCGGCCCAGAAGGGCATCAGCAGCGAAAGCGGCAGCGCGGGTATCAGCGCCAGCGCCAGTGGGATCAGCACCGCCAGCAGCGGCGGATAGAGGATGGTGATGACCGGCCCCGGACGCAGTTTCCGCATCCGCAGGAACTGCATGTGGCGGGCATGGGCGCCATATGTGGCGATGGAGCGCCACGCCAGCAGCAGCGGATTGCGTATCCATACCTTGCCGACCAGATCCTCCCAGCGGAGGAACTCATAATCGGTCTCGACCCCGGCGCCGTGGTTGGTGACGGTCCAACTGGCGGAAGAGGCCGGGCCGGAGCGGCGGGCGCTGACCTCCACCCGTTCGCCCGACAGGCGCGTGTAGGCTTCCGCCTGCTCGCGGTACATCTGGTGGTAGAAACGCACCCCGCGCGGATCGAAACCGCCAAGGTAGAAGACTTTACGCTTGAACTTTTCCATGGCCCCTGTCCACATCGGGCCATGACGACACCCGAACGCGATTACTGCTATTTCATAGACCACCGCAAATACAACCGAAACATCGGTTGCCGGCGTCACGACAATGCCTATGGCATCAACGGCGGCGGCAGCGAGCGGGACCGGTGGCGGGCGGACCTTGCCTTTTACCGGCACATGAAGGGGGAAGGCGATCCGATGGCGCTGCCCTCGCTGCTGGCCTGCCTCGTCTTCGGCTGGTTCTGCTGGAATTATCATCCCGGCAAGGGGCTTTGGCGCGGGCAGCTCTTGCGCCGCTTCGTCAAAGCGCCGAAGTGAGCGCGATGATGACAGCCAAGCATGTTTCCATCGGGTCGGTTACCGTCGGCAACGACCTGCCCTTCGTCCTGATCTCCGGCCCCTGCCAGATCGAGAGCCGCGACCATGCGATGATGATGGCGGAAAAGCTCTCCGGCCTTGCGGGACGTGCCGGGGTGCCGTTCATCTTCAAATCCTCCTTCGACAAGGCGAACCGGACCTCCGTATCGGGGCAGCGGGGCGTCGGGATCGATACGGGGCTGGCGATCCTGGCGGAGGTGAAGGCGGCGTTCGGCTGTCCGGTGCTGACCGACGTGCATGAGGCCGGGCAGGTGGAGGCGGCGGCGGAGGCTGTGGATATTCTCCAGATTCCCGCCTTTCTGTGCCGCCAGACCGATTTGCTGCTGGCGGCGGGGCGGACCGGCGCGGTGATCAATGTGAAGAAGGGGCAGTTCCTGGCGCCGTGGGACATGGCGGCGGTGGCGCAGAAGGTCGCGTCGACCGGGAATGAGCGGATTTTGCTGACGGAGCGCGGGGCGAGTTTCGGTTATAACATGCTGGTCAGCGACATGCGGGCGCTGCCGGCGATGGCGCAGACGGGCTATCCGGTGGTGTTCGATGCCACCCATTCGGTGCAGCAGCCGGGCGGATTGGGATCGGCTTCCGGTGGGCAGCGGGAATTTGCGCCGCTATTGGCGCGGAGCGCGGTGGCGGCGGGGGTCGCGGCGGTGTTTGCGGAGGCGCATGACGATCCGGACCATGCGCCTTCGGACGGGCCGGTGATGCTGCCGGTTGAGTGGGTCGGGCCGATGCTGGAGAAGCTGAAGGCGATCGATGGGGTGGTGAAGGGGTAAGCACCACCCTCTCCCCGTTCGGGTTGAGCCTGTCGAAGCCCTTCGACAGGCTTAGGGCGAACGGAGGAGGGGTTTGGGCATTACGGCCGGGTCTGCCCCGTTCCGCGCACCAGCCATTTATAGGTCGTCAGGCCTTCGAGCGCCACAGGGCCTCTGGCATGCAGGCGGCCAGTGGAGATACCGATCTCCGCGCCCAGCCCGAACTCGCCGCCGTCCGCGAACTGGGTGGAGGCGTTCCACATCACGATGGCGCTGTCGACCGCGTTCAGGAAGCGCTCGGCTCTCTCCGCATCCTCGGTGATGATGGCGTCGGTATGGTGGCTGGCATGGGCGGCGATGTGGGCGAGCGCCTCGTCCAGCCCGTCCACGATCCGCACAGAGACGATGGCGTCGAGATATTCGGTATCCCAATCCTCGTCCGACGCCGCCGTGACGCGGCTGTCCATCGCCTGCACGGCCTCGTCGCCGCGCACTTCGCATTGGGCGTCGAGCAACGCCTTCACGATGGCGGGCGCCTCAGCATAGGCCTTGTCGATCAGCACCGTCTCGGTCGAGCCGCAAATGCCGGTGCGGCGCATCTTGGCGTTCACCACCAGCTTTTGCGCCATGTCCGGATCGGCCGCGCCGTCGACATAGCTGTGGTTGATGCCGTCGAGATGGGCGAGGACGGGCACGCGCGCCTCTTCCTGCACGCGGGCGACCAGGCTCTTGCCGCCGCGGGGGACGATCAGGTCGATGAATTCCGACGCCTTCAGCAGCGCGCCCACGGCGGCGCGGTCCGTGGTGGGGACCAGTTGCACGGCATCGGCGGGCAGGCCGGCGGCGACGATCCCCTCGACCATCGCGGCGTGGATGGCGCGGTTGCTTTCCTTCGCCTCGCTGCCGCCGCGCAGGATCACGGCATTGCCGGCGCGCAGGCAGAGCGCGGCGGCGTCGGCGGTCACATTGGGGCGGCTTTCATAGATGATGCCGATGACGCCCAGCGGCACGCGGACGCGGCTCAACTCCATGCCGTTGGGGCGGACCTGCCTGTCGATCACGCTGCCCAGCGGATTGATGAGGGTCGCGACCTGATCCACGCCCGCCGCCGTCGCAAGGACGCGGTCCTCGTCCAGCTTCAGCCGGTCGAGCATGGCGGGCGACAGGCCGTTGGCGGCGGCGTTTTCCATGTCCCGGGCATTGGCGGCGATGATCCGCGGCGCCTGATCCCGCAGCGCCTGCGCGGCGCGGCGCAGCGCGTCGATCTTCTGCGCGTCGCTGGCGGTGGAAAGCCGGGCCGCTGCCGCGCGGGCGCGCGCGCCCATGGTCGCGATCAGCATTTCGGGGGTCTGGGTCAGGTCGTTCATGAACTATCTCGCCGTGTTTCGCGCCGGGCCTTATCATGAAAGCCGGCCGAAGCGAAACGATCGTTGCGGCAACCTTAGCCGGCAACCGGGCCATGGGTCGCAATATGGCCCGGCCGCCGGAGGCAGAAGGTCTGCCTATGCGGGGCGCGTAGCGACCGGCGCTGCATGGCGCATACCCCAGATGGGGTATAGACCTGCCGGACAGGAGAAAATCCCGGCAAAATGGCGTAAATCCAACAGGAAGGCGGAAGGGTCAGGCCACCTGGGCCAGGATTTCCCGCTTCACCGCCGTGAACATCCGGCACGGTGGAATGTTGCGCCACTCAACCCGGTCGCCGATTTCGTCGAACAGCGGCGACAGCAGGCGGCGGACATAGCCGGAATATTGATAGACCAGAAATGCGCCGCCGGTCTTCAGCACCGAGCGGGTTTCGGCGCAGATCGCCTCCCCCACGCCGCCGGGCAGGGTCGAGAAGGGAATGCCCGACAGGACATAGTCCGCCTGGGCATAGCCGGCCTCCTTGATGAAGCGGCGGACATCGGCGGCCGAACCGTGGACGATGCGCAGCCGGGGATCGTCGATTTCCGCCTCCAGATAGGCGACGAAGTCGAGATTGAGGTCGATCGCCAGCAGGGTGGCGTCCGGATGCAGCCGTTCGAGAATGGGCCGCGTGAATGTCCCGACGCCCGGGCCATATTCCACGAACAGCCGGGTCCGTTGCCAGTCCACGCCCTCCAGCATGCTGTCGACCAGCATTTGCGAGGACGGGATGACCGATCCGATCATGCCGGGATGTTTGATGAACTGCCGGAGGAACATGCCCCATTGACCCAGGAAGGTGGAGGACGGTTTTCCGGAAACGGCCCGGTTCTTTTTCTTCAAAGGGATGGAGGCCATTCATTCTCGCCTGTCTGCCTTGCCTGTCCGACTCGCAAAAATCGCACGGGCATGCAAGCGCCTTCGCGGTGGAGGGACAAATAGGTCGGAGGGACCGGCATCATCAGGTCGTGCGCATGCGTTCCCGCGAAGGCGTTCAACAGGACAGGATGCCTTTCGGGAACCCGGTTCAAACGGCGGAACCGGGTTCCCGCCTTCGCGGGAGCATGTCTCTTCATTCAGTCCTGGCGCGCGCCCGCAACATGCCGGGCGACACGAAGCCGATGGGATCGATCTGCATCACGCTCTGCTTCAGCGTTGCCTGGATCTGCTCATATTCCCGCTCCATTTCGGGCGTGACGGAGGCGCGGGTATCCTCCAGCGCTGCTTCGAAATGCGCCTGTGTGACCTTGTCGACCGACAGCGACTGGCGCAGCGCGACCAGGCCGGCGCGGCGGACCAGATCCTCCAGATCGGCCCCGGTGAACCGTTCCGTGCGCTCCGCCAGCGCATCCAGATCGACGTCCTCGGCAAGCGGCATCTTGCCCGTGTGAATGGACAGGATGCGCCTGCGCCCCGCCTGATCGGGCACGGGGACATAGATCAGCTCGTCGAACCGGCCCGGCCGCAGCAGCGCCGGATCGATCAGCGTCGGGCGATTGGTCGCGCCGATGACGACGACGGACTGCAATTCCTCCAGCCCGTCCATCTCGGCCAGGATGGTGTTCACCACCCGCTCCGTCACCTGCGGTTCGCCAAGGCCGCCGCCGCGCGCCGGAACCAGGCTGTCCAGTTCATCGATGAAGATGACCGTCGGCGCCACCTGCCGCGCGCGGGCGAAGAGGCGGGCGATCTGCTGCTCGCTCTCCCCATACCATTTGCTGAGCAGGTCGGACGATTTGGTGGCGATGAAATTGGCCTGCGCTTCCCGCGCCACGGCCTTCGCCAGCAGCGTCTTGCCGGTGCCGGGCGGGCCGTAGAGCAGGAAGCCCTTGGCCGGGCGGATGCCGATGCGGCGAAAGGCGTCAGGGTCCTTGAGCGGCAGTTCCACCCCTTCCTTGAGGCGCATCTGCGCTTCGTCCAGGCCGCCGATGTCGGCCCAGCCGATATTGGGCGCCTGCACCATCACCTCCCGCATGGCGGAGGGCTGGACGCGCTTGATCGCGGCCATGAAGTCGTCGCGCGCGACGGACAGTTCCTCCAGCACGTCAGGCGGGATCGTTCCCTCCTCCAGATTGAGCCGGGGCATGAAGCGGCGCACGGTCTCGATCGCCGCCTCGCGGGTCAGCGCCGCCAGATCCGCACCGACAAAGCCGTAGGTCATGCGCGCCAGTTCGCCCAGATCCACGCCGTCGGCGAGCGGCATACCGCGAGTGTGGATGCCCAATATCTCCCGTCGTCCGCGCTCGTCAGGCACGCCGACGATGATTTCCCGGTCGAAACGGCCGGGGCGGCGCAGCGCCTCGTCTATCGCTTCCGGCCGGTTGGTGGCGGCGATGACGACCAGATTGGTGCGCGGCTCCAGCCCGTCCATCAGCGTCAGCAATTGCGCGACGAGGCGCTTTTCCGTCTCCCCGGTCACATTGCCGCGCTTGGGCGCGATGGAATCGATCTCGTCGATGAAGAGGATCGACGGTGCCGACTTGGCGGCCGCCTCGAAAATCTCGCGGAGCTGCTTTTCCGACTCGCCATAGGCCGAACCCATGATCTCCGGCCCGTTGATCAGGAAGAATTCCGCTTCCGATTCATTGGCGACGGCGCGGGCCAGCCGGGTCTTGCCGGTGCCCGGCGGGCCGTGGAGCAGCACGCCCTTGGGCGGGTCCACGCCCAGCCGCTCGAACAGTTCGGGATAGCGCAGCGGCAATTCCACCATTTCCCGCAGCTGGTCGATGGCTTCGGCCATGCCGCCGACATCGTCATAGGTGACGTCGGCGCGGCGGGATTCGCGGGGCTCCTCATATTCGGCGCGCAGTTCCACTTCCGTGTCGGCGTCGATATGGACGATGCCCTTGGGCACGGTCGACACCACGACCAGGCGGATTTCCTGCAGGGCATAAGCCGGGGCGGCCAGCATCTGGCGCAACTGGGGCGGCATGTCGCCGGGCGGCACCTGTTGCTGTCCCGCAGTTGCGACGACATCGCCAGAGGCGAGCGGCCGCTGGAAGAAAACGCGCTTCAGCGCCTCCGGATTGCCCTGCAACCGCAGGTTATTTTGTGCAGGCGCGAAGACGACCCGCTGGGCAGGCCGGGGATCGACCTTCCGGATGATCACGAAGTCGCCCGATCCGACGCCGGCATTGGCGCGCTGAAGCCCGTCGAGGCGAAGGACATCCAGCCCCTCATCCTCCTTATAGGGCCGGACCACCCGCGCGGGGGTCGACCGCTTGCCCGCGATCTCCACCACATCGCCTTCAGCAAGGTGGAGTTCCGCCATGACCGCCAGAGGAAGGCGGGCAAGGCCGCGCCCCGCATCCTCTGGCCGCGCGTTGGCCACCTGTATCCTGCGTCCTGCGGTTTCTTCTTCGGCCACTTCGCCTTCCCCGTTCTGTTCGCTGCGTAACGAGATAGGGAACGTCGCGGCTGAGGGAAAGGGGCCATGGCGAGCCCCGAAACGAATAAAAAAAGGGCCGGCCCGAAGGCCAGCCCGGAAAGTTTATAGGAGAGGATGCCTGAAAGGCCTTTCCTATGTGCAGTGCGGGATGTATTTTCGCAAGTGCGAAAAGAATCGAGGAGTTGCAATTTTTGCATCTTGCCAACTGCCCTTTTTTCCTGCTCAGTGGAATAAGGATGCTTGAAGCCGGTTTGCGCGCCGTTCCAGAAGAAGCAATGATGCGTCGCAGCGGACCGGCCAGATGAACATGACGGTTTATGCGTAGATTGCCGCCCCTTACGGCCCTGGAGGCCTTCGTTCAGGTCGCCCGCCTTGGATCGGTCAAGGCGGCGGCGGAGGAACTCGCGCTCTCGACGCCCGCGCTCAGCCGGCGGGTGCAGGCGCTGGAACGGTTCATCGGCCGGCCCCTGTTCGACCGCAAGCATCAGGCGCTGGAAATCAATGCCGACGGGCAGCGCCTGCTGGACGACATCGCGCCGGCGCTCGATTCCCTGAGCCAGGCGCTGGAGAATATCCAGAGCGGCGGAAACCAGTTGCGGCTGCGGCTGGCGGTCATGCCGCTGTTCGCGACGCAAAGGCTGTTCCCGCATCTGGGCGCCCTTCGGCAGCGGCATCCGCAGCTTCATATCGACATCGAGACCACCCCTTATGCCGTGGCGCGGCTGGGCGAAGGGCTGGACGCGGCGATCGTGCTGGCGAAGGACATCGATCCCGCGCTCTACGCCCATGAGCTGGACCATGACGAGGTCTATCTGATCGGGCGCAAGGCGTTGCTGGAGGCGCCCAATGCGCTGACCGCCCCGCAGGAGCTGGCCAATCATACGGTGCTGCTGCATCGCGACATGGCGCTCGCCTTCGAGGCGTGGAAGGAAGCGGTGCACCTGCCCGACCTGCAACCGCTGGCGATCGACAATTATGATTCCGGCCAGTTGATGCTGGAGGCGGCGGCGCAGGGGCTCGGCATCGCCGTGATGCACGCCAGCCACTATAATGAAGCGCAGGATTCCCGGCTGGTCCGGCTGTTCCCGGAAAATCGGGTCGAAAGCCCCTATCGCTATTTCTTCGTCTGCCGGCCGCGCGCGCTGCAGACCCGGGCGGTGCGGATTTTCCGCGACTGGCTGATCGGCGCGGACATATAATCGAGGACGATCAACGCCTTGCGTCTTTTCGCTTGGCACGTCCTTAACCTTGTTTATCGCCGGTCGTTCTAGCGGACATGACTGGGGCATCATCTTCCGCAAACGCGCAACATGGTCTGACCGACCGCCTGGCCCGCTGGGCCAGAGGCCTGTCAGGCAAGACCGACGACGAGGCCATGGACGAGCCGGAGCAGCCGCAACGCGCCCGGCACGGCAGCGCTTCCAGCCGGGAAATCGTCCAGCGGCGCAAGCTGTACGAGGACATAGGCGATTTCCTGTTCGCCCATGACCTGGACCTGACGCCGCTCAATTTCGGCGTCGCCCATGATTATCTGACCGGATCGCATATCGGCGTGGAAAAGGCCGTGAAAGCGGTGCTGGCCGAACGCGGCAAGATCACCAATGGCTGGGTCGAGAATGTCGCCGCCGAACAGCGCAACGACGAGGTCACGCCCGAAGCGCTTGCCTCGATGCTCGACAAGGTCGAGGAGAATCTGTCGCAATTCACCGGGCTGATGACCGAATCGCGCAATTCAGCCAAGGATTATGGCGCGGCGTTGCAGGAAGAGGTGAAGGGCCTGGCCGCCGGTTCCGACAACCAGCCGGTGCTGGCGCGCCTGGTGGCGCTGACCCGATCCATGGTGGAAAAGACCCGGCAGGTCGAAAGCCAGCTTCGCGACAATCAGAAGCAGACGCAGCTTCTGAAATCCAATCTGGAAAGCGCGCGCCGCGCCGCCGAGCACGACCATCTGACCGGCCTGCCCAATCGCCGCGCCTTCGAAGGCACGCTGCGCGAGGAACTGGCGCAGGCGCAGAAGGAAGGGCAGCAACTGGCCGTCGCCTTTTGCGACATCGATCATTTCAAGCTGATCAACGATACCCATGGCCATGATACCGGCGACCGGGTGCTGAAATTCGTGGCGGGATTGCTGTCCAAGGTCAGCAACGACCAATGCCATGTCGCGCGCCATGGCGGCGAGGAATTCGTCATGCTGTTCCGGGGCAAGACCGCCGCCGAGGCATGCGAAGCGGTGGACAGCGTGCGGCAGGACCTGTCCACCCGCAGCCTGGTCAACCGGGCCAATGGCGAACGGATGGAGCGGGTCAGCTTTTCCGCCGGGGTCGCCAATGTGCTGGCCTATGAAGACCCGCGCGCTGCGCTGAAGGCGGCGGACCGCGCGCTCTACCTGGCCAAGGAGCATGGCCGGAACCGGGTATATCTGGCCGCGGAGCTGGATTGACCCCCACCTCCCCCTCCTGCAAGCGGGGGTCGGAGGGCGGGCTGGCGCGACATCGGCGGCGGTTCTCTACCTCCAGGCTGGAAGCTCGCTGCGCTCGCGCCCACCCCTGACCCCTCCCGCTTGCGGGAGGGGAATGTCCATATTAAAAATCCGGCTTTTCATAATGGGGCGGCGGGGTGATCACCTCCATCCGCTCCGACAGAAGGGGCCGGAAGGAAGGGCGCGACTTGAAGCCCGCATACCAGCGCTTCACCGTCTCATGCCCGGCCCAGTCGATGCCGCCCAGATAATCCGCCACCGAAAGATGCGCGGCGGCGGCGATGTCCGCCAGGCTTAGCGTTCCACCCGCCATCCAGGCGCGATGGTCGAGCAGATAGTCCATGTAATCCATATGGACATTGGCGCGCTTCATCGCTTCCCGCAGCACGCGGGCATCGGGCGGCGCGCGCTCTATCAGGCGCTTCTTCATCCGTTCATGCAGGAGCGGGCCGACGACGTCGCCGTAGAAATTCTGGTCGAAGAAGGCGGTCAGCCGCCGCACCTCCGCCCGGCCCGCGGCGGTGCCGGAGATCAGCGGGAATTTCTCCACCGTCTCCTCGAAATATTCGCAGATCGCCTGACTGTCGATCAGGGTCACGCCCTTTTCCTGATCCACCATCACCGGCGTCGTGCCGGCGGGATTGAGATCGAGGAACTCGTCGCGCGCTTCCCAGGGCGATTCGCGCACCAGGTCGTAGCCCACGCCCTTTTCACCGAGCAGCAGACGGACCTTGCGTGAGAATGGACAGAGCGGAAATTGGAAAAGTTGCCACATATTCCCTTCCTGTTAGGCCGAGCCGGCTCATGCGAAAAGCGGCAAATGGCATGATCCTGCTTAAATCCGGTGCGACATGAGCGGAAACTGTGGTCGGGGAAGAACGATCCTGTCTTCCTGTCGCCGCGGCTTGGTTCTAGGAGGACGCCAAGCGATGGTTTCGTGAAGGAAAGGATGCTGCATGTCTGACGATTTTTTCCCGGTTCCTGCCGAATGGGCGTCTTCCGCCCTGTTCGACCGGGACGGACGGGCGGCGGACTATCGACGGTCCATCGATGCCGCCGACGCCTATTGGCTGGAGCAGGCGAAGCGGCTGGATTGGGTGAACTTTCCCACGAAAACCAATGAGAGCAGCTTCCACGAAGCCGATTTCGGGGTGAAATGGTTTGCCGACGGCGTGCTGAACGTCAGCGTCAACTGCATCGACCGGCATCTGGCCGAACGCGGCGACCAGACCGCGATCATCTGGGAACCGGATTCGCCGGACGCGCAGCCGCGCCGCTACACCTATGCCGAGGTGCATGAGGAGGTCTGCCGCTTCGCCAATGTGCTGAAGGCCGCAGGGGCGAAGAAGGGCGAGCGGATCACCGTCTATATGCCGATGATCCCGGAAGCCGCCTTCGCCCTGCTCGCCTGCGCGCGGATCGGCGCGATCCACAGCGTCGTGTTCGGCGGTTTTTCGCCGGAGGCGCTGGCGGGACGGATCATCGACTGCGATTCCACGCTGGTGATCACCGCCGACGAGGGGTGCCGCGCGGGCAGGCAAGTGCCGCTCAAGACCAATGTCGACGCGGCGCTGAAATTATGCACCAGCGTCCGCAAGGTGATCGTCGTCCGGGCGACCGGTGGGGCTGTCGCCATGGCCGAGGACCGCGACCTGTGGCTGCATGAGGAGGCGGCCAAGGTGTCCGCGGATTGCGCGCCCGAGCCGATGAACGCGGAAGATCCGCTGTTCATCCTCTACACATCGGGTTCGACGGGCAAGCCCAAGGGCGTGCTGCACACGACCGGCGGCTATCTGCTCTGGGCCAGCCTGACCCATGAGCTGTGCTTCGACTACCGGCCCGGCGACATCTATTGGTGCGCGGCGGACATCGGCTGGGTCACGGGACACAGCTATATCGTCTATGGCCCGCTGGCGAACGGGGCGACGACGCTGATCTATGAGGGCGTGCCCAACTATCCGACGCCCAGCCGCATCTGGGAGGTCGTGGACCGGCATCAGGTGCAGACCATCTTCACCGCTCCCACGGCGCTGCGCGCGCTGATGAAGGAGGGGGACGAGTTCGTGCATTCGACCAGCCGCCAGTCGCTGCGCCTGCTGGGCACGGTGGGCGAGCCGATCAATCCCGAAGCCTGGCGCTGGTACCATCATGTCGTGGGCGAGGATCGCTGCCCGATCATCGATACCTGGTGGCAGACCGAGACGGGCGGGGCGATGATCGCGCCGATGCCGGGCGCGACGGACCTGAAGCCCGGTTCCGCAACGCTGCCGATGCCGGGCGTGGTGCCGCAGATCGTCGATGCGGAGGGCCATGTGCTGGACGGCGCGGCCGAGGGCAATCTGGTCATCGCGCAAAGCTGGCCGGGCCAGATGCGCACCGTCTGGGGCGATCATGAGCGTTTCTTCCAGACCTATTTCACGACCTTTCCCGGCAAATATACGACCGGCGACGGGGCGCGGCGGGACGAGGACGGCTATTACTGGATCACGGGCCGCGTCGACGACGTGATCAACGTGTCGGGCCATCGCATGGGCACGACGGAGGTGGAAAGCGCGCTGGTGCTGCACGAGGCGGTGGCGGAAGCGGCGGTGGTCGGCTTCCCGCACGACATCAAGGGACAGGGCATCTACGCCTATGTGACGCTGAACAGCGGCGAGGAAGCGACCGACGAACTGCGCCAGACGCTGGTGAAATGGGTGCGCAGCGAGATCGGGCCGATCGCGACGCCCGACGTGATCCAGTTCGCCCCCGGCCTGCCCAAGACCCGTTCGGGCAAGATCATGCGCCGCATCCTGCGCAAGATCGCGGAGGGCGAGGTGTCGGCCCAGGCGCTGGGGGACATTAGTACACTTGCCGACCCGTCGGTGGTGGATAATCTGGTCGCCAATCGTCAGGGGTAAGAAGCCAGGCAGGAGTATGGGATGGATCGCTACAGTCACGTTGCGCGCGCGCTGCACTGGATCATGGCGATCCTCATCCTGTTCAACCTCTTCCTGGGCTTCGCGCATGACGCGCTGCCCAGGGAGTGGAAGGTGATGCCCGTCCACAAGTCGATCGGGCTGACCGTGCTGGCCCTCACGGTCGCGCGCATAATGTGGCGCTTCACGCGCAGCGCCCCGCCGCTGCCAGCCGAAATGCCCGCATGGGAAAAGGGGGCGGCGCATCTCACGCATTTCGCCTTTTACGCGTTCATGCTGGTTCTGCCGCTGACCGGATGGGTCATGACGTCCGCCGGCGACCGGCCCCTGAACTGGTTCTTCCTGTTCGACGTGCCCAAATTCGCGGTGGCGAAGGGCGATGCGATCGTCGGCATTTCAGGCGAGGCGCATGAGGTTCTGGGCTTCGTCTGGGTGGCGTTGCTCATCCTGCACGGGCTGGCGGCGATGCGGCATCATTTCATATTGAAGGATGGCGTGCTGCGGCGGATGGTCTGATCGGTGTATGGAGGGGTGGAATCAGGACATTCCCCTCCCGCAGGCGGGAGGGGTTTGGGGGTGGGCTGGCGCGACATCAGCGCTGTTTTGCAACGGCTAAGTCAGAAGCTCGCTACGCTCGCGCCCACCCCTAACCCCTCCCGTTTACGGGAGGGGAATGTCTTGGATTGGCCAGAAACAGCCTCATAGCTACACCATCTCGCCCGTCAGCAGGCGCGGCAGCGCGCCGGATTGTCCCCGCGCCTCCGCCATGAAGCGGTTCTTGAGCAGCGACGTGCGCTGCACCGCCGCCAGCCCGGCGCGGCGGACCAGCGAGGGAATGCGCCCCGGCACGTCGAACAGCCGGACCAGCCCGTCCATCGCCACGCTGGTCATCATCGCGTCCAGACCGCGCCAGCGCTGATAGCGGGCGAGCAATTGCGCGTCGCCCGGATCGAGGCCGAGCCGCATGCCCTCCACCAGCACCTCCACCAGCGCGGCGACATCGCGGAAGCCGAGGTTCAGGCCCTGCCCCGCAATCGGGTGGATCGCATGGGCGCTGTCGCCCACCAGCGCGAGCCGCGTGTCGGTGATCCGCGCCGCATGGTGGAACCCAAGCGGATAGCTGGAGCGCGGCCCGGCCAGCGCGATCTCGCCCAGGAAGCCGCCCATGCGCTTCTGCGCCTCCGCCAGCCAGGCCCGTTCGGACAGCTTGAGCATGGCGGGAGCCTGCTCGGTCGGCACGGTCCAGACGATGGCCGAACGGGTGCCCGGCAGCATCGGCAGCAGCGCGAAAGGGCCGCCGGGGTAGAATATCTCATAGGCCGTGTTGGCGTGCGGCACGGCATGGTCGATGGCCGTCACCATCGCGACATGCTTGTAGTTCCAGCGCGTGGTGCGGATGCCCGCCGCCTCCCGGGTCGGGCTGTTGCGGCCCTCCGCCGCGACCAGCAGCGCGCCGTGGAGGGTTTCGCCGCTGGCCAGGGTCAGCGTCACGCCGTCGGCGTTGCGGTCGACATGCAGCGCCCGGTCGGGCTGGAAGCGGGTGAGATTGTCCGCCTTTTCTGCCGTCTGCGCCAGGGCGACGCGCAGGTCGCGATTGGGGAACATGATCCCCATCACGCCGTCATCCGCATCCGGCGCGAAGTCGAGCGCGCCCGGCTCCAGCCCGTCGCTGACCCAGATGCGGTCGATGGGGCAACCCTTGCCGTCCAGATGATCGGCCACGCCTATGGCCGACAGCATGGCGAAACTGGTGGAACTGATGGCCGAAACCCGCCCGTCGAAACCGGCGGCGGTGGTCTCCACCGGATTGGCGGGATCGATCACGGCGCAGCGCACGCCATGGCCGGAAAGCGCGATGCCGAGGGTCAGGCCGACAAGGCCACCGCCCAGAATGACGACGTCGAAGCGTTGCATGGCGGGAGTTCTAGGCGCTTGGGCCAGGAATGGGAAGGGCGACAAAACGCCTCCCCTCTCCTCCGTTCGCCCTGAGCTTGTCGACCCGAAGGGCGGCGATAGCCAACGGCTCCACTTTCTTTGAAAAGGTGAAGGGCTTCGACAGGCTCAGCCCGAACGGAGGAGGGGTATGTTGATCCGTTACAGCTTCCGCACCCAGTTCGCCGGATCGGCCACCGTGCCGCGCTGGATGCCGGTGAGGTCGGCGCGCAGCGCTTCGGTCACGATGCCGCCGTCGCCATTGCCGATGGTAAAGTCGCCATCGACGCTCTTGACCGTGCCGATGGCCGTCACGACCGCTGCCGTGCCGCAGGCGAAGGCCTCCCGCAGCTTGCCGCTGGCGGCGTCGGCGCGCCACTGGGCGAAGCTGTAGGGTTCCTCGCGCACTTCATGCCCCTTGGCGCGGGCGAGCGAGAGGATGCTGTTGCGGGTGATGCCCGGCAGGATCGTGCCGGACAGCGGCGGGGTGACGATCGACCCGTCGTCCATCACGAAGAAGACGTTCATGCCGCCCAGTTCCTCGACCCACTTGTTCTCCGCGGCGTCGAGGAAGACGACCTGGTCGCAGCCATGCTGGATCGCTTCCTTCTGCGCCACCAGCGAGGCGGCGTAATTGCCGCCGCATTTCGCAGCGCCAGTGCCGCCGCGCGCCGCGCGGGTGAAATGTTCCGACACCCAGAGCGTGACCGCCTTCTTCCCGCCCTTGAAATAGGCGCCGGCGGGCGAGGCGATGACGCAGAAAATATATTCGTTCGCCGGGCGCACGCCCAGGAAGGTCTCGCTCGCGAACATGAAGGGGCGCAGGTACAGGCTGCCCTCCCCGCCCGGAATCCAGTCGGCGTCGATCTTCACCAGTTCCTCGACCGCCTCCAGGAAAAGGTCTTCCGGCAAAGCGGGCATGGCCATGCGCTCGGCCGACTCAGCGAAGCGGCGCGCATTTTCCTCCGGCCGGAACATGGCGATGCTGCCGTCCTCCAGACGATAGGCCTTCATCCCTTCGAAAATTTCCTGCGCATAGTGCAGCACGGCACAGGCCGGATCGAGCTGGAAGGGTTCGCGGGGGCCGATGGCGTGGCTGTGCCAGCCCTGCCCTTCCGTATAGCGAATCGTCACCATATGGTCGGTGAAGAGCTTCCCGAAGCCGGGGTCCGCCAGCAATACCGCGCGCTGGTCAGCCGACACAGCCTTGCTGCTGCGGGTGACGGTGAAGCGCGATGTCTGCTGGACGTCCATGACGAAAACTCCTTTGGGTTGGACGCGCCGCCTATGTCACAGATGGCGGCGCGAAACAAACGGTCAATATTGCTGACCCATGTAGCCGCCCATAGCCGATCCGATGGGGGTGGCATCTTGGCGCTGGAGCGCGGCGGGGCTATCGCTGCGCCATGCACTTTTTTTCCGACAATGCGACGCCGGTCTGTCCGGAGGTGATGGCGGCCATCGCGGCCGCTGACCATGCCGACCATGGCTATGACGGCGATGGCTGGAGCGCCCGGCTGAACGGCGCCTTTTCCGACCTGTTCGGGACGCAGGCGGTGGCGCTGTGGATCGCGACGGGCACGGCGGCGAACAGCATCGCGCTGGCCTGCCTCTGCCCGCCCTATGGCGGCGTGATCTGCCATGAGGAGGCGCATATCGTCGTCGACGAATGCGGCGCGCCCGGCTTCTACACCCATGGGGCGAGCCTGATGGCGCTGCCCGGCGCGGGCGCGAAACTGTCGCCCGATGCCGTGACCGAGCGGCTGAAGGCGATCCGCCCCGATGTGCATCAGGTGCCCGCGCGGGCGATCAGCATCACCCAGGCGACCGAATATGGGCTGGCCTGTAGTCCCGAGGAGGTGGCGGCGCTGGGTGCTCTGGCGCGGGAATATGGGCTGGGTTTCCACATGGACGGGGCGCGCTTCGCCAATGCGGTGGCGCATCTGGGCTGCCATCCGGGCGATGTGACCTGGCGGGCGGGCGTCGACATACTCTCCTTCGGCTGCGTCAAAAATGGCGGGATGATCGGGGAGGCTCTGGTCTTTTTCGGGGACCGGGCGGAGGCGCGGGCGGCCGAAGCGGCGCGTTGGCGCAAGCGGGCGGGGCATCTCATCTCCAAGGGGCGCTATCTCGCGGCGCAGGCGCTGGCGATGGTCGAGGGCGACCTCTGGCTGCGCAATGCGCGGGCGGCCAATGCGGCGGCCCGGGCGCTGGCGGAGGGCGCGGCGGGTCGGCTGATGCATCCGGTCGAGGCCAATGAGCTGTTCGTGCGGCTCACCGAAGCGGAAAGGGCGCAGTTGCGGGCGCAGGGCTTCGATTTCTACGATTGGGGCGCGGATGCGGCGCGGCTCGTCACCAACTGGTCGCAGGACGCCGCCAGCGTGCAGCCTCTGGCCGATGCGCTGAGGGCGTTGAAGGGATGAGGCAAGGCAAGGGCGTCGTCCTGCCCTTCATCCTCGTCACGCTGATCTGGAGTTCGACCTGGATCGTCATCCGCGACCAGCTAGGCAGCGTGCCGCCAAGCTGGTCGGTCTGTTACCGCTTCCTGCTGGCCGGGGTGGCGATGGCGATCTTCGCCCGGCTGCGCGGCGTGCCGCTCAGCATCGGCGGCAGGGGGCTTGTCTTTGCGGGCCTGCTGGGCGTGGCGCAGTTCGTGATGAACTTCAACTTCGTCTACCGCGCCGAGCATTTTCTGACATCGGGCGTGGTGGCGGTGGTCTATGCGATGCTGCTGATCCCCAACAGCGTCCTTGCCTTCCTCTTCTTCCGCCAGCCGGTGAGCCGGGCTTTCATCGCCGGATCGGTGGTGGCGGTGGCGGGGATCGCGCTGATGCTGGCGCATGAATATCGCGCCGCGAGCGTGCAGCCGGACATGGTGATTCTGGGAGCCGCTTTCTCCGTTGCGGGGCTGCTGAGCGCGTCCGCCGCCAATGTCATGCAGGGGATGGAGATCGCCCGGCGGCTGCCGATGGTGGCGGTGCTGGCCTGGGCGATGCTGATCGGCGCGGGGGTGGATGCGCTGTTCGCCTGGGTTACGACCGGGCCGCCGGTGATCGAGGCGCGGTGGAGCTATCTGGCGGGAATCGCCTGGCTGGGGCTGGCCGGATCGGTCGTGACCTTTCCGCTGTATTTCCGGCTGATCCAGAGCATGGGCGCGGGGCGCGCCGCCTATACCAGCGTGCTGATCCCGGTGATCGCGATGCTGATCTCCACGCTGGTGGAGGGCTATCGCTGGACGGCGCTGGCGGGTGCGGGCGCGCTGCTGGCGATAATCGGGATGGTGGTGGCGCTGCGAACCAAGCAGGCTTAACGGCGGACGCCCGGTTGGTATAGCCGCTTCGCCGCGTTCACCCGGTCGATCAGGCTAGCGAGCGGGACAGGCGCGGATGCGGCGCGTTCGGGCAGGGACAGGCTGTTGATGCGCTGGCCAAGGGCGGTGAAGGCGTGATCGAAGCGGTCCATCTCTTTAGTCCCCGAAAGCTGACGGGATAGCCATCGGGCAGGGATGGTTAAGAAGGCGTTAGCGATGATCAGGCTTTGCGGCAGGCCGGGTCAAAGGCAGGCGGGCAGGCCCTCGCGGTAGGTCGGATAGCGGGGGAACCAACCGAGCAGGCGCTTGGCCCGACCGTTCGCGACCCGGCGGTTTTCGGCGTAGAAGGACCGGGCCATGGGGGTGAGCTGGGCTTCCTCCAGCGTCAATAGCGGCGGCAGCGGCTGGCCAAGCAGGGCGCAGGCTTCCTCGATCAGGCGGTTCTGCGCGCAGGGCAAGTCGTCCGAAAGATTGTAGATGCCTGGCGGTCCCCGATGAATCGACGCGACGATGCCCGCGCCGATATCGTCGACATGGGCCCGGCTGAACACTTGATCGGGCAGATCGATGCGATGCGCCCGCCCTTCCCGCACGCGGTCCAGCACCGAACGGCCGGGGCCGTAGATACCGGGCAGGCGGAAACGCCGCACATCGGGGCGAAGCGCCCCCCAGTCGGCGTCGGCCTGCGCCCGTGCGGCACGGCGACCCTGACGGAGAGGGGTGGCTTCATCGACCCATGCGCCCGCCGCATCGCCATAGACTCCGGTGGAGGAGAGATAGCCTGTCCAGATCGCGGGCGCGGCGGCGATGGCCGCGCCATAGCGGCTGAGGACGGGGTCAGCATCTCCCTCCGGCGGAACGGACGAGAGGATATGGCTGGCCTGCGCGATGGCGGCGCGGACGGCGTCTTCATCATCGAAGGCGAGCGATTCGGCATCGGCGGTGCGGCGGACGCCGGTGACGTGCCAGCCTTCTTCGCGAAGGCGGACAGCCAGGCGGGAAGCGGTGTAGCCCTGCCCCAGAATGAGCATATGGGGCATGAAACACTATTCCCTCAGACCGTGAAGCTCTCGCCGCAGCCGCAGCTCCCCTTGGCATTGGGGTTGTTGAAGACGAAACCGGCGGTGAAGTCGTCCTCCACCCAGTCCATCGTCGACCCGACCAGATAGAGCACCGACGCGCCGTCGATGTAGAAGGTGCCGCCGGGGGTCTCGATCTTCTCGTCGAACTTCGCTTCCTCGCTCACATAGTCGACCGAATAGGCAAGGCCCGAACAGCCCCGGCGCGGGGTCGAAAGCTTGACGCCGATCGTGCCTTCGGGAGCCTGGCTCATCAGGTCGGCGATGCGCTGCTCCGCGCTCGGCGTCAGGATGACGGCGGCGGGGCGGGCTCGGGTCTTGGTCGTCGTTTCGGTCATTTCCGTTCCTTCTTCCCTCCTCCCGCCTGCGGGAGGGGAGAGTGTTACAACATCCCCAGTTCGAGCTTCGCCTCATCGGACATTTTCTGCGGGTCCCATGGCGGATCCCAGACCAGGTTGACCTGCGCGTCGCCGACGCCGGGCACCGCGCCGACGCGCAGTTCGACTTCGCCCGGCATGGACTCGGCGACCGGGCAGTGCGGCGTGGTCAGCGTCATGGTGACGACGGCATGGCCGTCCTCCGTCACGTCGACGCCGTAGACGAGGCCCAGATCATAGATATTGACCGGAATTTCCGGGTCGTAGATTTCCTTGAGCGCATCGATGATCGCGTCGTAGAGGCTGCCGCCCGGCTCGCCCTTCGGCGTTTCCGTCGGCTTGGCGTTCAGGAAACCGTCCAGATAGTCACGCTGGCGCGGTTCTTCCACGCGCGCCTTGGGTGGGGTCTCCACCGCCGCGACCTCTTCCACCAAAATCTTGCGTTCCTCGGTCATCCGAAGATCTTCCTCACTCGTTCAATCCCTTTGACCAGCGCGTCCACGTCGCCCTCGTCGCTATAGATGCCGAAGCTGGCCCGCGCGGTCGCCTCGACGCCCAGATGGCGCATCAGCGGCTGCGCGCAATGATGCCCCGCCCTGATGGCCACGCCCGTTTCGTCCAATATGGTGCCGACATCGTGCGGATGAACCCCCTCGACCTCGAAAGAGAGGATTCCCGCGCTATCCTGCGGCCCGAAGACGCGGACGCTGTTGAGGCTTTCCAGCGCGGTCCGCGCCTTTCCGACCAAAGCGCATTCATGGGCGTGGATCGCGTCGAGCCCGATGGCCTGCACATAGTCGATCGCCGCCGACAGGCCGACGACGCCCGTGATATGCGGCGTGCCCGCTTCGAACCGCGTCGGCGCGGGGGCATAGGTGGTTTTTTCGAACGTCACCTTGTCGATCATCGACCCGCCCCCCTGATAGGGAGGCATGGCGTCCAGCAGTTCCTTCCGCCCCCAGAGCGCGCCGATGCCGGTCGGCCCGTAGAGCTTGTGCGCGGAAAAGACGTAGAAGTCGCAGTCCAGCGCCTGCACGTCGACGGCGAGGCGCGGCACGGCCTGACAGCCATCGATCAGGATCTTGGCGCCGACGCTGTGCGCGATGTCGGCGGCGCGGCGGACGTCGAGCACGCTGCCCAGCACGTTCGACACATGGGCCAGCGCAACCATCCTGTGCGCCGGGGTGATCATCGCAGCCATGGCGTCGAGGTCGATCCTGCCGTCGGCCGTTAACGGCACCACGTCGATCTGCGCGCCGACTTTCTCGGCCACGATCTGCCAGGGGACGATATTGCTGTGATGTTCCAGCATCGAGAGCAGGATGCGGTCGCCGGCTTTGAGCTGCGTCCCCGCCCAGCTTTGCGCGACGAGGTTGATGCCCTCGGTCGCGCCGCGGACATAGACGATTTCGCTGTCCGACTGCGCGCCGATGAAGCTGGCGACCTTCCGCCGCGCCGCTTCATAGGCGAGCGTCATATTGGCGGAACGCTCATAGACGCCGCGATGGACGGTGGCGTAGTCCGGCCCATAGGCGCGGGCGATCGCGTCGATCACCGCATGGGGCTTCTGCGCGGTGGCGGCGCTGTCGAGATAATGCCAGTTGCCCCCCTCACTATTCAAAAGACCGGGGAAGTCGTCGCGCAATCGCAGCGCCTGGGCGAGGTCGTTCATACCAGTGCCTCCAGCTTGGCGAGGGCGGCGGCTTCAAGGCCGTCCTTGACCGCTTCATCCGCCACATCGTCGAACACGCCCGCGACGAAGGCCTTCAGCAGCAGCGTCTTGGCCGTCGCCGGGTCCATGCCGCGGCTGGCCATGTAGAACAGCGCCTGCCTGTCCAGTTCGCCTACGGTCGCGCCATGGGCGCATTTCACATCGTCGGCGTAGATTTCCAGCTCCGGCTTGGCATTGGCCGTGGCGGTGCGGTCCAGCAGCATGGCCTTGACCGACTGGAAGGCGTCGGTGCGCTGCGCGTCGCGAGCGACGTTGATGCTGCCCAGATAGCTGCCGGTGGCGCGTTGGCCCAGGATGGAGCGGATGGTCTGGCCGCTGGTCGAGTCCGGCTCCGCATGGGTAACGGCGGTGACGATCTCCAGCACCTGATCGCCGCCGCCGATGATCGCGCCGTTCAGTTCGAAATGGCTGCCCTTGCCCAGGGTGACGGCGAAGGTCACGCGGCCCAGTTTCCCACCGATATTGAGGACATGGAAATCGCAGCGCGCGCCGTCCGCGATGTCGATGACATAATCATGCACTGCGGCCGCGCCGTCGGCTGCGTCCTGCAACAGATGGTGGCGCGCGCTTTCCCCGGCGGCGACATCGATCCGCGTCGGCGCCGGGGTCGGCCAGATGGCGGCCAGCGCGTCGAGGTCGCTGTAGCGCCATTCCTCGGCCTTGCGCGTGGGAAGGGTGAGCGCGTTCATTCGATAGACCCGTTCGGACCGAGCCTGTCGGAGCCCAGTCCTTTCTTCGAGGAAAAATAAGGCCGTTGGCTATTGCCGCCCTCCGGGTCGACAGGCTCAGGACGAACGGAACCGGGAAGCATCATGCCGCAACCACCTCGGCATAGCCTTCGCGCTCCAGTTCCAGCGCCAGTTCGGGACCGCCCGATTTCACGATCCGTCCCGCCGCCAGCACATGCACGAAGTCCGGCTTCACATAGTCGAGCAGGCGCTGATAATGGGTGATGAGCAGCACCGCCTTGTCGGGCCTGCGCATGATGGCGTTGATGCCCGCGCCCACGATCTTGAGCGCGTCGATGTCCAGGCCGGAGTCGGTCTCGTCCAGTATCGCCAGCCTGGGGTCGAGAATGCCCATCTGCACCATTTCGGCGCGCTTCTTCTCGCCGCCCGAAAAGCCGACATTCACCGGGCGCTTCAGCATCTCCATGTCGAGGCCCAGCAGAGCCGCCTTTTCCTTGGCGAGCTTGATGAACTCGCCGCCCGACAGCGGTTCCTCGCCCCGCGCCTTGCGCTGCGAATTGAGGCTCTCGCGCAGGAATTGCAGGTTGGAGACGCCCGGAATCTCGACCGGATATTGGAAACCGAGGAACAGGCCAGCGGCGGCGCGCTCATGCGGTTCCATCTCGAACAGGTCCGCGCCCTCGAAGGTCGCGGTGCCGCCGGTGACCTCATAATGGGGGCGGCCCCCCAGCGTATAGGCCAGCGTCGACTTGCCCGCGCCGTTCGGTCCCATGATCGCGTGGATCTCGCCCGCCCTGATGGAGAGCGACAGGCCTTTCAGGATCGCCTTGCCGTCGATTTCGTTGGTGAGATTGTCGATCGTCAGCATCTTTTATCCCTTATGCGCGCGCTGGAGCGTCCGCGCTGTCCAGAAGGCCATGTCCCGCACATCGCCCGGCGCGGGGAACAGCGTGTCGATATGCCGCTTGATGGGCATATAGGGCCACCAGTCGGCGCCGGGTTCGGGCGCGCCCTTTTCCAGCACGCCGGTCACGAACTCCGTCACCGGACCCATGCGGGCGAGATTGGGGGCCTTGGCCTTGTGGAAGGCCTTGTCGGTCCTGAGGCGCTCGGTAAAGGCGGCGTCGCCCTTGTCCAGTGCGGCGCGGCATTCGGCCTGATAGGCGTCGAGGTCGCCAAAATCCTTGGCGGCGCGGGCCTGAAGCTCGCCCTCTTCCAGCTCATAATCTTCGGTCAGGATGCGGATCGCGGCGGTCCATGCCTGACCGTTACCGACATCCTCCGCGAAATCCGCGAGGGCGTCCTGAATATCGTCTTCGTCGCTCAAGAGTCCTGGTCCTCTAAAAGCCCCTCCCCTTCAGGGGAGGGGTTGGGGTGGGGGCTGGCCCAACGATCCGGCGCCTGTTCAAGCGCGCCGAAGATCGCGGCACAAACCCCTTCGATATTCTGCATCACGTCATGGTTGGCGATACGGATGATGCGGTAGCCCAATGCGTTCAGCGTCGTATCGCGCGCCTTGTCCTCTTCTGCCCTATGCGTATCGCCATCGACTTCGACGATCAGCGCCTTTTGCGAGCAGAGGAAGTCGACGATGAAGGGACCGATCACGGACTGACGGCGGAATTTATAGCCGCCGAGCTGCGAGCGGGAGAGTTTTGCCCAGAGGCGCTTTTCCGGTTCGGTGGGTTCGCGGCGCATTTCGCGAGCAAAACCATCCGGATGAGCGAGGCGCCCAGCCGATAGCCCCCACCCCCGGCCCCTCCCCTGAAGGGGAGGGGAGTTTAGACGGCTTGCCTGATCGAGAGGCGTCAACTCCCTCAACCGACCGACCCCTCCAGCGAAATGCCCAGCAGCTTCTGCGCCTCGACGGCGAACTCCATCGGGAGTTGTTGCAGCACTTCGCGCGCGAAGCCGTTGACGATCAGGCTGACCGCCGCTTCCTGGTCCAGCCCGCGCTGCATCGCGTAGAAAAGCTGGTCGTCGCTGATCTTGCTGGTCGTCGCCTCATGCTCGATCTGCGCCGAGGGGTTGCGCACCTCGATATAGGGCACGGTATGCGCGCCGCACTGGTCGCCCAGCAGCAGGCTGTCGCACTGGGTGAAGTTGCGCACGCCCTCCGCGCCCGGCGCGACGCGCACCAGCCCGCGATAGGTGTTGTTCGACCGCCCGGCGCTGATCCCCTTGGACACGATGGTCGAACGCGACCCCTTGCCGTTGTGGATCATCTTGGTGCCGGTGTCGGCCTGCTGCAGATTGTTGGTCAGCGCCACAGAGTAGAACTCGCCCACGCTATTCTCGCCGTTCAGCACGCAGCTTGGATATTTCCAGGTGATGGCGGAGCCGGTTTCCACCTGAGTCCAGCTCACCTTCGAGTTGCGGCCCTGGCAGAGCGCCCGCTTGGTCACGAAATTATAGATGCCGCCCTTGCCGTTCTCGTCGCCGGGGTACCAGTTCTGGACGGTTGAATATTTGATCTCCGCATCGTCCAGCGCGACCAGTTCCACGACCGCCGCATGAAGCTGATTCTCGTCGCGCATCGGGGCGGTGCAGCCTTCGAGATAGGAGACGTAGCTCCCCTCATCCGCGACGATCAGCGTGCGTTCGAACTGGCCCGTATTCTCCGCATTGATGCGGAAATAGGTGGAAAGCTCCATCGGGCAGCGCACGCCCTTGGGGATGTAGACGAAGGTGCCGTCGGAGAAGACCGCGCAGTTGAGCGTCGCGAAATAATTGTCGTGCATCGGCACGACCTTGCCCAGCCACTTCTTCACAAGGTCCGGATATTCGCGCACCGCCTCGCTGATCGAGCGGAAGATGACGCCCGCTTCCTCCAGCTCCTTGCGGAAGGTGGTGGCGACCGAGACGCTGTCGAACACCGCGTCGACGGCGACCTTGCGGCTGTTCTTCACCCCCGCCAGCACTTCCTGCTCGGCAATGGGGATGCCCAGCTTCTCATAGGTGGCGCGAATTTCCGGATCGAGTTCGTCCAGCGACTCCAGTTCCGCCTTCTTCTTCGGCTCGGCGTAATAATAGGCGTCCTGATAGTCGATCGGCGGGATGTTGAGCTTGGCCCAGTCCGGCGCTTCCATCTGCCGCCACATGGCGAACGCCTTCAGCCGCCATTCCAGCAGCCATTCGGGCTCCTGCTTCTTGGCGGAGATGAAGCGGACCGTATCCTCGTTCAGCCCCTTGGGCGCGAAGTCCTGCTCGATGGCGGAGGACCAGCCATGTTCGTAGGTGGAGGCGCGATCGGCGGCCTCCTGCGCTTCGAGGTTGCGAACGGTGGTGGCTTCTTCGGTCATAGCGTCTGCTCTGCAACTCGTTTCTCGACTTCGCCCGAAACGAACGGAGGCGGGGTGACTTCTCTGGCGAGGCTTGCGATGGTGACGGCGGCGAGCGCCGACCGGATCGCATTGTTCGCCACATTCATGTGCGGACGGACGCGGCAGTCCTGCTCCAGCGAGCAGTCATGCGCGCCCATTTCGGTGCAGGCGGTCATGGCGATGGGGCCTTCCACCGCCTCCACCACATCGGCCAGGGTGATCGCGGCGGGAGGGCGGCTGAGGCGCACGCCGCCGCCGGTCCCCCGGCTCGATTCGAGCAGTCCGGCGGCCGACAGGCGGCTCACCAGCTTCTGCGCGGTGGGCAGGGGAATGCCGGTTTCGGCGGAGAGCGTGGTCGCGTTCATCTTCACATATTTGTTGGTCGCAGGGTCAAGCCCAGCGCCCGCTCCGCAATGGCGGGCGGCGGCGGACATCAGCACCACGGCATAATCTGCGAAACTCGAAAGCCTCATGACCCTGCGTCTTGCGAACCATTCTCAAATCGGATCGAATCAATCCGATTGCGCATGTGGTCCCGCCCGCGCCCGGAATCAAGGCATTTTTGCTTGGGACGAAGGCTTAGCTGAAACGGTTGATCACGGCCACGTCTCCGCCCAGCGAACGGCGCAGCAGGGTGAGTTGCGCCACGGCGCTGGGTTCGGTCTGCAACTGATGCGGGGTCAGGCCGATGAAATGCTTGATCTCCCGAATGAAATGCGACTGGTCGTAGAAACGCCCGTCGTCGCACAGCGCCTGCCAGCTTTCATGATCCAGCGCGATCCGCGCGCTGCATCGGAGCGCCCGATATTTGCGCGCCAGCAGCTTGGGCGGGCAGCCATAATATTTGTTGGTGAGCCGGGCGAGCTGGCGCGGCGAGAGGCCGGTGATGTCGGCCAGCGTCTCGATCCGCGGGGACCCTTCGCCCATCAGCCAGCCATCCACCGCCTCCAGCAGACGCCATGTCGATTCCGGCAGCGGGACCAGCCTTTCCGACAGGAAGGACCAGCAAAGCGCCGCCATCCCCTCCGCATCGTCGGTGGCGCGGAGCTGGTCGAGCAAATCGCGGTAGCCGCCAAGATGCGCCATTTCCTGCACGCGATCCGTGAGCGTGCTGGCATCCCCCCCATGCAGGGCGATCCATCCCGCCGGCAGCAGCGAAATGCCGACCACCCGGCCCGGCCCCGTCAGTTCGAAGCGGGTCGCGCCCATGGTCGGACCCAAAAGGCAGACTTCGGGCGTCGGCAACATCGTTCCGTCGTGGAAATGATAATTGCCGCTATTGTCCAGCATGAAGCGAAGTTGCGGTACGTCGGCGCGTGTCACATCCGAATAATGTTCGGCCGTTTCGGTAAAGATATAAAGCGAACCGAAATAGGCGTTGAGTTGTTCGGGCGGCGCGAAATAGCGCAACCGAACCGGTCCCTGTGCCGCGTCGACGGTATAGGACAGCGGCGCATGACCATCTCTTGCCGTGATATTCGACGCCCCCCCGGGCGCCCCGCCTTTATGCGACCGCATATTTCACCCCAGCACGCAATATGCGCCATCGGGGTGAAGGTGCAAGGGCTATGCTTGACGGGATGCCACTTTCCGTCTTGTCCGGAGACGATTGAACGGGGGTTCCTGTAAAAACGACCCGGCGGTTTTCACCGCCGGGTCAGGAAAAGGTCTCGTCAGCCATATGGCCTAGAGCCTTCGGGTCGCAGGACTCTCTTACGTCCGAATCGGGGAAATTTTATTGGATGGATCGGACATCGGCCGGACCAAAACGGGACGAATCCACGGAATCTTGTTAAGAAATGCCGTTCCTTCCTTACTGTTGCCGCGTTGCAACAGCGACTCGACGCCGGCCGTCCGCGCTGGCATAGCGCGGCCATGTCGTACCGCCTGATCCGCCCCCTGTTTTTCGCTCTGGACGCCGAGCGCGCCCATCATCTGTCCATCAAGATGCTGCGCCTGATGCCGGTGCCGCCTGCGCTGGAACCCGATTCGATGCTGGCGCAGACCGTGGCGGGCATCGCCTTTCCCAATCCGGTGGGCCTGGCGGCGGGTTATGACAAGGAAGGACTGATCGCGCACAAGATGCACGGGCTGGGCTTCGGCTTTGCCGAGTTGGGGACGCTGACCCCCCTGCCCCAGCAGGGCAATCCCCTGCCCCGGCTGTTCCGCCTGGCGGAGGATCGGGCGGTGATCAACCGCATGGGCTTCAACAATGGCGGCCAGGCGGCGGCGGCGGAACGGATCGCCAAGCGCAGGCGGCCGGGCGGCCCCGTCATCGGCATCAACATCGGCGCCAACAAGGATGCGGCCGACCGGATCGCGGACTATGCCACCGGCGTCACCTGCATGGCCCCGCTGGCCGATTATCTGACGGTCAATATCTCCTCCCCCAACACGCCGGGATTGCGCGCGCTTCAGGACCGGGCGGCGCTGGACCAGTTGCTGGGCGCGGTCATGGCGGCGCGGGGGGCGAATCGGACGCCGGTCTTCCTGAAGGTGGCCCCGGACCTGGAGCCCGCCGATGTGGAGGATATTGCCGCCGCCTGCATCGACCACCGGATCGACGCGCTGATCGTGTCCAACACCACCATTTCCCGGCCGTCGCTGCAGTCTCCGCTGGCGGGGGAGGCTGGCGGCCTGTCCGGCGCGCCGCTGCACGATCTGGCGCTGCAAAGGCTGCGCGACTTCCGCCGGGCGCTGGGCACGCGGCTGCCGCTGATCGGCGTGGGCGGGATCGCCACGGCGGACCAGGCCTATGCCCGCATCCGGGCGGGGGCCAGCCTGATCCAGCTCTACAGCGCGCTGGTCTATGAGGGGCCTTATCTCGCCCGCCGGATCAATGCCGGGATCAAGGCGCTGATGGCGCGCGACGGCGTGGGGAATATCAGCGAGATAGTGGGTATCGACGCCTGATCCGTCCTATGGGTTGCGAACCGCAACGCAGCGACTAGGGTGCCGGACATGACTTTTCGCCTTTCCGGCCTGCTGGCTGCCTTCACCCTTCATGCCCTTTCCCCCTCTCCGCTCGCCGCGCGGGAGCCGGTCGCGGTCAACGCCACCGTGTCCGCCGCCGATCCCCGGGCGGCGGAGGCGGGGCAGGAAATATTGCGCAAGGGCGGCAGCGCCACCGACGCCGCCATCGCCATGATGCTGACGCTGAATGTCGTGGAGCCGCATAATAGCGGCATCGGCGGCGGCGGATTCCTGATGCATCATGACGGGCGGACCGGCGTGCTAGAATCGATCGACGGGCGGGAGACGGCTCCCGCGGCGGCGCGGCCCGACCGTTTCATGGGGGCGGACGGCCAGCCCCTCTCCTTCCGCGAAGCCTGGCCGGGCGGCTATTCCGTCGGCGTGCCCGGCAATGTCCGCCTTGCCTGGGACGCGCATCGCAAATGGGGCAAGCTGCCCTGGGCCGAACTGTTCCAGCCCGCCATCCGCTTTGCCGAACAGGGATTCGAGGTGCGCCAGCGGCTCGACACGGCGATGAAAGCGGTTGCCCCGGTCTGGGCCGATTTTCCGGAGATCCAGAAATATTTCTGGATCGACGGCAAGCCGGCGCCGATGGGCACGATCCTCAAGAATCCGCCGCTTGCCGCGCTGTTCAAGCGGATCGCGGCGGAGGGACCGGATGCCTTCTATCGGGGCGACAATGCCCGGATGATGGCCGAAACCGTCACAAACGCGCCGAAAAACCCGGTGCCGATGACGGAGGCCGACCTCGCCGTCTATCGGGCGAAGCCGCGCAAGCCCGTCTGCGGCCCCTATCGCGCCTATACGGTCTGCGGCATGGGGCCCGCCTCGGCGGGCGGCATCACCGTCCTGCAGGTGCTGGGCATGGTGGAGCGATTCCCGCTGGCGCAATGGGGCAAGGACGATCCCCGGTCCTGGCATGTCATCGGGGAGGCGATGCGGCTCGCCTATGCCGACCGGGACACCTGGCTGGGCGACCCGGAATTCGTGTCCGTGCCCATCGCGGGGCTGATCGATCCCGGCTATCTGAAGCAGCGTTCGGCGCTGATCGGCATGGGCAGGGCGCTGAACGACTATCGCCCCGGCACGCCCCCGGGCGCGGAGAAGCGCACCGCCGCCCGGCCTCAGCCGGAATCGGGCACCAGCCATTTCGTCGCGGTGGACCGCAATGGCGATATTGCCGCCTGGACCTCCACCATAGAGAGCTTCTTCGGCAGCCAGCTCGTCGCCAATGGCGTGATCCTGAACAATGAACTGACCGATTTCAGCTTCACCCCCCAAAAGGACGGCGCGCCGGTCGCCAACCGGGTCGAGCCGGGCAAGCGGCCGCTGTCGTCCATGTCGCCCACCATCGTCTATGATGCGGCGGGAACCCCGGTCTTCACCATCGGGGCGGCGGGCGGCAGGACCATCATCATGCAGGTCGCCAAGGCGCTGATCGCGCATTTCGACTGGGGGATGTCGGCGCAGGATTCGATCGCCCTGGGATTCCTGTTCTTCGACCGGGACGGTCTGGTCGTGGAACAGGGCACGTCGCTGGAGGGCATGAAGGCGCCGTTGGAGAAGCTGGGGCACAAGGTATCGGTCAGCCGCTTCGGCCTGAAGGCCAATGCGGCGGAGCGGACGGCGGACGGCCATTGGGTCGGCGGCGCCGATCCGCGCAGCCCGGGCGTGTCGTTGCAGGAGTGACGCCCCTTCGGCGCACCCTGTTCGCGCGCGGGAGCATGGTGCTCCGGGCAGGCTACCCCTTCAAATCCAGGCCGGCGACGTTGAACTGGAAGGGGAAGACCTTGTCCTTCGGCCCGACCACCAGGTTCACCTTGATCGTCCGGCTGTCCTTGATCGCGTCATAGGCCCCGGCGGCGGGCAGGACTTCGATACCGTCCTTGTTCTCGGTCATCCGGCCCTTCCATTCATGGGTCTTGCCGTCTTCCGTGACCGCCGTGACCTTGCAGTCCGACAGGTCGCAGGTGAAGGGCGCGCCGACCAGCTTGACCGTCACATCCGCCCCGCCCTCCTGCATGGGCTGGACCAGCAGCACGCCGAAGGTGTCGGCCGCGGTCATGGTCTGGACCGCATTGGCGCTGCCGATATAGGCGACCTTGGGCTTTCCGCCCTCGCCGCCCTCATATTTCCAGACCTGCCCGATCTGGTCGCGCTGCGTCGGTCCCTTGTCCTCGGAAGATGAGCAGGCCGCGATCAGCCCCAGGGCGGCAAGCACCGCTATCGATCGCATCGCGTTTCTCCTTCTGTCCGTTTCGTTGTCGGAAGGAGAACGCATGGCCCCTGCGGGGTTTCCCTCCGCTCAGCTATAGCGGGCTGCGGTTTCCCGGATCAGCGCGATCATGTTGGGAATGCCCTGCGTCCGATTGGAACTCAACTGGTTGCGCAGGTCGAACGGCGCCAGCGCGCCTTCGATGTCCGTGGCGGCGATGGCCGCGGGCGGCTGGTCCTGCACGGTGAGGAGGACGAGCGCGATGATCCCCTTGGTGATCGCCGCATTGCTGTCCGCCAGGAAGTGGAGCCGTCCCCCGCCGGCAGAACCGGCGTCGATCACGGTCGGATAGACCCAGACCGCCGCCGAGCAGCCCCGGACCAGCGTGGCGTCGGTCTTGAGCGCGTCGGGCATCGGCTCCAGCGCCTTGCCCAGATCGATCAGCAGGCGATAGCGGTCGTCGGCATCGAGAAATTCATATTCTTCGACCAGATCGGCAAGGACGGGCAATTGGGTCATGGCCGCCCATATAGGGGTAAAATCGGGCGGGGGAAGGCGGTTTCCGCTGCTGCTCCGTCCCCCTTGAGGCAGGTTGGAGAGCCAGACGGAGCAAACCGGTTGGCCTGTCCGGGAAGGATGGAAGCGACTGCGCCGCCATCGCGTCCGCCCTCTGCCCCCGCCCCTGCCCCCGCCCCCCTCGCGGGAGGGGGAGCATCGGATTTTCAGAGGTCCACGCCCGCGGCGATCGCTTCCAGCTTGCGGATGCGTTCCTTGAGGTCGGCCACCTCGATCCGCGTCGCGGTGGAGGGTGGTGCTGCCTCGTCCGTTCCGCGGGCGAGTTCCGCGCGCTTCAGGTCCAGCCAGCCATTCCATCCCCGCAGGGCGGTGGCGGCGACGATGGCGAGTCCGGTCAGACCCGCGACCGCCAATGTCAAAGTGATGAGGGGGTCCTGCATATCGTCCTCCCTGTGATGGTGGGCCGCGTCAGTCGCGATCCCGGAGCTTGTCGAATTCGCGGTCCAGCGCGGTGCTGCTGTCCGTGGCCAGCCGTTCCAGCACGGCGACCCGGTCCTTCAGCGCCTTCACCTCCGCACGGAGCCGTTCGGCTTCCGGATCGGGTCCGCGCTGGACCAGTTCCTCGCCCTTGTGGCGGCGGACGATGCCATATTTGGCGCGAACGACGCTGGCGATTGCCGCTATGGCGACGATGGCGACGACCATTTCGAACGGATTCATGACTTTTTTCCCTTGCTGAGCGTGGGGCCCTTCAGTTGGCGGGGCCGCGCAGGCGCTCGATTTCCCTGTTCAATGCGTGACTTTCATCGGTGACGATGCGCTCGACCACGGCCAGCCTGTCCTTCATCGATCCGAGTTCGGCACGAAGCTGGGCGTTTTCCTGGGTCAGCAGGCTGATCCGTTCCATCGCCTCATTGCCCGCCCGGGGATAGACGGCCTGGCCCCAGGCCCCATCCAACGGATAACCATGCTTGATCCGCAGCCAGGTGGTAAAGATCCATCAGCCCACACCGATCCCGGTACAGATCGCGATCAGCGGCGCGAGTTGCGCGAACATCGCGAATTGTTCCGACATGGCAAACCTCCCTCATTCCGCTCCCCATGGGCGCGGCCCATCAGATGTTGGATTTCTCAGACAAATTGGCCGGCTTTTCGACAGGCTCCCAAGCCCGTTCGATAAACGGCGTAGGCGATGCGATTCCGTCAGCGCAGGCTGTCGATCTCATCCGCCAGCCGGGTGTTGCGGCTGGTATAGTAGGTTTCGATGTCGGCCAGGCGCCGGTCGATGTCGCGAAACTTGGACCGCACGTCGCGGGTGGAGCGCGCCGGATTGGTGCGCACGCCCTGCCAGAATTTCTGGTCGTCGCGGTCGGCATAGAGGCCCAGCGGCTTGTTCTCGGCAAAATAGGCGACGACGAAATAGGCGATCAGCGTCCAGGGAAAGGCCCCCATCAGCGTCACCAGCACGGCGCCGACCCGGACCCACAGCACGTCGATCCCCGTATAGTCGGCAATGCCGGCGCAGACGCCCATCCATTTGCCGTTCTGCTTGTCGAGATAGAATTTGGTGCGACGGGCAGCCATCTCAATTCCTCCTGTCGGGATTTTGGCGTTCGGGATATGGGCGGTCGAACTCATAGCCATCGTCCTGCGACGGACGGGCGGGGCGGAAATCGGGGTTGTCGGCGGCGACGATCCGTTCGACCGTCTGCAGCCGCTCCTCCAGCCGCCGGGCGAGCAGGTGAAGCTCGTCCAGCAGCTTCTCGTCCTCATCGGTGATCTTGGGCGCCTGCTTCCACTTGGTGACATAGTGGAAGATCAGCCAGGGCATGCCGATGAACAGCATGCCGCAGATCATGATGGGCAGGAACACGTCCTCCATGCGTCACTCTCCCTTGTTCATGGACGCCTTGAGCGCGGCCAGTTCGGCATCGACCTTGTCGCTGGCCTTCAGCTCGGCAATCTCTTCCTCCAGCGTCTTGGGCTGGGCGCCAAGGCCCATGGCGTCCGCGCGGCCTTCGGCCATGTCGACCCGCCGTTCCAGCATGTCGAAGCGGGCGAAGGCGTCGTTCACCTTCTCGCCGGCATAGGCTTCGCGGACGCGCAGGCGATTCTGGGCGCTTTCCATGCGGGTCACAAGGCTGTTCTGGCGGGCGCGCGCCTCGCGCAGCTTGGCCTGGAGCTTTGCGATGTCCTCTTCGGAGGCGCGCAGCGCTTCGTCCAGCACCCCGATCTCATGGGAAAGCTGCTCCGCCATGTCGGCTGCCTTCTGCTTTTCCACCAGCGCGGCCTTGGCAAGGTCTTCGCGGTCCTTGCTGAGCGCGAGCTGGGCCTTTTCCGTCCAGCTGTCCTGCAGGCCCTGAAGCTTGGCGATGTGGCGCCGCATTTCCTTCTGATCGGCAATGGTGCGGGCAGCAGAGGCGCGCACCTCGACCAGCGTCTCCTCCATTTCGAGGATGATCATGCGGATCATCTTCGCCGGGTCTTCCGCCCGGTCGAGCAGGTCGGTGACATTGGCGGCGATGATGTCGCGGGTGCGGGAGAAAATACCCATTTGAACTTCACTCCTGGTACGAACTTGTTAGGCAGGCCTTACGCCAGATAGTGCAAGGCTGCGGGGCATTCCTTGTTCGCGAGCATCGGGATTTCGCTGGCGCGGGCCGGGCCTACCGCCGAAAGGATCAGGGTCGATCCGAACAGGACGGAGGCGATGGCGACGGACAGGAACTGGCCGATTTCGCGAACGCTGTTGCTTTGCTTTTCCATGATAAACTCCTGAACCTTGGCCTTCGTCGATGTGCCGCTTGATGCGTCAGCGGCTTCGCTTTCCGACTTTGCAGAAGCCGTGCCAATTTGCGGAAATGGCGGAATTTCGCGGTTTTTTACGATTGTCCGAATATTGGGCTTGCCGAAAGATGGGAAATTTCACCATAAGTTGGGGATGGAGAAAAATACCCAGTTCGTCGGCCAGTCGCTGGCCTTTCTGGATGCGGTCGAGCAGGCCGGGCGGGCGGCAGAACTCAACCGGCCGGTCCTGGTCATCGGCGAACGCGGGACCGGCAAGGAACTGATCGCCGAGCGCCTTCACCACCTCTCGCCGCGCTGGGACGAACCGCTGATCGTCATGAACTGCGCGGCCCTGCCCGAAACGCTGATCGAGGCGGAACTGTTCGGCCATGAACAGGGCGCCTTCACCGGCGCGGCGCGGGCACGGGCGGGGCGGTTCGAGGAAGCCGATGGCGGCACGCTGTTTCTGGACGAGCTGGGCACGCTGTCCATGGCGGCGCAGGAGCGGCTGCTGCGGGTCATCGAATATGGCGAGGTGACGCGGATCGGGGCGTCAAAGCCCATGACCGTCGACGTGCGGATCGTCGCGGCGACCAATGAGGATTTGCCCGCCGCCGCCGATGCCGGGCGGTTCCGGCCCGACCTGCTGGACCGGCTGAGCTTCGAGGTGATCACCCTGCCGCCGCTGCGGGCGCGGGAGGGGGATGTCGCGGTGCTGGCCGATCATTTCGGGCGGCGCATGGCGGCGGAGATCGGCTGGCCGCAATGGCCGGGCTTTTCTGCCGCCTGCATGGCCGAACTGGAGGCGCATGACTGGCCCGGCAATGTGCGCGAGCTGCGCAATGTGGTGGAACGGGCCGTCTATCGCTGGAATGAGCCCGGGCGGCCGGTCGCGGCGATCGTGTTCGATCCCTTCGCCTCGCCATGGAAGCCCAAGGCGTTGATGCCGGCAAGGGTGGAGGCGGAGGCGGGTCCGTCAGCCGTCCAGATAGCGAACGGCCATGACGCGATCACCGACCTCAAATCCGCCGTCGATGCGCATGAGGCCGCCATCGTGAGGGCGGCGCTGGAGCGCTACCGCTACAACCAGCGCGCGACGGCGAAGGGATTGGGGCTGACCTATGACCAGCTTCGCCATTGCATGAAGAAACATGGGTTGAGCGCGGGGTAGGGAAAACATGCTCCTGCGAAGGCAGGAGCACTCAATCTTCCACGTCTTCCTTAACGCGTCGGCACCGGCTCCGCGCCCGAATAATCGTAAAAGCCCTTGCCGGTCTTCCGCCCGAGCCAGCCCGCCTCGACATATTTCACCAGCAGCGGCGCGGGGCGATATTTGGGATCGCCGGTCGTGTTCTGCAGCACCTTGCAGATTTCCAGGCAGGTATCCAGGCCGATGAAATCCGCCAGCGTCAGCGGACCCATGGGATGGTTGAGGCCCAGCATCGCGCCCTTGTCGATGTCG
Source organism: Sphingobium fuliginis (assembly GCF_015074805.1). Taxonomy (NCBI): domain Bacteria; kingdom Pseudomonadati; phylum Pseudomonadota; class Alphaproteobacteria; order Sphingomonadales; family Sphingobiaceae; genus Sphingobium; species Sphingobium fuliginis. The sequence goes on along the minus strand of NZ_CP060035.1, from coordinate 3,018,126 downwards.
ACCACGCTGCCCACGCCCTCGCCCAGCGCGAACACCGCCTCGTTGAGCATCGGCAGCAGGATGCGGTTCACCACGAAGCCCGGCGCGTCGAAGGCATGGACGACCTGTTTGCCCAGGCTGGCGGCGAAGCCCTCCACCGCGCTCACCGTCTCCGCGCTGGTGGCGAGGCCGCAAATGACCTCGACCAGCGCCATGACCGGCACCGGGTTGAAGAAATGCACGCCCACGAAGCGCCCCGCGTCGGGCGCCGCCTGCGCCAGCCGGGTGATCGGGATGGAGGAGGTGTTGGAGGCGAGGATCGCATCGCCGGCCAGCAGGGCGCCGACATTGGCGAAGATCGAACGCTTGATCTCTTCCCGCTCGGTCGCGGCTTCGATCACCAGCTGGCAGGCGGCCAGCGGCGCGACTTCGCCCACCGGCGTGATCCGGGCGATGGCGGCGTCGGCGTCGGCCTGCGCCAGCTTGCCCTTTTCCACAGCCTTTGCGAGTTGACGGATGATGCCGTCGCGGCCCTTCTGCGCGCGGGGCAGGTCGATGTCGGACAGGATCACCTCATAGCCCGCCTGCGCCGCCACCTGCGCGATGCCCGCGCCCATCTGGCCCGCGCCGATCACGCCCACGGTCCGAATATCCGTCATTGCCGAAACCCTCCTGCACTGAATCCTGTTCGCCGTCCCCGTAGCGCCATGGCAGGCGGGCCGCCAGAGCTTCCGCACGGGCGAAAGCGGACGGAAAGCCCCGGACGGTCGGCGGAGCGCTGATCTTTCTGTGATTTCCCGCTTTGCGCCGCGCCTGCTTGATGGTTAAAAGCCCCGGCATGTCCGTTTCAGACCTGCTGCCCGCGCCGGCGACCGGAAGGTTCATTGCCGCCGTGCATCACTTCCCGCTGCGCGTCTATTTCGAGGACACCGATCTGTCCGGCCTCGTCTATCACGCCAATTATCTGCGCTATATGGAGCGGGCGCGGTCGGACATGCTGCGCATCGCGGGGATCGACCAGCGCGGCAATCTGGAGGGGGGAGAGGGCGTCTATGCCGTCACCGACCTTCAGCTCCATTACCGCCGCCCCGCCAGGCTGGACGATGACCTGATGGTCGTGAGCCGCGTCACCAAAGTCGGCGCCGCTTCATGTTCCATTCATCAGACGGTCATGCGCGATAGGGAAATACTGACGCAAGGCGATGTTTCCGTCGCCTTCCTGACGCCCCAGGGCCGCCCGCGCCGGCAACCCAAGCCCTGGACCGACATTTTCAGCCGTTTGATGAGAGGGGAAGACATCAACCCATGAGCCTTTCGATGCCCGACGTTGGCCTTGCGGTCGGCAATGCCGCGCAAGCCGCCACCATTTCGCCGCTGGCCCTGTTCCTTCAGGCCGACATCGTCGTGAAGGTGGTGATGCTGGGCCTGCTGCTGGCCAGCATCTGGACCTGGGCGATGATCATCGGCTTCAGCTTCACCCTGCGCAAGGCGAGCTGGCAGAGCCGGGCGTTCGAGCAGGATTTCTGGAAGGCGGAGGATATAGACCGCTTCTACGAAGCCCGCGGCAAGGCGGAATTCCCCGCCGCCAGGGTGATGGCCGCAGGCGTCACCGAATGGCGCCGCTCCACCGCGCAGAAGGTGATCGACCGGGAGGGCACCCGCGACCGGCTGTCGACCGCCATGTCCAGCACCATCGCGGCGGAGGTCGACCGCCTGTCGGACCGGCTGAACATCCTGGCCACCATCGGGTCGGTCGCGCCCTTCGTCGGGCTGTTCGGCACGGTATGGGGCATCATGCGGGCCTTCACCAGCATCGCGGCGGAGCAGAACAGCAGCCTGGCGGTCGTGGCGCCGGGCATTGCGGAGGCGCTGTTCGCCACCGCCATCGGCCTGTTCGCGGCAATCCCGGCGGTGATCGCCTACAACCGCTTCAGCCATGGCATCAACCGGATGGAATCGGGGCTGACGCGCTTTGCCGACGGCTTCTATTCGACGCTGAGCCGCGAGCTGGAGGCGCAGCGGTGACGGGTGAAAGAGGAGCGCGCTGATGGCCATGTCCGGACCTCCCTCCGGCCGGCGCGGCCGTCACCGCGCGCCGATGGCGGACATCAACGTCACGCCGCTGGTCGACGTCATGCTGGTGCTGCTGATCATCTTCATGGTGACGGCGCCGCTGCTGGTCACGGGCGTGCCGGTGAACCTGCCCGAAACCCGCGCCAAGGGGCTGGACCAGGACCAGAAGCCGACCGTGGTGTCGATCGATCGCGACGGCGGGGTCTTCATCGACGACGCGCAGATCAGCGACGCCGAACTGCCCGGCCGCCTGGCCGAGATCATGTCCGCCAACGCCGGCAAGGCCGAACCGCCGCAGATCTTCCTGCGCGCCGACAAGGGACTGGACTATGGCCGGGTGATGCTGGTCATGGGCGAGCTGAACCGGGCGGGACTCAACAAGGTCGCGCTGGTCAGCACCGGTTCCGAAGGCGGTTCCGCTGTCAGCAGCGGTTCAGAATAGGGGCCATAGGTCGTGGCGATGGATCGCGCAGAGAAAATCGGCCTTGGCGTGGCGACGGCGGGACATGTCCTGCTGTTCGGCCTGCTGTCGTCCGGCTTTCTGGCCACTCCCAACCCCCTGAAGCTCAATTCGCCGCCCATGGACGTCAGCCTGGTGGATGAGGTGGCGCTGAAGTCGACGGCGCCGCAGGTGTCGACCCAGCCGCCCCCGCCCAGCGTTGCACCGGAGCAGGGCCCGACCGAGGATGCCGCGCCTGCGCCGGAACCCGAGCCGGCGCCGCAGCCCGAGCCGACCCCGGCGCGGCCGGCTCCCCGGCCCGCGCCGCCCAAGCCGGTGGCAAAGCCGGCGCCGCCCAAGCCCGCGCCCGCTCCGCCGAAGAAGGATATGCCCGCCGCCAAGCCGAAGCCCAAGCCGGCGGCGGAAAAACCCGCCCCCGCCAAGTCCAAGCCTGCGCCGGAAAAACCCAAGCCAGCCGCCGCCGCGCCCGCCAAGGCATCGCAGAAGCCCGCCGCCAGGCCCAGGTCCGACGCGCCCGCCCGCGCTTCGGGACAGGGCAAGGCGGACAAGCCCAAGGGATCGCTGCTGGGCAAGGATTTCCTGAAGGGCATCGACACCGAGGATGACGCGCCGCGCAAGCCCGCGCCGCCGCCCGCCGCCGCCATGGGTCCCGCGCAGAAGGCCGCGCTGGACGCGGAAATCCGCCGCCAGCTCAAGCCCTATTGGAAATCCCCCAGCGGCGCGGACATCGAGCAGCTTCGCACCTTCGTCGACGTGCAGCTTGCCCGCGACGGTTCGCTCGCGGGGCAGCCGCAGGTCGTCAACACCACCGGCATCACCGCCAGCAACCGCACGCAGGTGACGCTGCATCAGGAACTGGCGGTGAAGGCGATCCGCCTGGCCGCGCCGTTCAAGCTGCCGCCCGCTCTTTATGATGGCTGGAAATCCCTCCGCATCTCCTTCGACAAGAGGCTATCGCAATGACCCGACCCTTCAGGACAGGAAAGGCCCGAGCCATGTTCGGCGCCACGCTGGGGGCGCTGCTGCTGGCGTTCGCGCCCGCCGCTTCCGCGCAGCTCAGCGTCGATGTGACGGACGAATCCTCCTCCAACCTCAAGATCGTCGTCCCCGCGCTGCCGGCGCAGGCGGAAGTCTCCACGCCCGCAGGCGGTTCCACCGAACTGGGCCGCAAGATCGCGGAGGTGATCGCCGCCGACCTCAAGGGGTCGGGCCTGTTCGATCCCTCTGGCCCCGGCGGCATCCCGACCATCGCCTTTCCCGAAGTCACCAATCCCGCCTACGATAAATGGGGCGCCTATCAGGCGCTGGTGCAGGGCTTCGTCCGCACCACCGGGGGCGAGGCGGACATCACCGTCGGCTGCTATCTCTACGACGTGGCGCTGAAGCAGGAACTGACGCGGCAGGGCTATGTCGTCGCGCCCCGCGACTGGCGGCGGGCCGCGCATAAATGCGCCGATGCCATCTATGCGCGCCTGTCGGGGGAAAGCCCCTTCTTCGACAGCCGAATCGCCTATATCGCGGAAAGTGGTCCCAAGGGGAACCGCACCAAGCGCCTCGCCATCATGGATTCGGACGGCGCGAACCACCGTTTCATCACCAATGGCCAGTCGATCGCGCTGACGCCGCGCTTTTCGCCCGACTACAAGTCGATCGTCTATGTGAGCTATCTGAACAACCGGGTCCGCATCTATGTCTATGACATCGGCACGGGACGGCAGCGGCTGGTGACGGAAAGCAACAATCCGACCTTCGCGCCGCGCTGGTCGCCCGACGGCCGCAACATCCTCTTTTCCATGGCGATCGCCGGCAATACGGACATCTATCGCGTTTCGGCCAGCGGCGGCGCGCCCGTGCGCCTGACCACGGCGCCGGGCATCGATGTCGGCGGCAGCTATTCGCCCGACGGCCGCCAGATCGTCTTCGAAAGCGACCGCTCCGGCAGCCAGCAGATCTACGTCATGAACGCAGACGGTTCGGGCCAGCGCCGGATCAGCCATGGCGGCGGCCGCTATGCGACGCCCGAATGGAGCCCGCGCGGCGACCTGATCGCCTTCACCAAGATTTCGGGCGACTTCAAGATCGCGGTCATGACGCCGACCGGCGACAATGAGCGCATCCTGACCAATGGCTGGCAGGATGAGCAGCCGAGCTGGTCGCCCAATGGCCGGGTGCTGCAATATTTCCGCACCACGCCGGGCCGGGAGGGCAGCAGCCAGGTGTGGCAGGTCGACCTGACCGGGGTGAATGAACGGCGGATTCCGACGCCGCTCAGCGGTTCCGATCCGGCCTGGGGGCCCTTGCTGCCCTGATATGCGCGGCCATCCCACTCAGGGCGGACTGCCCACGCTCCCGATCTGCATCATATCGGAACCGAATCGTCCCGACTGCGTAACGACTTTCAGACCATGTTGAGGAGCAACCCGATGAAACTATCCCGTCCCCTGCTGATGGCGACCGCCGTCATAGCCCTTGCCGCCTGTTCCAAGAAGCCGCCGCAGGAACTGCCGCCTGCCCCCGGCGGCGACGGTTCGGCCCAGACCGGCGGACCGGCGACGCCTTCGGGCCCGGTCAAGGGCAGCCAGGAGGATTTCGTGGCTTCCGTCTCGTCGGACCGCATCCTGTTCGACACCGACCAATATGATGTCGACGCGCAGGATCAGCAGATACTGCAGAGCCAGGCCGCTTGGCTGCAACAGAACCCCAATGTCCGCGTGACCATAGAGGGTCATGCCGACGAGCGCGGCACCCGCGACTATAATATCGCCTTGGGCGAGCGCCGCGCCAATGCGGCGAAGAACTATCTCGCGTCGCTGGGCATCGACGCTGGCCGCATCACCACCGTCAGCTATGGCAAGGAACGTCCCGCCGCCCTGGGTTCGGACGAAGCGGCCTGGGCGCAGAACCGCCGCGCGGTGACGGTCACCGTCCAATATTGATCCCGTGAAGCATTGGAGTCCCAACAGCTCCATGACCCGCCGGTCCCCAGGATCGGCGGGTGTTCTTTTCCCCTTTGAATGGCAGCCAGTTCCCGCGCAGGAGCATGTTGCGCTTTGATCTGGTCAAACCAGCTTACGACCAGCCACCGCCGAGAGCGAGGAAGATGGCGATCTGGTCCTGCACCAACTGCACCCGCGCCGCCGCCGCCGAAGCCTCCGCATTGGCGAGCGAGCGTTGCGCGTCCAGCAGGGACAGGAAATCGCCGCGTCCGAAGCGGAACAGCTTGCCCGCCTGCGCCGCCGAAACGCCTGCGCTGTCCCGCGCCCGGTCGAGCGCGGCCGTCTGTTCGGCATGGCGGCGGTAGCTTTCCAGCGCCGTTTCCGTCTGCCGCAAAGCCTCCAGCACGGTCCCGTCGAAACGAGCCAGATCGGCCTGTACCTGCGCATCGGCCTGCGCGATCCGCGCCCTGACGACAGGCCGGTTGGGGAAGCTCCAGCTCAGCAGCGGTCCCAGGCTCATGCCGAAGCTGGTGCCCGAACCGAAGCTTTTGAGCGGTCCGGCGAGCCCCAGCGATCCGCCGATGCTGACCTGCGGATAGAGGTCCGCGGTCGCCACCCCGACGCGGGCGGTGTCGGCGGCGATGCTGCGTTCCGCCTGCCGGATGTCGGGCCGCCGCCGGATCAGCGCCGCGCCGTCGCCCACGGGCATGGGCGCGTTCAGCGCCGGCAGCGTCGCGCAGCCCTCCACTTCCCTGGGATAATCCGCGGGCGATCGCCCCAGCAACGTCGCCAGCAGATAGAGTCCGCTCTGCCGCTGTGCATCGAAGGCGGGAAGGCTCGCCTCGCTGGCGTCGACCGCCGCCTGCGCCCGGCTGACGTCGAAGGCGGTGCCGCGCCCGCCCCTGAACAGCCGCTGGGTGGCATTGAGCGTCTCCCGTTGAAGCGCGACGACGCGCCGGTTGACGGTCAGCGAATAATTGGCGGCGCAGACCTGCGCATAGGCCCTGGCCGTGGCGGCCGCCACGCTGACCCGCACATAGTCGCGCGCCGCCACGACCGTTTCCAGGTCGGCGGTGCTCGCCTCTATCGCGCGCCTGATCCGGCCGTTGAGGTCGAGCGGATAGGGGTGACTACACGAAAGTGACGCATCCGCACGCTAAGCGCGAACGTATGGTGAACGTTACGCGGCGAGCAACGAACTGATGGCGCGCAGTGGCCGCAGGACATCCGGATCGGGCCGATCTTCAACATTCCAGCTATAGTCGCCGGTGAGCGAGATATGTTCCCAGCCCAATGGCGCGACGTGACGTGCGATTTCGTCGGGCGTGCCGATATCAGCCAGCGCCACTTCGAGATAGCGGGTGTTCCACAGGATGATGGCGGCGACGAGCAGGTTGAGGCCGGAGGCGCGATAGGTCTGGTTCTCGAACCGCCGATCACGCAATTCGCCGAGCTGGTTGAAGAAGAGCGCGCGTGCGAGCGCGTTGCGGGCCTCGCCCTTGTTGAGGCCCGCCTGGGTACGCCGGCGCAGATCAATGTCGCGCAGCCAGTCGAGCATGAAGATCGAGCGTTCGAGGCGGCCCAGCTCGCGCATCGCGAGGGCCAGTCCGTTCTGTCGCGGATAGGCGGACAGGCGGCGAAGCATCGCCGAAGCGGTGGCGGTGCCGGTGCGTATCGATGTGGCGAACCGCAGCAGTTCATCCCAATGCGCCGCGACATGACCCAATGCGATCGGTTCGGCCGTCATGCCGGCAAGCAAGGGGCCGGCTTCCTGGCCGGGAAGGAGGTGCAAACGACGCTGCTTGATGTCGCGCAGGCGCGGCGCGAAGCGGTAGCCGAAGAAGGGCATAAGGCCGAACACATGGTCCGATGCACCGCCTGTATCGGTGTAGTGCTCCTCGATTGTCAGGCCGGTCTGCTGATACAGCAAGCCATCCAGCACATAGGGAGCTTCGCCGGCGGTCGCCGCGATTACCCGGGTCGCGAAGGGGTCATATCGATCCGAGACATGGGTGTAGAAGGCAACGCCCGGTTCGTTGCCGCTGCGCGCGTTGATGTCGCCGATTGCGGCGCCACGGCCCCCGGCATGGAATTGCTGTCCGTCGCTCGACGAGGTGGTGCCGTCTCCCCACAGCGCGGCGAGCGGCATGGCGCGATGGGCGTCGATCAGCCTTCCCAGCGCTTCACCATAGGCGGCCTCGCTGATGTGCCAGTCGTGGAGATGGGCGAGCTGGCGCAGGCTTGCGCCTCGGCAGGTTTCCGCCATGCGTGTGAGGCCGAGATTGATGCCATCGGCAAGGATGACGGTGAGCAGCGCATTGCGGTCGTCGGCCTCCCGGCCCGAACGCCGATGGATGAAGCATTCGCTGAACCCGGTCCAGGCATCGACCTCAAGCAGGAGATCGGTGATCTTCACGCGCGGCAGTCGGTCATAGGCAGCGCGACGGGCAATCTCGGTGGCGGGTGGCGTTGCCGCTTTCAGCGGCGAGATGATAAGGCCGCTTTCGTCAAGCCTGACCTGGGGCAGCTCGCCCTGTCGGGCGAGGACCGTCACCTGTTCGATCGCCGTGTCGAGCCTGGCGCGCCTTTCCTCGATATGACGATCGAAGTCCGTTTCGATGGCGAGCGGCAACGGCCCCTTCTCGCGAAGCGCGTCGAAGGTGGCCGGCGGGATGAGGTAGCTATCGAAATCGCGGAACTGGCGGCTTCCCGAGACCCATATGTCTCCCGCTCGCAACCGCTCCCGTAGCTGGGACAAGGCGCATAGTTCATAGGCGGCGCGATCGACGATGCCGTCCCGCAGGACGAACGGCCGCCATGCGGAGGGCACAAAGCGCAGCGGCACGCGATCAGGCAAGCGCCGTTTGCCGGTCCGGTATAGCTCCGCGATGATGGTAAGCGCCGACAGGAGTCCCTGCACCGCACCGGCGCCGCGAAATTCGAAGGTGTTGAGAAAGGCACCGGCAAAGAGCTTCACCGTGCGATGCCGCTCGATCAATTCAGCGGTGCGATCGACGGTTTCCGGTCGCCCGAGTACTTCGGCCCGCGCGACCGCCACGGCGAAGCGCTGCCAATCCAGCGCCTCGATCTGCGCCAGAGAGTCCACACCGTTGGTGCGCGCTTCGATGAGAATGCGGCAAGACCCTGTGAGCGTCCGGAGATGGCCTTGCAACTCGCGCACCGTCTTGAGGGCTTTGTCACGGGTCCGGTTCTCGGCGCGACGCGACATGCTGCCCAACAGCTTGTCGAACATCGTCAGGGTGGCATCGGTCAGGCTTTCCTCAAGACGGATGCCCTGCGCCGCCAGCGTCGCATGGCGGCGCAGGGCATTGAGTTCGCCAAGGTGCTGGGGTGTGATCCGGCTGCCTTCGTCCGCCAGCCTGTCAAAAGTCAAAGCCGGGATCATGTCGGCACGGGCGCGATCGAGATCCAGCGCGCGGATATGAGTGAGCCGTTCGATCAGGCGTAGGATGTTGCGCGCTGCCGGCGACTGTGGTGCATTGCGCAGCCAGGATAGCCATGTCGCGGCTTGCCCTGTTCGTCGGGCCAGCAGATCGTCCAGCCCCTGCAGCGTATCGGGCCGCAGGCCGTTCGTGAGCACTTCATAGGTAAGCTGTTCGGCCTGCTGGCGAGCACGCCGGAGTACCGCTTCGAGAACCGATGAAGAAGGCAGGAGGATCTGCCGGCGCCGAAGTTCGTCAACGATGACCCCCGCCATCTGGCCGGGGTGGACGATGGTCTGTGCGATCGGGATCGAGAATGCGACAACTTCGTGGAAAGCCTTGCGGTCGAAAATCCTGAACCCGTGCGATCGTCGGATTTCAACGAGATGTTCGCGACGGGTCTGGTCCCGATGGGCATAGTCCGCGAAGGCTTCGGGCGCGACGCCGAGTTGCTGCGCCACATAGGCGAGCACAGGAGCGGGCGGGACTTCACCCGCTTCCAGCGCACGGCCAGGCCATCTCATATAGAGTAGGAGCATCGCGTAGCCGAGCCGGGTGGCATCGCCGCGACGGCGGCCGACAATTTCCAGGTCGTCACCGGTCAGCGTATAGTGCCGCGCAATCTCGCGCTCATCGAGCGGCGCGCCATAATGCCCTGCCCAGATTTCCGCGCTCACCAGTCGCCGTCTCGCCAAGCACTATCTCCTTCCGCGTCCTTGTCCGTCAGACGGTCCTCTGGCGGCCAGCAGGAATATGTCCGTTAACTCTGGACCTATAACGGCGATTCGGACAAGATCAGATAATGATGGGAAAACGGACAGGATTGGGCTGCATGTGGCGTTGATCGGCTATGCGCGCGTCTCGACGGCAGACCAGAAGCTCTCACTCCAGCTCGACGCGCTGAACGCGGCCGGGTGCGACCGGATATTCGACGATCACGCATCTGGTGCAAAAGCCGATCGGCCCGGCCTGGCCGAGGCGCTCGCCTATCTGCGCAGCGGCGACACGCTGGTGGTTTGGAAACTCGACCGTCTTGGGCGCTCGATGAGCCATCTGATTGAGAAGGTCGGCGAGCTAGCGACGCGAGGTATCGGGTTCCGCTCGCTCACCGAGAACATCGACACCACCACTTCGGGCGGGATGCTGGTGTTCAACATCTTCGGCTCGCTTGCCCAGTTTGAGCGCGATCTGATCCGGGAGCGCACCCATGCAGGCCTCAAGGCCGCTCGCGAGCGAGGTCGCCCCGGTGGGCGGCGGCCAGTGGTCACACCTGACAAGCTCCGCAAGGCGCGCGAACATATCGCTTCCGGCCTCACAGTTCGCGAGGCCGCCGCGCGCCTCAAGATCGGCAAAACCGCCCTCTACAAAGCCCTCGAAGCCACGGAGAAGAACACAAAGTCCCAGCGTTCCCGGTCCGTTCGCTCTTAGCGTGCAGATAAGTCACTTTCGTGCAGTCACCCCGGATAGGAGGCGGCAAGGCCCAGATCATAGCCGACCACGCCCGGCAGGCTCTCCGCCGTGCCGGAAGGCCGGGCAAGCGTCCCGCCGCCGCTGACCGTGGTGCCGACGGTGCGCCCGGCCTCCGCCTCGCGCAGCACCGCCTCCGCCGCAGTCAGGTTCGCATCCGCCACGCGTAGGTCGGTGTTGGCGGCGAGCGCCTGTTCGACCAACGCGTCGAGCCGGGGATCGTCGTAGAGCCGCCACCAATGATCGGGCAGTTCGGCATTGCTGAAGCTGGGGTCCTGCGCCGACAGGAAAGCGCCCTGCGCGGCGGGGGCGGTTGCGGCGGACTTTTCCGGCGGGCGATAGTCCGGGCCCGCGGTGGCGCAGGCGGCCAGCGCCAAGGCCAGAAAGGGCGTCCACATCTTCGCCCCACCTCTCCCCGATGAAAAGGTGCCAAGAGCCCGCATTTCATGCATGGCGGCACACCCCCGGCTTCGCGTCCTTCCGCGCCGGTTCGATCGTCACCGTGGCCGTGCGCCCGGCGATCAGCTTCACCTCCGGCGGCACCCGCGTCAGCTTCACCCGCACCGGGATGCGCTGGGCCAGGCGCACCCAGGAGAAGGTCGGCTCGACGGTCGGCAGCAGATTGCCCGAATCCGAACGGCTGCTGTCGTTGATGCCATAGGCGATGCTGTCGACCCGCCCGTAGAGGTCCTGCGCCTCGCCCATCAGCCGCACCGTCACCGGCGCGCCGATGCAGACCAGCGGCAGCTTGGTTTCCTCGAAATAGCCTTCGATGCGCAGGCTGTCGCGGTCGACCAGCGCCATGGCCTGCTGCCCCGCCGCGACGAAATCGCCCGGATGCAGGTCGAGGTTCGTGACCACGCCATTGACCGAGGCGACCACCCGCGTTCGCTTGAGATTGAGGGCGGCGGCATCGCGCGCGCTCATCGCTTCGGCCAGCGCAGCCTCCGCCGTCGCGACGCGCGCGACATTCTGTTCATGCGCCTCCTTCGCCACCAGCTCGCCCAGCGCGACGTCGCGGGTCGCCTCCCGCCGCGCCTGACCGAGTGTGGCCCGGGCGCTGGCGATCTGCGCCTCCGCCTGCTCCAGCGCTAGCGCATAGCGCGGCCGGTCGATCACGAACAGCAGGTCGCCCGCCCTGACCGCCTGGTTGTCATGCACGGCGACGGAGGTGACGAGCCCGCCAATGTCCGGCGTCACCCGCACCACATCGGCGCGCACCCGCCCGTCGCGGGTCCAGGGGCTGCGCTCATAATGGTTCCACATCCATATCGCCACCAGCACGGCGGCGATGACGATGACGATGGTGGCGGCGCTCCTGATCAGGGCAGCGGGGATCAGCGTGGCGGCAAAACGGTTCATAGGCGGATTCCAAGGGTGGGAACGAGGAGGGCGAGCGCGCCCAGCACCAGCACGAAGATGCTGAGGTCGACCGCCGCGCGATAGGCGAGGAAACGATAGAGGCCAAAAGCGCCGATCAGCCGGGTGACGCCCCAGCTCAGGATCAGCGCCACCAGCGCGAGCAACAACAGGGTCGGCACATAGACGCCGCCCAGGGCGATTTCTCCGGTCATGCGGCGACTCTCCGATAGCCTTCGCTTTCAGGGAACAGGTTGCGGCGCAGGCTGACCAGCGCGAGTATGGCCTCCCGCCGGATCACCGCGCTGGGATTGCGCGACAGGTCGCTGATCGCATGGTCGATGTCGGTGAGCAGGGCGGGCTTCGCGGGCGCGGGCGCATCCGGGTCCAGCCCGCGATAATGCGCGCTGACGCCCGTCAGCACATCGGCCAGCGGCGCCGCTTCATCGGCGGGCAGGTCGAGCCGCAATTGCCGCAATTCGCCAATGGCGACGCCGGTCCGCAGGTCGCGCAGCGCGTCATAGAGCGGCCGCCCGCTGTCGGACCGCACCGCCGCCAGACGCGGCGCCAACAGGGCGATGCGGTCCAGCATCCGGTTGATCCAGCCGCGCAGATCGGGCGGCGTCATCAGTGTGGCGCGGTTCGCGATGTCGTTCCAGCCCGCGCGCACGGTGCGCCGGATCGCCCGCTCCACCCCCGCCGACTGCAACAGCCCGGCCATGATGATCGCGAACCAGATGCCCACCAGTTGCGCCACGGTGCCGTTGGCGTAGCTGGCAAAGGCGCTGACATAGCGATCCGACAGCAGCACCGGGCTGCCCAGCCCCAACAGCGTCGGCAGGGCGATGCCCATCCAGCGCGGCGACGCCATCATCGTGCCGAGCAGCAACAGCATCGGCGCATAGGCGGCCGCCAGCATGGCGAAGCCGTCGAGGCGCGGCATGATCGCATAGCCATAGACCGCGCCGAGCAGCGAAGCGGCGATGGTTCCGATCATGAAGCCCTTGAGCGGCGCCAGCGGATTGTCCGACGCCGCGAACAGGGAAAGGAACACGCCCGCCAGCATCACCGCGCTGCCGCCGTCCTTCCAGCCGCTGCCGATCCACAATGCGCAGCCCACGGCCACGGTGACGAAGGCGCCGAGGGCCCCGCGCGCCGCGCCGGCATAATCCCTGTGCAGTTCGCGGTTGCGCCGCCCCTCCAGCAACTCACCGACGCGGGGGCTGACCGCCTCCCGCCTGTGCGTCACCATCTGGTCGTAAAGGTCGCGGCAGTCGCGATGCGCCGCGATCAGGGCGGCCAGCCGGGCGAACAGGCTGAGGCGCATCATGTCCGCCCACCCCATCTCCGCCCGCGCCGCAGGCTCCAGAGCGGCGCAGCGGGCGATCAGGGCATCCGCCGCCGCGGTGCGAAGGATGATGTCGTCGCCGGGGTTGACGATCCAGGCGCGGACATCCGCGATCAGTTCTTCGACCTCCCGCGGCACCTTTCCGCCGCTCGCCGCCTTCAGCATGGCCAGCCGGTCCTCCACGGCCGCGCCCAGGGGCAGCAGCAGCGAAAGCTGGTCCTGCATCGCGCGCACCGTGCGCACGCGGGGCGCGAGGCGGCTGATGTCGAAGGGCAGGTGCACCGACATCTGGTGCAGTTCGGTGATGTCCTGCGCCAGACGGCGGCGTTCCTGCGCCAGCCCCTCCACCGGCTCCAACGCGATGGCGTCATGCGACCAGCGCTCCGCATCGCGCAGCATCGCCTCCACCCGCACCAGCAGCAGATTGGTGATGGAGCCGGGGAAGACGACGCCGTGGACCAGGCTGCCGCACATGATGCCGATGGTGATTTCCTGCACGCGCAGCGTCGCCACGGTGAAGATGGTCTGCGGCGTGTCGACGTCGGGGAAGACGATGAGGCAGGCGCTATAGCCCGCCAGCACGAACATATAGGATCGCGGCGTGCGGTCGAGCAGGGAGACGAAGACGCACAGGGCCAGCCAAAGCGCCATGGCGAGCGACAGCAGTTCCGGCGCATTGACCAGCGGCGGCACGATGGCGACGGAGAAGATCGCGCCGGTCAGCGTGCCGATGACGCGGAACACCGCCTTGGAAATCACCGCCCCGGCCAGCGGCTGGGCGACGATATAGCTGGTCAGGAACGCCCAATAGGGCCGCTCCAGCCCGATGCTGAGCGCGACATAGAGCGCCAGCATCGCCGCCGCGAAGCATTTCAGGGAAAAGAGCGCGGCAGGCCAGCCGATGCGCTCTCCAAGGGCGTTCATATCAGCGCTCGCATGTCGGGCCATTCATGGCGGGCCGTCCCGTTACGACTGACCCCGCCGCTCGGCCATGCGCCGCTCCAGCAGGTTCAGCAGGTTGACGATGATCTCGATCGCGGCATCGGGCACGCCGTCGAGCAATTCGCGCCGAAGATTCTCCAGCCTGGCCTCTATCCGGCCCACCAGCTCCTGCCCCTCCGGCGTGAAGGCGACTCGATTCGACCGCCGATCATCGGGATTGGGTACGCGCTCCACAAGCCCCGCCGCCTGCAGCTGGTCCAGCGTCCGGACCAGCGAAGGCTGGGCGATGCCCAGTTCCTCCGCCAGATCCGCCTGCCGGACGTCAGGGCCCAGCCGGTCGAGATAGATGAGGCACCAGCCCGCGCTGTTCGACACGCCGAATTCCGCCAGCGCCAGATCGGCCAGTTGCCGCCACTGGCGCGCCACCTGCGGCATTTTATGCGCGAGGGCGCGCTTCAACTCCGATCGGGACATTTTTCTTAGATAGCTAACTAATGTCCTGCGTCAAGGGATTTTCGTTTCTCTCCATCGCGGGATGGGAGCAGAAGCAGCCTTGGGCGGGGTGGAGTTAAAAGGGGCCACGACCTGCCAAGTCCGCAAGCGCCCCCCCGTTGCGCATAGGGGAAGTTTTTGACGCGGCACGAAAAAGGGCCGGAAACTCGCGTTTCCGGCCCTTTTTTCCGCCCTGCTGGAACCCTCAGGCCCGGCGCGTCCCCGAAAAGCCCGCCGTGCCGAACGCGCCAAGCTGCATCGTCCCGGTGATGGCGTCGCCATTCACCTCCGCCTCGCATTCCAGCGTCATCGGCATCGGCAGCGTCATGTTCATCTTCCAGCGCAGCTTGTTGCCGTCCACCTTGCCCTCGGCCACGTCGAGCGAACCCATCATGCCCGCGAAGGTGCCATGAAAGCCGTCGCCCGAGCTGATGACCGTCAGCACGCCATTCTGGTCGCCCATCGGCGTTTTCGCGACGCAGTCATAGGCGCCATCCACTGCTGCCATAGCACTTCTCCTTTACGTAATCGTCAATCGGCCAATGTGCCCATTTCCACCGGAAGGCCGACGACGTCAAGCTGCGGTTTCACCAGTTTCGCGTCGCCCACGACCACCCAGATCAGCCGGTCGGGATTGATCGCATCCCGCGCCGCCTTGTCGAGGTCGGCGGCCGTCATCGCGCGGTACACGCCCGGTAGCGTCTCATAATAATCGTCCGGCCGCCCGAGCATCCGGTTGCGCATCATCGCGCCGAGCAGGTCGGACGAGGTTTCGAAACTGCCCGGCAGCGACAGGATCTGGCTGTTGATCGTCTGGTTGCGTTCCGCCTCCGTCGTGCCCTTGGCGGTCAGGAAGTCGCTGATGTCCTTCCGCGCGGCGACGATGGACTCCCCGGTCTTGTCGGTCTGGACCGGGGCATAGACCAGCAGCGGGATCGTCTCCTTGACGCCGGGCAGCGCGCTGCCCGCATAATAGGCCCAGCCCTTGGTCTCTCGCAGGTCCATGATCAGGCGGGAGGTCGAGCTGCCGCCCAGCACCTCATTGGCGGTCAGCAGCGTCACCGGATTGTCCGTGCCCGCCTTGTTGGTGAGCAGCCCGGCGAGGATCATCGACTGCGGGCTTTGCGGCTTGTCGACCAGGATGATGCGCGAAGGGCGCATCATGCGGTCCATGCGGAACAGCTTGGCGCCCTTGGCCGCCTTGGGCGCCTTCCAGTCCCCGAAGCGCTTTTCCAGCAGCGGCATCACGTCGGCCAGCGTCGTGTCGCCGGTGACGAAGATCGTCGCATTGTCGGGCCGCATCCATTTGTCGTGGAAGGCGACGAGATCGGCCCGCGTCACCGCCTTGACGCCGCTTTCCGTGCCCGATCCGGTGAAGGGAATACCATAGGGATGCGCCTGCCCATAGAGAAGCGGCGGCAGCAGGCGCTGCGCGATCGGCATGGGTTCGGTCTTTTCCGCCGCGATCCGGGTCAGCACCTGGCCGCGCAGGCGTTCGACCTCCGCCGGCGCGAAGGCCGGGTTGCGGATCACGTCCGCCAGCAGACCCAGCGAGGCGTCCAGATTGGGCTTGAGCGCATAGAGGCCGACATTGGTCGCGTCCATGCCATTGCCCGCGCTGATCGAGGCGCCCAGCCGTTCCTGCTCCTCCGCGATCTGCACGGAGCTGCGCGTCGTCGTGCCTTCGTCCAGCAGCGCGGTGGTCAGGCCCGCCGTGCCCAGCTTCGCCTTGTCGTCGGCCGCATTGCCCGCATCGAAGGATACCGACACCCGCACCACCGGCACCGTTGCTCGGCGCGCGAAGACGATGGGAATGCCGTTCTTGAGCGTCGCATGCTCGACCGCCGGGAATTCCAGGTCCTTGACCGGCTCGATCCCCGGCTCAGCGATTTTTGTGGGCGGCGGCGGGGTCGCCGCGACCGGCGCGGGCTTCTTGGGATCGCGGAAATAGGCCGGATGATGGGTCGCGTTGCCCGCCAACGCATTGTCCTCGGCCGACCGCTCGCCCGGGGCCACGGTCAGGCGGAACACCGGCCGGGACAACCATTTGCGCGCCGCCTCGCTCACCGATTGGGGCGTCGCGGCGGCGGCGGCGGCCAGATCCTTCTTATATTTGGCCGGATCGCCCGAATAGACGGCGCCCTCGGCCAGCGTCACCGCCTTGCCGCTGAAGCCGCCGACCTTCTCCAGCCCGCCGATGGTGCCCGAAAGCTGCTGCGTCGCGGCGCGCTGCACCTCGTCCGCCGTCGGCCCCTTGGCGAGATAGTCAGCCAGAAGCTGGTCGAGCCGCTTGCCCACCGCCACCGGGTCCTGCCCCGGCTTCACGTCCACGGTGATCTCCGCGATGGAGAGCTTCTCGAAGGGCTGGATGCTGGCCTTCACGCCCACGGCGACCTTCTCGTCCCGCACGAGGATATTGTCGAGCCGCGAGGATTTGAGGCCGCCGAACACAGCCATCGCCAGGTTGAGCGGCGTCAGATCGTCCGAATTCACACCCGGCACGATCCAGTTGCGATAGAGCCGGGTGGCGGCGACATTGTCGTGCATCACCTTCTCGACATCCTTGTCGAGCGTCGGGACGGCCGCATCCACATCCCTGGGCGCGGGACCGGCGGGGATATTGCCGAACCACTTCTCGACCTTGGCCTTCGCGGTCGGCACGTCGATGTCGCCCGCCAGTACCAGCACGGCGTTGTTCGGACCATAATGGGTCTTGAACCATGTCTGCACATCGGCAAGGCTGGCTGCGTTCAGGTCCGCCATCGAACCGATGGTGGAGTGGCGGTAGGGATGCCCCTCCGGCAGCATGGCGGCGAGCTGCGCATATTCGACCAGCCCATAGGGCTCATTCTCGCCCATGCGCTTTTCATTCTGCACGACGCCGCGCTGGGTATCGAGCTTGGTCTGGGTGACAGCGCCCAGCAGATGGCCCATGCGGTCGGATTCCAGGAACAGCGCCCGGTCCAGCGCGCCGGTCGGCACCGTCTCGAAATAATTGGTGCGGTCGAACCAGGTCGTGCCGTTCCAGTCGGTGGCGCCGATGTCCTCCAGCCGCCCGAAGAAAGGTCCGTCGGCATTTTCGGAGCCGTAGAACATCAGATGTTCGAACAGATGGGCGAAGCCGGTCTTGCCCGCCGGTTCGAAGCGCGAGCCGACATGATACCAGATGGACACGCCCACGACCGGCGCCTTGCGGTCGGTGTGGACGATGACGCGCAGCCCGTTCTTCAGCGTGAACTGCTCATAGGGAATGTTCACCGCCGCGACCAGGCTGGAAAGCGGCGCGGGCGCGCTCGCCGTCTGGGACGCCGGAGCAGCCGCCGCCTGCATCATGGGCACGAACGCGAGCGAGGACAGGCCGAGCATCAGGGCCATCCGGCGGGAAATGGGGGAGAAGGTCATCGGCGCCTCATGATGGTCAGTGGATCGGCGGGCAGCATAGCGGGGCGTTTTAGCTGTGCAATACGCATGTGGGAGAGGCGCCTCATCCTCCGGCAAGGGCGAGAGGCCGCTGGACAGACGAAACCAGCGCGCTAGGTTTCCCTTCCAACCATAAACAGAGGTTTTCGCACCCGATGCGCCTTCGGTCCTTCGCCTTCGCTTCCACCTTCGCCCTTGCCCTCGCCACCCCCGGCCCAGCGCCCGCCGAAACCGCGCCCGCCATCAGTGCGGAGGGCATTCGGGCCGACATCGGCTTCCTGGCCGACGACCTGCTGGAGGGGCGCGACGCGGGCACGCGCGGCTATGACATCGCCGCCCGCTATGTCGCCGCGCGGTTCGAGACACTGGGCCTGCGGCAGGCGGTTGCCGATAGCTGGTATCAGCCCGTGACGCTTGCCGTGGCGCGGCTCGACAAGGGGGCCACCCCGTCGATGGACATCGGCGGCAGGCGCTTCGCCAATGGCGACGATGTCGCGGTCGGCGCCTTCGGCCGGGAGCCGCGGCAAAGCATCGAGGCGCAGGCGGTGTTCGTCGGCTATGGCCTGAAATCCGGCCGCGAGAAGATCGACGACTATGCCGGTCTCGACCTGCGGGGCAAGTTCGCGGTGGCGCTGTCCGGCTCGCCCGTCGGCATGCCGAGCGAGATCGGCGCACACCTGGCCGCCGAAAAGGCGCTGGCGGCGCAGCAGGCCGGGGCCATCGGCCTCATCACCATTCCCACCACCGGCTATCTGCGCCGCACCCCCTGGGAGAAGCTGCGCGACCGGGCGCAGCATCCGACGGTGAGCTGGCTGGAAAAAGACGGCCAGCCCTATGTCCGCACTCCCGGGATCCGCGGCACCGGCACAGTGACCGGCGCCGCCGCCGACGCGCTGCTCGCCGGATCGGGCAGGAGCCTGGCCGCGATCCGTGCCGAGGCGGAGAAGAAGGGCGTCCGGCCCAAGGGCTTCGCGCTGAAGCCCGGCATCCGCATCGAGCGCACCAGCACCGTCGAGACCGCGCCCAGCCGCAATGTGCTGGCGGTGCTGCCCGGTTCCGACCCGGCGCTGGCCCGGGAATATGTGCTGCTGATGGCGCATCTCGACCATCTGGGGGTCAAGGAAGACGGCAAGGGGCCGGACAGGGTCTATAATGGCGCGATGGACAATGCGTCGGGCGTGGCGACCCTGCTGGCGGTGGCCAAGGCCTTTGCGGAGAGCGGGGAGCGGCCGAAACGCTCCATCCTGTTCGCGGCGGTGACGGCGGAGGAAGACGGGCTGCTGGGGTCGCAATATCTGGCGCGGAACCCCGTCCTGCCGGCGGGGGGCAAGTTGGTCGGCGTGGTCAATCTCGACATGCCGATCCTGACCTATGATTTTCAGGACGTGATCGCCTTCGGCGCCGATCATTCGACCCTGGGACCGATTGTCGAGAAAGCGGCGAAGGCCGAGGGCGTTTCGCTCTCGCCCGATCCCCTGCCGGCCGAAGGGCTGTTCACCCGGTCCGACCATTATCGCTTCGTGCAGGAGGGGGTGCCGGCGGTGTTCCTGATGACCGGTTTCGCCGGGCCGGGGAAAGAGGCGTTCGAACATTTCCTCAAGACCGACTATCACCAGCTTTCCGACCAGATGAGCCTGCCCTTCAACTGGGGCGCGGCGGCCAAGTTCGCCAAGGTGAACTATGCCATCGCGCGGGAGATCGCGGACGAGCCGCAGGCGCCGCTCTGGTACAAGGGGGATTTCTTCGGGGACGCCTTTGCGCCGGATGCGCCAAAAGCGGTGAAGCGATAGGGAACATGTGTTCCCCGCCCGAGGTTTAACGCAGCGTGCTCCCGCGACCCGAAGGTCGGCCTGAGCCAATGCAGGAGTCCAGTTCTGACGGCGGGACCGGCTTCCCGCCTTCATAAGGAACACGGTGCGCCAGGACGTAAGGATATTTGCGTAGAGCCTCTTGTGTTGCTTTTATGCAACATTACATCGTGACGAGCTTCACGAAGGGGAACATGATGAACCTCGAAAAATTCACTGACCGCGCCAAGGGCTTCCTCCAGTCGGCGCAGACCGTCGCGATCCGGATGAGCCATCAGCGCATCGGCCCGGAGCATCTGCTGAAGGCGTTGCTGGAGGATCAGCAGGGCATGGCCTCCGGCCTGATCAAGGCAGCGGGCGGCGACGCCGGCGTGGCGCTGCGCGAAACCGACGCAGCGCTGGCCAAGGTGCCTGCCGTATCCGGCAGCGGCGCGCAGCAGACCCCCGGCCTGGACAATGATGCCGTGCGCGTGCTGGACAGTGCCGAACAGATCGCGACCAAGGCGGGGGACAGCTTCGTCACCGTCGAGCGGCTGTTGCTGGCCCTCACCCTCGCCACCACCACGGCGGCCGGCAAGGCTTTGGCGGCGGCTGGTGTGAAGGCGGAGGCGCTGAATGCCGCGATCAACAATCTGCGCGGGGGGCGCACCGCCGACACGGCGGGCGCGGAGGATCGCTACGACGCGCTCAAGAAATTCGCCCGCGACCTGACCGAAGCGGCGCGCGAGGGCAAGCTGGACCCCGTGATCGGCCGTGACGAGGAAATCCGGCGGACAATCCAGATCCTGGCCCGCCGCACCAAGAACAATCCCGTCCTCATCGGTGATCCCGGCGTCGGCAAGACCGCCATTGCCGAGGGGCTGGCGCTGCGCATCGCCAATGGCGACGTGCCCGATACGCTGAAGGACCGCACGCTGATGGCGCTCGACATGGGAAGCCTGATCGCGGGCGCCAAATATCGCGGCGAGTTCGAGGAGCGGCTGAAAGGCGTGCTGGACGAGGTGAAGGGCGCGGAAGGCCAGATCGTCCTCTTCATCGACGAGATGCACACGCTGATCGGCGCGGGCAAGTCCGAGGGCGCGATGGACGCGGGCAATTTGTTGAAGCCTGCCCTGGCGCGCGGCGAACTGCACTGCATCGGCGCGACCACGCTCGACGAATATCGCAAATATGTCGAGAAGGACCCGGCGTTGCAGCGGCGGTTCCAGCCTGTCTTCGTGGGCGAGCCGACGGTGGAGGACACCATCTCCATCCTGCGGGGCCTGAAGGAGAAATACGAACTCCACCATGGCGTGCGGATCACCGACGGCGCGATCGTGTCGGCGGCGACTCTCTCCAACCGCTACATCACCGACCGTTTCCTGCCGGACAAGGCCATCGACCTGATGGACGAGGCGGCGTCGCGCCTGCGCATGGAGGTGGAGAGCAAGCCGGAGGAGATCGAGACGCTCGACCGGCGGATCATCCAGCTCAAGATCGAGCGGGAGGCGCTGAAGAAGGAGACGGACAAGGCTTCGCAGGATCGCTTGGCGGCGCTGGAAGAAGACCTCGCCAATCTGGAGCAGCAGTCGGCCGAACTCACCCAGCGCTGGCAGGCGGAGAAGGACAAGATCGCGGGCGAAAGCAAGCTCAAGGAGCAGTTGGACGCTGCCCGCGTCGAACTGGACCAGGCGCAGCGCGCGGGCGACCTCGCCAAGGCGGGCGAGCTGGCCTATGGCCGCATTCCGGAGCTGGAGCGCAAGCTGGCCGAGGCCCAGAACGTCACGCAGGGCGCGATGCTGCGCGAGGAAGTGACGAGCGAGGACATCGCTTCGGTAGTCAGCCGCTGGACCGGCATCCCCGTCGACAGGATGATGGAGGGCGAGCGCGAGAAGCTGCTCGCCATGGAAGAGGAACTGGGCAAGCGCGTCATCGGCCAGGCCGATGCGGTCAAGGCCGTGTCGACCGCGGTGCGCCGTTCGCGGGCGGGTTTGCAGGACCCGAACCGGCCGCTGGGATCATTCCTGTTCCTGGGGCCCACGGGCGTGGGCAAGACCGAGCTGACCAAGGCGCTCGCCGGATTCCTGTTCGACGACGACAGCGCGATGGTGCGCATCGACATGAGCGAGTTCATGGAGAAGCACTCGGTCGCCCGGCTGATCGGCGCGCCGCCGGGTTATATCGGCTATGAGGAAGGCGGCGTGCTGACCGAAGCCGTGCGTCGCCGGCCCTATCAGGTCGTGCTGTTCGATGAGGTGGAGAAGGCGCATGGCGATGTGTTCAACGTGCTGCTCCAGGTGCTGGATGACGGCCGCCTGACCGATGGTCAGGGCCGGACGGTGGACTTCACCAACACGATCATCGTGCTGACGTCGAACCTGGGCAGCCAGTTCATCGCTTCGCTCGCGGATGACGAGCCGGTCGAGAAGGTCGAGGATCAGGTGATGGACATCGTCCGCGCGCATTTCCGGCCGGAATTCCTGAACCGGCTGGACGAGGTGATCCTGTTCCACCGCCTGGGCGCCGCCCACATGGCGCCGATCGTGGACATCCAGGTGGCGCGGATCGGCAAGCTGCTGAAGGACCGGAAGGTGAAACTCGACCTGACCGACGGCGCACGGGCATGGCTGGGCCGGGTGGGTTATGATCCGGTCTACGGCGCAAGGCCGCTGAAGCGCGCGGTGCAGCGCTACCTGCAGGACCCGCTGGCCGACCTGATCCTGCGCGGCGAAGTGCCGGACGGCGCGACCGTGAGGGTGGATGAAGGGGATGGGGCGTTGAGGTTGAGTGTGGGCTGATGCGGGAGCCAAAGAGGGGCGTTTCCCGGACGGGAAAATCGTTATAGTCCGTCCATATGGAACGCCCTTCATTCCCCATGTTCAAGTTGAATCCGGACTTGGACGAAGCGATTTTGCGAGAGCATTTTGCATGCGAGGGCCGCGTGCAGATCGCCGATTTCCTTGAAGCCCCTCAGGCTCTGGCGTTGCGCGCCAGTCTGAGCGAACGCTCCGATTGGCGCCATGTCATCAACGGCGAAAGCCAGGTCTTCGAAATCGCTGCCGATCGGTTCGATGCTTTGCCGGACGAGACGCGCAAGACCTTGGAACAGGCCATGTTCGCCAAGGCCAGTCATGGTTTTCAGTTCCAGTTCGACACCATCCGCGTGCCGGATGAAAAATCGAAGAGGCAAGCGGCCAGCGAGCATCTCGCGGCTTTTGCAACCTTCATGAGTTCTCAGGAGGTCCTGGAATTCATCGCGGCGATCACAGGAGAAAAGGGGATCGGCTTTGCCGATGCGCAGGCCACCCGCTATCGGCCGGGAGACTTCCTGACGCGGCATGATGATGCCGTCGCCGGCAAGAATAGGCGGCTGGCCTATATATTGGGGTTGACCCCGGGATGGCGACCGGATTGGGGCGGGCTATTGCTGTTCCATGGCGCGGGCGAGAATGTCACCGACATATTCGTTCCTCACTTCAACAGACTGAGCCTATTCGCCATCGGGCAACCGCACAGTGTGAGCCATGTGGCGCCCTTTGCCGGTGCCGAACGCCTTTCGGTGACAGGCTGGCTTCGGACAGGCCGGCAACCCGATTGATCCCGCATTCAGTTACCCAAAGCTTCGTTCGCCCATTGCAAGGCTGCCTCCATCCGGTCCCCGATGGCTGTTGCGGCCCGGCCGTCCGCATCCCTTTCGTCCTGCACCGAATAAGCTTGATCCGGCGCCTTGGCGTTCCGTCCGGACCAATGCGCGACGGTATCTGCCAGCATCGGCTGCGGCACCGCCAGCGTTTGCATCGCCTGACGAGCAAGATGCCGTGGGTCCGTCCGCAAACCCTCCCCATAGAGAAGGCGCATCTCCTTTTGACCAGACTGCTTAATCACTTTTTCAAAGGCGCGCTGCTGGATCGCATGCAGCACCAGCGTTAGCGCGAGCAAGCGATCCAGATCGTCGCCTTTGCGAGCCAGAGCGCCCGACACCTGACTGGCGTCGCGCGTGCCCCTGCTGGATAGATGGACTGCCGCCCGAGCCGCAAAGGCCAGCCGATCGCTGCCGCCCCGGCACACCGCCTGAAGAAAGGCCGGGCGCGTCATGGTGAGGAAAATCGCTCGCAGCGGACCGACGGACATTATCGAGGGCAACAGATTATTGGCCCAGTTGGATGGCTTCACCACCATGATCTCGCCAGGGGACCAGGGGCGATGGAGCAGCAAACAGATATGCTGCACCAACCGGTCGCTCATTTCCGCATTGCTTTCCCTTCGGTCGAGCGCGGCGCGATAATTCGCCAGATCGGCAAATATGTTCGGCTCCCGCAGCACCCGCACATGACCAGGCGCCTCGATCAGCCGCGACAATAAAGTCGAGCCGCAAAAACCGATATGGAAGAGAAAACGGCAGGTGGGGCGGGATGGCAAAGGCTGTCGCAGCAGATCGGCAATAGGCAGGGCAAGGTAGGAGCCGACGCCGATGTCCGTACGCCCGTCAATGAAGGAGGCGGCGGCAATCCTATCGGGATCACAGCGCAGGAACAGTATCTCGCCACGATCCGGATCGATCCTGTGCGGGAGCCAGGTGGGATCGTAAAGAACCGATTCGCGGTGAGTCATTCCCCCGTCATAGCGGCAATAAACCGGGCCGGGACCGCCTTAATGATCGGCCCCGGCCCTTCAGCATCAGAACTTGATCGACGCGCCGGCGAAGAACTGCCGCCCGATCACATCATAGGTATTGGGGAAGGTGCTGCCGCCGTTGGCTGACGCGCCGACCGTGTCGCCCACGATCGGAGGCTTCTTGTCGAACAAGTTCAGCACGCCCAGGCGGAACGTCACTCCATCTTCGACATTGACGCTGAGCGTCTCATCGAAATAGGAATATCCGCCGATCTTGGACCTCAGAATGTCGGTCGCGGCATCTTGCTTGACCGAACCCAGATAGCGCCAGCGGCTGTTCAGCGTGAAGCCCTTGAAGCCGAGGTTCAGGTCCAGAACATGCTTCCATTCCGGCAGCGGCTCCATGTCGCATGCACCGCCGAAAGTACCCGCGCATTCATAAACGGGGGAAGTCGGATCGCTCTGCTTCTTGAACGAAAAGACGTAGGTGCCAGCGAAGTTGATGCTGTAATTGAAGCCTTCCGACGAACCGCCGCGATAGCTGGCGGTGATGTCCAGCCCCTCCGTCTTGATGCCGGCGACATTGCCCAGCTGCGATGGCACGCCAATGGTCGTGTCGCCGCTGAGTCCACCCGTTACCGGATTGCGCACGATGCCGGCACAAGCGGCGCTGTTGGGGTCCTTATCGATATTATAGCATTGGTTCATCGTCACGAAGACGGGCGTGTCATCGACCGCATCCTTTATCTTGATGCGGTAATAATCGAGCGAGAAGGTGAAATTCCGCAGAGACGGCGGGTTTACCACCAGGCCGAGCGTGACCGTATCGGCCTTTTCCTCATGCAGATTCTGATTTCCGCCAGTGAAGATGTTGACCTGACCCGAAATCGGCTGCGCAATCGCGCCCACGGTCGGAGCCCCCTGCGCGATACAGATGGCAGCGATGTCGGCAGGCACATTGCTGCCCGCACAAGGATCGACCTGAAGGCTGCCGGTGGCTGCCACGACAGGAGAGTATAGTTCATAGAGATTAGGGGCGCGAACGGCGCGCTGATAGATGCCGCGCAAACGCACGCCATTGATCGGCGCATAGTCGCCGCCGAACTTGTAGGTATGAACCGACCCGACGGTCGAATAATCGGAATAACGGTACCCGCCCTCCACATTCAGCGCGTAGATGCCCGGCCGTTCCTGAACCAGCGGCATTTTCAGTTCCGCATAAAGTTCCTTGACGTCATATTTGCCGGAAATGTTCTGACCCTGACCATAATAGATGAGATCGCCCGACGCATAGAGCGGATCGACCTTGGTCGTGCCCTTTTCCCGGCGATATTCCGCACCGATCGAGAAAGCCGCCGGGCCGTCGGCCCAGGGGCTCTTCAGAAAACCGATGTCACCCGCCAGGCTGCCGCCCGCGATGAACTGGGTTGTCTTGGTATTTTCCGTCGCGTTACGCAGAACGAAGGCGAGCTGCTGCTGTGTCACCGGCGTCGTGGTGAAGATGTTGAGCGGCACGCAGCCGTTGGACGGATCGAAGCATTGCGGGCCGTTGGGCCCCTGGACCACGTCCAGCGCTTGCTGCAGAGCCGTATAGGACAGGTCGTTACGCAGCACGGTGTCGCGCTTCGATTGCCCGTATTGCGCGAAGAGATCATAGTTCAGCCCATCGCCGATCTGCCCCCGCAGACCACCCACAAACTGGAAATTGTTCGTGGTGTAGGTGCTCAAACGGCCGCCGGTTTCGACCATGCGGCGGCGGATGCCGATGTTGGACGTTCCCGCACGCGCCGTGGGATCTTCAGCGACATCCGATCCATCGTTGATCTGCAGGAAGGGATTGGCCACCTGGTCGAAGAAGGCGGCGCGCATCGCATCCGACAGGAAGGGGTTGCTGGGATCGAGATTGAAGCCGAAACCTGCGGTCGCCGTCGGCGCCAGGTTCGTCTCGACCTTCACATGGCTGTAGCTGAAACGGCCATAAGCCTCTACACCGTCGGTCACTTCATACCGGCCGAGCGCCATCACATTATAGCGTTCGAAGGGCAACTGGGCATAGTTGACGGGATTGAAGTTGTAGAGCTCGACATCGCTGGACAGCGAGCCATCAGGTTGGACCTGTTGCAGCCCCCCAACGGTGCCGTCCTCGTCCCCGGGAATGTCGAACAGCGTTGGGACGCCATTGCTGGAGCCGCCAGAGCTGACCAGGTCACTCGAATCCAGCGCGGTTGCGTTCCGGCGGCGGGCGCCGAAATAGACGCCGTTGCGCTTTGAATAGCCGCCCGACACGACCAGATTGCCCCGGTCGCCCAATTTGATGCCGCCAGTCAGGCTGATATTATAGAGCGCGCCGTCCCCCCGGCTGGAAATCTGGCTGCTGCCATCGGCTGCGAGCCCTTCGAACCGGTCGTCCAGAACGAAGTTGACTACGCCCGCCACGGCATCCGAGCCATAAACGGCGGATGCGCCACCGGTCAGCACATCGATCCGCTTGATCAGTGCCGTGGGGATGCTGTTGACGTCGACAGCGCCCGACGTATCGTAGAAAGGCGCACGCTTGCCATCGATCAGCACCAGCGTGCGGTTTTCCCCCAGGCCGCGAAGGTCGACCGTGGCCGAACCATCGCCCGGGTTGTTGGAAGATCCGCCGAAGCCCGCCATGAATTGGGGGTTGGACGACAGGATCTGTTCGACCGTCACGGTATTGACCTGTTTGATCTGCTCAGCGGAGAGCACAGCCACAGGACTGCTCGCTTCGAGATCCGGCCGCTGGATGCGCGATCCGGTGACAATGATCGTATCTTCTGCTTCGGGAGCCGCCGCCTGGGGTTCGCTCTGAGAGAAGGCAGGCCCTGCGACCAGTGCCATGGACAGGATCATCGGTGCCGCGCCGGAACGCAACATGCTCTTCTTAATATGGATCAAAGCTCTACCCCTTGCTTCGAGTGTCTCTGCCTCTCTCCGCCCTGTCTGGCCACTTGCGTGGCGTCGAAACGGCGCGGACGAACAAAGCCTGCTCAGCCATTTAACAAAAGTAAAGCTACGGAACTAATCTGCGATAATTTTGCTCGCCGCTATGTCGCTGAAATGCAACAGCCGCGAGCCCGTCCTGGGGGCGGCTGCAAAGGAGGAGAAGAAGCCGCTAGGCTCAGGAGGGCTTTGTCCATTGGAAGATGCTGTTGATCCCGATCAACACAGCCGTGGATATAAGGTGAATGGTGAACATCCCAGTCACGCAGCTTTTTCGTGCCGCGTTTAGTTCGAACGCCAATTCCCCGACAATGAGCGTGTGCCTGCTCGGTCCTTTTCCGCATTCGCATTCTGTTCGATCGCTTCCCACTCCGCTCGCGTATGGCAAGTGCGCTTGGGCATGAACGACCCTGTTACCGTTTCCCGGCGGCAGATTTTCTTTTCCGCGGCGCTGTCCGCTGACATCGCCTGACCAGACGGTGCATCGGCTGCGAAAGTCGGCGGAGCCAGCACAGACCCGCAGATCAGAATGATGGGAAACAGCTTCATCGAAAATTCCTCTTTTACGAAAAAGGCGGCCTCGACAAGAGACCGCCTCTTCTGTTTGCATTTCGTCCGATCAGAACTTGAAGCGCGCGCCGGCCCGGAAAATCCGGCCATACACGCCTTCGCCCGCCTGAACCGAGTTGTACAGGAACGCACCATAGGTGACCGGGTCGATGTCCGGCAGGTTGTCGAACAGATTGATGACGTTCACATAGAAGTTCACCTTATCCGTGACCTTGAAGTTCGTGTTCAGGTCGAAGGTGATGTACTTGGACACATGACAGTCGCCGTAGCCAGGCGACAGACCGCAATCCTTATACTCATTCCCCTGATCCATCGCCGACAGGTCATAGCCCGACGTGTAGTTGACGGTGCCAGTCAAAGCCAGCTTGCCGAAGTCCAGCGTATTCGACCAATAGCCATGCCACTTGAACGTGCCCGAACCAGCCGTCAGGTTGAAGTTACCCAGGGTACCGACATATTTTTCGGTCGTGCCGTCGGGGAAGGTCGTGCTGAGATTGATCAGCATGGAAGCTTCCAGATTGCTCGACCACTTCACACCGCCAAAATCGTGAGTGAAGTTCGCGCCGAAGTCGATACCTTCCGACTTGATGGTGTCGGAGTTGATCAGCGTCGATTCAACGAAGGCGATACGCGGAGTCGCCGTCGGATTGTTAACGTCGGGCGCGTCGGCGATGACATTGAAGCCGGCCGGGATCGGCTGGCCGGCGTAATAAGCTGCGATAGCAGGCGCCGTCGACGGCGAGGTGATCGCCCCAGTCTTCTTGATGTTGTAATAGTCAACGGTGAATGACAGGTTGCGGATCGGCTCGAACACCGCGCCGGCCGTGAAGCTGCGCGACTTCTCTGGGTTGAGATTGGGCGAAGCCAGCGTCGTCTGACCGATAGAGTAGTTGGTCAGATAGGTCGGGCAGGATGCCGGTGTAGTGGCACAAGCCGCACCATATTGAGCGCGGAAAGCCGCCGGGATGTTGGCGGCAACCTGCGACACATAACCGGTGGTCGGCAAAGCATTGGCTTCACCGAAGGACGGGATACGGAAGCCCTTCGAATAGGTGCCGCGCAGCAGCAACTGACGAACCGGCTTCACCTTGATGCCAAATTTGGGCGAGAAGGCGCTTTGACCCGAGCTATAGTGGTCATAACGACCCGACGCTTCCAGTTCGACTTGGTCGATGACAGGAGCGACGATTTCACCGAAGGCCGACGAAACGGTGCGGCTACCCTTGGTACCAAATGCGTTGAGAGTGAAATAACGCATGGTGGGACCATTGATGTCCGAGTTGGCGCTGGGAGCGTCGACGGCTTCATGATAGATCGATCCGCCGATCGCGACCTGCAGCGGACCGCCCGGCAAATCTGCGATCGCCTTCGACATGGTGAATTGGCCCTGGTACAGGTCCGACGAGGCATTCGAGATGTTCGTTGGCGTCAGATAATCCTGAACGTCTTGGCTGTTCGCGGCCGGATTGACGAAGTTATACGACCCGTCCTTGATCACATCCAGCAGGTGCTGGATGTAGACATAGCCATCCATCTTGCGACGCAGATCGGTGTGCATCGCCGTAAAATCGACCTTGTAGTCGACATCGTCGAATATCGTGCCCTGAATGCCAGCAGCAGCGCGATAGACGCGGCTGCGGGTTTCGTTGGACGTGATCGTCGTGGGAAGGCCGCCGATGATCAGCGCATTCTGGCCGGCCGTAGCAAACGGATTGTTTGGATTCAGCGTGCCGTTAGTCGCGGTGCACGGGCCAACGGTAGAACGAGCGCAGACATAGACGGGCAGCGACAGCACGAACGAGCCAGGCGCGCGCACGGCGGCATTGCTCGACGTCGAGAACTGCGGATAAAAAATGCCGGTCGGCGCATTTCCGCGGATCGTCGGCGGACCACCGGTATAGCTGACGGTGGACTGCTGGAAATTGACAGACAGATATGCTTCCGACGTATCGCCAACGCGAGCTGTGATGCGTGCGGAACCGCCGAAACGCTGAATTTCGGGAGCGACGACACCATATTTGTTCACGCCGTCCTCGTTGCAGACGAGGTTTGGAATATTGGCGTTGTTGCTGGGTGCGCGGTCTGCAGCCGTCGGGGTATAGGGCGTACCGTTGAGGCAACGGCCGGCCAGCAACTGATAGCGGCTGCCCGCAATTGCGGTGTTGGTGAGAGCGTCTGCTGGGCGAACATACAGGTTGCCCAGATTGTAATTACCATCGCCCTGCGCTGTCAGCGTGCCATTATTTTCCAGAACGCCGTTCGCGTCCAGACCATAGGCCTGGCCGTTATGGCCACCGATGCCGCGCTGATCGGAAGAATTAAAGGGCGCATCAAGCTGACGATTATAAACCGCTTCCGAATGATAGTAGAAGCCGCTGATATAAGCGTTGAAACCATTGTCATCCAGATCGCCGGTGCCGGCCATCAGCGACAGGCGTTGACTGCCCCCAGCGCCATTTTCGGCAACACCTGCCTCGACCCGACCGGCAATGCCCTTGAATTCACGCTTGGTGATAATGTTAACCACGCCGGCGATGGCATCCGCGCCGTAGCTGGAGGAAGCCCCGTCCTTCAGGACTTCGACATTTTCAACGATATCGTCCTGAATGGTGTTGAGGTCGACGAAATTCCGCGAACCGTCGTCCGCCAGCGGGTAATAAGCAGCGCGCAGGCCGTCGAACAGCACAAGCGTCGAGTTGGTCGACAGACCACGCAGCGAGACAGCGGATGCACCGCCAGCGAAAGCGCCGTTCGCAGTGAAGCCGTTGGTAAGAGCCGGGCCGTTATTGGAAGCCAGTTTCTGAATGCCGTCCTGCACGGTGTTGATGCCACGGCGGTCCAGTTCCTCAGTGGTGACCCGGGTCACTGGCGAGGGTGTTTCGGCGTCAGTGCGGCGAATAATGGAACCGGTAACGACGATCGTGTCACTAGACGGTTCGTCCGAGGAAGCTTGCGACGCTTGCGCGAATGCGGGTGCGGAGAAAGTCGTAAGGCCGGCGCTGACAAGAGTCAGCACCTGGAGAGCCGCGCCACCGCGCAGCCCAATCTTGGTTATGGTCTTCACTATCCAGTCCCTTGCTCTGGAGGTTCGCGGATTGCCCCGCGCGCTTTTTTGACGCGTGAAGAGAGCGAAAGGAGCCCGACAGCAAGCCCTCTTCACACGCACTGCGGGGCACTCTGCTCAGTCGTTTTATGAGTGTAAAGCAGGGCAGAAGCCCGGGCATCGCATTTGACCGAAACTGTAGCAAATATGCCACAAATCGAGAAAATCGGTATTGAACACCTGTTTAACAACAATGTTACAGGTCTGAGTTCCTAGAAGGAATTTTTACATTTCGACATATCATGACGAAGAATAAAATTATAATTCCGTGAAATAATAGATCAGTTCTGCGGCATGGGTCCGGTGAGCAGAATCGGATCGATCCGGGCTTCATTCCACTTCATCCCCCAATGAAGATGCGGACCCGTGGCCCGTCCGGTGACCCCGATTGCGCCTATGCGCTGCCCCTGAATCACATGCTGCCCGGGAATCACGTCGATCCGCGAAAGGTGAAGGAAGGCGCTGTTCAATCCATGACCATGGTCGATCATCAGCAGATTGCCCTCCAGCGTGAACGGGCGATCCGCGGCCAGGATCACCACCCCGTCGGCCGGGGCCACCACCGGCTCGCCTGTCGCGCCCGCTATATCCACGCCGCCATGATAGGCGCCCGGCTGCCCCTGATAGATGCGCTGCACGCCGAACAAGCCGGAGACGCGGCCAATGCGTGGCCAGATGAACCGCTGGCGCCAACCCTGCACGTCAGTCACGGTTTCGCGCGCGGCGGCGATCCGTTCAAGC
This sequence comes from Sphingobium fuliginis, assembly GCF_015074805.1. NCBI lineage: Bacteria > Pseudomonadati > Pseudomonadota > Alphaproteobacteria > Sphingomonadales > Sphingobiaceae > Sphingobium > Sphingobium fuliginis. The sequence goes on along the minus strand of NZ_CP060035.1, from coordinate 2,986,425 downwards.
TCCGGCTTGCGCAGGGCGAGGAAGGCTTCCGTGCTTTTCGTCGGACGCAGCGGCGCATCGACCCGCTCGATCCGCCAGTCACGCGGCGCGACGGTGAGGGCGCGGTCGAGAAGCGTTCCATCGGCAAGACGTCCGGTAAGCCGGGCCTGCGGCGCCGCATCGCGGTCGAAGGCGATCAGGAAACGGCCATCGGCATCGACCGGCACCAATTGCCCGTTGAAGCGCAGTTCGACCGTCCCCTTGGGCGCCGTGCCCAGCAAGGCGCCGCCCTGGACGGGCGTACCGGCCAGCACCAGTTCCACGGCAGGCGGCGCTGCCGGGGAGGTGGCCGCCACACCGGCCATCGCCAGCGCAGCGGCGGCGATCCAGCCCTTCATCTAAACCCCGGCACCTTACAGACCCCGCGCCTTCAGTTCGGCCCGGGCGGAGATTTCGGCGCTGGCATAGGGTTCCTGCCGGGCGATGCTCCAGTAGCGCAGATCCTCCAGCGGGATCTTCTGTCCGCTGACGGAGCACACCACATGGTCGCCCGCCTGCAGCACGCGGAAGCTGTAGGCCATATAGTGCAGCCGGGCCGGGCGGTCGCGGTTGGACATCAGCATGGGATCACTCGGTCTTTCCTGTGCAACGGCGTCATTGGGAAAACAGGTCCTGCTGGCCCGTCTCCTGGCCCTCGCGCGCTTTGCGCGGGGTGCGTGACGGAGTCGATATAGCCTCGGCGGCGGGCTTCTCAAGGGGCGTGCCGCCATCGATGCTCGCGCCCACCGCGCCGTCGCGGAAATGCAGGCTGACCGCACCCGCCGCCCGCGCCTCCGCCACGGATTTCACCAGCCGGTCGCCCGCCATCACCCGCGCGAAGCCGCGTTGCAGCGGCAGGTCGGGATTGACCGACGTGAAGAGACGCGAGACGCGATCGAAAGCGGTCGCCCGGTCCTTGTAAACGCGCTCCAGATAATCCGGGCGCAGCCGCAACCGGCCGACGCGCTCGGCGGCGCGGTTGACATATTGGCGCAGCAGGGCGGGCCGCAACGCCCCGCCCGCCTGCCCCAGATGCGCCCGCGCATCGGCAACGCGATGCCGCAATCCGCTGACCAGACCATCGGACAGTTGGTCCAGCCGCTGGCGCTGCGGCGCTAGCAGCATGTCCGGCGTCGGCATCAGCCGCGCCTGCATCTCCAGCCGCTCGCGCGCCTGCGCCGCTCCTCGCCGCACGGCCCGGTCCATGCGCAAGCCCTGCTCCGTCAGCATCGCCAGCAGCTCCGCCCGCACAGGCACCGCCATTTCCGCCGCCGCCGTGGGCGTAGGCGCGCGCATATCGGCGGCATAGTCGCAGAGCGTCGTATCCGTTTCATGCCCCACGGCGGAGATGATCGGGATCGAACATTCCGCCACGGCACGGACGACGATCTCCTCGTTGAAGCTCCACAAATCCTCGATCGAGCCGCCGCCACGCGCCACGATCACCAGATCGGGCCGGGGCACAGGGCCGCCCGGCTGCATCTCGCTGAACCCGCGCACCGCCCGCGCCACCTGCTCGGCGGCGCCCTGCCCCTGCACTAGCACGGGCCAGAGCAGCACCTGCGTCGGGCAGCGGTCCTCCAGGCGGTGGAGAATGTCCCGGATCACCGCCCCGGTGGGCGATGTCACGACGCCGATCACGCGAGGCATGAAGGGCAAACGCCGCTTGCGCTCCCGGTCGAACAGCCCCTCCGCCGCCAGCTTCTGCTTCAATTTCTCCAGCAGCGCCATCAGCGCGCCTTCGCCCGCCAACTCCATCCGCTCGATCACGATCTGATATTTGGAGCGCCCCGGATAGGTGGTGAGCTTGCCGGTGGCGATCACCTCCACCCCATCCTGCGGGGCGAAGGGCAGGCGCGCCGCCCCACCCTTCCACATCACGCCGTCGATCACGGCATTGTCGTCCTTCAGGCACAGATAGATGTGCCCCGACCCGGCCCGCTTGAAGCCGGAAATCTCTCCGCGCAGGCGGACATGGCCGAAACGGTCCTCGACCGTGCGCTTCAGCAGGGCCGACAATTCGCTCACCGACAGCGGCGGCGCGTTGTCCCCTGAGCGTTCCTCGGCTAACAGGCGCCCCGAGACATCGAAACCAGCTTCATATTCCGGGGACATGGGCGAAATGAACATCCTTCTGTTGGGCGGCGGCGGCCGCGAACATGCTCTGGCCTGGAAGCTGGCGCAATCGCCCGCTCTCAGCACCCTTTATGCCGCGCCGGGCAACCCCGGCATAGCCCAGCATGCGACATTGGTCGACCTTGATGCCACGGATCATCGCGCCGTCGTGGATTTCTGCCTGCGCCACAGCATCGGCCTGGTGGTGATCGGCCCGGAAGCGCCGCTGGTCGACGGGCTGGCCGACAATCTGCGGGTCAAGGGCTATCCGGTCTTCGGTCCGGGCAAGAAGGCGGCGCAGCTTGAGGGGTCCAAGGGGTTCACCAAGGACCTGTGCAAGCGCGCGGGCATCCCGACCGCCGCCTATGAGCGCGTCACCAGCAAGGACGGCGCCATCGCCGCGCTGGACGATTTCGCGCTGCCGGTCGTGATCAAGGCGGACGGTCTGGCGGCGGGCAAGGGCGTGATCATCGCGGAAACGCGGGAAGAGGCGCTGGAGGCGCTCGATTCGATGTTCTCCGGCGCGTTCGGCGCGGCGGGCGAGGAAGTGGTGCTGGAAGAATTCATGACCGGCGAGGAAGCGAGCTTCTTCGCCCTGACCGACGGCAGCGCCATCCTGCCCTTCGGATCGGCGCAGGATCACAAGCGCGTGGGCGACGGCGACACCGGCCCCAATACCGGCGGCATGGGCGCCTACAGCCCGGCCCGCGTGCTGACCCCGGAACTGGAAGCGGAAGTGATCGAGAAGATCGTCCGCCCCACCGTCGACACGCTCGCCGCCGAAGGGACGCCCTATAGCGGCGTTCTTTATGCCGGGTTGATGCTGACCGACGAAGGGCCGAAGCTGATCGAATATAATGCCCGCTTCGGCGATCCCGAATGCCAGGTGCTGATGATGCGCTTCGACGGCGATCTGGTGGCGCTGCTGCTCGCGGTGGCGGAGGGCAGGCTGGCCGAGCAGGGGCCGGTGCAACTGGCGGACCGCGCCGCGCTCACCATCGTCATGGCCGCGAACGGCTATCCCGGCACCCCGGAAAAGGGCGGCGCGATCACCGGCATCGACGCGGCGGAAGCCACGGGAGCGCGGGTTTTCCATGCGGGCACGGCGGACAGGGACGGCGCGATCGTCGCCCATGGCGGCCGCGTGCTGAACGTCACCGCGACCGGCGACACGGTGAAGGCGGCGCAGCAGGCGGCCTATAAGGCGGTCGACGCCATCGGCTTCCCGACCGGCTTCTGCCGCCGCGATATTGGGTGGCGGGAGGTCGCGCGGGAGGAAAGCGCACGCTGATCCCCTTGCGGCGTGCCCTCAACCATCCTTAAATAGGCCAAATTCGGACAGGGAGGGACGAGCGATGCAAGAATTTTTCATGGACTATGGCCTGTGGCTGCTGATCGCGCTGTTGGTCATCATCGGCATCGTCTTCCTGCTGTCCGGGCGCAACCGGCCGAGCGAACCTTCCGTCCCGGTGGAGGCCAAGAAGCCCACCACCCCAGTTTCCGCGCCGCCCGCTTCCGCCCCGCCCCTTTCCACGCCGGCGGAGCCGGTCGTGCCCGAACCCGTCGCCGCTGCCCCGGCTCCGGTCGACGCTGCGGCGCCCATCGCGGTCCCGGCGTCGCCGGCGCTCAGCACAGCGTCCGGCGATGCCGACGACCTGCTGAGGTTGAAGGGTGTCGGCCCCAAGCTCAACACGCTGCTGATCGAACTGGGCGTAACGCGCTATGCCCAGATCGCCGGCTGGAGCGATGCCGACATTGCCGCCATCGATACGAAGCTGGGCAATTTCAAGGGCCGCCCGGTGCGCGACCAGTGGATCGACCAGGCGAAATATCTCGCCGCCGGAGACGTTGCCGGTTTCGAAGCCAAATATGGCAAGATCTGAACGGTCAGGCCGGTAGGGGCGCTTTGGCCAGGGGCGGGACCGTCCCGCTCCCTTGCGGCAGGCTGCCGAACAGCAGCGGCAACAGCGTGCCGCGCGCCGTCAGGCGACATGCCAGCGCAAGCAGCAGGAGCGACAGCGCCAGCGTCGCTGCCGGGCCCACATCCGTCATGACGAGCACGCCCATGACCAGCGGGTGCCACAGGTAGAAGAACAGGCTGTCGCGCCCGATCGCATTGACCGGCGCGAAGTCCAGCCGCAGGGCGGACAGCATCGGCAGCAGCGCGATCAGGCCAAGGCACATCAAAAGCCGCGCAGGCACGAAGGCCAGGACATTGTCGGCATCATAGAGGCCGGACCACCAGAGAAGGCCCAGCAGCGCGACCGCCCCGGCGATCGGCAGATAGCGTCGCGAAACCCGCCGCTCCGCCATCAGCATGCCGAAGAAGAAATAGACCAGATAGCGCAGGAAGCGGCTGTCGGGCGAAAACAGACTGTCCCCCACCGGTCCATGATGGAGGCCGAAGCCATACATGATCGCCAGGCTGACCGGCGTGCCGACCGCCAGCAGCGCCAGCGGGGAGAAGGGCAGCAGCCGCGTCAGCATGATCAGGAAGAACAATGTCGGCACATACCAGAGGTGAAAGGGCGGCCGGAACAACAGGTCGAACGGCAGGGTCCAGCGGAGCGCCGCGCCGCTCGCGATCAGGTACACCATGCCGGCAAAAAGCCAGGGCAGCAGCATCCGCCGGCCATAGCGGGACATCAGGCGCTGGATACTGTCGGTGCGGATGCGGGTGACGTTGAGCAGATAGCCGGAGATGCCGACCATCAACGGCATGCGAAAACCCGACCCGACCCACAGCGCCAGATCGTGGCCGCCGGTCAGTTCCATCACATGCCCACCCATGACGAGCAGGATCAGCACGCCTTTCAGCAGGTCGATCGACGGATTCTTGCCCACAAAAATTGCCCCGGTGCAGGAATCGGAACGATATCGTTACATTCTTGCCGGATCGTTAAGGCACAGTAGGGAATTTCGGCTTTGCGCCGTAGAAAAAGACGCTACTTATATCCTTCGATGAAGACGCCGCTGCTGCAACGCCTCGACGCCTCGCCTTTTGCCAAATGGGGGCTGGCGGCCCTCATCTTCTGCCTGATCGTCGGCAGCTGGCTGGCGGTGGGCCGATACCGCGCGGCGCATGTGACGTTGCCAGACGACGGGCCCGGGCCAAGCACCTGTTCGCTCTGGTTCGTAGGCAGTTCTTCCATGCACCGCTGGACCAGCCTCAGCCGGGACATGGCGCCATGGAAAACGCATAACCGCGGCATCGATGATGCCACCTTTGCCGAGATCCTGCCGCGCTTCGCCAATGCGGCGCAGGACAGCAAACCCGTGGCGATCATCCTCTATGCCGGGGAGAACGACATCGCCAACGGCATTGAGGTTCGCACCGTCCTCCGCAACCTTGGGCGATTTCTGGACCTGCGCAACCGGATGATGGGTGACGTGCCGGTCGTGATATTGTCGATGAAGCCCAGTCCGGCGCGGCGGTCGATCTTCAAGAGCCAGATGCTGTTCAACGCGGCGGCGCAAGGGCTGATCGAGCGCATGCCCCTGACCTATTATGCCGACATCACGACGCCGCTGCTGAAGGATGGAAAGCTGGGCGACAATTATCGGGCGGACGGCGTCCATATGAACCCGGCGGGATATGGCATCTGGGCCGGGGTGGTGCGCCAGCGACTGAACGATGTCCTGCCGGCCGAGACTGTCCGTCGCTGCGTGGCTTGATATGTGGAAGGGGGGCTGCCTCTCTGTTTTCGCCAAGCCGCCCATGCCAATGGCGGCGATTGGCCACCATCATGGTATCTCAAGCCCGGCGACGCTTCACCCGCGTCCCAATATTTCCCGTGCGCGCGGCGCCAGCCGCTCCGCTGCGGCGGCATGGATTCCTGGCGCGGCGCACAGCAAGCCGAAGGCGGTCGGCTGCGGCCGGTTGAAGGAAAAGGGATTGCTGAGCGCATCGGTGACGATCGCCCCCGCCTCCTCCGCGATCAGCGCGGCGGCGGCGACGTCCCATTCATTGCCCCATCGCACCGTGGCGACCAGATCGGCCTCGTCCGCCGCCACCATCGCCATGCGCAGCGCGATGCTGTTGGGCTTGTCGACGGTGACGAGATCGCGGTCATGGCGGGGCAACTGATCCGCCGGCACTCGTGAACCCGGCAGGACGGCCCGCGATCCGGCCTGCAAGGTCCGGCCGTTGCGGGTCGCCCCCGCGCCTGCCTGCGCTATCCACAGCTCGTTGCGCGCAGGCGCCGCCAATATGCCGAAGCGCACCGCGCCATGCTCCACCAGCGCCACCGATACCGCCCAGCCGGGCCGCCCGCGCAGATAATCCCGCGTCCCGTCGATCGGGTCGACCACCCAGACGCGCGGCAGGTTCAGACGGTGCACGGTGTCCGCCGTCTCCTCCGACAGCCAGCCGGCCGACGGATCGATGGCGTAGAGCCGCTCGCGCAGCATCGCGTCCAGTTCCAGATCGGCCTCGCACACCGGATGGCCGGGAACCTTCTCCCACTGGCGCACGCGCGTCTCCCCGCCCGCCCAGAGCGTCAGGGCCCGGTCAGCCGCGTCCGACACGACCGCCACCACCTCGCGCAAGGAGATGTCAGCCGCCGGCAACGGTCATCCCGTCGATACGGAGGGTCGGCACGTTCATGCCATAGCGGAAGGCGAGGTCGTTGGCCGGCACCAGCGCCCGGAACATGTCCTTCAAATTGCTGGCGATGGTGATTTCCGACACGGCCTGACCCACGGCGCCATTTTCGATCAGAAAACCCGCAGCGCCCCGGCTGTAATCCCCGGTCACGCCGTTGACGCCCATGCCGATCAGTTCGGTGACATAGAGGCCGCGCTTCACGTCCGCCATCAGTTCGCCCGGCGAGACCGTGCCCGGCTCCATATGCACATTGGTAACGCCCGCGCCCGGCGCGCCGCTGCCGCCCCGGCTGGCATGGCCGGTCGGCTCCAACCCCAATTGCCGCGCCGAAGCGCTGTCCATCAGCCAGCCGGTCAGCACGCCCCTGTCGATCAATGCGCGGCGTTCGACCGGAAGCCCCTCCCCGTCGAAGGGCCGCGAACGCAGGCCGCGCAACCGCAGCGGATCGTCGATGATCGTGATGGCCGCATCGAACAGTGCCTCGCCCAATGACTCCAGCAGGAAACTCGACCGCCGCGCGATCGCAGGGCCTACCATGCCGCCGATCAGATGCCCGACCAGGCTGGAACCGATGCGCGGGTCGAAGATCACCGGCATCACGCCGCTGCCCACCTTCACCGGATTGAGCCGCGCCACCGCGCGATGCCCGGCGCGGGTGCCGACCGTTTCGGCATCGTCCAGATCCTCGATATGTCGGACGCTGTGGCTGGCATGGTCGCGCTGCATGTCGGCGCCGGTCCCGGCCAGCACGCTTGCCCAGGTCGAATGGCTCGTCCCCGCATAGGCCCCGGCAAAGCCATGACTGGTCGCCAGCGCCATCTGGCTCCGCCCGGTCGCCGCGCCGCCGCCCTCGCTGTTGGTGACGCCTGGCACGGCCCGCGCCGCCTCCTCGGCTATCATGGCGCGCTCCCTGAGCTGCGCCGGTTCCGGCTCGAACGGATCGGTCAGGTCCAGCGCGGGCAGCTTCTTCCTGAGCAGCCGGTCTTCGGGCGCAAGGCCCGCATAGGGGTCTTCCGGCGCCTGCCCCGCCATGGCGATGCAGCGGTCGACCAAGGTCGCCAAGGTCGCCGGATTCATGTCCGACGCCGAAATGCTGGCGGACCGGCGGCCGATGAACACGCGCAGGCCGATTTCCTCGCCTTCCGACCGCTCCACATCCTCCAGCGCGCCCAGCCGCACGGATACATTGGTCGAGGCGTTGCAGGCATAGATGGCGTCGGCCGCATCCGCCCCCGCCCGGCGCGCCGCCGTCACCAGATCCTGCGCGCGGGACTGGGCTTCTTCTAGGCTGAGCATGGACTGTGTCGATTCCTGAAAGGGGATATGCAGGGCGAAGGGGCGGCCTTACGCGCTTGGGCCATGGTCGGCAACCTGCCCTTCCGGTCGCTCATCCAGCCAGTGCCGCAGCAGATGCCAGGCGACCGCCATCGGCGGCGGCGCGATGAAGGGCGCGTCCTCTTCGCCAGCCATCGCGGCGCGAACGCCAGCCTCGTCGCACCAGAAGGCATGTTCGATCTCATTTTCATCGATCTTCAGCGCGTCGTCATCGGCCTGCGCCGTGCAGGCGATCATGAGCGAAGAGGGGAAGGGCCAGGGCTGGCTCGTCACATAGCGGACTGAGTGAGTGGCGACGCCCGCTTCCTCCTTGATCTCGCGGATGACGGCTTCCTCCAGCGTTTCGCCGGGCTCGACGAAGCCGGCCAGCGCCGAATAGCGCCCCGCCGGCCAGCTATGCTGCCGCCCCAGCAACACCCGCCCGCGATGTTCGGCCAGCATGATCACCACCGGATCGACGCGGGGGAAATGCTCGGCCCGGCACGACCCGCATTGCCGCGACCAGCCCGCCTTGACCGGCGCCGTGCGCTGCCCGCACACCGAACAGAAGCGATGCCGCGCATGCCAGGCGAGCAGGCTGCGCGCCACGCCGTAGAGGGCAACCTCATGCCCCGGCACCTCGTCCGCCAGCGCACGGCTGCGTGGCGTGGCGAAGAAGCTGTCCGGCGCATCCGCCAGCAGTTCCGCGAAGATCGGCCGCTGCTGCTCATCCACGCCCAGCAGCGCATGATGCTCGACCCAGGCATCCTCCGGCAGCGGCTCCATGACCAGATGCCCGCCCTCGACCACCGGCTCCAGCCCTTCCAGCACGACGCGGCGAGCCAGCGGCGAGGCAAAGGCCTCCGCCAGCAAAGCGGGATTGGTGCGGACATGGTCGACCCGGTCCAGCCGTCCCCCGCCAAAGGCCACGAGCCGCGAATAGGGGGCGTTAGAGCCGTGCATCGTCCATTCTCTCCTTCATCGCTGCCTCGGCGGCGCGAGCGAACAGGGTCGGCAGGCCCGCCTTCCCGATGTCCGCCACGGGCCACCATTCGCCCTCGCCGGGCGGCGTCACGTCCGGCCCCACATGGGCATGGTGCACCGTCAGTGCGAGGGAGAAATGGGTAAAAACATGCGCGATCGGCTCGGCCACCCGCCGCCATGACGCGGCAAGCGGCGGCGTCGCGTCGGGCGCATCGTTCCAATCCGACGAAGGCAGCGCCCGCATGCCCCCCAGCATGCCCTTGTCGGGCCGCCGCACCAGCCAAACATGTCCGTCGGGCCGCTCGATCCACCAGCCATGGCCCAGCCGGTGCGGCTTGGCCTTCTTCGCCGTCTTGACAGGAAAGGCGGCGGGATCGGCGGTGCGGAAAGCCGCGCAATCCTCCCGCAAGGGGCAAATGCCGCAGGCGGGGTTGCGCGCCGTGCAGATGGTCGCGCCCAGGTCCATCATCGCCTGCGCGAAATCCCCGGCGCGGGCATCGGGCGTGATCGCGTCGGTCGCGGCGCGAATCTCCGGGCGCGCCGCAGGCAAGGGCGTGGCGATGGCGAAAAGCCGCGCCACCACCCGCTCGACATTGGCGTCGACCACCACGGCGCGCCGCCCGAAGGCGATCGCCGCCACCGCCGCCGCCGTATAGGCGCCGACCCCGGGCAGGGCGCGCAGGCCCTCTTCGGTATCGGGAAACACCCCGCCATGGTCGTTCGCCACCGCCCGGGCGCTGGCCAGCAGATTGCGGGCGCGGGCATAATAGCCCAGCCCTGCCCAGGCGGCCATGACCTCGGCATCCTGTTCCGCCGCCAAAGCCGCCACATCGGGCCAGCGCTGCGTGAATTTCGCGAAATAGGGCCCGACCGCCGCCACCGTGGTCTGCTGGAGCATCACCTCCGACAGCCAGACGCGATAGGGATCGGCGGCATTGGCCCCCGGCGGGGCGCGCCAGGGCAGTCTGCGCGCATGCACATCGTAATGAGCGAGCAGATCGGATGCTATTTTCTGGATGTTACCCTCGACGCGCATGCCGCCCCTATGCCATTAAGCGAGGCATGACGGAACGCCCCCCGACTCCCAAAATGAAAAGCCGCAAGGAGCGGGACCAGGAACGCCCGCGCGTCGGCGCGCCGCGCCGGATCGCGGACCTGATGCCCGCCATCGGCGCGGCCGCCTTCCGCAAGTTCGGCTTCGTCCAGTCCAGCATCGTCACCCGCTGGGCGGAGATCGTCGGCCCGCATTATGCGGCGATCAGCGAACCCGAATCGATCCGCTTCCCGGCCGGCAAGAAGGCGGGCGGCACATTGCAGCTCACCGTCATGAGCGGCCATGCGCCGATGATCCAGCATGTGCTGCCCGACATTGTCGAACGGGTGAACCGCTTCTTCGGCTATGCCGCCGTCGCCCGGGTGGCGATGAAACAGGGGATGGTCCAGGCAAGGGAACCGGAACGCCGCCCCCCGCCGGTCAACCTCAAACCCATTCCGGTCGAGCTGGGCGATTCCCTGCGCGACATTGGCGATCCGGAATTGCGGGCGGTGCTGGAATCCCTGGCGCAAGGGCTGGCCAACAGCAGCGGTTTGCCCAAGATCAGCTAGTATCGCAGTTGAGCAGTTCAAACATGACAACCTCAGCCGTGACAGGGGCGGCGCATCACTGGACCAGCGCATGACGAAAATCCGTTTGGCTTTCCTCGCCCTGCTCGCCATTTCCGCGAGCGCATCCCTGTCCGCATGGGCCGCCCCGGCCGCCGACTGGCCGGGCCGGATCGCCCTCTCTCCCATGGGCGGCCATGTGCTGGGCAATCCCGCCGCGCCGACGAAGCTGGTCGAATATGTCAGCTACACCTGCTCGCACTGCGCCCATTTCGTGGGAGAGGCCAGCGAGCCGCTTCGCGCCCGTTATGTGAAGGGCGGCACGCTGAGCGTCGAAGTGCGCAACGCCGTGCGCGACCGATATGACCTGACCGCGGCGCTGCTTGCCCGCTGCGGCGGCCCGAGGCGCTTCTTCGGCAATCATGAGGCGCTATTCGCCAATCAGGATGCCTGGATGGAAAAGCTCCAGGCCTATGAGAAAGACGCCGCCAAGCCCGCCGACCAGAAGGCCGCGCTGCGCGACATCGGCCAGAAGACCGGCCTTTACGCCCTGATGGCGAAGCGCGGCTACAAGCCCGCCCAGCTCGACGCCTGCATCAACGATCCCGCATCGATGAAGCAGGTCCTCGCCATGACGGACGAAGCCTGGAACAAGCTGCGGATCGGCGGCACGCCTGCCTTCACGCTGAACGGCACGCTGGTTCATGGATCGGACTGGACGCGGTTGCAGGCTGCATTGCCCTGATCTAAACCCTTCGACGACAACGCCCGACGATACGGAGCCCAGAACAACGTGAAAGCCCTTTCCGGACTTGCCCTGATCGCCCTCAGCCTGACCGTCGCCGCCTGCGGCAAGAAGGAAGGAGGCAGCGCCACCTCCGCCGAACCGGTCGCCGCCGTCGCCGCGCCGGCCGGCACCAAATGGTCGGAGACGATCGCCACGACGCCCGACGGCCATTTCGTCATGGGCAATCCCAATGCGAAGGTGAAGCTGGTCGAATATGGCTCCTACACCTGTTCGCACTGCCGCGACTTCGCCGCCGAATCGGCCGAGGAGATCAGGCAGATCGTCGATTCCGGCAAGATGAGCTTCGAATTCCGCAACTATGTGCGCGATCCGATCGACATTTCGACGGCGCTGCTGGCCCGTTGCGGCGGCAAGGACATCTTCTATCCGCTGTCCGACCAGTTCTTCGCCAACCAGAACGCCATGTTCGAAAAGGCGCAGGCGCTGGGCGACGATAGGTACAAGGCGCTGATGAGCGCGCCCCCGGCCCAGCGCTTCGGCCAACTGGCGGCCGCCGTCGGCCTGGTCGACTTCGCCAAGCAGCGCGGCATATCGGAAGATCAGGCGAAGCAATGCCTGGCCGACACCGCCGCCGCCGAAAAGCTGGCCAAGGGCGTAGAGGACGCCAATCAGCAATATAAGATCGAGGGCACGCCGACCTTCATCCTGAATGGCGTGACGGTGGAGAACACCGCCGCCTGGCCCGCGCTGCGCACGAAGCTCAAGGAAGCGGGGATCTGATTGGACAAGGGGGGGCTGACATCGTCGGTCCGGCTTCCTGCTGATGGCGGGGCGGCTCCGCGCTGCCCCGATCTTGCACGATGCAGATAAAGCGCCTCAAGCTCTCCGGCTTCAAGAGCTTCGTCGACCCGACGGAGCTGCGCATCGAACCCGGCCTGACCGGCATTGTCGGGCCCAATGGCTGCGGCAAGTCGAACCTGCTGGAGGCGATCCGCTGGGTCATGGGCGAATCCAGCGCCAAGTCGATGCGCGGCGGCGGCATGGAGGATGTGATCTTCGCGGGCACCTCCACCCGCCCGCAGCGCGATTTCGCGGAAGTCTCGCTGCTCACCATCCAGGAACAGGGCGAGCTGTTCAACGCGGTGGAAGTCGGTGCGGACGGGGAACTGGAAGTCACCCGCCGGATCGAGCGCGGGGCGGGCAGCGCCTATCGCGCCAATGGCCGCGACGTCCGGGCGAAGGACGTGTCGCTGATCTTCGCGGACGCCGCCACCGGCCCGCATAGCCCCGCTCTGGTCAGCCAGGGGCGCATCGCCGCCGTGATTGCCGCCCGCCCTCAGGAACGCCGCGCCATGCTGGAGGAAGCGGCGGGCATTTCCGGCCTGCACGTCCGGCGCAAGGATGCCGAACAGAAGCTGCGCGCCGCCGAAGCGAATCTGATGCGGCTGGACGAAATCCTGTCCGACATGGACGCCCGCGCCAACAGCCTGCGGCGTCAGGCCAAGGCGGCGGAGCGCTATATCCGCCTGTCGGAGCAGATCCGCATTGCCGAGGCGCGGGTGATCTTCGCCCGCTGGCGCGAGGCCGCCGCCAGCGCGGACGCCGCCCGTGCCGAAGCCAAGCAGGCCGAAAGCGCCGTCGCCGCCGCGCAGGAGGCGCAGCAGGCCGCAGCCGTCCATGCCAATGCCGCCGTCGAAACGCTTGCGCAGAGACGCGCCGCCGCCCAGGCCGCCCGCGACGCCGCGAGCGAAGCAGGCCATAAGCTCGCCGCGCTGCGCACCGAGCGCGACGGCGTGGTCCGCCGCCTCCACGACCTTGCCCAGCAGGCCGCGCGGCTGGAAGAGGACAGGGAGCGGGAAGGCACGCTCGCCAACGACGCGGCGGAGGCCATTGCCCGCCTCGCTGGCGAGATCGCCGCGCTCAAGGCGCGCATCGCCGACACCGAAGCGATGCGTCCCGATTTCGCCGGGCGCATCGCCCGCGCGGAGGATACCGCCCGCGACGCCGAACTCGATCTTGCCAAGGCGATGGCGAAGCAGGCGGGCGAGCAGGCGGAACTGCGCGTGGCAGAGGCTGCGCTGGCCGCTGCGCGCACCCGCCTCGACCGCGCCTCCCGCGAGGCGCAGCGGCTGGAAGCCGAAGCCGCCGCGCTGCCCGACCCATCGCCGCTGGAAGGGAAAAGGGCCGGAGCGATCGCGGCCCAGCAGCAGGCCGGCACGGACCGCGACGCCGCCGAAGCCGCGATCCGCTCCGCCGAGACCAGCCGTGCCGAAGCGGCCGAGGCCCGTGCCGCCGCCGAAGCCGCCCTGTCCTCCGCCCGCGCCACCCTTGCCGCGCTCGACAGCGAAGCCGCTGCGCTCCAGCGCGCCGTCGACAGCGGCACAGGCAACCGCAGCCGCGCGCTCGACCGGCTGAAGGCGGCGCCCGGCTATGAACGCGCGCTCGCGGCGGCGCTGGGGGACGATCTGGAAGCGCCCATCGCGGCCGAAGGCAAGCGGCGCTGGGCCGGCGCCGCCGCGCTCGCCGGCGACCCGCCCTTGCCCGAAGGCTGCGCCGCCCTCTCCGCCCATGTCACCGCCCCGCCCGAACTCGCCCGCCGTCTGGCGCAGGTCGCGGTCGTGGACGGCGACGAAGGCCAGGTCCTTGCGGTCGGCCAGCGTCTCGTCACCAGGGACGGACAGCTTCGCCGCTGGGACGGCTATGTCGCCATCGAGGGTGGCGCCGCCGCCGCCGAACGGCTGATCCGGCTCAACCGCCTCGAAGCCATTGCCGCCGCCCGGCCTGCCGCCGAAGCCGAGGTCGAGACGGCCCGCGCCGCGCAGGACGCCGCCTCGATGCGTGAGCGGGAGGCGGCCCAGACGCTGGCCGCCGGCCGCACCCAGCTTGCGGATGCGGACCAGCGTCTGCGCACCGCCCTGCGGGCCGCCGATGAAGCCGCCACCGCGCTCGAACGGCTGATCGGGCGCCGCGAGGCGATAGAGGAGCGGTTGAGCGAAGCCCGCAGCGACGTCGCCGCGGCGCAGGCGGAGCATGACAAGGCGCAGGCCAGCCGCGCCGCCATGCCCGATGGGGAGGAGACCCGCGCCCAGGTCGCCACGCTGCAACAGGCGAGCGAGAAGGCAAGGCTCGCCGTCAGCCAGCTGCAGGCCGATCAGGCGCTGGCCGATCGCGCGCTCGCCAGCGACCGCGAACGCATGGCCGCCGCCGATGCGGAGGCCAGGGGGTGGCGCGCCCGTGCCGGCGAAGCGGCCAAGCGCATCGCCGCCATGGTCGAGCGTGGCGAGGGCATAGCGAAGGAACGGGCCGAGATCGCGGACCAGCCGGACGGTCTGGCCGCCGCCATCGCCATGTTGAGCGAGCAGGGCGACACATTGACGCAGGCCGCGGACGCCGCCCGCCGCGAGGAAAGCGAAGCCGAAGCCGCGCTCCGCGCCGCCGAACAGCGCGCGGCGCAGGCGGGCGAAGCGCTCGCCAACGCCCGCGAGGCCCGCGCCACCGCCGCCGCGCGTGCCGAGGCGGCGGATGAGAAGCGGGTCGAAACCAACCGCCTCTCCGGTGAACGCTTCGAGTGCCCGCCGCCGGTCCTGCCGGAGAAACTGGGTTTCGCCAGCGCCGACATCCGCATCGCCCAGAGCGAGCAGGCCGAGCATGACCGGCTCGTCACCGAGCGCGAACGCATCGGCCCGGTCAACCTCGTCGCCGCGCAGGAACTGGAGGAGCTGGAGGCCACACAGGCCAACAGCCGCGCCGAAAGCGAGGAACTGACCCAGGCGATCAACCGCCTGCGCGGCTCCATCGGCAGTTTGAACAGGGAGGGGCGGCAGCGCCTGCTCGCCGCGTTCGAGGCGGTGGACGGCCATTTCCGCCGCCTGTTCACCACCCTGTTCAACGGCGGCCAGGCGCATCTGGAACTGATCGACAGCGACGATCCGCTGGAAGCGGGGCTGGAGATCATGGCCCAGCCGCCGGGCAAGAAGCTCGCCGCCTTGACGCTCCTTTCCGGCGGCGAGCAGGCGCTGACCGCCGTCGCCCTGATCTTCGGGCTGTTCCTGACGAACCCCGCGCCGATCTGCGTCCTGGATGAAGTCGACGCGCCGCTGGACGACGCCAATGTCGAGCGTTTCTGCGACCTGCTCGACGCCATGGTGGGGCAGACCGACACGCGATACCTGATCGTCAGCCATAATGCGGTGACGATGGCGCGCATGCACCGGCTGTTCGGCGTAACGATGGTGGAACGGGGCGTCAGTCGGCTGGTTTCGGTCAATCTGGGCGGCGCGGAGGCACTTCTGGCGGCGGAATAGCTGATCCTATTTTCGTAACCGTCATTCCCGCGGAATCGGGAATGACGGAAAAGAGAGCTACCCCCCCTCCATCCATCCCCGCATCCGGCGGAAAAGTCCGCGCTCCGTGATCGGCTCCAGCATCTCGCCCGGTCCTTCCGGATCGAGCACCTCATGATCCGCCAGCCAGGCCTGCACGTCGTTCAGGTCAGGCGTCACATAGGGCCGCAAGGTCCGTCCCGGCCTGTCGCGCAACTGTTCGATGGCCGCGATCAGCCCACGCTCGGCAATAACCGCCGCCACGCGCTCGACCGGCAGGTCGAGATGCTCCGCGACCAGATCGTCGCGAATCCCCCGGATCGCATCCTCGCGCCCCGCATTGGCGGGCAGCGCGGAATCGATCGTCACGTCGCATTCGGTGTCCAGCCGCATCGACCGGTTGTTCATGTTGGACGACCCGACGCGCAGCACCCGGTCGTCGACGATCAGTATCTTGGCATGGACATAGATCGGCTCCCCCCGCGCGGTGAAGGGATGATAGAGCCGGAACCGGCCATGGACGTCCCGAGCCTTCAGCGCCTCGAACAGCCGGGCGCGGGCCGTGTCCATCGCCTGCTGCTCCAGCCAGCCATCGGCCTGTTCCGGGTTGACGATGACGATTTCCGGCCCGTTCTCTTCCGCCAGCCGCGCCGCAATCGCCTCGGCAATGCGGCGGGAGGCGAAATATTGGCTCTCCGCGTAGATATACCGCCGCGCCGACGCGATCTGGTTCACATAGAGCCGCTCGATCTCGATCAGCGGCTCCTGATCCTCCATCTCCGGCGCGGAGCGGGATATGGCGATGTCGACATCCTCGAACTGGACCGGCAACGCATCGGGCCAGCAATCCTGCTCGCCCTCGACCGGCGCCAGTTCCCCGCCGCCCGCGCCCGTCCACCGCGCCCGCGCATGCTGGCCCAGCGCCGCGGCCACCGGTCCCTGCAAGGCGGTCGTCGCGTCATGCCAGGGGCCATAGGGCGAGCCGTCCGGGTGCCGCCGCCATGGCTCCTCATCACGGTGATGCCGCGTGTCCCAGCGGTCGGCCGTCATGTCGATCCCGCCGCAAAAGGCGAAGCAATCGTCGATCACCACGATCTTCTGATGGTGGGAGGCGGCGGTCGGATGATGGCTGTCCAGCTTTACGGTGATGCGCGAATTGGCCATCCAGCGGACCGTGGTGAACAGGTTGGACGGACGCACCATGGACTTCATCGCCCCGACATCCCAGCGCAGCAGGAATATCTCCAGTTCCGGGGTCCGCTCCACCAGCCAGCTTATGAAATCCCCGATCACCGTGGGCGCGCCGTCGCTCGCCTCATCCTCCCGGATCAGCGTGATCGCGGCATCGAAGTCCCAGCCGATCAGCGTGATCCGCTGCTTCGCCTTCATCATCGCGGCGCGGGCATGGCGGAAATAGGCATCCGCATCGATGATCACGCTGGCCTTCAGCGCCCGCGCGATCCGCCAGCAATCCTCTCCCTCGCGCGGACCGTTCATGCGCTTCCCACCACCAGACAGCCCAGGAACATCAACAGCCCCGCAAAGCGATTGGAGCGGAATTTGGCCAAGGGATCGATGCCGTCCTCCTTCAACGTCGCGACCTGCCATCCCAGATGCGCCGCCATCGGCAGCAACGCCGCCAACGCCAGACCCTGCGGCCGGACCTGCCAGATCGCGCCGCCCCACAGCGCCAGCGCGAGCGCATAGCATAGCGCCACGCCCGCCCGCACATGCCTGCCCATGGACAGGGCGCTCGACCCGATGCCGATCAGCGCGTCATCCTCCCGATCCTGCAAGGCATAGATGGTGTCATAGCCCACCACCCAGACGATGCAGCCGCCATAGAGCAACAATCCCGGCAGGGCGAGGGTTCCCGCCACCTCGCTCCACCCGACCAGCGCGGCCCAGGAAAAGACCAGCCCCAGCCAGATTTGCGGCCAGCCGGTGATCCGCTTCATGAAGGGATAGGCCGCCACCAGCGCCAGCGAGCCCAAGGCGACGATCTGCGCATATGGATGCAGTTGGAGCAGCACCGCCAGACCGGCCAGGCAGAGGGACAGCAGCCATATCCACGCCGTCCTCAGCGACACCGCTCCACTCGCCAGCGGGCGCGACGCGGTGCGCGCCACCTGCCGGTCGAGGTCGCGGTCGACGATGTCGTTGAACACGCATCCCGCGCCCCGCATGGCGATGCTGCCCAGCAACAGCCAGAGGATCAGCGGCCAGTGCGCCCACGCGCGCCCCGCCAGCGCCACCGCCCAGGCCCCCGGCCAGAACAGCAGCCACCAGCCGATCGGCCTGTCGAACCGCGCCAGCAAGGCAAGCGCGCGGGGAATGTCCGGCAATCGCGCCACCAATCCGCGCGCTTCGCTGTCGGGAACGATGCTACTTGCCACACTCACTCCGTTCGCCCTGTTTGACCGAGTCCCTTGCCTCGTTCAAATGTCGAAGGGCTCACTTGCTCTTTAGAGAAGAAAAGGGCTTCGACAAGCTCAGCCCGAACGGAGTTCGAACCGAATGACCGCAACCCCCGCCTGGCCGCCGCAAAGCGCCCCGCGCCTCCATGTCGAAACCCTGCTTGGCGCGGGCGTTTCCGTGCCCGTCGACGGCAACCCGGCCCATTACCTCATCAGCGTCATGCGGGTGAAGCCGGACGACATCGTCCTGCTGTTCGACGGCCGCTCGGGCGAATGGGCGGCCCGGGCCCGCGACATCCGCCGGCGCGACCTGGTGCTGGAGGTCGTCAGCCAGACCAGGCCGCCGGAGGACGTCCCCGATTTCTGGCTCTGCTGCGCGCCGATCAGGAAGGGCCGCATCGACCTGATCGCGGAAAAGGCCTGCGAACTGGGGGTGGCGCGGCTGCAGCCCGTGCTTACCCGCCGCGCCGTGGTGGACCGGCTCAATCTGGATCGCCTGCACGCCCATCTGGTGGAGGCGGCCGAACAATGCGGCCGCACCGCGCTTCCCGACCTTGGGGAGATGGTGAAGCTCGACGCGCTGCTTCGGGATTGGCGCGACGATCGCTGGCTTTTCTTCGCGGACGAGACCGGCGGCGAACCGCTGGCCGATACGCTCAAGGCCCATCCCGGCCCCGCGGCCTTCCTGATCGGCCCCGAGGGCGGCTTCGACCCCGCCGAACGCGAAGCGATCCGCGCGCACCGCCAATCCGTGGCCGTCTCGCTCGGCCCCCGCATCCTGCGCGCCGAAACCGCCGCCATCGCCGCGACGACTGCATGGATGACGATCAACGGGGACTGGCGATAAGGGTATCCCAACATCGTTTTCTTCCGCAACCGGATTGAAGCCGTCATCAACGCAGCTTATTTGAGCGCCGAACGTTGCGGCTTTGACGCAACCGGGGGAAAGATTAAGGCGGGGCATGAGCACCAGAACCGACTCAGGGGGGACCGATCCCATCATCGAGAGCCGCGACCAGTTGATCGCGGCCTTCGCCAAGGGCGCCAAGCCCAAGGATCGCTGGCGCATCGGCACGGAGCATGAGAAATTCGTCTATGCCAAGGCGGATTTCCATGCGCCCAGCTATGATGAGCGCGGCGGCATCCACACGCTGCTGATCGGCCTTACCCGCTATGGCTGGAACCCGGTGTTCGAGGGGGAGAATATCATCGCCCTCTCCGGCACCGACGGCACCATCAGCCTGGAACCGGCGGGGCAGCTCGAACTGTCGGGCGCGCCGCTGGAAAATCTGCACCAGACCTGCGCGGAGACCAGCCGGCACCTGGAACAGGTCAAATATGTCGGCGACATGCTGGGCCTGGGTTTCCTGGGCCTGGGCATGTGGCCGGACAAGACGCGCGAAGAACTGCCCATCATGCCCAAGGGCCGCTACGACATCATGCTGCGCCACATGCCGCGCGTCGGCACGATGGGCCTGGACATGATGCTGCGCACCTGCACCATCCAAACCAACCTCGACTATGGCAGCGAGGCGGACATGGTGAAGAAGTTCCGCGTCTCGCTGGCCCTGCAACCTCTGGCGACCGCCTTGTTCGCCAATTCGCCCTTCACCGAAGGCAAGCCCAACGGCTTCCTCTCCTATCGCAGCCATATCTGGTCGGACACCGACCCCGGCCGCACCGGCATGCTGCCCTTCGTGTTCGAGGACGGCTTCGGCTATGAACGCTATGCCGACTATGCGCTCGATGTGCCGATGTATTTCGTCTATCGCGACGGCCGCTATATCGACGCGGCGGGCCAGAGCTTCCGCGACTTCCTGAACGGCGAACTGCCCGCCCTGCCCGGCGAGAAGCCGACCGAGAAGGATTGGGAGGATCATCTTTCCACCGCCTTCCCGGAGGTGCGGATGAAGAGCTTCCTCGAAATGCGCGGCGCGGACGGCGGGCCGTGGAACCGCATCTGCGCGCTTCCGGCGCTGTGGGTCGGCCTGCTCTATGACGAAGGCGCGCTGGACGCCGCCTGGGATCTGGTCAAGGACTGGAGCATGGAGGAACGGCAGGTTCTGCGCGATTCCGTGCCGAAACTGGCGCTGGATGCCCCCATCGGCGGCAATCGCAAGCTGCGCGACATAGCGGGCGAAGTCCTCGACATCGCCCGCAGCGGCCTTTCCGCCCGCGCCCGGCTCAATGCGTCGGGCGACAATGAAAGCGGCTTCCTCGCCCCGCTGGACGAGATCGTGGCGTCGGGCCGGACCCATGCCGAACGCCTCCTCGCCCGCTATCATGAGGAATGGAAGGGCGACCTCAGCCAAATCTACGCTGAAGAAAGCTTCTAGGCGGGATCGACGGGATGCTCGAGGGCGACGGCATCCCCCATTCGTCATGCTGAATTCGTTCAGCATGACGGGCCTTCGAATGCAGGAAACGAACAGCTATTCGGCAGGCTGAACCGCGCTCAAAGGCTTCCGCCCCGCTACCCATCCAAAAAAGCGCGGCACTGCACCATTGCGCGCCATCCACTCGCTATAGGCCCGATATTCCGGATCGGCGCTCAAATGCGCTTCCTCGGTCTTCGCGCGCCAATAATAGACCGCGTTGGTCACGCCCAGCAGCGCGCAGTTCCGCACCACATCGGTCAAACTCCCCGACAGGCTCAAAAAAGGCAGGGCTGAAAACCACCAGAACAGATTCTTCGACAGATAGGCCGGATGCCGCGTCCAGCGATAGGGGCCATGCGTCAGAATGCCCCGATGCGTCAGGTTGGAAAAGCGCAGCCCGAAGGCGACCGTCGCCCAGGCGTAGATGGCCGTCAGCAATACCAGCCATCCGCCCAGCAGCCATTGCAGGACGCCATGCCCCCGCGTCCAGACATCCCATTCCGCCCCGCCCGCATGATAATCGAGCGGGCCGCCATTGCCCATCAGCACGAAGGGCGGATAGCAGATCAGCGCCGCCACCCACCCTGCCAGCAGCGGATTGGCGGTGCGGATATGCGAATCCAGCGGCTTGCAGGTCAGCATATAGCCGACGGTCGCCATGCAGACGTCGATCATGAACATGACCGCGATCAGGAAGCTTGCCAGAGCCACCGGATGGCTGACCGCATCCTCGATCCGCCATTCGACCACGCTGGCGAAATTGCCGGGCACGATCGACAGCATGAAGGCAAGGAAGAAGCCCTTCACCGCCCAGGCCCGGGCATGATGGGCGACCTCGGCTTTGTCCGCAGCGCCGGCGGCCCCGCCGATCACCCATTGACCGAAGGCATAGCCTGCGTCCCTGGGCTCAACCAGTCGCCGGTCCAGCCAGATCACATAGGGCACCGATGCCGCCAGCAGCCAGGGCGCCGCGCCCATCAGCACATTCATGGAAAGGCGATAATCCCCGCTCCAGTACCAGCGGGCGATGCAATAGAAGACCGCTATGGCAAGCCATGTCGCCCACAGGCCGGCGATCTTGACGATGCTGACATCCAGCACCGCCCGCCACGGCCGCGCAGGCGCGGTCCAGTCGATCCCCGTCGATGCGCGGCGATGCACCTTGTCGACCAGCAGCGACCACGACACCATCGGCAGGCCGCAGGCGACGACCGCGGCAAAACCCGCATTCGGCCCATTCATCCCATAATGGCGCGCGACCAGCGTCCAAAGCCCCAGCCCGACCAGCCCGGCCACGCCAACACCGTGGCTGACGGCGGACTTCGGACAGGGATCGGCTTTGTCGCTCATGCCGCGGACCTAGCGGAAATTGGTAAACAACCCCCGAAGGTCGGAAGGGGGGAATGTCCGCATCTGGCCACATCCTGAACGCCTGCTTCAAACCCGTCGGTTCAGATGCCGCCCAGCACATTGATGGTGAACGCCAATATGCCCAGGTTGAACAGGAACGCCGCGAGGCAATGGAACAGCGCCGCCTGCCGCATGCCCCGGCTGGTCACCGACACGTCGGATGTCTGGAACGTCATCCCCAAGGTGAAGGCGAAATAGAGGAAATCCCAATAGCCCGGCTCCTGCATGTCGGGAAAATCAAGCCCGCCGCTGTCGCCGCCCTTGCCATCGGCCAGATAGAAGATATGCGCATAGTGCATCGCATAGACAAGATTGGAAAAC
This sequence comes from Sphingobium fuliginis, assembly GCF_015074805.1. Lineage (NCBI taxonomy): Bacteria > Pseudomonadati > Pseudomonadota > Alphaproteobacteria > Sphingomonadales > Sphingobiaceae > Sphingobium > Sphingobium fuliginis. Next base: position 2,964,190 of record NZ_CP060035.1, on the reverse strand, counting down.
AGCCAGGCCAGCGCCAATGTGGCCAGCAGCAGCGCGACCGCCGCCTTGCTCGGCCCGCCATGCTGGCTGACTGCCACGCCGACGGCGACCAGGATCACCACCGACACGATCCCGGTCAGCAGCAGCATCAACTGCCGGTTCGCATCGTTTTCCGCCGCCTTGCGCCGCATCGCGTCCGCATCGGAATCCAGCAGCGGCCAGACCGACAGGATGAACGCCAGCGCCGCCAGGTCGAACCCTGCCATCACCGCCTCATGCCAGCGCAGCACCAGGCCGAACGGCGCCATGCTAGCCAGCAGGGCCAGGAACATGCCATAACGCCAGGGAAATATCCGGGATCGGTTCATGGGCGCATCAAAGGCATAATCCGTGCCCTGCACAAGACGCTTTATATCACCGCCGCGATCAGCCCTAGCGCCTGCGCTTCGTTCGCCTCCAGATACCAGTTTTCCGGCGCGCGGTTCAGCAGTTCCTCCATGGAAACCTGCGATCCCAGGATCAGGTTCGCAAAGCCCTCATTCTGGATCGCGATCGACGCCTCTATCTCATGCAGCGTCGCCTTGAGCGAGGCGATGCAGGTCGACAGCGGCCCTTCCAGATGGATGTCCCGGGTAATGATCCGCTCATGGATCATCAGCCGCGTGCCCCGCGCCAGATAGCGGTTTTCCGCCGCGAAGAAGCTCATGAAGGTCACGCCCGCCGAATAGACCGCCGTCTTGCCCAGGAAAACCAGCCGCCGGTCAGGATAGAGATCGGAATGGAAGCGTATATCCTCCCCCATCATCCGGGCGATTTCCGGGTCGCCGCCCAGGGTGGCGATCTCCACCACCACCAGCCCCTGCTGCGGCGCGGACGAAAGGCAATTGCGGAAATGCAGATACATGCCATGGTCGACATAGCCCGACAGCATGATCGCGGGAAATTCGAAATCCTTGGGGCCTAGCAATGGCGCCTGAATCGACATGAAAAACGGCTCCTTCCTTCGCCCCTCGCCGGCTGCTCTACGCGCGGGCCGGCAAATGGTGCCTTTGCTCCGTCGGTTTTTAGCTGGCGCCCTGCCGGAGACGCCCCTAAAGAACAGACCATGACCAAAGGGCGGGGCGCATGATCGCGAAACTGAAAGGGCGGCTGGACAGCACGGGCCTGGACCATGCCATCATCGATGTGGGCGGCGTCGGCTATCTGGTCGGCGCCTCCTCCCGCACCCTGTCGGCGCTGGGGCCGGTGGGGGAAGCGGTGACGGTCCATACCGAACTGCTGGTGTCGGACGATGCGATCCGCCTGGTCGGCTTCGCCCGGGCGGAGGAGCGCGACTGGTTCCGCCTGCTGACCGGTGTGCAGGGCGTGGGTTCCCGCGTGGCGCTGGCCATACTTTCAGCGCTGGAACCGGCGGAACTGCACCGCGCCGTCGCGACCGGCGACAAGGCGATGATCGCCCGCGCCAACGGCGTCGGCCCCAAGCTGGCCCAGCGCATCGCCAATGAGCTGAAGGACAAGATCGGCGCCGTGCCCACGCCGGCCGGCGGGATCGGCGGCGGGTTCGCCCCGCTGCCGACCGGCGGACACAGCGCCGATGCGATCTCCGCGCTGCAGAATCTGGGCTTCAAGCCCGCCGAAGCCAGCACCGCCGTCGCGGCGGCGGAAGAGGAACTGGGCGAGGGCGCGTCGCTGGACGCGCTGGTCCGCCTGGCGCTCAGGAAAGCGGCGAAATGATGCGCCTCCCCCTCCACACCCGTCATACTGAACTCGCTTCAGCATCCATTTCGCCCCTCGCGTCGAAGGGAGGGAATGAAAGAACCATGCGTCTATATCCTGGCCAGTCATCCCTATGGCACGCTGTATATCGGGGTGACGTCGAATCTGCCTGGGCGGCTGCATCAACACCGCACGAACGGCATCCCGGGTTTCACTGGGAGATATGCCGTCCACAGTCTCGTCCGTTTCGAAATGTGCGAAACGATGGAACAAGCTATCAACCGGGAAAAGCAGCTCAAGCGCTGGCATCGGCAGTGGAAGATCAATCTGATCGAGTCCGAAAATCCGCGGTGGATCGACCTGGCTCCGGGCCTTGGTTTATCGCCTCTCCATCCGAACCAGCGGCACGATGGATGCTGAACCGAAGGTCGGCGCAAACCAAACGAGTTCAGCATGACGGTTGGGGTGAGTGTCGCGCATGAGCGAGGATCGCCTGATCTCCTCCACCCGGCGGGTCGAGGATGCCGACGCCGCGCTGCGGCCCAAATCGCTTGCCGAATTCATCGGCCAGCAGGGCGCGCGGGAAAATCTGCGTATCTTCATCGAGGCCGCCCGGGGCCGCGGCGAGGCGCTGGATCATGTGCTGTTCTTCGGCCCGCCCGGCCTTGGCAAGACGACGCTGGCGCAGATCGTCGCCCGCGAAATGGGCGTGGGGTTCCGCGCGACATCCGGCCCTGTGATCGCCAAGTCGGGCGATCTGGCCGCGCTGCTCACCAATCTGGATGAGGGCGACGTCCTCTTCGTGGACGAGATCCACCGGCTCAACCCCGCGGTCGAGGAAGTGCTCTACCCTGCCATGGAGGACCGGGCGCTCGACCTGATGATCGGGGAAGGCCCCTCCGCCCGGTCTGTGCGGATCGACCTGCCGCCCTTCACCCTGGTCGGCGCGACCACGCGGCAGGGCTTGCTGACGACGCCCCTGCGCGACCGATTCGGCATTCCGGTGCGGCTGCAATTCTATACCGTCGACGAGCTGGAACTGGTGGTGCGCCGCGCGGCCCGGCTGCTGGACCTTGCCATCACTTCCGACGGCGCGGTGGAGATCGCCAGGCGTTCCCGGGGCACGCCGCGCATCGCCGGACGGCTGCTGCGGCGGGTGCGCGACTTCGCCAATGTGGCGGGCGCCCCGGCCGTGGATGCGAAGGTGGCCGATGCCGCGCTGACCCGGCTGGATGTCGACCATCTCGGCCTCGACCTGATGGACCGCCGTTACCTGACCATGATCGCTGACATCTATCGCGGCGGGCCGGTGGGAGTGGAAACGCTCGCGGCAGGCCTCTCCGAAGCGCGCGATACGATCGAGGAAGTGATCGAGCCTTATCTGATCCAACTCGGCCTGATCGCCCGCACTGCGCGAGGACGCTGCCTCAACGGGCCGGGCTGGAAGCATCTGGGAATCAATCCGCCCTCCAATGTCCAGGATGGCTTGTTCGATTAGGATCGGCAGGTTCCTTCGACTGCCTGCAAGGCAGGCGCTCAGGACAGGCTCAGGGCGAACGGGAAGAAAAAAGCGCGCGGGCTGCGTCCGATTTAACGCAGCGCGCTCTAGAAGAAACTGCTCGAATCCACCCCCGCCAGGCTGTTGACCCCGACAAGCTGGATGCTCTGTTCGAATGCGCCGTCGCCATTGGCGTCGTAGAATATCCAGCCGTCCGTCGACCCGGCGACGAAAGCCACATGATTGACCCCGGCGGTCATATTGGCAGCAGCCAGCGCGTCGGAGAAGCTGTTGGTGGCAATGGTCCGTTCGGCATAGTCGACGGCGGGCAGGGAGCCGTTCAGGAAGTCCAGGTCGATGCGGTCGCCCTCGCTCGCCTTGAAGTCGGTGATCCGGTCATAGCTCGCCGTGTTGAGCGTCGTGTCGCCGCGGTTGAACAGGAAGACATCCGCCTCCGTCCCGCCGGTCAGCGTGTCCTTGCCCGCGCCGCCGATCAGCGTGTCGCTGCCCGCGCCGCCCTTCAGCGTATCGCCCGCCGCCCCGCCGTCCAGCAGGTCGTTGCCCGCGCCGCCGTCCAGGCTGTCCTGCCCGTCCTCGCCATAGAGCCGGTCGTCGCCGCCATTGCCCAGCAGGGTGTCGTTGCCCAGGCCGCCCCAGAGGCCGTTATTGCCGCCATTGCCCGTCATGCTGTTGGCGATGTCGTTGCCGATGCCGTCGATCGGGTCCGTGCCGGTCAGAACCAGCTTCTCGATCTCGGCCGCCATTTTGTAGCTGACCGAGGCGCTCACCTGATCGGTCCCCTCGCCCGCCAGTTCGACGATCAGGTCGTCATTGGCGCTGTTGCCGTCGTCGGACCAGCTGTCGACGATATAGCTGTCATTGCCCAGCCCACCGGCCATGTTGTCGGCGCCCGTGCCGCCGTCCAGATAGTCGTCGCCCAGCCCGCCGATCAGCATGTCGCTGCCGTCGCCGCCGAAGAGGGTGTCGTTATCGTCACCGCCGTCCAGCGTGTCGCCGCCGCCCATGCCATAGAGAATGTCCGCGCCCGTTCCGCCCGACAGAATGTTCGCCGCGTCATTGCCGGTGATCGTGTTGGCCAGATCATTGCCCATGCCGTTGATCGCCACCGCGCCGGTCAGCGTCAGCTTTTCGACATTGGCGGCAAGGCGATAGCTGACGGAGGCATAGACAAGATCGCTGCCGCCCCCCGCCAGTTCGATCACCTGATCGTCATTGCCGGCAAAGCCGTCGTCCGACCAGGTGTCGACATAGAAGATGTCGTTGCCTGCGCCGCCATCCATATAGTCGGCGCCCGCCCCGCCATCGATGACGTCATTGCCGGCAAGGGCGTAGATGGTGTCGTTGAGGGCAGTCGTCTGATAGGCGAGCACGGTGGTCGTCGGGCCGATCGTGTTGTTGCCCGATGATCCGGTGATCGTCCTCCCGTTTTCCGCGACATCGGTGATCGTGATGGACAAAAGCTGATCATCGACGTTGCTGCCGTCGGTTGCGCGCACCGTCACCTGATAGACGCCGTCGCCATCGGCATCGAGCCGGTTCTCATAATCGGGCGGGTTGATGAAGGACAGCGCGCCGGTCACCGGATCGATGGTGAAAAGCGCGGCGTCCGCTCCCCCTGAAATGGCGAAACCGGGGACGGGGCCGTCCGCATCGGTGGCCGCCACCACGGTCACGGCGCTGGCATTTTCCGCCATGCTGATCGACGCCGAGGCGCCGCCGCCATTGGAGGTTATGACCGGCGCATTGTCGTTCAGATTGGTAATGCCGATGGCCAGGGTCTGCGAGACGCTGTTGCTGCCGTCGCTCGCGCTGACGATCACATGGTAGAGGCGGTCGCCATTGCTGTCGTCCGGCGCTTCATAGTCCGGAGCCGTCCTGAAACTCAGCGCGCCCGTCTGCGGGTCGATGGTGAACAACGCCGCGTCAGCGCCGCCGCTGATGCTGTAGCTGAGCGCAGCGCCATCCGCGTCGCTGGCCTGCACGGTGGCGGCAAGCAGGCTGTTTTCCGCGACGGAGAAGGCGACCGAAGCCGCCCCGCCATAAGAGGTCAGCACCGGCGCATTGTCGTTGAGATTGGCGACCGCGACTGCCAGCGCCTGGCTGTCGCTGTTGGTGCCGTCGCTGGCCTGCACCACGACATTGTAGATATTGTCGTGATCGGCGTCGGCGGCGGCTTCATAATCGGGCGCGGTCTTGAAGCGGAGAACGCCGGTTGCCGCATCGATTTCGAAGAGCGCGGCGTCCGCTCCGCCGATGATGGCGAAGCTGATCGACGGGCTGTCGGCATCGGTGGCGGTCAGGCCGGTCACCGCGGTCGCATTCTCGTCGACGGTGATCGCCGCGCTTGCGCCGCCGCCATTGGAGGTGATGACCGGCGCAAAACCGTCCGGCACATCGTTCACGGTCACGGAGAGCGTCTGCGTGTCAACGCCGCCATTGCCGTCATTGGCGGCAACGATCAGTTGATAGACATTATCGCGGTCGGCATCGGCCGGGCTTTCGAAATTGGGCGCTGTGAGGAAACGCAATTCGCCCGTCATCGCGTCGATCGCGAACAGCGCCGCGTCCGCGCCTCCCACGATGGAGAAGGAGACCGTCTGTACCATGTCGGGGTCCGTCGCGGTGACGGTGGTCACGGCGGTGCCGTTCTCATCGACCGCCAGCGCCGCGCTGGAGCCGCCGCCGTTCGAGGTGATGACCGGCGGGGCGTTCAGCGCGGTGGAAGGCGTCGTCATGTCCGCGAACTGGAAAAATTCCACGTTGCGGACTGTCTTGCTGCCCTCCGGAGAGCCTGCACGCTGGTCGACCGCGACATAGCTGCCGTCGGTCTGGAGCGTGAAGACATAATCCATCCGGTTGCCCGAAAAGACGAGCGTGTCGACGTCCGCGCTGCCGTCGATCACGTCATTGCCCGCACCGGCGAGGATCGTGTCGTTGCCTGCGCCGCCATGCATATAATCGTTGCCGCTGCCGCCATCCAACATGTCTTCGCCGCTGCCGCCATACAGCTCGTCGCTGCCCGCGCCGCCATAGAGCTGGTCGTTCCCGGCATCGCCGTTCAGCGTATCGTTGCTGTTGGTGTCGGCATCGTCGCCATGGAGAATGTCATTGCCCGACCCGCCCGACATATTGTCGCCGCCGGCCTGGCCATAGAGGATGTCGTCATCGTCGCCGCCGGTCATCCTGTCGCTGCCGCGCCCGCCATAGAGGATGTCGTTGCCCGTGCCGCCGTCGATGGTGTCGTCGCCCGAAATGTTGTTGAAGCCCAGATCGTCGCCATAGAGCAGGTCGTCGCCCGCTCCGCCGGAAATGGTGTCGCTGCCACGCCAGCCGAAGATGATGTCGTTGCCGCCGTCGCCCTGAAGATTATCCTTTCCCGCGCCGCCGATGATGACATCATTGCCGAGGCCCGCCTGGACCAGCACGTCCTTGGCATAGTCGATCCCGCCCGCCCCATGCGCCGTCAGGTCGATGATGTCGTCGCCGTCGCCCAGCCAGAACTGCTCGATATTGTCGAAGCTGCCGAAGCCGCCTGCGATCACGCCATTATTGTAGAAGATCGCGTCGGACAGGTTGGACCCGTAGATGACGTCCGTGCCGGTGCCCCCCATCAGCAGGTCCATGGAAATCTGGATGTTGCTCGCCGTCAGTTGATAGGCGGCGGCGCTGCCGGTGAGAATCGCGGAGTTCCAGACGAGTTGCGCCAGCACCGCATCGGGGCGCACCGTATCGAGATTGGCGAGCCGGGTGAAGGCGAAGAACTGGTCCTTCTCACTCCCTGCCGTGATGGTCTGGCTTCCCACCACGTTGAAGAAATTCGCCATGCTCGCCCCCTGTCCAGCGTCCTTGTGAAAGGTCCGAAATCCTTAGCGGCAAATCGGGCGGAAGCGGTGGGGTCTTAGGGATAGCGCCTACACCTTCGGGAGTGCGCCTATGGGTGTAGGAACAACGTCTACTGCTCGCGGAAGGAGCGCCACATCGTATCGGCAAGGGGATCGATCATATATTGCAGCGCCGTCCGCCGCCGCAGCGGCACGACCACCTCCACCGGCATGCCCGGCTTCATCGCGAAATCGCCTTCCCGATATTGCCGGATCAGCGCGATCTGATCGGGGGCGATGGTCACTTCTCCCGCGAAATAGGCGATGCCCGTCTTCTCCTCGACGAAGCTGTCCGCCGATATGCGCGTCACCTTGCCCTCTATGATCGGCAGGCTGCGCCCCGGAAAGCCGGCGAAGCGTATCTCCGCCTTCTGCCCCACCGCCAGATCGTCCACATCGGCGGGGGAAAAGCGCGCCTCGATCACGACGGCGGAATCGCGCGGCACGATGTCCATCAGCGTCTGTCCCGCCGCGATCACCCCGCCCACCGTATGCACGCTGAGGCCCACCACCGTCCCGCTAACCGGCGCGCGCACCTGCGTCCGGGCAAGTTCGTCCCGCGCCGCGCTCCATTTGGGCAGCACGTCGCCCAGCAGCGCTTCGGTATCGCGCAGGTCGGAGGTCACCTTTTCCTGAAGATTCTGCTTCGCCTCCAGCGCCTTCAGCCGCGCTTCGCCCACCATATTGGCCGCACTGTCGCGCGCCGCGCTCAGGCGACCGCGCTGGCCGATCAGGTCCGCCCTGGCCCGCTCCAGCGCGCGGATGCGCGTCTTGCTGACGAAGCCCTTCTCCGCCACGGTGCGCAGGCTCTCCAGTTCGTCGGTGATGAGCCGCTCCTGCTCGATCACGGAGGCGACCTGCTCGCGATAGCCCATGGCCTGAGACCCGGCCTGGCTCCCCTCATGCATCGCCACGCCCTGTTGCGTGCCGAGCAGCGCCGACCGCGCCGCCATCTGCGCCTGCTGCGCGCGCATCGCCGCCTGCGCATCGGCGCGGTCGTCCCCGGTCAGCGTGCGGAACTCCACCGGCGCCTCCATCCCCGCCCCAGCCTGTTCGGCGCGCAAACGGGCGCGCTGGGCGATCAGCCAGATCGCCTGAGACGCCAGCACCCGTTCCTGCGCGGCCACGGCAGGCGCGGCCAGCCGGATCAGAACTTCGCCCTGCCGGACGCGCTGCCCCTCCTTCACCAGGATCGCCGCAACGATGCCGCCGTCGCGATGCTGCACGCTCTGCCTTTGGCCGGCCACGGTCGTCCGGCCCGGCGCCAGCGCCGCCGCGTCCAGTCGGGCAAAGGCCGCCCAGCCGAGGAACAGCAGGAAAAACGCCGCCGCCACCAGCAGGCCGCCGCGCACCTCCGGCCTGGGGTCGACCGCCACCGGCGGCGGCGGGCCGGGCGGCGGCAACAGCAAAGGCCGTGTGGTCCGCATCAGCATCAGGCCGCTCCCGCCACAGGCGCGGGACGGGGACGGGTCAGCGCGCCCAGCACCTGATCGCGTGGCCCGCTCATCCGCATGCGGCCATTGTCCAGCACGAGTATGCGGTCCGCCGGTCCCAGCAGGCCGGTCCGGTGCGCCGTCACCATGATCGCCGCGCCGCGCGCCTTGGCCCTGGCCAATGCCGCGATCAGTTGCGCCTCCCCATCGGAATCGAGATGCGCATTGGGTTCGTCCAGGATCAGCACCGCCGGGTCGCGGAACAGGGCGCGGGCCAGCGCGATCCGCTGCGTCTGGCCCATGGACAGCCCCATGCCGCCCCAGCCCAGCATGGTGTCATAGCCCTGCGGCAGTCGCAGGATCATCTCATGCACGCCGCACGCCTGTGCCGCCGCAATGACGTCGGCGTCTATCCGCGCGTCGGCGTCCGGATCGGCAAAGCGGGCGATATTGTCGCGGATCGACCCGGCGAAAAGGGAAAGTTGCTGCGGCATATAGCCGACATGCACCGCCAGCGCATCGCCGTCCCATTGCGACCGTTCCGCCCCGTCGATGCGGATTTCGCCCCGGTCGCAGGCGATGGCGCCCGCCACCAGCCGCGCCAGCGTGGACTTGCCCGCGCCGCTCGCGCCGATCACCGCGACCATCTCCCCCGGTCCGACTGTGAAGGAGAGGTTGTTGAGGATCAGCCGTTGGGAATGCGGATCCTCGATGGTCACGCGCTCCACATCCACCCGGCCTTTCGGGCGAGGCAGGCTGGTCTGGGGCATGTCGTCCGCCGCGCCGTCGAGCCAGGCCATGACCTCCCCATGGGAGGCCCTCGCCGCGACGAAGCTGCGCCAGCTTCCCACAAGCTGGTCGACCGGCGCCACCGCCCGCCCCAGCAGGAAGGAGGAGGCGAAGATCGCGCCGCCGGAAATCTGCCCGTCTATCGCCAGCAACGCCCCCAGTCCCAGCGCGCCGGATTGCAGCATGTTGCGCAGGAAGCGGCTCACCGCCATGCGGCTGCCAGCGGCGAAGCTGGCCTCCGCCTGCCAGCCGAGCATGTCCTCCCTTTCGGCAAGGTGCCGTCGGACCATCGCGCCCTGCATGCCCAGCGCCCGCACCGCTTCGGCCCCCTGCATCGTCTGTTCCTGGCTGCTGTAGGACAGGTTCGCGGCGGCATTGGCCTGCAAAAGGGGCCGGCGCGTCGCCCGGTCGCTGGCCCAGGCGATGGCCACCAGCGTCAGGCTGCCTGCCAGCGCCATCAGCCCGATCAGCGGGTGGATCAGCGCGCAGACGAGGATGTAGATCGGCGTCCACGGCGCGTCGAACAGCGCGAACATGGCCGGACCGGTCAGCGTCTGGCGGAGTTGATCGCATTCGCGGATCGGCTGGCGGCTCCTGCGCCCGATCCCCTCCCCCGCCTGCTGGCGCAGCGTGGCGGCGATCAGCGTCCGCGCCAGCCGCCGGTCCAGCCCGATGCTCGCCCGCACCAATATGCGCGAGCGGATATATTCCAGCAGGGAGAGGGTGGCATAGGCCAGCAGCAGCGCCACCGTCAGGAAGGCGAGCGTGGTCCCGCCCCGCGTCGGCACGACCCGGTCATAGATTTGCAGCATGTAGAGCGTCGGCGCGAGGAACAGCAGATTGGCGAGCGCACTGAACAGCGCCGCCCAGAGGAAATGCCGCTTCACCACGCCCATCATGGCCGCAACGCTTCGTAGATGGCGCAGACCTTGGCGCAATGCGCGGCTTCGCTGAAGCGGGCGCGGGCATCGGCACGGGCGCGCAGGGCCATGGCGCGGACGTCGCCCGGATCGGCGCAGGCCCGGGCCAGCGCCCCGGCGTCGTCCGGCTCGACCAGCAGGCCGACGCCGCCCTCCAGCGCCTCGACATTGCCGCCGGACCGGGCGGCGACGATGGGCGTGCCGACCAGCATCGCCTCCACCAATGTCCGCCCGAACGGCTCGCCCACGGCGGGCACGACCAGCCTGTCGCAGGCGGCGATCCAGAAGGGTCCGGGCGTGCGATAGCCCATCACCCTCACCCGATCCTCCACGCCCTTTTCCGCGATCCGCCTGCGCAGGGCGATGTCCATGGCGGGCACGCGCGCCTCCCCGAACATCAGGCCCATGACCGGCCCTCCCCTCGCGTCCGTCAGCCGGGCGATCATGTCGACGAACAGCAGGGGCCGCTTCCTCGGCACGAAAGCGCCGAAATAGCCCAGCAGCAACGTATCGGGCGATACGCCCAACTCGCGGATCAGCGCCTCCCGCGCTCTGGTCCGGTCCACCTCCAGCGTCGTGTCGAAGGGACTGTGGATCACCGAGGCCCGGTTTCGCGCCGACCAGATGCCGGCGGGCGGCAAAGCGAAGGACGAAACCGCCAGCACCCGATGCGCCAGCGCGGGTGCGAGCAGGCGCAGGCCCAGCGCGCCGGGATCGCCGCGATGGTGCCAGATCAGCTTCGCCCCGGCCAGCCGCGCCGGCAACGCCCAGTTGGCGCTGCTCCGCCCGTCATTGACATGGACGATGTCGACCCGGTTGCGCCGCAGGAACCGGGCACGCGGCAGAACGCCGCCCAGCGTCCGTCCGAATTTCCGCAGGGTGAAGGCCTCGCCCGGCACGAAGAGCCCGTGGGCGGCGGGGTCGTCCATCTGCTCATGCCCGGCGAAGAAATTGGCGATCATGCCGCCGGGCACCTCCGTCACCACCAGCGGACGGTAGAGCGCCGGGTCGAGATGCCCGATCAGCCCCCGCACCGAAATATGGCTGCCGCCGATGCTGTCCCCGGAAAAGGGGAAGCAGATGCGCAGGCGCTCGTCCGGCGCGGCATCCGCAGGCGTCAGGCGGGGCAAGGGCGCATTCATGGCGTCACCCCGTCCATCAGGTCGCGCGCCCGCTGGTCCAGAAACTGGTCGAGATTGGCCAGCCCGTCTCCGTCGGCGTCGGCCCATGGATCGGCCTTGCGCGGATCGGCGCCATGCTCCGCCTCCCACCGGTCGTCCATGCCGTCTCCGTCCGCGTCGGCATAGGGCGTCCCCGGTTCCGGATCGTCGATCAGGCCGGGCTGCTTCACGATATGCCCCTTGCGCTCGCGCACCTGCTTGACGATCCGCCGGTCGAACGGGTCGCGGGGGAAGGCGCCGGCGTCGCTCAGCACCGCCTTGTAGGCCGCGTCGGCCGGTTCGGCGGCGATGGTCGGCGGGCAGGGCGGCCGGTCCACCTCCGCCGCCTTCAGCAGGGGAGAGAGATGGACGAAATCCCCGTCGAAACGGTTGTCGGCCAGATAGACCTTCGCCGTCCCCTTCGACCCCATGACGTTGCGCGCCACGCCGATCGTGTCGGGCCGGGTGTTCCGCCCCGCGACGAAGCTGTTGCCGATCAGCGAGACGGGCACGCCGCCGAAGCTTTCCCATATCTCCGCAAATTCCGACTGGCCGTTATAGAGGATGTTGTTGATCACCTCCGCGCAGGAGCCGGGGGGGAAATTGAGGTCCGGATTGCGGTCGCCATTATGGGCGCAGATATTGCCGATGAAGCTTAAATGCTGCGGCCCCCTGGGATCGCTCGCCAGCAGCGCGCATTTGTCGTGCCGCGGTATCCCCTCCGCGAAGATCGAGTTGCTGATCGTGATCCAGTCATTGTCGCCATAGCCGTTGATCAGCTCGTCCCGCGCCCAGCTTGCGCTCACATGGTCGATGATGACCTGATGGCTGTTCTCTATGGTGAAACTGTCTTCCGACCCGCGATGGGCGCCGGTGCGGTCGTTGCGGACGCGGATATGGCGGATGACGATGTCGTGCGTGTTCTTGATCAGGATCGGCGTGCGCCCTTCCGCGCCGCCCGCATGGGCGATGACGATGCCGCCGCCCGGCGCCGTTTGCCCCGCTATGGAGAGATAGGGGTTGGTTATCACCGGCGGGCGCGTGGTGAAGCGGATCGTGCCGCTCACCCGGAATATGCAGACGCGCGGGCCCGTGGCTTCGATGCAGGCGCGCAGGGAGCCCGGACCGCCGTCGGCCAGCGTATCGACGGCGATGACCTGCCCGCCACGCCCGCCCCTGGCCGCCGCTCCATAGCCGACCGCGCCGGGAAAGGCGGGTTCGCCCCTCACCGGCTGCGCCCGCGATTCGCTGCCCGCGCCCGAACAGCCCGCCATCACAATGGGCAGCAGCATGCCGACCAGCCGCCGCCTCATGATTCGTCCCCGCTGCGCAGCGCATAGCCGTAACGTCGCAGCAAGGGCGCGCACAACAGAGTGAAAAGCCGCTGCTTCCACCCCGGCATTTCGCGCTTCCACTTGTCGTCGCCCTTGATGCTGAGCGATTTCTGCATGCGGTGGCGGCTTCCCGCGACCTGGTGCTGCGGCGCGAAGGGGGCGAGGCCGGTGGCGGGCAGATGTGGCATTTCCCCCACCAGCGCGACGATCCGCCCGATAATGCCGCGTGGATCGTCGACAAAATCCTCATATCGCACCCGGATGCAGCGCCCCGGCCCGACCCGGCGGCACAGCATCTCCGCGGCGATGTTCACCATCGACCAGCGCAGGGCGGTGTAAAGCAGGGGCTTGGGCCGCAATTCACGCTGCACCCCCTTCTCAACGCTGCGGCCATGCCCCTTCATCAGCGACCAGGCGACGCCGCGCCCGTCGCGCACCACATGCACGACATGCAGGTCGATGCCCGGCATGGCCGCCAGCGCAAAGGCCCGGCCGGGCAGCTTCGAGGAATCGACCAGTACCGGCCGCCCCGACACCAGCGCCATGCCGCGCAGCAATTTCACGGTCCGGCGAACATGGTCCCGCCATCCCGGCAGCCGCAGCAGCCGTGCCGGGGCCAGCAGCGCCTCCGTCCGCTCCTGCGTGCGGCGGTAACGGGCCAGAAAGCCATCCGGCTCGCCCTGCGTCCAGCCCGTGACGATGGCGCGCCATTGCGGACAGTCCCGCACCCGCGCTCCGCATGCGCAATATTCACCCCGGTCCCAGACATGCCGTGCCAGCGTCGTCACCTCACCCGCGCCCATGATCGCCGGATGCTCGCCCAGCGCGATGTCGAGCAGGGTCGTCCCGCTCCGCCCGTAGCCGGCCACATAGATCAGCTTGACCGGTCCCTGCCGCGCGGCACGAGTCGAAGGATCGACGGTCCGCTCCACCGTCGCCGGCGGTTCGCTGTCGCGCAGGGGCAGGATCGCATCCGTCACCAGGCTTATCCTCGTCGCACGAGACGCCTGCCGGTCCGGCGGCGCTCGGGCTGCCGTTATCCCGTCAGTCCCAAGGCCATTTCAACGGATCACAAGGCTGATCCTCCGGCAAATTCGGATAAGGCGGGCTGGCTGGAATCGCCCGATGCCCTGCCCCGAAGGGCGTTTGCGCGGAGCGGTCGCCAGGCCCAGCCTATGCCACCGTGACGACTCTCGCCAGCCCCGCCTCCCATGGTCCCGCATCGGCCGCCGCGACGGATATTTTCGCGGCGCATGAGGAAATCTGGGACAGAATCGCGCGCTGGTGCCTGATGACGGCGATCTTCCTCAGCGGTTGGGGCCTGCTGCGCGTCGGCCAGATCAATCTCACCTTTTCCGACCTCTTCTTCCTCATCAGCTTCTCCATCTCCGCGTTGCGCGGGCGGCTGAGCGTCACGCCCTTCCGCTCGCTCACGCCCTTCTGGCTCGCGGGGCTGGTGATGATGCTGGGCGGGCTGTTCATCGGATCGATCATCAACGGCGATCCGCTGCGCTGGGTGAACATCGCCCTGCAATATACCGTCGCCTTCCTCTGCATCCCGATCCTGCTGATGCAGCAGGAGGAAGGCACGATCCGCAAGGCGCCGCTGATCTTCATGCTGGGCATCGCCTGTTCCGAAGCGGTCGGCATCGCCGCCAGCGCCTTCCTGACCTATCACGACACGCTGCACTGGCTGGGCGACGGCTTCATCACCGGCAATGGGCGCCTGGGGTCCATGGCGGGCCAGCCCAATCCCAACGGCGCGGTGGTCGCCTTCTCGCTGCCGATGCTGCTCTATTCGATGCGCCATCGGCTGATCGGCGGCCTTGCCGGAGTCGCCTGCCTGATCCTGCTGCTCTGGGGCCTGATGCTGAGCGCGTCCTTCACCGGATTTTCTGCCTCGCTGCTGGCGATCTTCACCACATTGCTGCTGATGGGCGTTCGCTACATCTTCCGCCTGGGGCTGGCGGTGGCGGTGGCGGCCGGGCTGTTCTTCGCCAGCGGCGCCCCGCTGCCCAAGGCTTTCCAGGAGCGCGTCGGCAATGCCGTGGAAAGCGGCGACATCAACCAGGCGGGGACATTCCTCAACAGGTCGCAGCTCATGGAGGAAGCCTGGGGCTTTGCCGAGGACTATACCGTCATCGGCATGGGCGTGGACCGCTATCGCGAACTCAGCGCCTATGACAATCCGGTGCATAACCTGTTCCTGCTGATCTGGAACGAGGGCGGGGCGATCGCCTTTTGCGGGCTGATCCTCCTGCTGGGCCTGATCGCCCTGCTGGCGGCGAACGGACTGCGCACCAGCCGCGACAAGGGCGCAATGGCGGTGGCGGTGGTGCTGGTGTTCCTGATCTACACCCTGTCCTACCCGCACATGTATTCGCGCATGTGGGTGATGCCGGTGATGGTGGCGCTGGCGACGATCTATGTCCCCCGCAAGGCAAGGCCGGAAGCGGCGCGGCTGATCTATGCGCGGCCTGTCGGGCCGCAGCCCCTGCCGGAATTATAGGCAAGGACGGGATTCAATCGGTTTTGCCCTTTGAAACGCGACATGCTCCCGCGAAGGCCCTCACCCAAAGGTGAAAATCCCTGTCTCCTTCTGTCCTGCCCCCGCTTAAGCCGACCCGATCAGCAGCGTCACATTGTCCGTCCGCGGATCGCCGCCGGCCTGGCCGGGGTTTTCCACATGCAGCACGCGGTGCAGCACGTGCTGCATGCCATAGGCCTGCGTCGCCATGCTGCCGGGGAAGACGGCCAGCGTCGCGCGGTCGATCGGCAGGTCTATCCATCGCCCGCCGGCAAAGACCTGCGTCAGCATCTGCGTCCGTTCGCCGCACAGGGCGGAAAAATAGCGATAGTCGAAATGCGCGCCCTCGATCAGCTTCTGGCCCGGCGCGATGTCCCTGCTACGGTCGCGGCGCAGCAACAGGCGGTTGATGCCCTGCAACAACCGCCCAAGGACCGGCACATCGGCCAACAGGCCATAGAGGTCGGACAGGCCGCGCGGGCTGAGCACCCCAGCCGCCTGCCACCGCCTTTCATCCAGCGCGCAGCCCGCACGGCCCCAGCGCCCCAGGGAATTGCGCGCCAGCGCGCCCAGCCGCTCGAAATCGCCCGCGCTTTCCTGATATTTCAGCCTTTGCACCACGACATGGAAATCCCCAGGCGGCGTCCCCTCCGGCGCGAGCGCCGTCATCAACCGCCAGCCGATGGCCCAGCACCGGTCCAGCAGCGCCTGACCGGGGGCATAATGCTGCCCACCCTGCACGAAATAGGCGGGGCGCACGGTGGCATGATCCTCCCCCGCCTCGCGTGACAGGGCCATTTTCCGGGCGATATAGCCATGGCGTCCGGGCTGGAAGTAGAAGAGGTCGCCCAGGCTGGCGGTGATGTCGCCGCTGCCGTGATAGTTGCGGGCGATGTCGACCAGCGGCGCCTCCCAGGGCATCTGCTCCGCCCTGTCCTCCAGCAGGCCGCGCCACAGCTCGGCCACGATTTCCGGGCAACGCACCAGCACCGCGGCATGGCCAGCCCCGAACAGCCGGGCGAGCGATCCCGGTTCCAGTTCCTGATATGCCAGCTCCGCGATCATGGCCGGTCCCCTCGTGCGGAGCGTTCTTATCCTCGATCAACTTTCGCACAATGGCGCGGAATGGGGCGATCCGGAATAGTCAGACACGCATCAGAAATGTGTAGGCTCTGGACCCATTGCTGGCGGGTTCGAGACGCCATCGATGGGTTTTCGGTCAGGACAGGGCATGAGCCCCCGCCTTGATCCGAAGGGTTTAGCACCTATGCGCATCGCCGGTCCCCGATGCGCTTTTGCGCTCTTCCGCCGCAACCCGCACTATCGCTGCATTGGGGACGGCCCTGACGGCGGGCGCGTCCGCGCGCCGATGCGACCGGGAGACTATCATGGCGTCTGCACAGCTCACTCTGATCGATGGCGCCGCGCCGGGCGGCGGCGCGGAAAAGCCGCGCGACCTGTCCTTCGAGTTGCAGCAGATGTCCGCGCGGCAGATCTGGTTCCTGCTCCACCGCCACATGAAGCTGGTGGCCAGCATCGTCATCGCCTGCGTCGTGGTGGTGCTGATCGTCCAGTTGCAACTGCCCAATCGCTATGAAGCGACGGCGACCGTGCAGGTGGAGCTCAACGATTCCACCGGTTCCAACCAGGCCGACGCGACCCGCAACCAGCAGCGCGTCGCCAATGAGGCGCGCATGTACCGGTCGCAGGCGCTGGCGGAGCAGGTGGTGCGCGACCTCAACCTCAATCGCAACCAGGCCTTCACCCATGGCGTGCAGATGACGGTGCAGCAGGCGGCCGTGCAGCTTACCAAGACCACCCGCGTAGTCAGTTCGACCGATTCCGACTTCATCGACATCACGGTCCAGTCGCGCAAGGCGGAACTGGCCGCGCGCATCGCCAACCGCTTCGTCGACAGCCTGCAGAAGATGCGCTCCCAGCGCCGCCAGACATGGCGCAACGGTCTCAGCACCGCGCTCGACAAGGAAACCAGGCGCCTCGCCCATGAGGTAGAGCTGGCCGAGCGCGCCGTTGCCGATTTCCGCCGCCAGCACCTGATGCCGATGGGCGCTGGCAGCGCGGAGGACTATCAGCAGATGAACCGCATCGCCGTGGAGGCGGCGTCCACCGCCGCGATGAGCAGCGCGATGCAGGCGCAGGCCGCCGGCGTCAGCCGCGCCGCCAGCATGCGGACGGTGGCGGGCGCGACCTCCCCCGCGCTCGACAATCTGCAGAAGCAATATGACGACCTGATCCGCCAGCGCTCCGAAATCTCCGTCCAGATGGGCGCCAACCATCCGCAGATGCAGGCGCTGTCGGCCCAGATCGCACAGGTGAGCAGGGCGCTGGTGCAGGAGCGCGCCTCCGTCGTCGCGACCCAGCAGACCCGGAACGACACCGATGCCGGGCGCGAACGGGCGATGGCGCTGGCGGAGGCGAACGCTGCCTCTGCCCGGGCCGGCCAGTTGCAGGCGAAGCTCAACGCCATGACCGGCGCCGCCTTCCGCAACAACGCCAATCTGGTCGATCTCTCCATCCTCGACCGCCGGGCGGAGGTCGCGCGGCAGGCCTATCTCACCACGGCGCAGCGCGCCCAGACGGTGCAGTCGGAATTGCAGACCACCGGCGTCAACTCGACCATGGTCTCGGCGGCGGCGGTGCCGCTCCAGCCTGTCGCGCCCGCACCCAAGAAGATGGCGCTGGCCGCGTTCGTCGGCTCGTCCGTCCTCGCCTTCCTGATCGTGCTGGGGATCGAGATGTTCGACAACCGGCTGCGCAGCGGGGACCAGCTTCGCCGCCTCTTCGGCCTTCGCACGCTGGCGATGCTGCCGAAGCTGGAGGAATCGATCGGCACCACGATCGAGGACAATCCGGTGACCACCCAGCCGCAGTCCCTGTTCACGGAGGTGGCCCGCAACCTGGCCAGCGAGATCGGGGAACTGCCCCATCAGGGAACCAGCCAGCGGGTGCTGGTGACATCGCCGCTGCCGGGCGACGGCAAGTCCAGCGTCGCGCTGACGCTGGCGGCGGCCGCCGCGTCCATGGGCCGCCGCGCCATCGTGGTCGACCTCGACCTGCGCCGCCCCGGCCCCAGCATCCTGCGTTCGATCCAGGACGGTTCCGACACGCCGGACCTGATCGAGGTGCTGACCCATGCAGAGGAAAGCCGCCGGCTGATCCCGCAGGCCGAACGCCATGTGGACCATGACGCCGCCGAAGGCGCGGCGCCCGTCGCGCTGATGCCGGTGGTGCTCAGCACCCGCGAACAGATCCGCAATCCGGCCGCCGTGGTGCAGGGCTGGCAGGTCGGCCGCCTGCTCGACGATCTGCGCGAGCGCTTCGACCTGGTGGTCATCAACGCGCCGGCCATCCTGGCGGTGCGCGATGCGCGGACTCTCTCCTCGCTGGCGGATTCGACGCTGATGGTCGTGCGCTGGGGGCATACGACGGTCGAACAGTTGCGCGCCTCGCTCCAGATGGTGAACAACCAGGTGGTCGGGGCCGTGTTCAACCAGGTCGATTATGAGGACCATGCCCGTCGCGGCTATGGCGACGCGGTCCAGTTCTACATGGGATCGGCCGCCTATTATTCCGACAGCTTCCCCATCCGCCAGAGCTGGACGGACCGCGTCCGGCACGTCTTCACGCGCAAGGCGGCATGAGCCGCCTGCCGCCTTTGCAGGAGGCGCCTTCGCCTTCTGTTCGTTTCGAAAGCGTAATAGTGGAAGAGGATGCCCTTCGTCTCAATCTGCTGATCCTCGACGGAAGCCCGCTTCGCCGGGCCTGCATTGCCGTGGCGCTGGAGACGGCGGGCGTTCGGATATTGCAGCAATCCAGCCTGGACCAGCCGGAAGCCGGCGAGCCGCCCGACATCATCCTGTTCCAGACCGGGGAATCCGAACTGGAAGGCGCCGCCCTGCCGCTGCAGATCGCACAGGCGAAGCAGCTATGGCCCGCCGCCGCGATCCTGGTGATCGCGGACCATGGCAATGAAGCGCTGATGCAGGCGGCTATCGCGGCGGGGGCGCAGGCCTTGCTGCGCTCCAGCACTGGCATCGTCAGCATGCAGCGCGTGCTTTTCCTGCTGAAGGAGGGGCTGGCGGTCTATCCGGCCGCGCTTGCCGCCACCTTGCACAGGCGCCAGCCTGACACGGTCGACGGCCTGACCGAGCGGATCGCCCAGGCGGTGGACAGGTTCAAGCTGCTGACGAAGCGGCAGCGCGACGTGCTGCGCCTGCTCGCGCAGGGCGCATCCAACAAGGACATCGCCCAGCGGCTGAACATCAGCGAAAGCACGGTGAAGGTCCATGTGCGGGCGATCATGGCGGTGAACGGCGCATCCAACCGCACCCAGATCGTCGCGCATCTGTTGAAGGGCGGGGGCGAAGATTAGCGGAACGGGTGGGAAGCGGACACCCGCTTTATCCCTCTCCCTTGAGGGAGAGGGCTGCGCAGACTTGGCAGCTTGCTGCCTTAGTCGTAGCTGGGTGAGTGGGGTGCGATCCAACGGATCGCGCGGGCCGCAGACCCGCTTCCTCCCTCCAAATCAACCCAGGCTCCTTCGTCGCCAAGGCTTCCCATTCTTCTCCTTCAAGGGAGAAGGAAGGTCTTGAAATAGCCACCTCCCGCCCGGCTCATCCCATGCTCGCCGCGACCGGCCGGGGCTTCGCCCGCCGCAGCCAGCTCACGTCCAGCAACACGGCCGTCACCACGCCCAGCACGACATGGGCGATATTCCCGCCGATCGGTCCATAGCGGGGTACGGCATAGGCCGCGACCGCCACGAACAGCGCCGTTCCGAAGCCCGAGATCGCAAGGACCGTCCAGCTTCGGTTCATCGCCAGCATCGCTGACCGGGAAGGCGCGGCATGCAGCATCAGCATCACCGCAACCAACTGCGTCAGCAGCAGGATATAGGTTTCCGAATAGGCCACGCCCGGCCCAACCCGGATGAGCAACGGTCCCAGCAGCCAGGCCCCAGCCAACATGACGAAGCCGACCGCCGCCAACGCCATCTGCACCTGCAGCGTGGCCGCCCGGAAATTGCGGATATTGCCGTTCGCCCACATCCGCGCGACATCGGGATAGACGACCGCCTGCACCTGGGCGCCGACCTGGGTCGCGACCTTGGCGATGCGCTTGGCGAGATAATAGACCGCCGCGGCCGAACTGCCCGCCACCGCGCCCACGAACAGCGAGTCCGCTTCCGTGGTGATGACGCGCAGGGTGAGCGACAGGTTGGTCGAACAGGCGAAGCCGAAGAAGCCGGGAAAATCCTTCACCAGCCCCTTCAGCCGGGCGTGCAGCGGATTGGGTATTCCCATCTGTCTCAGGGCGCGGAAGCCGACCCAGAAGACCAGCACCGAACCCAGGGCCTGCGACACCGTCCACGCGACCATGAAGCCGATCACGCCGGCATGCGTCACCATGCAGAGGAAGGCGAGCAGGATGCGCAGCACATTGCCCGCGACCTGCGCATAGGCGAGCATCTTGAACTGGCCGGACAGGCGCAGCGCCGCGGTCGGCACGCCTGCGATGTTGAACAGAGTCGCGACCGAATAGATCGCCACCAGTTCCACATGCAGGGGCTTAAGGCCCAACAGCGGCCCGAACAGCCACGCCAGGCCAATCGCGCTGAAGGCCGCCACCGCCGCTGCGCCCATGTCCAGCATCAGGCCATAGCAGTAAAGCCGCTGCTTCCGGCGCGGCGAGCCCCTGGATTCTTCCTCCACGGCAAAGCGGATCAGCGGCTGCCAGGATTCGAAGCGCAATATCCGTTCGACCACGCGATTATAGGACAGCACCAGCACCATGACGCCGTAGGTGGCCGGTCCCAGCGACCGGGCCGCCATCGCCACGCTGACCAGCATGATCAGCGCGTTCAGGAAATTGCCCGACAGCAAATGCCCCACCGCGACCAGCCGGCCCCGGGTTCCCTTGACCAGGAAGCCCGAAAACCGGCCGCGCAGCATCGGCAAGGCGCGTGCGGTCAGCACGCCCTTCACATCATAGGCCATGACGATCCCCCTGGAACGCGCGGCGTCGCATCGGACGCCCGTCGCACGCTCCAGATTCTTCGTTGCATCATCGCGCCGGCGCGCGATGCCTCAGGAATGCGCGGATCAGGCGCGGCTTGCGACGCCCGCCATCTCCAGCACTGGCAGTTGCGCCGGATGGGGAATGGCGACGGGCAGTTCGGGTTCGACTTCCGTCACGCGCCCGCGCATGCCGTGATTGGCCGCCCAGATCGCCGCCTGGGTCCGGTTCTTGACGCGCAGCTTGCGCAGCACGGCCTTCACATGGACCTTCACCGTCGCCTCGCTGATGTCCATCCGCTTGGAGATGACCTTGTTCGGGCATCCCATGATGAGCCAGCGCAGGATTTCCAGTTCCCGGTCGGACAGGCAGGCCGCATCCACCGGGCGTTCGACTTCCAGAGCATCGGTCAGGCTGGGCCGGGATTGCAGTTCGTCCGCCAGTTGCGGTGGAAGGACGCGCTCACCCATGGCCACCAGCCGCAGCGTCGCCACCAGCCGGTCGCAGGAGATTTCCTTGACGATATAGGCCAGAGCCCCCAGCCGGAACGCCTTCAGCATGATCTGGAAATCGAATCGGTCGGATAGAAGGACAAGGTAGGAACAGGGAAAACGTTTCTGCAGAACCGACAGCGTCTCGACATCCATCGCGTCGGTTCCGTCGTCGATCAGCAACAGGGATGGCTCGGTATCTTCTTCCGGCACCTCGACTTGCTGAAGCACCGTAGCCACGTTGGGATATTGGGTTACACGGAAATCCCGTTCCATCAGGATGCGGCTAAGCCCCTCCCGAACGATCGCATTACCGCACAACAGACGCACATTAACTGGGTAAGACATTGGGTGGTCCCCTCATGATCTCTTCTACGTCCGTAAGCAGGCCCCAAACGGAATGTAGAAGACCAGTAATCAAATGCCTGTAGTGCGACCCTTTCTTTTCGTTTCAACAACTTATCAGTAACATATTTGTGCCGTGAGAGTCCCCGAATGTACAATGGAAATTTCGGGTGCGCGCGACAAGGCGTTAACGCATTGTTAAGTTGCTGAATTTTTCTTACCACTTGTGCAATATGCTGCGCCAGCGGCAGTCAAACTTACCACTTTGGTGGTATCGCAAACGGTCTACGGGCCCGTTGCCACATCGTTTCGCAAATGAAGCGATTCGCCCGCGAAGTAACACATGTTAATTAATTTGTCGAACCAGAACAAAAGCTTCAGCGGCGGAACGATAGACGGTTGCGCCACGTAGCGTCGCGAGGGCTCGAATGGCCTCTATGGACCGCTCGTCGGGGCTGGCTTTCACCTGCGTTCGGAACGTCTGGAAGGCGGCGATCTTTCGTTCGATCGTCTCGCTGATGTCCACGAAAATGTTCGGAATGAAGGCGGGCGTGACGCCGGGGGCGAGCCAGTTGGTTTCCGATAGCGTCTCATAGGCCATAACGCAGCTCGGCCCGCCGGGCCCACGCGGCCGGGCATGGACCAGCGCTGCGTTGAAGACGATCTGATGATCGAGGTGGATGTCCCCGATGAAGGGGATCAGCAGCAGGTCGGGCTCGATCCGCGACAGCGCCTCCGACAGCGCCGCATTGAGTTCGCTTCGCCTGATCTGATCCAGCCCGGCCGCCGGGAAATCCAGGAACCGGGTGTCTGCCACGCCGGTCATCCCGTGGGCGCGCAGGGTTTCGGAGCGTATCTGCCGCACCAGCTCTTCGTCGAACAGCGGCGGCTGGCCGCGGGTGACGACGACGACATGCACCTCCGCCCCAGCGGATGCCGCCCGCGCCATGGTGCCGCCGCATCCCAATATCTCATCGTCGGGATGGGGCGCGACGACCGCGATCCGGCGGGCGTTGAACGGCAGCGACATCGGCTAATCCCCCAAAATGGCGTGAAGCTTGGGCGGCTTGTCCGGGCCGCTCCATTGCGTGACGATAAGGGCGGTGGCCTGACCGCAGAGCACGGTGAAGCCGTCCGCCGTCCGCGCCACGACCTGTCCGGGCAGGGCCGCGTGACGCCCGCCCATGTCCGACGGCGCCGCCGCCCAGATCCGGAGGTCCGCGCCGCCCAGCCGGGTGAAGGCGCCGGGATAGGGGCGGCCCGTTGCGCGGATCAGGCGCAATATGTCGCCGGCGGACCGCCGCCAGTCGATCAGCCCGTCCGCCGGAGTCCGGCGCGCGGCCCAGGTGGCGCAGCTTTCGTCCTGGACCATGCGTGGCATCTCCCCAGCCGCGATCCGTTCCAGCGCACGGTCGAGCATGACGGCCAGCGCCCGCATATGCTTGGCGTAGAGGGTCGCCGCCGTTTCGTCCGGCGCGACATGGAAATATTGCTGGTCGACTATGTCGCCCGTGTCCGTCCCCGCATCGATCCAGAACAGCGTTCCCGCCGTGATCGGTTCCTGCTGCAATATCGTCCAGGGAATGGCCGCGCGGCCGCGCAACCGGGGCAGGGCGGCAGGATGATAGCCGATCACCCGGTCGTGAAAGAGCGCGCGAAAGGCGGCCCCGCAAATCTGCGACCAGCCCATGACGAAGGCGATGTCCGCGCCCGCGTCCCGGATGGCGGACAGCGATTCCTCCCGGTTGATATTGTCGACATGGATGACCGGGCAGCCCCGTTCCCGCGCCGCCGGCCGCAGGTCGACATGATCCGAATGGCGCCCGGCCAGAGCGGGATCGAGCGTGACGATGGCGGCCATGTCCCATGCCGGGTGGCGGGCGATCGCTTCGAAGGCGATCCGGGTGGTTTCAACTGCCCCGATGAGGAGGGCGCGCTTCGTCGGCATGCCAGTCGATCCTTTTTTCACCCCCGACCACCACCAGCAGCGTGCGCGCGATGATCTGCGCGTCGAGGCGGGCGCTGCGGTGGCGCACATAGCGCAGGTCGAAGCGCAGCTTTTCCTCGATGGTCAGCAACGTGTTGCCGCTGACCTGCGCCAGACCCGTCAGGCCGGGCCGCACCCTGCCGCGCTCCACGCCGTCGCGGCCCATGGCGGCGATGCTGTGGGGCAGCAGCGGCCGGGGGCCTATGAAATCCATGTCCCCCCGCGCGATGTTGATCAGTTCGGGCAGCTCGTCCAGCCGGAAGCGGCGCAGGAACTGCCCAACGGCCGTGACCCGCCGGGCGTCGGGCAGCAAGGCCCCGTCGCTGTCGCGCAGGTCGCGCATGCTGCGGAACTTGATCATGGCGAAGGGCCGGCCGCCCAGGCCGCTTCGGACCTGACGGAACAGCACCGGCCGCCCCAGGCAGAGCAGCACCAGCAGGGACAGCAGCAGCAGAAGGGGGGCAAGCAGCGCGAAAAGGCCGATCGCCAGCAATCCCGCCGGGCGCAGACAGGCGGTCATGCGCGCTCCGGCACCAGCAGCGCGGGCGGAGGCGCTGGCATGGGCATCGCACTGGCCGCACCGCGCAACTGCATGATGTCCAGCAGCATGGCGTTCACCTTGTCCACATCATAGATGTCGACCGCCGTCCGCCGGGCGGCTTCGGCCATGGCCGCCACACGCCGTGGATGGGCGATCATCGTTTCCATGGCGGCGGCCAGCGCGGCCCCGTCGCGGGGCGGCACGAGCAGGCCGTTGACGCCATGCCGGATCGGCTCGCGGCAGCCGGGCATATCTGTGGTGATGACGGGCCGCCCGGTCGCCAGCGCCTCCAATATCGTGCGCGGCAGGCCCTCCCGGTAGAAGGACGGCAGCACGAACGCATGGGCGGACGCGATGAAGGGCCGCACGTCACGCGTCTCCGGCAGGAATTCGATCAGCCCCGCCGCGCGCCATTGGTCGAGATCGGCGGCGGTGTAGCCGGTCGGATTTTCCGTCTCCGGCCGGGTCAGCAGCAGGAAACGCACGTCGGGGCGCCGGGCCCGGACGATCCGTGCGGCATCGACATATTCGCCCACGCCCTTGTCGCGCATCAGGCGACCCATCATCAGGAAGGTGAAGGGCCCTTCCGGCAGCGCCTGCTCGGCAAAATGGCGCACGTCGATGCCCGAACCGGGAACCTGCATCACCCGCTGCGACGGCGAAACGATCCCGCTTTCGCGCATCAGCCGATGATCGTCGCCGTTGAAGACGAAGATGCAGCGCGCCCGGGCGACGCCGATCCGGTAGAGCCGGGACACGACGGCGCGCAGCCAGCGGCGCTCATCCGCCTCCTCGCTGAACACATAGCCAAGGCCGCTCATGATCGCGAAATAGCGCGCCCGGCTCCACAACCGTGCCGCCAGACCGCCATAGATGATCGGCTTCTGCGTATAGGCGACCACCACATCGGGCCGCTCGGCCCGCATCAGCCGCCGGTAATGCAGCAAGGTGCGCGCATCGTGCAGCGGGTTGGTGCCCGCCCGCGCCATCGGCGTCCGGCGGAAGCGCACGCCCATCTGCGCCAGCCTTTCCAGCACCTCCGGCTCCTCGTCCGGGGCGCAGGCGACGACCTCATGCCCCTCCCCGACCATCCGGGCGATCAGCGCCCCGCGGAAATTGATCAGCGACCAGGACAGGCTGGAGAGGATCACGACTTTCACGGCGCTTATGCCCTCCGGTTTTCCATATGTTGCTGCGCACGACCCCACCGCCGCTTCAGGCGGGCGGACAGATCCAGTTCTTGAAGACAGCTATCACAGCCCGCCCCGCAGCCCGGCGGTGCATCGGTAGATTACCCCTTTGAGGCAATCCGCCTCCCCTCCGCGCCCGCCAGCCCCTGCCGTCCGGCGCCATCGAGCCTGTGGCATAGCCC
Organism: Sphingobium fuliginis; assembly: GCF_015074805.1. Classification (NCBI taxonomy): domain Bacteria; kingdom Pseudomonadati; phylum Pseudomonadota; class Alphaproteobacteria; order Sphingomonadales; family Sphingobiaceae; genus Sphingobium; species Sphingobium fuliginis. The sequence goes on along the minus strand of NZ_CP060035.1, from coordinate 2,938,160 downwards.
CAATGGGCGGAAGGGCGCGCCGGTCGGGTTGCGCATGGGATAAAGGATAGTGTCCGCTCGACCGATTACCGCGATGCACCCGTTCCGATAGCCTTGGCGCCACCGTCGGTTGCGGACGGCATGCAGGGTGGCGCCTCCAGGCAGCCCTCCGCCCCCGCAACCGGCGGACCATGGACTCGGAGACATCGGAATGCCGAACATCGCATCAGCCAGGCCAGACGGGCAGGACAGCGTTGCGCAAACGCCGCCCGCCGCCATGCTCCTGCGACTGGACGCAGCCGCGCGCGCCTTCGCCGCGCGGGGCGCCACGCGCTTCTGGGCGATCAGGCTGGCCGTCATCCTGGCGCTGGACGCGCTGATCATGCTGGGCAGCTTCGTGCTTTCCCGGCTGATCCTGTCCGACCTGCCCATGCCCCGGACGCTCCTGGAACCCTGGTTCATGGCCCTGTTCGTCGGCGTGAACCTCAGCGTCCTGTTCGTCGTCGGCACCTATCGGCAAAGCTGGCGCTTCCTGTCCATCGGCGACGCGCTGTCGCTGGCGGCCAGCCTGCTCGCCAGCAGTTGGCTCATATGGATGATCACCGCGGGATTGCTGGTGCCGCAGAAGATGATGCGCGGGCCCATGACCGTCTTCCTGACCGTCGACGTGCCGCTGACCGTCGCGGCGCTGCTGGCCGTGCGCGTGCTGCGGCGGCAGTTCTTCAAGCATGTCCGCTCCGCGCGGCTCCGCCGGACAGTGCAGGCGCGCCGGCGCATCCTCCTGCTCGGCGAACTGGATTGGGCGCGGGTCATGGCGGACCTTGTCCCCACCGACGCCCATTCAGGCCTGGAGATCGTCGGCGTCATCTCCTTCGACGGGCATGAGCGGCGGCTGCATGTCGGCGGACTGCCGATATTGGGCTCGCCCGAGATGCTCCCCCGGATCGTCGCGGACCTCGACCGCGCAGGCCGGCGGCCGGTCAGCCTGGTGGTGCAGGAAAGCAGCGAGCGGCTCGACCGGCAGCAGATATTGCGCATCGCGGCGCTGGCGGAGCAGGAAAATCTGGTGGTCTCCCGCTTCCGCAATCCCTGGACCAGCGCCCAGCCGCTGAGCGGCGACCGAATGGCGATAGAGAAGATGCCGCTCGCGGAATTGCTGGGCCGGCCCGAAATCACGGTGCAGCACAGCTATCTGGAACGGGTGGTCACCGGCGCGCGGATCATGGTGACGGGCGCGGGCGGCACCATCGGCGGCGAACTGGTGCGCCAGCTTGCCTATTACGCCCCGGCGGAGATCGTGCTGCTCGATCACAGCGAATATAATCTCTACGCCATAGAGATGGAGGCGCGGGAGAAATTCCCCCATGTCCGCTTCCACGCCGAACTCTGCTCGATCCGCCAGCGTCCCGCGCTCTGGCAGGTGTTCGAGCGGCGGCGGCCGGAGATCGTCTTCCACGCCGCCGCGCTGAAGCATGTGCCGATGGTGGAGGCTAATCCCTGCGCCGGGGTGCACACCAATGTGCTGGGCACCCGCAACGTCGCGGACGCGGTCTGCGAGTTCGAGGCTCGCGCCATGATCCAGGTGTCGACCGACAAGGCTGTGAACCCGGTGGGCCTGATGGGCGCGACCAAGCGGCTGGGCGAGCTATACTGCCAGGCGCTCGACCTGATCGGCAGTTGCGATCCGGACAGTCCGCGTTTCCTGACGGTGCGTTTCGGCAATGTGCTGGGGTCCAGCGGTTCGCTGATCCCGTTGTTCCAGCAGCAGCTTGCCAGCGGCAAGCCCCTGACCGTCACCCATCCCGACATCGAACGCTTCTTCATGACGGTGCAGGAGGCGGTGCTGCTGATCCTGCAAAGCAGCGCCCGCGCGTTGGAGACGGATTCGGAACGCGGCACCATCTTCGTCCTCGACATGGGCGAGCCGGTGAAGATCGTGGAGATCGCCCGCCGCGTCATCCGCATGGCCGGGCTGCGGCCGGAAATCGACGTGCCGATCAAGTTCATCGGGCTTCGTCCCGGCGAAAAGCTGTTCGAGGAGCTGTTCGACAGCAGCGAGGACAAGATCGAAAGCGCCATTCCCGGCATTTTCGAGGCCATGCCCTCCCCCATCCCGCTGGAGATGCTGGTGGAGGGCTTCGCCCAGCTTGCCCGGTTGATCGCGGCGGGCGACGCGGATGAGCTGGTGCGGCTGACGCATGAGATGGTCGCGGCCTCCGCCAGTTCGCGCTGGGCGGAGATATTGCGGCGGCTGGCGGCGGAAAGTTCCGACACGCTGCTGATGATGCCGCCGCGCCCCGCGGACATTCCAGCCGTCCTGTCCTCGCCGCTGCCGCGCGATGTCGCCTGACTTTTTGGGGGAACAATGATGCAAGCCGCGCCTGCCCAAGCCCAGATTCCGCCCCAGCTTCCGCTCCGCCTCAGTCCGCTCGATCATGCCGCGCTGCGTTGGCCGCAACATGAGCCCGACGAGATCGCGGCGGTGACGCGGGTTCTGGAGACCGGGCGAGTCAATGCCATGGTCCATGGCGAGCAAAACCGCGCCTTCGAGGCCGAGTTCGCGGCATTTTGCGGCATGCCCCACGGCATCGCGGTCAGCAACGGCACGGTCGCGCTGGAACTGGCGCTGCGGGCCTTGGGCGTCGGCGCTGGAGACGAGGTGATCCTGCCCTCGCGCAGCTTCTTCGCCAGCGCGGCCTGCATCGTCGCGGTCGGCGCAACGCCGGTCTTTGCCGACATCGATCCGGTCAGCAACAATATCGACCCGGAATCCGCCCGCCGCATGCTGTCGCCGCGCAGCCGGGCGATAATATGCGTGCATCTGGCGGGCTGGCCCTGCGACATGACGGCGCTGCGCGCGCTGGCCGATGAACGCGGCCTGTGGCTGGTCGAGGATTGCGCGCAGGCGCATGGCGCGACCCTTCACGACCGGGCCGTGGGCAGCTTTGGGGATGCCGCCGCTTTTTCCTTCTGCACCGACAAGATCATGTCCACCGGCGGGGAAGGCGGCATGCTCCTGCTGCGGCAGGAAAGGCACTGGAAACGGGCCTGGGCCTATAAGGACCATGGCAAGAATCCGGACAAATTCTTCGCGCCGGCAACGACGAACGGCTTTCGCTACCTGCACGACAGCTTCGGCAGCAACTGGCGGATGACGGAGATGCAGGCCGCCATCGGGCGGGCGCAGCTTGCCAAACTGCCCGGTTGGCTGGCCGCCCGCCGTCGCAACGCCGCGACCCTGATGCGGCTGCTGCGCGCCAATCGGGCGGTGGAGGTACCCGCAATTCCGGCCGAGGTCGGTCACGCCTTCTACCGGCTCTATGTGACCATCGCCGCCGACCGGCTGGGGGAGACGGGAACCACGCCGATCATAGGCCGTATGGTGCAGATGGGCATGCCCGTGGGCAGCGGTTCCTGCGCCGACATGACGGGCGAAGCCGCCTTTGCGGACCGGCAGGTGCGCCGCGACGGCGCCCTGCCGGTGGCGCAGGATCTTGGCCGCCGCAGCATCGCCTTTCCGGTCGACCATCTGCTGGACGAAGGCGACATGCATCGCCTCGCCAACTGCCTGGAGATCGCCATGGCGGAACTGCCATCCGGACGAAGAGGGGAAAGAGGATGACCAACGACCGCCTGCCGCATTTCGTCATCATCGGCGCCGTCAAGGGCGCGACGACCTGGATCCACAACCAGCTTCAGGACAACCCGGCCATCTACCTGCCCGCGCCGGAGCCGCATTTCTTCAGTCAGGACCATGCGCGCGGCCTGGACCATTACCGCCGTTTCTTCGATGGCGCTCGGCCCGACCAGATGCTGGGGGAAAAGTCCGCCGATTATCTCGCCCATCCGGACGCGCCCGCCCGTCTTGCCGCCGTCCTGCCCAGGGCGCGGCTGGTGGTGCAGCTCCGCAATCCGGTCGACCGCGCCTATTCGGATTACAAGATGCTTTTCCGGCGCGGCACGGTGACGAAGGGGCCGGAATGTTATCTGGACGGGCGGCCAAGCGACCAGCCGCGCTTTCTGGAGGACGGGCTTTACGCCAGGCATCTGCGCCGCTGGCTCACGCATTTCGATGCCGAGCAGATCAAGGTGCTGCTGTTCGAGGACGTGAAGGCCGCGCCCGAAGCGAGCGTCGCCATCGTCAGCGACCATATCGGCGCCCCCTGCCATTATTCGACGCAGGTGGGTGCCGACCCGCGCAACGACAGCAGCGAAAGATTCCTGCCCCTGCCCGTGCGCACCGCATTGGCGCCATTGAAGGAAGCGGTGCGGCCCCTGCGCGGCAATGCGATGTTCGAAAAGGTGCGCGGCATGTTCGCGCGGCAGATCGCCTATCCGCCCCTGCCGGCGACGCTCCGCCAGCGGATGGTCGATTATTATGCGCGGGACATCGCCGATCTGGAGGAGCTGATCGGACGGGACCTCAGCCATTGGAGGCAGGATAGGAAACTGGCTGCCTGACGGTACCCGCTCCTGCCTTCAGGAGCACGATATGGCAGGCACGCCTCCTTCGTATCACCCCCAAAGCGCTCCGGCTCTCGCCCCTTTTTGCCCGTCCGCCAGCCGTTATTGCCCGCCCCTGAATCAGCCAAAGGGCTTAAACTTCCGCCCTATCCATCCAGAGGGGACACAGATGCGCAACCGGCTTCATCATGGCCTTTTCCTTGGCCTTTTCGCCCTGACGACGGCTTGTTCGAGCGGGCTGTCGGGCCTGGCCAGCCTTCCGCCCGCGCCGACCGTGGCCTATCGCCTGGGCGCGGGGGACGAGGTGCGGGTGGCGATTCCGGGCCTCAGCGGGACCGACTCCGGCGACAGCAGCTACACGATCAACGATCGGGGACAGATTTCCCTGCCGGTGCTGGGCGATGTCGACGCGGGCGGCAAGACGGTGCCGGAATTGCAGGCCAGCATTGCCCAGCAATTGACCCAGCGCCAGTTGCTCAATGCGCCCACCGTCAGCGTGCAGCCGGTGAAGCTGCGCCCCTTCTATGTGCTGGGCGAGGTGAAGAGTCCCGGCGAATATCAATATCGCGCGGGCATGTCGGTGCTGGCGGCGGTATCGGTTGCGGGCGGATACACCTTTCGCGCCGAACAGGGCAGCGTCGCCATCACCCGCATGGTCGACGGGCGGCAGGTGGTCGGTCGCGCGGGCGAGCGGGACATGATCCAGCCGGGCGACACGCTGCGCATCTATGAGAAGTGGTTTTGATGCGCCGCCCGGCATTTGGTCCGGCCTCGGGGGGCGCGGCCGCCCTCTTGCTGATGGCTGCCCTGCCTGACGCCCAGGCGCAGGACATGGACGCTTCCGACCCGTTGCAGGGCGAACCCGCCGCGCTGTTCGAACCGACGCCGCTGGCGCTGGGCAGCGCGACCGTCAGGATCGGCGGCAGCGCCCGGCTGGAATATGACAGCAATATCTATGCCCAGGCCTTTGGCGAGAAGGACGATTTCCGCCTTCAGGTCCGCCCCTATGTCGACCTGCTGCGCAAGGGCGGCGCACTGGAGCTGACCGCGCGGGCCGAGGGGGATTTCCGCAAATATTTCCAGTATGACAAGGAAGATGCGGTGGGCGGGCGCCTGTCGGCCGGGCTGAACTGGAACCCGTCGGCCGCCGACCGGCTGAACGTCGCCGCCGGTTGGCAGCATATCATAGAGGATCGAGGCGAGCCGGAGGGCAACACCCTGCCCGGCATCGGCCCGCGCGAACTCAATCTGGTGGAGGGCGACCTGTCCTATCTGCATCAGGGTTCGCGTATCGGATTTCTGTTCAAGGCGACCGGCGCGCGGATGCGCTACACCCGCGCCATAGACGAGGAGCGCGACCTGGATGCCGTCGGCGGCCTTGCGCGGGTGATGCTGCGCGTGTCGCCGCTGACGAGCCTCTTCGTGGAGGGCGTCGCGGCGCATCGCGATTTCCGGCTGGCCCCCGTGCCAGGCCAGTTCAACCGCGATGCGTCGACCTATGGCGGCCGGGTCGGCATCGCCATCGATCCGGGCGGCACGCTGCGCGGCGATGCCGCGGTGGGCGTCTATCGCCTCGACGCGAAGGACAGGCGGATCGAATCGCAAACCCGCATGTCGGTGCAGATCGGGCTGACCTATGCCCCTCGCCCGCGCACCACCATCACGCTGGACGGCTTCGTCGGCAATGTCGCCACCTACAGGACCGGGGTGCAATCGCGTGAGGACATGCGCTTCCGGCTCGGCATAAACCAGGAAATCCGCCACAATCTGAGGGGGCGGCTGGGGATTCTCTACCGCCGCAGCAAATATTTCGGCGTCGACGACACCGACAATCTCTATGGCGTCACCGGCGAACTGGAATATGCCGTCAACCGCCGGGTCGCCCTCGCGGCGACAGCGCGCTTTTCCAAACGCGACAGCAGCGTCGCGCTGGACGAATTCGACCGCACCCGCGCCGGGCTTGAACTGCGCATCCATTATTGACGCACAGCCGTGCCGGGGTGGGACAGGACTGATCCAAAGCGCCACCCCCTAACCCCTTCGCGCAATGGACTCGGGATCGCCCGCCAAAGACACTGGCCCCGCATAACAGCGTGATTATACAGGACCCCGCCGCCATGCTGGTAAGAGCATCCAGGCCACCCATGCTCGCCTTCGTCCTTCCGGGGCTGGGCGCCGGCGGGTCGGAACATATCGTCAGCCTGCTGTGCAACCATTTCGCGGCGCAGGGCTGGAGCATCACCCTGATCGTGTTCGAGGAGCCGTCCGCCCCCTCCTATTACGCCTATCATCCGGAGGTGCGGATCGTCAGGCTGGGCATGAAGTCCCGCCGGCGCGCCGCCGCGACCGGTGCATTGGCGATGCTGCGGCGGCAGAGGCTGCTGAGGCGGGCGTTGAAGGCGGTGCGGCCGGAACTGGTCGTGAGCTTCCTGACGCGCACCAACATCCTTTCCGTCCTGGCCGCGCGGTCGCTGCATATCCCCGTGATCGTGTCGGAACGCAACAATCCCGCGCTCCAGACCGTAGGGCCGGTCTGGAGCCGGCTGCGGCAGATGACCTATCCCCATGCCGTGGGCCTCATCACCATGACGCAAGGGGCGATGGACTGGTTCAGGGGCGCCATGGACGTGAAGGGATGGGTGATCCCCAATCCGGTGCCGCCTGCCGGCGCCGCGCCGGATCGCCGGTCGGACGGCCGCACTATCGGAGCCGTGGGGCGGCTGGTGCCGCAAAAGGGCTTCGACCTGCTGCTGGACGCCTTTGCCCATGTGGCGCAACGCATTCCCGACTGGAAGCTGGTGATCTGGGGCGAGGGGCCGGAGCGCGCGGCGCTGGAGCGGCAGCGCGACCGGCTGGGCCTGGCCGGTCGGGTCAGCCTGCCCGGCGTGACGGAAAGGCCGGGCGACTGGATTCCCCAGACCGACCTGTTCGTCCTCTCCTCCCGCTTCGAAGGCTGGGGCATTGTCGTGGGCGAGGCCATGGGCGCGGGCCTGCCGGTCGTCTCCTTCGATTGCCAATGGGGTCCGGCCGAAATGATCGGGCATGGCCGAAGCGGCCTGCTGGTGCCCAATGGCGACGGCGCGGCGCTGGGCGACGCCATCGTGGCATTGTGCGCCGACCCGGCGCGGCGCGCGGCGCTGGGACAGGCGGCGCGGGAGCGGATGGCCGATTTCGGCCATGATCGGGTGCTTGCCCGCTGGCAGTCGGTCATCACCAGCATTCTCGACCATCATCGCGTGAGGGCAGGATCATGAACATGATGTCGCTGAAGGGCTTTGCGCGGGCGATGCGTCGGCGGCTGCGGGACGAACCGCCATTGCGGCTGGCGGCGGCGCGGGCCGACGCCTTTCTCGTGTCCTACCCCAAGAGCGGGCGGACATGGCTGCGCTACCTGCTCTCCTGCTATTTCGCGGAAAGCGCGAAGCTGGGCTTCGAGCCCGATCTGACCAGCACCTTCCGCATCCTGCCCAATTTCGACCGCGATCCGGTGCGCGGCATCGACGCCTTCATCGGGCGGGCGGGAGAGGCCGAGCTGCCGCTGATCCTGGTCAGCCACCTGCCCTATCGCGAGCGGCTGTTCCTCGACCGACCGGTCCTGTTCCTGGTCCGCGATCCGCGCGACGTGATCGTGTCCGCCTATTTCCACGCGACCCGGCACAAGCATAGCTTTTCCGGCGACATGGCGGCTTTCCTCGATGAGCCCAAATATGGGATGGCGGCGCTCACCGGCTATCTGAACGGCTGGGCGGCGGCGCTGGCGGGGCGACCGCATCACCTGATCAGCTATGAGCATATGCTGGCCGAACCGATGCCGACCGCCGCAGCCATCCTCGCCTTTCTGGGTGTCGAGCCGCAGCCCGACATGCTCGCCCGCGCCGTGGCCGCCGCGCAGTTCGACCGGATGCGCGACAAGGAGCGGGAAAGCGGCATTCCGGGCCATGATTATGACCGCAAGGACGACCAGAGCCTGCGCATGCGCAGCGGCAAGGCGGGCGCCTTCGGCGAGTGGCTGAGGCCCGACCAGGCGGATCTGGTGCTGGAACGCTGCCGCGCCGACCTGTCGCCCCGCGCCCTGGCGCTGCTGGCGGCCACCGGCGTGGACCTGGCGCGCTGATATGCGCATCTGTTCGATCATCACCAGCTTTACGTCCGGCGGGGCAGAGATGCTGGTCTGCAATCTGGCGGAGGCCTTTGCGGGGGCCGGGCATCAGCCAGCGGTCCTTTCGCTGAGCGACGCCGCGCAGGTCGGCAATGCGCCGGATACCGAGGCGGCGATGATGGCGCGGGTGCGGGCTGGCGGCGCCACCGCCCTTTCCCTGGGACTCGCCAATCGCAACAATCTGCCCGGCGGGGCGCTGGCGCTGCGCCGCGCCTTGCGGACGATCCGGCCCGATGTGATCCACGCCCATAGCGCCCGCGCGCTCCTCCCCCTCGCCCTGGCCATGCCCGGCGTGCCGGTGGTGCTGACCCATCATAACAGCCGCCTCTCCTTTCCTCCGTCGGCCTTCGCCCTCTTCAACTGCATCGTCGACGGCTATGTCGCGATCAGCGACCAGTGCGAGGCGCTGCTGCGCGGCCATGCCCGCAAGCCGATCCGCATGATCCTGAACGCCGCCGGCGCCCGCTTCCGGACCGGGCAGCCACGCGCCGCCGCCGGTCGCGATCCGATGATCCTCGCCGTAGGCACGGTGTCGGCGCAGAAGGATTATCCCACCCTGCTCCGCGCCGCCCGGCCGCTGGTGGATGCGCTGGCGGCACGGGGCCGTTCCGCCCGCATCCGCATCGCCGGGGCGGGGCCGGAGTTCGGCCGGCTTGCGGTGCAGGTGGCTGGAGAACCGGTGGAACTGCTCGGCGCCCGAAGCGACGTCGACGCGCTGATGCGGCAGGCGGACCTGTTCGTGAACTGCTCGCTGTGGGAAGGCTTTCCCATCGCGATGATAGAGGCGGCGATGAGTGGCCTGCCCATCGTCGCGACCGCGGTGGCGGGCAACCGGGAAATGGTCTCGCCCGGCGTCAACGGTCAGCTCGTCCCGCCCTCCGATCCCGCCGCGCTGGCGCTGGCCATGGCGGATGTGCTGGGCGACGACGCCCGCTACGCCGCGCTGTCGCAGGGCGCTCTGCGGGTCGCCCGGCGCTTCTCCATCGAAAACTGCGCAGGGGCGCATCTCGACCTGTACCGGGAACTGATCGAAGCCCGCCGCCTCCGCTTCGCCCCGCCCCCTTTGGCCCGGCCGGTGTCGCCATGCGAATAGCCGCGCTGACCGACATCCATGCGGCCAGCGACCCGCTGCAACTGGCCCTTACCGCCGCGCGGCGGGAGGGGTTCGACCGGATGCTGATCCTGGGCGACCTGCTGACCTATGGCGTGCAGCCGCTGGAGACGCTGGAACTGGTGCAGGGCGCGGCGGCGCGGGACGGGGCGATCCTGATCAGCGGCAATCACGACATGCTGTACAGGGGATCGCCCGCTGCGGAGAGCTATCGCGCTGCCCTGCCCGACTGGCTGCGCGAAAGCGTCGACTGGACCGCCGCCCATATCCCGCCGGGCGGCATGGCGGCCTTCGACTGGAGGGAAAGCTGGTCGCTGGGGCCGCTGTTCGCCGCCCATGCCAATCCCTTCGACTATGGGGACTGGCGCTATATCCGCTCGACGCAGGAGGCGGAGGAAGCCGCCGCCGCGCTCGCGGCGCGAGGGTTCCTTTATGGCCTGTTCGGCCATGTTCACCGGCATCGCCGCTATGATTGCGCCGCCGCCACCATCTTCACCCTCGCCTCGCTGGGCCAACCGCGCGACGATGGGGACCGGACGCCCAAATGGGCGATGATCGAAGTCAGGGGAGATTTTGTGACCGTCGAAAGCCGCGACATCGATTTCGATCCGGAGGACCAGGTGCACGCCATCCGCGCCACCACCCTGTCCCCCGCCACGCAGGAGCGGCTCTGCCGGTTCTTCGCATGAAGGTCCTCGTCACCGGAGCCGGCGCGGTGCTGGGACAGGGCATCATCAAGTCGCTGCGGCAATCGGCGCTGGGCTGCCATGTGATCGCGGCCGATCCCAATCCGCTTTCCGCTGGCCTCTACTGGGCCGACGCCGCCTATCGCCTGCCCTTTGCCGACGATCCGGCCTTTGGCGACCGCATCCACCAGTTGCTGGACCGGGAGCGGCCGGACGTGGTGCTGGTCGGCACCGATGTGGAACTGTCCTGGTTCGCGGCGGAGCGGCGCCGGCTGGAGGCGCTGTTCGGCACGCATGTGCTGGTCAGCGATCCCCGCGTCGTCGCCATAGCGGACGACAAGCTGGAAACGGCGCGCTTCTTCGAAAGCGTCGGCCTGCCCCACCCCGCGTCCGCCGCGGCGGAGGATGAGGAAGCGGTGGAGGCGCTGATCGACAAGGCCGGCTTTCCGCTGGTGGTGAAGCCCCGGATCGGTGCGCGCTCGGTCGGCGTGTCGGTTGTGCATGACCGCACCGCACTGGCGTCGGCGCTGGAGGGACGCGGCGGACTCGTCGTGCAGCAATGCGTGGGCAGCGCCGATTGCGAATATACCGCCAGCACGCTCGTCTTCGACGGCGAGGTGCAGGCATCCATCGTGATGCGTCGCGACCTGCGCGACGGAAACACCTATCGCGCCTATATTGCCGATTATCCGGAACTGAACGCGCAGGTGCGGACGCTGGGGCGGGCGCTGCAACCCCATGGCCCCGCCAATTTCCAGTTCCGCACCGATGCCGACGGCACGCCCCGCGTGTTCGAGATCAACGCCCGATTTTCCGGCACGACTCCGCTGCGCGCCATGGCGGGCTTCAACGAGGTGGAGATGTGCGTGCGGAAACTGCTCCACGCCACCCCCATCGTGCAGCCGCCGGTGCGGCCGGGGGTGATCCTGCGCTATTGGGACGAGATGTTCGTGCCGCAGGAGCGCATCGACAGGGTGCGATGAGCGACCGTGCCCCCCTGCTGGCGCTGACCGGCGGCTCGGGCTTTGTCGGCCGTGCTTTCCTGCCCGCCGCGCGCCGCGCCGGCTGGCGCGTCCGTCATCTCGGCCGCCGTCCGCCGCCGGAAGCCGATCCGGCGGACGAATGGGCGTTTCTCGACCTGATGGCGGTCGAGGGGGTGGATTTCTCCGGCTGCACGGCGCTGGTCCATCTTGCCGCACATATCCCGTCCGATCATGGCGACCCGGCGGAAGCGGAGCGTTGCTGGCGGATCAACGCGCTCGGCACGCTGAAACTGGCCGACGGGGCGATCCGGGCAGGTGTGCGGCGGATCATGCAGGCGAGCAGCGCCAATGCCTATGCGCCGGCTCCCCAGCCTCCGGACGAACATGCGCCCCTCTTTCCCGGCAGCAGGGGCTATTATCTCGGTTCGAAGGTCGGGCAGGAAATCTATGCGGCGGAACGCTGCCGGGGGGAGGATGTGCTGCTCCAGACGCTGCGGCTGGCATCGGTCTATGGGCCGGGCCAGCGAAGCGGCGCGCTGGCCGCGATGGCCGGGGCAGCCGTCAGCGGTGGGCCGATCCGCGTGCATGGCGGCGGCGGGTTCGGAGCCGACCTTGTCCATGTCGACGATGTGGTGCGGGCCATGTTGCTGCTGCTCGGCAATGAGGAGGCAGGGCCTTTCAATGTCGGCAGCGGGGTCCGGACGACCATGGCGGAACTGGCGCAACTGCTGTCCGGACAAACCGGTGCGCCGGTCGTTCATGAGGTTGAGGGAAGAGAGCAGGATTGGGGGTTTCCCGCCCTTGACATCGATCGGTTGCGGGCATTGGGCTACCGGCCGATGCGCTTGGCCGATGGTCTGCTCAGGAAGGTGTAGGGTTGGAGAATGCCGCCCGCGACGGCCAGTTGCCGACCCAAGAGGACCGTTCGGGCTCAGCCAAGCCCGGCCGGAACCGGTCGCTTCCAGAGCGCGCTGCGCTAAATCGTATGCAGGCCGCGCGCTCTAAGCTTTTGTTGTCGCATCCTTTTAAGCGCAAAACCGGTTCCCACTTTTGCACACGATGCTCTAGCTTCCGTTCGGACCGCCGCCGGTGTTGCTGCCGCCGCCTGCACCGCCCATGCCGCCGGCGCCCACCGCGCCGATATTGCCGAAAATCTCGTCGAACAGGCTGCGATGGCGGCCCAATGTCGGCGTCTTGTCGCCGGAAGGCGAGATTTTCGCGACCTGCTCCAGTCCCATGCGATCCACCGCCACGACATTGCCCGCCGCGTCGAAACGCACATGCAGCACGGTCTGCGACACCGGCTTGGGATTGGAAAAGGCGAGCGAGCGCATGTCGCGCGACACATAATACCAGTCCTGGTCGCCGAACTGCGCGACGAAGCTCGGCCGGCCCAGCGTCCCTTCCACCGATGCGCGGTTGTCGATGCCGGGCTGGACCGAATCCACCAGCAGCTTGTCGACCTGATAGCCCTGATGGGTGCGGATGCGCGAACAGCCCGACGCGCCCAGCAGCAGCGCGCAAAGGCCTGCGCCAAGCAAAATCCGCCCGCTGCGGGATTGGCGGCTGAACTGGCGCATGAACTTCTCCTGCGGGGGCTTGCCCCGGACCTTGCCGAAAAACAAAGCCGCCATTGCATCGGGCGGCCGGGCGATCAATATGGAAATGCGCGAGCCTCGGCAAGGGGCCGCCGATCGGTCCAGCCAGGAAACAGTCAAACTCATGCCCAGCATCTTCCAGCGTCTGTTCGCGCCGAGCGATCCCAAGGACGCGATGCGCACCCTCTACAACGCCATCGTCGCGGAGGGACGCCAGCCCCATTGGTATGTCGAGGGGCAGGTTCCCGACACGATGGACGGCCGCTTCGACATGATCGTCGCCATCCTCGCCCAGGCGCTGATGCGGCTGGAGGCGCTGGGCGCTGCGCAGGAGAGCGTCTGGCTGACCGAACTGTTCGTGGACGACATGGATGGCCAGCTGCGGCAGGAGGGGATTGGCGACGTCGTCGTCGGCAAGCATATCGGCCGCATGGTAAGCGCGCTGGGCGGGCGTCTGACGGCCTATCGCGCGGCGCTGTCGGGCGAGGCCGACCTGAGCGAAGCGATTGCGCGCAACCTCTATCGCGGCGATGCGCCGTCGGCAGACGCGCTGGCGCATGTCGAATCGCATCTGCGCGCGCGCTGGGTGAGGCTGGGCTGCCTCAGCCGCGACGCGCTGATGGCGGGAGACCTTGGATGAGCGCTGCCCCCGAATTTTCCCGTCCCGTCCGCATCGACCAGCTTGCCCGTCATGCCCAGCCAGTGACCATCACCGCCGACGCCGCGGAACGGGAGGCACTGGCGAAGCGCTTCAACCTGCTCTCGCTCGATGGGCTGGAGGCGGATTATGCGCTGAACGAGGACAATGGCGCGATCTATGCCAGGGGGCGGGTGCGCGCCGACCTAGCCCAGCCCTGTGTCGCGACAGGGGTCGCGGTGCCCGAAAAGGTGGACACCGATTTCCTGCTCCGCTTCGTCAGGGAGGGGGAAGAGACGCCCGAAGGCGACGAACTGGAGCTGGACGCCGAGGATTGCGACACCATCGGTTTCGACGGCCTCACCATCGACATGGGCGAGGCGGTGGCCGAGACGGTGGCGCTCGCGATGACGCCCTATCCGCGCTCTCCGGAAGCCGACGGAGTCCTGCGTGAAGCGGGCGTGCTCAGCGAGGAGCAGGCCAGCCCCTTCGCCGCGCTGCTGTCGCTCAAGGACAGGAAATGAGGCTGGCGCTGGCAGCGCTGGCGGCCGCCCTGCTGTCCGGCGCCATGCCGGCTTTTTCGGCCGAAACCACGACGCTGATCGGGGAGAGGCGAGCCCGCGCCGAATGGGCCAAGGCGGAGAACCGCCAGTCCTGCGCGCCGCTCGCGCTCGCCGCGCCCGGCGATCCGGAGGGGACGCCGCGCGCCGCCAGCTTCGGCGGCGGCTGGGGCGTTGCCTTCGACCTTCCCGGGCTGCGCAGCGCCTATGGCTTTGCCGGAACCGGCCTGCTGCCGGACGACCGGGCCGATGCGCGGATACAGCGGCGCAGGCTGACCGAACAATGGCCCTATATGCGCGAACTGGCGCGCCTGCCCGCCCCATCCTTTGCCGGCTATGGGCAGGAGGGCGCGCAGCGCTATCCTGCCGCCAATCCGGGCGGCAAAGGCCTGCATTCCCTCGCTTATTTGCGCGTCGGCGGCCAGCGCTGCACCTATAATGTGTGGAGCCGGATCAGCCGCGCGCATCTGGAATGGCTGCTCGACAATCTGCGCCTGTTGCGGCGCTGAAGCGCGCCCTCCCCTTTTCCTTCCGTTCCGCCCTGTGGCATAAGCGCGGGCCATGGAGACCCCGCCGCGCAAGATCATCCATATCGACATGGATGCCTTTTACGCGTCGGTCGAACAGCGTGACGATCCCTCGTTGCGGGGCAAGGCGCTGGCCGTTGGCGGCGGAGGTCCGCGCGGGGTGGTCGCCACGGCCAGCTATGAAGCGCGGAAATATGGCGTCCGCTCCGCCATGCCGGGCGCGCGGGCGCGGCGGCTCTGCCCCGACCTGCTGTTCGTCCGTCCCCGTTTCGAGGTCTATCGCAGCGTGTCGGCGCAGGTGCGGGAGATATTCTCGCGCTTCACCGACATCATCCAGCCGCTGTCGCTGGACGAAGCCTATCTCGACGTCACGTCGAACAAGCCGGGCATCGCCTCCGCCACGCGCATAGCGGAGGAAATCCGCCGCCTGATCCGGGAGGAAACCGGGCTCACCGCGTCGGCTGGGGTGTCGTACAACAAGCTGATCGCCAAGTTGGCGTCGGACCAGAACAAGCCCGACGGCATCTGCGTCGTACGGCCGGAAGACGGCGCGGCCTTCATCGCGAAGATGCCGGTGCGGCGCATCCATGGCGTGGGGCCTGTCACGGCGAAGCGGATGCAGGCCTTGGGCATTGAGACGGGCGCCGATCTGCGTGCCCGCGACCTTGCCTTTCTCCAGCATCATTTCGGCAGCGCGGCGCTATTCTACTATCGCGCATCGCGGGGCGAGGACGACCGCCCGGTGCATGAGCGGCAGGAACGCAAATCCGTAAGCGTCGAGGATACTTTCTTCGACGATCTGGTGACGGAGGAAGCGCTGATCACGGAACTGGACCGGATCGCGGAAAATCTCTGGGGCCGCATCGAAAAGAGCGGCGCCTATGGCCGGACGGTGGTGCTCAAGGTCAAGTTCGCGGACTTCAGGATCATCACCCGGTCGAAAAGCTTCGGCGGACCGGTGCGCTCCCCCGACCTGTTGGCGCAGACGGGCCGGGCGCTGCTGCGGGCCCAGTTGCCGCTGCGCATGGGGGCCAGGCTGCTCGGGCTGGGCGTGCACAATCTGGATCATGAGGAGCCGGAAGAGGCCGGCGAGCAGCTCAACCTCTCCCTTTAGAGGGCGGCAGGAGCGAATCCCCAAATTCTCCTTATTGGAAGATGGAGAATGGGACCGCCCCCCAAGACGGTGATGGAGGAGAAAGGGGAGAAGGTCGCGGCTGGCTTCGTAAAACCAGCACTTGTCACCAGGGCCGTCAGAAGGGCAGCCAGTTCCGCTTCTCGGTGAACTTCATGTAACCGGCATTGACCCCCAGGCGATAGCCCACGCCCAACCGGATCGGGATCAGCACCACGCTCCCCCAACGCAGGTAACTGGCGGTGAAGCCGCCCACCAGATAGGCGGTGCCCTCCGCCGCCGGGAAGCGATGGTAAAGGTCCTGCGTGTCATAGAGATTATAGACGAGCACGAAGGTGTTCGCCGCGTTGCCGCCCACGTCGAAGCCGATGGACGGGCCGGTCCAATATACCTCCCGCTTGCCCTCTACCTTGTGATTGAGGGTGCCGGACCCATAGCGCAGGCCGACGACGAACGCGCCCGACGCTTCGCGCCCGGCGATATAGGCATTGGGGCGGCCCTGGTCCTTCAGGATCTTCTCGATGATCCCGGCCAGCCCTTCCGCCCCCTTGCCGAACACCCCTTCGGCCGCGCCGATCAGATCGTCTTCCTGGTAGGAATCGCTGGGGGAGATCGCCGCCGGCGGAGAATTGGCCGTCACCGGCGCGCCAGTTGCGGTCGCGCCCGAATTGACCGGCGGCGGATTATAGGGTGCGCCGCTGTCGGCGGGCGCGCTGCTCCCCGGCTGCGCATTGGGGTCCACACCGGGATCGGTGGGCGTGCTGCCGCCCTGCTGCGGCACGGGGGCCAGATCGGAATCGATGGCGCTATTGGGGTCGACGGTGCGCACCTGCGCCTGTGCGACCGGCGCCAGCGTGATGCCGCCCAGCGCGGCCGCCAAAGCGCCCGCCCGTGCAGCGCGGCCCGAAAACCGCCGCAAAATCCCGACCATGCCCGCTACTCCCCAAAGAACCCGCTTTTCAACCATATTTCAGATTATCGGGGAACAAGCTGAAACGACAATGAACGAACGGCGACCCGAGTCGATTCCGCGCCAGTCCGAATCCGCTTTTCGGAATTCGGGTGATTTTTCTCCGCTGCGGACCGTTGCCATGCATGAAACCCGCCGCTATAGGCCGACATCTAGCCACTGCTCACCTCATCCGGTGGGCAAATTCGTGCGGAGACGTGGGTGAGTGGCTGAAACCAGCGGTTTGCTAAACCGTCGTAGCCTTAAGGGGCTACCGAGGGTTCGAATCCCTCCGTCTCCGCCACCTTTTCCTCACATTGACGGTATCAAGACAAGGTGCGTCACCGGGCAGCCTGGTCATTCCCGGCGACATTCGTCCCAGCGGAGTGCAAATCGGTGTTTCCAAAAGATAAAATCCTGACTGCAAGATTTAGCCTTTGAACTCAGTCCAGATTTCGGTTTGGCCGAACGTCTATTGATGAAGAACTGAACTCAGCACTCTATTCCCCAGATCTACTTCAGCAATGCTCTCCCGCGCGGCATCCATTGATTTCGGTTCGTCGCAGGATGCGCTCCAATTGCCTCTTCAACTAGCTGACTGATCCAGCCTGTTCATGTACCAGAAAGGTCATTCTCAACAGGCAGAAGCTGCGCGGCGTCATGCCGCACATCTTAGGAAGGACAATGGAGGGGGTTCTGACAGCCGAATACGCCATCACGCAGACGGCAGTCGGACGAAAAGCTGCGGCATTGCAGGCCCGACTATCGAAGCTTGGAGGAGTAGCGTGATGAGTGTGATTTCCAGAAGCCCCAAATGTCTCTTGTTGCTTGCCCTGCTGTCCGGGGCATCGCCCAGCCTGGCTGCGCAGACGCAGGACCCACCGTCGGCCGATGTCTCTGCGACCGCTTATCTGCCCGCCGAAAAGTCGGAAGGCCCGGAGATAAAGGGCATCATTTCCGCGCGCAGCGGCGACAAGATGCAGGTCACGGCGGCAGACGGCACCAAATCCGTCATCGCCATCGACGATGCCACCCGGATTACCGCCAGCAAGGGCTTTTTCGGCCTTAACCGCAGCAAGCTTGCCGCAACCTCGCTGCTGAACGGTCTGCCGGTCACCGTCAAGACGTTGCAGTCGGGCGGCGGGCTCGTGGCCAGCCATATCAATCTCCAGAACAAGGATCTGAAGACCGCGTCCATGATCCACAATGGCACGGCCCAGCGCTTCGACGAACAGACTGCCGCGACCGAGGCGCTGCGCGGCCGCATGGGTGAGATCGACCAATATAATGTGAAAAGCACGACCAACGTGAATTTCGATACCGGCAAGGCGGTGTTGTCGTCTCAGGCGAAGAACGATCTCTGCGCCACGGCGGCGACTGCCGAGGGAATGAGCAACGCCCTGCTGCTCGTGGTCGGTTACACCGATTCCACGGGAGACGAGGATTTCAACCAGGAGCTTAGCGAGAAGCGGGCCGGCCGCGTCGTCAATTATCTTCAGCAGGCGTGCGGGTGGAAGCCCTATCGCATGCTGACGCCCACCGGCATGTCGGAAGCGGACCCTGTGGCGAGCAACGACACCATCGAAGGCAAGGCGCAGAACCGCCGGGTCGCGGTGAATATCCTAGTCAGCAAGGGCCTTGACGGACTGTGAGATGCGCGGGGTGGGTTCCGCCCACCCCGGATTTTCGAATGTGGCCATGTCTCTCGCGAAGCGCGAAGATCTAGATCCGGACGATCAGCGTTCCGGCGTTGCGCCCGTTGAAAATGTCGACAAAGGCGTCGGGTATGCGCTCGAACCCGTCCCGCACATCATAGCGATTGCGCAGCCGCCCTTCAGCTTCCCACTGTCGTATCGATGCGATCGCGGACGCATAATCGTCGGCATAGTCCCCGACGACAAAGCCCTGCATCCGAATCCGTCCATAGACCAGCTTCATCATATCCCGGGGGCCGGCGGCGGGGCTATTCGAATCATAGGCGGCCAACTGTCCGCAAAGCACGATGCGGCCATGGGGCGCCATCCGGTCGACGGCCGCCTGCAATATGTCCCCGCCCACATTGTCGAAAAAGATGTTGATGCCGTCGGGACTGGCCTCCTTCAAAGCCGCAGGAAGGTCGGCCGAGCGATAGTCGATCGCCACATCCGCACCGCCTTCTTCCTTCAGCCAACGACATTTGTCGGGACCGCCCGCCACCGCGATGACCCGGCAGCCCGCGATGCGGGCCATCTGGCACACCATCGCACCGACCGATCCCGCCGCACCGGACACGAGCACGGTCATGCCGGGTTTCGGCTCCCCCACCGCGAAGAGGCCGAAATAGGCGGTCAGGCTGTTGGGCGAGTACAGCGTCATGGCGTCGACCGGATCGATGCCGGTCTCTAGGGTGGTGACGGGCACGGCCGCCTTATCCGGCTGCAGAACAGCATAGTCCTGCCAGGGCGCCACAGCCGTAGCCCATTGCCCGGGTTCAAACCGTGCATGACGAGACGCCAATATTTCGACCGCCGCCATGCCCCGAACCGGGTCGCCGATGCCGATCGCGCCGCGATAGCTGCGTTCGGGCGGGTTCAGCCAGTTGCGGATCGTCGGCGCGCAGGAGATGATCCGCGTGCGGACGAGAATGTCGCCCTCCTGCAGCGCGGGCGTATCGAACGGCTCCTCCCGATAGGCGAAGTCGCTGGCGCGCACCGCGCCTTCGGGCCTGTGCGCAAGCACCCAGGAGCGGTTGAGGGTCACGCCCCGTCGCCGAACCGCCGCCCCGTCTCTGCCAGCCGCACGAGCAGCGGCGCGGGGCGGAAGGTTTCGCCATGCACCGCCGCCAGCCGGCGCATGTCCGCCACGATCCCGTCCAACCCGACCTGATCGGCCCAGAATAGCGGTCCGCCGCGATAGACTGGCCAGTTATAGCCCAGCACGGCGGCTATATCGATGTCGGAGGCGCGCAGCGCGATGCCTTCCTCCAAGATCTTCGCCCCTTCGTTGACGACCGGATAGAGCAGCCGCGCAAGCAGCGCCTCGTCGCCCGATGTTGGCGCATGGGCGACGCCTCGCGCCGCGGCCACCTCGCTTATCAAGCTGCCAGTCACGTCCGACGGACGCGAGCGCCGCTTCTCATCATAGTCATAATAACCCGCGCCGCGCTTCTGGCCCAGCCGTCCGGCGGCGACCAGATCGCCCATCACGGTGCGTTCCGTCGCGTTCCGGCCGATGTCGTCCAGGCCGACCAGATCCATCATCTGGAAATGGCCCATGGCAAAGCCGTAGTCGACAAGCACGCGGTCGATCTCCGCGATCGGCGTGCCTTCCAGCATCATCGCTTCGGCCTGCGCGCCACGCGGAGCCAGCAGCCGGTTGGCGATGAAGCCGTCGCACACGCCGCTCAGCACCGCCACCTTGCCGATCCGCTTGGCCAGCCGCATCGCCGTGGCGACCACCGGTTTCGCCGTCTCCGCCCCTCGCACCACCTCCAGCAGGCGCATGACGTTGGCCGGCGAGAAGAAGTGGAGGCCGATGACCCATTCGGGCCGGCTGGTCGCCGCCGCGATGCGATCAAGGTCGAGGAAAGAGGTATTGGACGCCAGGATCGCCCCCTGTCTGGCGATCCGGTCAAGCCGGGCGAAAATGTCCGTCTTGACGTCCATGCTCTCATAGACGGCTTCGATGATGAGATCGGCGTCGGCGAGCGCGGCGAGGTCGAGGCTGGGCGAAATCAGGCCCATGCGCTGCTCCACCTGCGCCGCCGTCATCCTTCCCTTGGCGCACGTAGCCTCATAGTTGCGGCGGATGGTGGCGATGCCGCGATCCAACGCCTCCTGGCTCGTCTCCACCAGCGTAACGGGGATGCCGGCATTCAGGAAGTTCATCGTGATGCCGCCGCCCATCGTGCCCGCGCCGATGACGCCCACCGATCGGATGTCGATCGCGGATATGTCGGGGCCGATGTCGGGAACGCGGGCCGCCTCCCGCTCCGCGAAGAAGACATGGCGCTGGGCGGCGGACTCCGGGCTGGCGACCAGTCGCTCGAACAGGGCGGTTTCCTTTGCCAGCCCCTCATCGAATGGAAGGGTCACTGCTGCCTCGACAGCCTCGATGATGGCGGCGGGCGCGACGAACCCCTTGAACCGGCGTGCGTTTGCGGCGGCAAAGGCGGTGAACAGCTCCGGGCGATCCCGGTCGCGCTGGAGCGCGTCGGCCCGATCGCATATTCGCGGCTTCGCACCGCCATCGGCCACGATGCGGCGCGCGAAGGCCAGCGCCTCGTCCTGCAAGGCCGCATCATCGACCACGGCGTCGACCAGCCCGAGCGAAAGGGCTTCGGCAGCCTTGATCTGCCGCCCGGACGTGATGATTTCGAGCGCCGCCTCCGCACCGACGATCCGGGGCAGGCGCTGGGTGCCGCCCGCGCCGGGAAGCAGGCCCAGATGCACCTCCGGCAGGCCGACCTTCGCGCTCCGCGCCGCCACCCGATAGTGGCAGGAGAGCGCCAGTTCGAACCCGCCCCCAAGCGCCGTGCCATGAATAGCGGCGATGACGGGCTTGGGCGCGTCGTCCAGCATGGCGCAAAGGTCGGGCAAGGATGGCGACTGCCAGGGCTGGCCGAATTCGGTGATGTCCGCGCCGGCGATGAAGGTCCGTCCGGCGCAGAGCAACAGGATGGCGCCAACCGCCCCATCGCTGAACGCCTGCTCCAGTTTGGCCTGCAATCCCTGACGGAGGGACGCCGAGAGCGCGTTGACCGGCGGATTGTCGAGCGTGATCAGGGCGACGCCGTCGGTGACGACGCTGGTTGCGGTCTGCTTCATGTCATGCGTCCTGTCTGGTGGGCGGCGCCGCGCGCCTGCGGGCGACCTCCTCCACGGCGATGGCGGCCATCGCCTTCTTGTCGAGCTTGCCGGTGGCGGTGACGGCCATCGCCTCGACCAGCACCAGATGCTCTGGCCATTTCTTGCGGGACAGGCCCTGCTGGGAGAGGTGGTCGAGCAGGGCGGACAGGTCGATGCGCCCGTCGTCATCCGTGCGCAGCCGGCAGACGGCGCAGGCCTGTTCGCCCAGCTTGCGTTCGGGCACCGCGACGACCGCCACCTCCGCAACGGCGGGATGGCGCAGCAGGGCTGCCTCCACCTCGGCCGGGTCGATGTTGAAGCCGCCCCGAATGATCTGGTCCTTGATGCGGCCGACCACGCGCACGAAACCGTCCTGATCGCGGACGATCTCGTCGCCGGTCAGGTAGAAGCCGTCGGGCGTCATGCGCTCCTGCCCCTCCCCCATGCCCTGCGCATAGCCCAGGAACAGCGACGGGCCGCGCACGCCTGCCTGCCCCCGGCTGCCGCGCGGCAGGGGACGCAGATCGGCGTCGAACGCCTCCTCCTGCGTGCCGGGAAAGGGGATGCCGTCGAACAGCTGACGACGCTCCAGCGAATGGGACGGATGGGTGGAGGCATGGCCCATGCATTCGGACATGCCGAACATGCGCAGCGCCTTGAGACCGAGCAGCCGGTCGGCATCCTCGATCAGTTCCGGCGTCATCGCGCTGCCGCCCACCGCCATGGCGCGAAGCGGCAGGCGGCCGCTCCATTCGCCGAGCCGGGCCGCCTCCACCATCGTGAAAAGATGCGTCGGCACCGCAATCGCCCAGCCGCATCCATAGCGTTCGGCCCGCCGCAGCGCTTCGGCCGGCACCCAAGGGTCGACCAGCACCAGCGGATGCCCCAATGACAGCGCGAAATGCGCCGTGAAGGTGAAGCCGGGCGCACTGTCGAGCGGGACGATGCCCAGGATCGCGTCATCCGGTTGCAGACCCGCAATGGCCGCGCAGGCGCGGGTCGCGTAGTTCAGGGCTTCCGGGCCGTGCATCACCCCCTTGGGCACGCCGGTGCTGCCGGAGGTGAAGCCGATGAGCGCGGTATCGCGATCGCGCGGATCGACCGACCGTTCGCCGGCGGCTGCGGCCACCTCGGGCAGGGCGCTGCCGGCGCCGCTCACCTTGGCGGCATGGCCGAGCAAGGATTCGAGCGAGGCAAGGTCGCCCGCTCCAAGCTTTGGCGATACGGGGCAGAAGGTCGCCTGCAGCGATGATATGGCAAGCGCCGTCGCGATCGTCGCGGGGCCTTTATGCGCGGTGACGAGGACGCGGTCGCCCGGCTCGACCCCTACCGCCTTCAGCAGAGCCGCGATCTCCACCGCCTGCCCTCGCAGCTCTTCCCGGCTCCACAGGCGATCATCGCAATCCGCCAGGGCAAGCGCATCCGGTTCAGCGTCGGCAAGGCGGACGAATTGCGGCCAGAGCCGCTCGGCGTCCCATTCGAACGCCGGATGGCTTTGCTCTTCAGGCAAGGGATTGCCCTCCATCGACCAGGAAGGTCTGACCGGTGATGAAACTGCCTGCGTCCGACGCCAGCAGGGCCAGCGTGCCTGCCACTTCGTCCGGGCGGCCGAAGCGGCGCATCAATATGCCCGCCCGCGTCTTTTCCTGAATGGCGGGATCGAGCGTTTCGGTCATCCCCGTCTCGATCGATCCGGGCGCGATGGCGTTGACGCGGATATTGTGCCCGGCCCATTGGGCGGCGAGATCGCTGGTCAGGTGAACGATTGCCGCCTTGCTGGTGGTATAGGGAACGACCTGCCCGGCGTCCGGCTGATAGGACAGGAATGCGCCCACCGACGCGATATTGACGATGGCGCCGCCGCCCGCCGCGATCATGTGGCGCGCGGCGTGGCGGCAGGCGAGGAAGGTGCCGGTCACATTGACGTCCATCACCTTCTGCCAGCCCTTGAGCGGGATGTCCTGCGGCAGGCCCCACCAGGAGGCGCCTGCATTGTTGACGAGGATGTCGAGCCCGCCCAGCCGGTCGACCGTTCCCGCAACCGCCGTCTCCACCGACGCCTCGTCGGCGATGTTGCAGGAAAGGCCGACAGCCGGAACCCGGAACCGCTCGGCTATGCCGGCGGCCAGATCGGCGCAGTCGGCCTCCGTGCGGGACGCAAGGGCGACGGCGCAACCGAGGTCCGCCAGCGTCGCGGCCATGGCTTCGGCCAGCGCGCCGCGCCCGCCGGTTATGAGCGCGCGCCTGCCATCCAGACGGAATTGCGCGGCGGTGAAACCGGGGTTCCAGTCAGCCATGATCGTCTCCGGCAAGCAGATCGACCTCATCGGTGATGAGGATGATGCGGCGACCGCCCATGCCCTTTGTCTGGGCGGTCGCCGCCTTCCATTCGGGCGAGGCGAAGGCGGCGTCGAGCGCCGCCTGATCGGCGAAGGTCAGCACGGCGTGGCCGTCCCAGCCCGGTGCTTGCGGATTGTCATAATCCTTCGTCACCGCACCGTGCCGATAGGCTATCAGCCCGGGCAGTATCCTGGCGGCGTCGGCATGCGGGCCGCGCCACCAGCTGGTGAACTGCTCATGCGTCCAGTCCTGCGGCCGGCTGGCCAGGACGACCATGCTGACCGCCATGGCTTACTTGCCCGTCCAGACCGGCTGGCGCTTTTCGAGGAAGGCCGCGACGCCTTCCTTCGCATCGGCGGAGTGATGCACCACATTGCAGGTCATCGTCTCCAGCGTGATGAGCGAGTTGGTGTCGGCGTCCATGCCGCGATTGACCGCCATCTTGGTCATCCACATGCAGAAGGGGCTCTTGTCGATTAGCGGCGCGCAGAAATCCTGGATCAGCTGTTCGAGCTGGTCGCTGGGCGCCGAGGCGTTGCAGAGGCCCCATTCGACGCATTCCTTGCCGGACAAGAGCTTACCGGTCAGCATCAGCTCCTTCGACTTGCGCATGCCGATATAGCGCGGCAGGCGATAGATCGGGCCAGCGCCGCCGAACAAGGCGCGGCGGATGTGGAAGTCGCCGATCTTGGCGTCGTCGGCGGCAATGCCGAAATCGCAGGAGATGAAGAGTTCGAACCCGCCGGCGACGGCATAGCCCTCGACGCAGGCGATGGTCGGCTTTTTCATGTTGTAGATCTTGTCATAGGTGCGCGCGGAGTCGATCGCGAGCTGAAGCGAGGTGCTGGTCTCGTGCAGCACCGGACCCACCAGTTGTCCGAGATCCGCACCGGCGCAGAAGGTGTGGCCGCGACCGCGGAACACGACGGCCAGCACCGAATCGTCCTCGGCCGCCTTGTCCACCGCCGCCTCAAGATCGCGCAGGAGCTGGGGGCTCACGCAATTTTTCACATGGGGACGGTTGAGCCAGATCGTGCAGATGCCGTTGTCGGCCACTTCATATTGGATGACGTCCTTTTCCGGTTCCATGTAACTCTCTCCTTGGCAAAGATGTGAAAAGATCGGTCGTTTCAGCGGGCGATGCCGCCTTCTTCAGGCGGGGCGAGCATGCCGCCCACCGCCATCCAGGCGGCGATCCCCGCCGATGGAACGGCGCAGAGCACCGCTTCGGCAATTTCCTCGTCGCTCGCGCCGGCATTGCGCGCGCCGCGCACATGGGTCGCCGCCATGGGGCTGTATCCCGCCGCCAATATGGCGAGCAGAAGCAGTTCGCCATATTTGGGCGAGAGCGGGTTGGCGTCGATGCTGCCTCGCCGCATGAGATAATAGGCGTCAGCGGCCTGGGGCACGAGGCGCATCAGCGCGCCGAGCGGTGCCGGGATGCTTCCCGCCCAATAGGCCCGAAAATTGGCTTCCGCCTCTCCCTCCGCCGCCATGGGCAGGGGTTGCGGCTCCGGCGCCTGGGCGTCGCCAAAACTGCCCTCGATAATCTGCGCGAAATCGAGCGCCGCCGCCTCGCCGCGAAGGCTGGACAGCACGATAAGGCCTGCGGTCGCCTCTTTCGAGGTCAGGCCAAGCTTCACGCCGCGTTCCAGTTCCCGGCGCGCAAGGGTCAGATGGCGGCGATCGACGGCAGCCACCGCCGCGAACAGCGCTTTCAGGCGAGCCGGCACCGCGCCGTCCGACTCGATCACGGATCGGAAAATATCATATCCTGCAAGCGTGTACGGCGCATAGCCCTGCAACAGGGCGACATCCATGATTGGGCTATTCGTCATCGCTTGCTCTCCTGCGGTCCAGATGATCGACCGACTGGTCGGGCGTCAACCAAAAATTTCTTCCCTGACCAGTTTGACAGCCGACCAGTCGGTCGACTACTTATCGCTCGACCGATCGGTCGGGTGAGTATTAGAACGGGAGCAGGCCGGCTCGAATCCGGCGGCGTAATTGGAGCGGATGCGTGGATTTCGAACAGTCGGCCAAATCCAGGGAATGGATGGAGCGCGTAAGGGCGTTCATGGAGGAGCACATCGTTCCTGCCGTTCCCGTCTATCACAGGCAATCCGCCGCGATCGATCGCTGGACCGAAATCCCGCCCGTGTTCGACGAACTCAAGGACAAGGCGCGGGAGGCGGGGCTGTGGAACATCTTCATGCCGCCATCTGAGCATGACGATGAATTTTTCACCAGCGTGGGCCTCACCAATGTCGAATATGCGCCGATCGCCGAACTGATGGGCCGGATTTCCTTCGCCAGCGAGGTGTTCAACTGCATGGCGCCGGACACCGGCAATTTCGAGGTGCTGCATCGCTATGGCACGACCGAGCAGAAGCAGCGCTTCATGGTGCCGCTGCGCGACGGCAAGACCCGGTCCGCCTTCCTGATGACCGAACCGGCCGTCGCTTCCTCCGACGCGCGGAACATCCAGACCGACATTCGCCGCGACGGAAGCGACTATGTCATCAACGGCCGGAAATGGTGGTCGTCGGGAGCGGGCCATCCGCGCTGCGACTTCTTCATCGTCATGGGCAAGACCGATCCGGACGCCGCGCCCTACCGGCAGCAATCGATGATCCTGGTGCCGCGCGACACGCCGGGCGTGACGCTTGTGCGGCACCTCCCCGTCTTCGGTTACGATCATGCGCCGCACGGCCATTTCGAGGTGGCGCTGGAGAATGTGCGCGTGCCGGCGGAGAACATGCTGCTGGGCGAAGGGTGCGGCTTCGAGATCGCGCAGGGCCGCCTTGGTCCCGGGCGCATCCACCACACGATGCGCAACATCGCGACGATGGAAGTCGCGCTGGAGAAGATGTGCCGGCGCCTCCTTTCGCGACGGGCCTTCGGCAAGGTCATCGCCGAACATTCGGTCTGGGAGGAACGGATCGCCCGCGCCCGTTGCGAGATCGAGATGGCGCGCCTGCTGTGCCTGAAGGCGGCACATATGATGGACACGGTCGGCAACAAGGCCGCGCGCGCCGAAATCGCGATGATCAAGATCGCCGCGCCGAAAATGGCGCAGCAGATCGTCGACGACGCGATACAGGCGCATGGCGGCGGCGGCGTCAGCGACGATTTCGGCCTGGCGGAGCTTTGGGCGAACACCCGCATCGTGCGGCTGACCGATGGGCCCGACGAGGTTCATGAACGCCAGCTCGCCCGGATGGAACTCGCCAAATATGCGGAAGGCGCAGCGTCGTGAGCGCCGCGCAGCCTGCCGCGACGATCGGCTCGACGGTCGATGTCGCCGTCAACAGTGCGTTCGACGAAGCCCGACTTGCCGCTTATCTGGCGGGCCGGATCGCGGATTTTTCCGGACCCATGCGCGTCCAGCGGTTCGAGGGCGGACAGTCCAACCCGACCTTCCTTCTGTCGACGCAGGACCAAAGCTATGTCCTGCGGCGCAAGCCGGCGGGCGTTTTGCTGAAATCCGCCCATGCGGTGGATCGCGAATATCGCATCACCATGGCCCTGCACGAAGCCGGCCTGCCCGTCGCCGAACCGCTGCTGCTTTGCGAGGACGAGGATGTCATCGGCAGCATCTTCTATGTGATGCGCTACGTTCCGGGACGCAGCTTCTGGGACCCGCTTATGCCGGGCCTAGACCGTGCGGAGCGCGCCGCGATCTATGACTCCGCCAATGAAACGCTTGCCCGCCTGCATCTGGTCGACTTCGCGGCGCTCGGGCTCTCCGACTATGGCAAGCCGGGCAATTATTTCGCGCGGCAGATTTCCCGCTGGTCGCGGCAATATGATGCGTCGCGAACCGGTGACATCCCGGAGATGGACCGGCTGATAGACTGGCTGCCCGGCGCGATCCCGCCCACGGAAGAGCGCACCACGATCATCCATGGCGACTATTCCTTCCACAACCTGCTGGTCCATCCGACCGAGCCGCGCGTATCCGCCGTCATAGACTGGGAGTTGTCGACCCTGGGCGATCCGCTCGGCGACCTCACCTACCATATGATGGAGTGGTTCAGGCCGGAGGGCGTGGACGTGCGCGGAACCCTGCGCGGCGCCGATCTTGCCGCGCTCGGCATTCCCACGGCCGAAGATTATGCCCGCCGCTATTGCGAGCGGACCGGCCTTCGCGGCGATCCGACGCATCCCTTCTACCGCGCCTTCAACCTGTTCCGGGTGGCCGCCATTCTGCAGGGCATCGCCGGCCGGGCGCGCGACGGCGTGCAGACCGCAAGCAATGCCGCCGACATCGTCACACGGATCGAACCACTCGCCAAGGCCGCCTGGCTGGCGGCGCGGGAGGCCGGCGCAGTCTGATCTTCTGACAGGATGAAACGAGATTTCAGGGCGAAAGACAAAATGGCCCTAATCAGAGGGAGAGAGATGATGACAAGGTTCAAGATTGGCCGATTGGCGCTTCTTTCGGGATGCGCGTTTGCCGGGATCATCGTGCAGGCCCATGCGCAAACGGCGGCGACGGCGACGACCGAACCGCAGTCGGCGGAGGATGCCGCCGCGCCTTCCACGCGAGACATCATCGTTACCGGAACGCGCGTCGTGCGCGACGGCTACAACCAGCCGACGCCCGTCACCGTCGCGCCCACCACGGAGCTGGAGAAGGCGACCCCCACCAACCTCGCCGATGCGATCAACAAGCTGCCGCAATTCGCCAACTCCGTCAGCCCGCAGTCGAACAGCCAGTTGCAGGGCAATAGCGGCGAGCATGGCAATCTGCTCAACCTGCGCGGCGTCGGCCCGACGCGCGCGCTGATCCTGCTCGACGGCATCCGCGTGCCGCCCACGACCTTCCGAGGCGCGGTGGACGTCAACACGATTCCGCAACTGCTGATCCAGCGCGTCGACGTCGTGACCGGCGGCGCATCGGCGGTCTACGGCTCCGACGCCGTCAGCGGCGCGGTCAACTTCGTCCTCGACAAGAAGTTCGAAGGCGTGAAGGGCGTCGCGCAGCGCGGCGTATCGACCCGCGGCGACCTCGGCAACTATCGCATCGGCATTGCGGGGGGCCTCAGCTTTGCGGGCGATCGCGGCCATATCCTCGCCTCGGTCGAGCGTTTTCACAGCGATGGCATCAAGCGCAGCGCGCGCATCTATGGTGACGACGCCTATGCGGCCGTGGGTTCGGTCCCCGGGTCGACCGCCGCACCGGGCCGCGAGGCAAACCCGTTCATCTTCCTGCCGAACCTGCGTTTCACGACGAACGACTATAATAACGGCATCATCCTGACGAGCACCGTGCCCTCGCTCACCAATAACATCTTCCTGCCGGGCGGCGCGGTGCGGCCCATCCAGCGCGGCACCGCCACTGGTACGCCGGGCACCAATGTGGGCGGCGACGGCCTTTATATTCCCGGCTTCAACCAGTTGATCGCGCCGCTGACGACGACACAGGGCTTTGGCCGCCTGGCCTACGACCTGACGGACGGGCTGACGGCGCATGTCCAGGGCAGCTACTCGCGCAGCGTCACCAGCTACGATACGCAGGCCCAGTCCGTACTCGGCTTCCGCTTCTTCAGCGGCAACGCCTTCCTGAACCCGGCGGTCCAGGCGCAAATGGGGCCGAATGACAGCTTCACCGTCTTCCGCTTCATCGGTGAGCAGGGGCCGATCCCGACGCGGGAGGCGACCAATGCCTATCTCATCAACGGCGGCCTTGAATGGAACCTTGGCGGATGGAACGTCACCGCCGACTACACCCATGGCAAGTCCGTCACCAAATTCGCCCAGACGCAGGTCGAGATCCCCAAGCTGGCAGCGGCGCTGGACGCGGTTCGCGGTCCGAACAATTCGATCGTCTGCCGCGTCACGCTGACCAATCCCGGCCTCTATCCGGGGTGCACGCCGCTCAATGTCTTCGGCGCGGGAACGCCCACGACCGCCGATCTGCAAACCGTCCTTGGCGTATCCCGTTACCGCGCCATGAACACGACCGACGACTTCGTCCTGTCGGCGCGCGGGGATCTTTTCGAGCTTCCGGCAGGCCCGGTCACGGTCGCCATCGGCGGGCAATATCGCAAGCAGAAGCTGGACCTGACGTCCAATTCCGATCCCGCCGTGCCGGTGGACTTCACCGGGCTGCGGGGCATTCCGGCCAATCGCATGACCCGCTTCAACAACACCAATGTCGGCTCGGCCTTCGGCAAGCTGAACGTGAAGGAAGTGTTTGCCGAAGCGCAGGTTCCGGTATTCAAGGGCCAACCCTTCGCTGAGGAGCTGAGCCTCAACGGCGCTTTCCGCCTGACCGACTACAGCACCAGCGGAAGCGTCAAGACCTGGAAGGTCGGCGCGGTCTACAAGCCGATCCAGGACGTGATGTTCCGCGTCACGCGCTCGCGCGATATTCGCGCGCCCTCGCTGTTCGAACTGTTCGCGGGCGTTCAGACCGCGCCGGTGAACTTCAACGACCCTCACACCGGCCAGCCGGGTTCGATCCGTCAATTCAGCGGCGGCAACCCCGACCTCGATCCCGAAACCGGCGATACGTTCGCGGCAGGCGTGGTCCTCAGCCCCAGTTTCCTGCCCGGCTTCGACGTTTCGGTCGATTATTACGACCTCAAGATCAAGGGCGCCATCGCCACGCAAGGGCTGAACGATGTGGTCAACGAGTGTGAAACGTCGAATGGCACGTCGCCGACCTGCGCCCTTATCGAAAGGCCGCTGCCGTTCAGCGACCGGTCGGCCGCCAACTATCCGATCTCGGTGAGCCTCATCACGCAGAATATCAGCTTCCTGCGCACCAGCGGCCTCGACATCACCATGTCGTACCGGACCAAGCTGGGCGATGGCGAACTCACGCTGCGCGCCTTCGCCAACTATCTGGACCGGTACAAGACGCAGACCAATTCCATCGCGCCGGTGATCGATTATGCCGGCCATGGCGTCAACAGCCAGACCGGCTATGCCTATCCCAAGTTCAGGGGCACGCTCAGCGCCAATTACACCAATGGGGGCCTCACCCTGTTCGTGCAGGAATCGATGATCGGCAAGGTGACCATCGGCAACCTCAAGAACGATCCGACGTCCTTTTATGCGGTCCCGGCGATCAAGCCGGTCTTCTACACCGACGCCACGGCATCCTATAAGTTCGACGTGCGCGGGGAGCCGGAACTGTTCGTGACGGCCACTAACCTGTTCGACCGCAAGCCGCCGCTGGTCGCCGCAGCCGCCGCGCCGGGCCTTCTCTATCCGACCCTGTTCACGCTCTACAACGTCGCCGCGCGCACGCTCACGGCGGGGGTCCGTTTCAAGTTCTGATGGATTGCCGAACGGACTGCCCGCAAGGGAAGTTCGATAGTCTGGAGAGGCTCGCCCAAAGTGGGCCTCCCTTCAATCCCGGAGCCATTCAAGAGGTAAACGCATGAACAGCCCTCCCATCGGACTCACCGCCCCGCCGACGACCTCCGCCGCCGGGTTGCGCCGTACGATGCTGGTCATGCTGGGCCTGGTTTCGATGTTCAACTATATCGATCGCACGGTCCTGTCGGTGCTTCAGGAACCGATCAAGCGCGAACTGGGGCTAAGCGACGGCCAGCTCGGACTGCTGACCGGCCTTGCCTTCGCGCTGTTCTACGCGACGCTGTCCCTTCCGATCGCGCGTCTGGCGGATCGCTTCAATCGCCGCAACATCATCGCCGCCTCGCTCGCCACCTGGAGCGGCATGACGGCGCTGTCGGGCCTGGCGACCGGTTTTGGCTCTCTGGTCGCATTCCGCATCGGCGTCGCGCTGGGAGAAGCGGGTTCCGTGCCGGCTTCCCATTCCATCATCGCCGATTACTACCCGCCCGAAAAACGGGTGACGGCGCTTGCCCTGTGGGGACTGGCGCTCCCGGCCGGGATCATGCTCGGCTATGCGTCGGGCGGCTGGATCGCCTCGGCGCTGGGATGGCGTCTTGCCTTCGGGGTGATCGGCGTCGCGGGGCTGGCGCTGGCGCCGATCGTCCTGCTGCTCGTGCGGGAGCCTGCGCGGACGGGGTCAGGCCCTTCGATCCGAACGGAAAAAGCGCCGCCCCTCGGTGAAGCCATGCGCTTCCTGTGGCGGTTGCGGACCTATCGTTACATGCTGATCGGAACGACCCTTCACGCCTTCGCCCAATATGCGATGATGAGCTGGTCCGCGCCCTTCTACATGCGCGTCCACCACATGCCGCTTGCCGACGTCGCCTCCTGGCTGGCGCTGATGAACGGGCTGGGCGGCGGCATCGGCATCTATCTGGGCGGCCGCCTGTCGGACGCGGCGGGATCGCGCGATCCGGCGGGCCGCGTCTGGGTGAGCGCCGCCGCGATGCTCCTGATGGTGCCCGCCGCGCTGGTCCAGTTCCTGATTCCTTCGCTGACCGCGTCGCTGGCGTTCGGCTTTATCGCGACCATGCTGATGTTCTTCTATTATGGCCCGATCATAGGCGTCCCACAGTCCGTCGTTCCGCCGCGCATCCGGGCACTTACGTCGGCCGTGACCCTGCTGGTCTTCAATCTGTTCGGACTCGGTCTGGGGCCGGCGGTGACGGGGTTCCTCAGCGATTATCTGGCGGCGGCGGATGGGATGCACGACACATCGCTGCGTTACGCGCTTTCGGCTGTGGTGCTGTTCTCGCTCGCGGGCGCCGGCAGCATCGCCTGGGCATCCCGCTTCTACGCGGACGATCTCAAACGGCAGTGAGTCTCACGCCACCGTCCGGCCATTGTCGATCACGATTTCCGCGCCGTTCAGCCGAGCGGACTCGTCCGACACCAGGAACAGGACCAGGTCGGCGACATGCTCCGGCTGCCCCTCATGCCTTTGGGCGGCTTCGCGCAATCCGGGCGCGGCGAAGCGATAGGCCTCGCGAACCATCTGCGTATCGTGCGAGCCGGGGAGAACCACATTGGCGCGAACCGGATAGTCCTGCTGCTGGCAATGCACGATCAGGCTGCGCGTCATGGAGAGTACGGCGCCCTTGGCCGCGCTATAGGCGAACACCGCCGGATTGCCCCGGATCGCGGCCACGGACGCGATGTTGACGATCGATCCCGCCCCGCTGGCCGCCAGCGCCGGCAGGCAGGTCCTGCATCCCAGAAACGTCCCTTCCGCCGAAACGGCCATCACGCGGCGGAATGCCTCCAGCGACGACTGCTCGACCGTTTCGAAGGCGGCAATGCCCGCATTGTTGACCAGCGCATCGAGCCGGCCATGCGCCCGCATGATCTTCGTCAACGCGGCCTGCCATTGCGCTTCGCTGGTCACGTCCAGGCGGAGCGCCATCGCTGCCGGAAGCGTCTCGACGACCCGTTGCGCCTCCTCCTCGTCAACATCGGCGACGACCACCCGCGCGCCCTCGCGCGCCAGCGCTTCGGCGTCGGCCTTGCCCAGCCCCTGCGCCGCGCCGGTCACGAGGACGACCTTCCCCTCAACCCTGCCCTTCTTCGCCATGGCCGATCCCTTCAGGCCGCCAGGGCGGCACGGGCGGCGGTTCCACCGCCATGGAGACGCGACAGCAGCAGCACGCGCCGCAGCCCACGCCCGACCGCAAGTTCATCGGTCACACCCATGCCGCCATGCAACTGCACCGCCTCCTCCGCGAGTTTCAGGGCAGCGTCGCCAATATAGGCCCTTGCTGCCGTCACGGCCCGGACCCGTTCTTCCTCCTCGGCCAGGGCCGATTTCAAAAGCAAAGATCGGGATTGCTCCAGCCAGGTGTACATCCGGGCGCAGCGATGCTGCACGACCTGAAAGCTCGCGATCGGCTTGCCGAACTGGTGGCGCTGCCCGACATAATCGACGGTCAGGTCAAGCAAGGTCGCCATCGCGCCGACCAGTTCGGCGACGATCGACAGGCCGGCCAGGGCTTGAGCCTCTGCCCACGCGCTCCCCGGAATCGTGAGCGGCACGGCCTGCACCGCATCGAATCGCACATGGGCTGCCATGCCGCCGTCGACCAGACGAACCGGCATCCTGCGGACGCCGCTGTCCTGCCCATCGACCAGCAGAAGCGCGCCCGCTTCCGTCTCCACGACAAAGGCGTCGGCATCCATGCCGTCCCGGACGATGCCCGCCGATCCGCAGAGCCTGCCGTCCATCATCGCACCTCCCGGCGCAAATGCGAGCAGAGCCTCCCCTTGCATCAGCCTGTCGCCCCAGCGCTCGGCCACAGGATCACCAGCGATCGCCCGGCCGCAGAGCAGAACGGCTTCGGTCAGCGGCGTGATCGCAAGGGCGCGCCCCATCTCTTCGGAGACGATCATCACCTCCACCGCGCCGCCGCCCAGGCCGCCTGCCTGCTCCGGCGTCAGCAGGGCGAAAAGACCGAGTTCCCCCAATGCGCGCCAGTCGTCGGGAGACATCGGCCCTTTCGCCATGGTCGCCGCGTCATAGCGGTCAGCCAGAAAGCGGCGGACCATGTCGCGGACCATCACCTGCTCATCGCTGAGCGCGAGGTTCATGGCTCAGAGCACCTCGATGATCGAGGCGTTGGCGATGCCCCCGCCCTCGCACATGGTCTGAAGGCCGTAGCGCTGGCCCCGCGCCTTGAGCGCATGGATGAGCGTCGCCATCAGCTTCGTGCCCGTCGCGCCGAGCGGATGACCGAGCGCAATCGCGCCTCCATTGACGTTCAGCCTCTCCGGGTCCGCGTCCAGCGCCTTCATCCATGCCAGGGGGATCGACGCGAAGGCTTCGTTCACTTCGAACAGATCGATGTCCTTCATCGTCATGCCGGCGCGGTCGAGAACCCGCCGCGTCGCCGGGATCGGCTCCTCCAGCATGATGACCGGATCGCCCGCTGTGACCGCCAGGTTGACGATGCGGGCGATGGGCGTCAGGCCATGCGCCTTGACGGCCGCTTCGGACGCGACGAGCACGCCGCTCGCGCCGTCGCAGATCTGGCTCGCGGTCGCCGCCGAAAGCGTGCCGCCCTCGCCCAGCAGCTTGACCGAACCGATCGACTCCATCGACGCATCGGCCCGGACGCCTTCGTCGCGGTCGTGGATCGCCTGCTCCCCTTCCGCCGTGACGATGGGCACCGGCACGATCTCCCTGTCAAAGGCGCCCGCATCCATGGCCGCCGCCGCCTTCCGGTGGCTGGCGAGCGCGAACCGGTCATGATCGTCGCGGGTGAAGCCATATTTGTCGGCGATCATCTGCGCGCCTTGAAACTGGCTGAACATCTCCACGCCATAGCGCTTCTGGATCGCCTCGGAGAAGGGGTTGGCGCCGATGCCGCCCGCCTTGGCCAGCGTAATGGGGGAGCCCATCGGCACACGCGTCATGCTCTCGACGCCACCGGCGATCACGATGTCCTGAAGGCCGGACATGACCGCCTGCGCGGCGAAATGCACCGCCTGCTGGGACGAGCCGCATTGCCGGTCGATCGTCACCGCCGGCACGCTGTCGGGCAGGCTGGACGCGAGCACGATGTTGCGGCCGAAGGCGAAGGTCTGCTCGCCCACCTGGCTGACGCAACCGATGATCACATCATCGATCGCGGCCGGATCAACGCCCGCATCGGCGACCAGCGCGTCCAGCACGAGGGCGCCAAGATCGGCGGGGTGCCACCCGGCAAGCCGGCCATTGCGGCGGCCACCGGCGGTGCGGCGTGCGGAAACGATATAGGCTTCAGGCATGATGCATCCTTCTTGTGTCTAGAGGCCGAGGGCGGCCTTCGCGATCAGGGTGAGCTGGATTTCGCTGGTGCCGCCGAAGATCGACCAGGCGCGGGCGTTGAGGTAGCGGGCAGCCGCGACCTGCGCTTGCGCCGAACCGACCGGAGCGGGCATGTCGTCGCCGTAGAAGGGACGCTCGACCGGCAGTTGAAGACCGGCGAGGCCGAAGACGTCCACCGCCAGCGCCTCAACGCCCTGCCGGATTTCGGACGCCAGCAGCTTGGTGGTTAGGCTGCGCGGGTCGGGCGCGGCGCCATGCTCGATCTCGATCAGCGTCCGAAGCTCTGTCATCTCCAGCGCTTCCGCCTCCAGTTGGAGCCGGATGGCGCGATCCGCCAATTCGCCGGTCAGCGGGCCCGCCGATGTCCGCAACCGGGCAAGATCAGCCAGAAGCGCCGGGGCGAAGCTGGACCCGCCCCGCTCATTCTCCAGCAGGAACTTGGCGATCGACCAGCCTTGCCCTTCGTCGCCGACGCGCTCCGAGACCGGCACCCGTACTTCATCGAGGAAGACCTCGTTCAGTTCGTGATCGCCCGATGCGCTGAGGATCGGCTTCACCGTCACGCCGGGCAGCGCCATGTCGATCAGCAGGAAGCTGATGCCCTGCTGCGGCTTCACATGCGGGTCGGTCCGGACCAGGGCGAACAGCCGGTTCGCATATTGCGCCTGCGTGGTCCAGATCTTGTGGCCCGACACGACATAATGATCACCGTCGCGCACGGCGCGGGTGCGCAGGCTTGCAAGGTCGGAGCCGGAGCCGGGTTCCGAAAACCCCTGCGCCCATATATGCTCGCCCGTGCGCAGGCGCGGGAGATAATGATCCTTCTGCGCCGGGGTGCCATAGGTGTACAGCACCGGCCCCACCAGCTTCAGGCCCATGCCAGGAAGGACAGGAGCGCCTGCCTCCGCACATTCCTTCTCGAAAATCCAGCGCTGGACCGGCGTCCATCCGGGCCCGCCCGCATGGTCCGGCCAGTGATAGACGAGCCATCCCTTCGCTTCCAATATCGCCTGCCATTCGCGTGCGATGTCGGGTTCAGCGAAGACGCCGGATGTCAGCGCGGCACCGCGCCGCAATTCGGGCGAAAGCGACGCGGCGAGGAAAGCACGCACCTCCTCGCGGAACGCATGCTGCTCTTGGCTAAGCGCCAGGTCCATGGCGTCAGCGCTCCACGATGGCGACGGCGGAGACGCCCGGTGCGCCATAGACATGGCTGTAACCGAGGCGCAGCCTGCCCGGCGCCTGTCGTGCGCCCGCCTGCCCGATCAACTGCACATAATTCTCATAGACCTGACGAAGCCCCGACGCGCCGATCGGCTCCCCGCAGGCCAGGCACCCGCCATCGGTGTTGACCGGCAGGCTGCCGTCGATCCGCGTGCGGCCCTCAGCGATCCATGCGGTCTGCTCGCCATCGGCGCAAAAGCCATTCTCCGCCATGTGCATGATCTCGGCCCCCGCCTCCGTGTCCTGAAGCTGTGCTATGTCGATGTCCTCCGGACCAACGCCTGCCATCTCATAAGCCGCTTGGGACGCGACGCTGGTCGGTGAACCGCCACGCTCCAGATCGAGCGCTGGAGAGAAGACCTCGAACGATCCGGGGGGCCGGGTGCGGACCGCCGCGGCACGCAATCGCACGGCTGGCAGGCCAAGTTCGCGCGCTTTCCTGCCGCTCGCCAGCAGCAGCGCCACCGCGCCTTCGCCCGGCGAGCAGAACATGAATTTGGTGAGCGGGTCGCTGACCATCTGCGAATGGAGGATGGTGTCGATGTCCACGGCTTCGCGCCGCCAGGCATGATCGGCGAGAACGCCGTTGGCGAACGCCTTCTCGGCGACCGCACCCAGCATGTGCGGGGTGATGCCATGGAGGCTCATATAGCGCTGAATCTTCATGGCGAAGAATTGGGTGGTCAGCATCAGCCCCGTCTCGCCATACCAGTCCGGCAATCCCCAGTCCGCCGGCAGGGGCGAGAAGGAGCCGCGCGGGTGCTTGTCGAAACCTACCGCGAGGCCAAGATCGAACTCGCCGGACTTGATCGTGCTGTAGGCGCCGAACATGGCCGACCCGCCGGTCGCGCAGCCGTTGGCGACGTTGATGAAGGGAATGCCGGTAAGCCCCAGTTCCGACACCATCGTGTCCGCATTGCCGGCGGCGTCCGATCCGCCGAAGGCGAACTGGACATCGCGCCATGCCAGCCCCGCCCGTTCGAGCGCCTGGCGGACGGCGAAGACGCCCTGCTGCAGGCCCGAAAGGCCGGGCGTGCGGCCGAAAGGATGAATGCCCGCGCCGATGATGAAGACGTCTTCGCTCATGCCCCAACCCCCTTGTCCGGCGCGAAGCCGAAGCTGGTGCGCAGCGTTCCGTCCGTCATCTCGAAAGGCAGCGGCACGACGCGCATCGCCATGCCAATTGCCAGATCATCGAACGCCACATCGACCAGACGCCCCTCGACGATCAGCGCTCCATCCAGATCGACATAGCCCACGGCATAGGGCTCGAACGCTTCCGGGCCGGCATAGGGCGGCGACTTGGGGCGGAAGCGCTGGATAGTCCACGACCAGAGCCGGCCTGTGCGCGGCAGCAGGACGCGCTCGTAGCGCGGGTCGTCTTCCGGTCGCGCCGGAAAGCACAGGCGATTGGTTGCCCGCTCTCTGGAGGCAAACAGCACAATGCCCTCTGCATCGGGGCAGATGAGGCCGTCGGCTATCGGAACAGGCAGGGTGTCAGGCATCTCTTGTCTCCTTCCGGAGACATAGCGCCCGACCGTTCGGTCGGCTTCTGACCAATGCGACAGGGGTTAGTTTATCATGCCCAGAAAGCCGAGCTGCGCCGCCTTGAACATCGTCTGGTCGCGGTTGACCGCGTCCAGCTTCACGGATGCCGATCGGATGTGGAATCGCACCGTGGTGCGTTGCAGGCCCAGGATGATGCCGATTTCCTCGTTCGTCTTTCCGGCAGCCGCCCAGCGCAGGCATTCCACCTCGCGCTTGGTCAAGGATATGCTCCCCAACCCGGGCCGCGCCCGCGCCGTCACCTTGACATAGCTTTGGACAAAGGCCCGCGCGAGCACGGCCAGGGCGTCCGCGGCGCAGGCATAGGCATCGGACAGGTCGTTGGCCTCCGGCTCGGGCGAGAGGAAACTGGCTGCGCCGATCTGCCCGAACGGCAGGTGGATCGGAACCACGATCGCGGCCGCCGTCATGGCCCGGATGCGGAAATCATGCAGGTCGATCACGTCGAGCAGCGGGTTGGGCAGGCGGGTGAAAAAGCCATGCGCGTTGCACCAGAACGGCTCCGCCTCCACCCGGCAGGCGTGAACGATGGGCGAGGAAAGGGCAAGCTGAGGCACCTCCCACCAGCGCGACTCCTCGCCGCGAAATCCGAAAACCTCGCTTGCCAGCACGGCGCCATTCCCGTCGCGCATCGGTTCGCGGGAGGCCACATTATGCGTGACCGCCGTGCGCAGCCCGCAAAGGTCCATTACCGCATCGCGCAGCCGCTCCGCCGCCGGTCCTATGCCCCCCGGCTCCGAAAAGCGGACCGCGTCGATCAGGGCGGCGGACGGCATCGTGCAGGAGTGGCCGGCAGCGAACATGATCAGCGGCCCTTCAGGCTCAGCCCCTCGAAAAAGGGCTGGCAGATCGCGTCGGCGACATCCTCGGGCGGTCTGCGCTTGGCCAGGGGAGGATACCATTTATAGGCCCAGTTGCACATGCCGAGGAAGCCCAAGGTGGTGAGTCCCGGGTCGCACGGGCGGAAATGGCCGTTCGCTATCCCCTGTTCGATGATGCCGCGCACCCGCTGCAGATAGGCGTTGCGCTGCGCCCGGATATGGTCGCGCATCTTGCCTTCCAGATCTTCATAATGGTCCATGAACGCCCGGACATAACCCGGATGCTCCGCGATCTGCCGCAGTATGTCGATGCATGCCGCGCGCAGGCGGCCCAGCGGATCGTCCGACCCCCCTTCCTCGTCGAGACCCGCCAGAAGCGCGCTCATATGGGCGTCGTGCATCGCGAAGAGGATGGCGTTCTTGCTGGGAAAATAATGGTAGAGCGTCGGCTTGCCGAGGCCCACCTCATCCGCCAGCATCTGCATCGACGCCTTGTGATATCCCACCCGGTCGAACAGCGTCGCGCAATGCCTCAATATCTCGTTGCGCTTCTCGTCATGCGCCTCGGTCGTCTGCCGTTTCTTTGTTGCTTCTCGCGCCATCGCCGGCTCTGTTCCCTGTTCTGCGTCCTACCTCTCACAAAGGTAAGTCGACCGTCTGGTCGGTTCCTCCTAGGGATGGCGGCTGGATGAAGAGAATGCAAGCGCGAGGGAGCGGACAATGCAAGTTGAGGGCAAGACAGCGCTGGTCACCGGAGCGAGTTCGGGTTTGGGCCGGCATTTCGCTCGTCTGCTGGCGCGGGAAGGGGCGACGGTCGTGATAGCGGCGCGCCGAGTCGACGCGCTCTCGGCGCTCTCCGATGAGATTGGGCGACAAGGCGGCACATGCATTCCCGTCGCCATGGATGTGACCGATCCGGACGCGGTCGCGGCGGCCTTCCGGCAAATCGAGCGCGACCTTGCGGCGCCTCTCTCCATCCTCGTCAACAATGCAGGCGTAGCCCACATGCGTGCGGCGCTCGATCTCAGCGCGACCGAATGGTCGCAGGTGCTCCAGCCCAATCTGACCGGCGCCTTCCTCGTGGCCCAGCAGGCGGCGCGCATGATGCGGGGCGAAGGCGGGACGATCGTCAACGTCGCCTCGATCCTGGGGGAACGCGTGTCCAAGGGGCTGGCCGCCTATGCCGCCAGCAAGGCCGGCCTCATCCAGTTGACGAAGGCGCTTGCGCTGGAATGGGCGGCGTTCGACATCCGGGTCAACGCTCTGGCGCCCGGCTATATCGAAACGGACCTCAACCGCGACTTCTTCGCATCCGACGCAGGTCAGCGGCTCATCTCGCGCATCCCGCAGAAGCGACTGGGCCAGATGCAGGATCTGAACGGGCCGCTCCTGCTGCTATGTTCCGATCAGTCGCGCTACATGACGGGGGCGGTCATCGCGGTGGATGGCGGGCACCTCGTCAGCGGTCTTTAAGGACGGACGACCCTCACGCATCCATCGCGGTCGCGCCGATGACCCAGGCGGACAGGCCGGCGGTCGGCACGGCGCAGATCACCGCTTCGGCCACTGCTTCCTCGCTGGCGCCGGCGGTGCGCGCGCCCTTCATGTGAACGGACGCCCATGAACTATAATCGGCGACGAGGACGGTGACGAGCAGCAGTTCCGCATGGACAGGCCCCAGCGCCGTCCCCGACAAAGTCCCCTCGCGCATGAGATAATAGGCCTCGGCGCCAAGGGGCTTGACCTCGAACAGCTTGCCCAGCGAAGGGGGCATGGTGCCGAAATATTGAAGGAAATTGGCCTGCGCCGCGCCATCTTCCACCACCATGTCGTCGTCGGGCCAATCGGGATCGACGGCTTCGGGGTAGATTTCCCGGAAAAGATCATGGAAGCGCAGCGACGCCCCCTCGCCGCGCACGCTTGCCAGGATTGCGATCGCCGCGCCGGCCTCCGCCTCTGTAAGACCGGCCGCCCGGGCTTCGGCCAGTTCCCGCGTCGCAAGTTCCCGATAGCCCTTCATCGTGGCGGCGCAGGCGACGAACAATCGCTTCATCCGGGCGGGGACAGCGCCATCGGTATCGATGATCGCGCGCCAGCGGCGAAATCCCGCGACGGTCTTCGGGGCGTCGCGACGCAGGCGGCCAAGGCTGGCGAGCGGGGGCAGAAGATCAGTCATCGTCTCTCCGATAATGCATGGACCGTCCGGTCGGTTGAACATGGCTATGCCGCTTCGCGATCGCGGTCAACTTCTGATAAGGAGTTGACGTCCGACCGGACGGTCGACTACATCGCACGCTTATACAGGGCCGATCCCGGTTCGGCCGATGCGAGAGGAGCATGCCCGGATGAGGGACTTCAAGGGCAGGACGGCAGTCATTACGGGGGCCGGCAGCGGCATCGGCGCGGCGCTCGCGCATCTTGCCGCGCGGGAGGGGATGAAGCTGGTCCTCGCCGACATCAATCTTGCCGACCTTGAAGCAGTGGCCGGCACCATCGACAGCGCGGCCATCGCGCTCCACAGAACCGACGTGGCCGATCCGGAGGCGGTACAGGCTCTGGCCGACCTGGCATGGTCGCGCTTCGGCGAGGTATCCCTGCTGTGCAACAATGCCGGCGTCGTCCCCGGCGGCCGCCACCGGCTCGTCTGGGAATATGGGCTGGAGGACTGGCGCTGGGCCTTCGGGGTCAACATGGAGGGCGTGGTCAACGGCATCCGCAGCTTCGTGCCCCGGATGCTGGCCGAGGGACGGCCGGGACATATTCTCAACACCGCGTCCGTGGCCGGCTTCGTGAGCGGCGAAGGCTCCGCCGTCTATGGCGCGTCCAAACATGCCGTCGTCCGCATCACCGAAGCGCTCTATGCCGGCCTGCGTGAGCGGAACGCCCCGATCGGCGTCACGATGCTGTGTCCCGGCCTGGTCGCAACCCGCATATACGAAGCCGAACGATCCCGCCCTGCCCATCTGCGATCCAGTGACGGGCAGCCGGCGGAAGCCGCCGAGTTCCAGTCGATTTCGGATAATCTGTTCCAGAATGCCCCATCGCCTGAGGAAGTCGCCGCGCAGGCGTTCGACGGCATCCGGAATGACCAGTTCTACGTCTTTACCACGACCCGTTACGATCCGGTGATCGCGCAGCGGACGCAATCGATCCTTGCGCGGGAAAATCCGCTATTCGACAGCCTGATTTCGCTCAGCAAGGGCAAGGCTGACGCAGAAGAGGAAAGATCGTGAGCAGGCTTCAGGCGCGGATCGCGCTCATCACCGGCGCCGCTTCGGGCATCGGGCTCGCCACCGCACGGCGCTTCGCGACGGAGAGCGCGACACTCATCCTGGCGGACCGCAATGGAGATGCCCTGTCGGATGCGGCCAAGTCCCTGCCGGGCGACGGCCATGAGGTCGCCGTCATGGACGTCACCGATGAACAGGCATGGGTTGCGCTGGCGGATCGGATACGAACACGGTTCGGCACGCTCGACATCCTCGTGAACAATGCCGGGTTCGGCAAGTTCGCGTCGATCGCGGACACGACATTGGCGCAATGGCGCTCGATCATTGCCGTCAATCTCGACAGTGTTTTCCTGGGCACCAAATATATGATGCCGCTGCTCGCCGCCTCGGGCCGGGGCGCGATCGTCAACATGTCCTCCATTCGGGGCATCGTGGCCGGGGCGGGCACCGGCTCCTACAGCGCGGCGAAGGGGGGTGTCCGGATGTTCACCAAGGCGACCGCCCTCGAATGCGCTGCCGCCGGC
This sequence comes from Sphingobium fuliginis, assembly GCF_015074805.1. Taxonomy (NCBI): domain Bacteria; kingdom Pseudomonadati; phylum Pseudomonadota; class Alphaproteobacteria; order Sphingomonadales; family Sphingobiaceae; genus Sphingobium; species Sphingobium fuliginis. The sequence continues at coordinate 2,895,170 of NZ_CP060035.1, read as the reverse complement.
AATGGCGTGCGGGCGAACTCCATTCACCCCGGTCACATCGCGACGCCGCTGACCGCGCCTGCCTATGCCGATGCGGAAACAGCCAGGAGCCTGCTGGCGGATGTCCCGCTCGGCCGGATCGGGGAAGCGGAGGAGATAGCAGATGGAATCCTGTTCCTGGCAAGCGACGAGTCCCGCTACATGACGGGCGCCGAACTTGTGATCGATGGGGGGAGCACCGCGCAATGACCGAGCGAGCGAACAGCATCGCCTCGAAGGTGGAAGCCTTCGTCCGGACCGTGGTCATTCCCTATGAAAAGGACAGTCGCCTCGGCTTCCATGGCCCGGAAGACGCGCTCGTTGCGGAGCTGCGCGCAAAAGCACGCGATGCAGGCGTGCTGACCCCGCATGTCCTGCCTGACGGATCGCATCTGACGCAGCGGGAAACGGCCATCGTCCTCATCAGGTCGGGCCTGTCGCCGCTCGGCCCCCTCGCCTGCAACACCGCCGCGCCTGACGAAGGCAATATGTATCTGCTCGGAAAGGTCGGCAGCGCCGAACAGAAGACGCGATTTCTCGCCCCCCTGGTGAGGGGCGAGGCGCGCTCCGCCTTCTTCATGACCGAGCCTGCCGAAACCGGCGGCGCGGGGTCCGATCCGTCGATGATGCAGACGACCTGCCGGCTCGACGGCAATCATTGGGTCATCAACGGCCGCAAGAAGTTCATCACCGGGGCGGAAGGGGCGCGCGTCGGCATCGTGATGGCCCGGTCGGACGAGGGCGCCTGCATGTTCCTTGTCGACCTGCCCGCCCCGGCGATCCGGACGGTGCGCGTGATCGACACGATCGACAGCTCGATGCCCGGCGGCCACGCGGAAGTCGACATCGTCGATCTGCGCGTTCCGGCGGACCAGATGCTGGGCGCGAGCGGAGAAGGCTTCGCCTATGCGCAGATACGCCTCAGCCCTGCCCGCCTGTCCCACTGCATGCGCTGGCTCGGCCTCGCGACGCGCGCGCAGGAAATCGCCACCGACTATGCCTGCCGCCGCCACGCCTTCGGCAAGCCGCTGGTCGACCATGAGGGCGTGGGCTTCATGCTGGCGGACAATCTGATCGACCTGAAGCAGGCCGAACGCATGATCGACTGGTGCGCGGGCGTTCTCGACACGGGTTCGCTCGGCACGGCGGAAAGCTCCATGGCGAAGGTCGCGGTGTCGGACGCGCTGTTCCGCGTCGCCGACCGCTGCGTTCAGGTGATGGGCGGGACGGGCGTGTCCGGCGACACCATCGTCGAGCAGGCGTTCCGGGAAATCCGCGCCTTCCGCATCTACGACGGCCCGACCGAGGTCCATAAGTGGAGCCTGGCCAAGAAGATCAAGCGCGACTGGAAGGCGGCGCAGGGATGAGCGCCGGACGATGGATGCCGGCCATGCGGCCGATGCTGGTCCTCCTGCCGATCCTTATGTCGACCGCTGGGCATGCCGAGCCAGCAAACTTCGCCGCGCCGGAAGCGCCCACTTCGCAAGTCGGATATGGCGACGACCTGCTGCCCAGGGACGAGAAGGACCGCGCCACCCTGCTCCGGACCGTCGCATTCGACGCGACCGTCTATGGCATGGCTGCCTATCTGCATTATGAGCAACTCTATCGGCAGGTGTTCGATCGAAGTTCGAGCAATTACACCGGATTCAACCGCTTCGCGCATGAGAGGAACCTGGCGGGGCCGGACTATGCCACCTTCAAGGTGCCCAATACGGACACGCTTTACTCCACGGCCTGGATCGACCTGAACAAGGGGCCGGTCGAAATCGACATCCCGGCCACGCAGCTCAAATATTTCACGCTCAACATCTTCGACATTTTCGGCAATCCCAGCAATCTCAGCAATCGCACGATAGGCGTCAAAGGCGGCCGCTTCCTGCTGGTGCCGCGCGGCTGGCGCGGCATCCCGCCCGCCGGGGTCACGGTCTATCCAGCCGCCACGACCCAGCTATGGATCCTGATGCGCGCCTTCGCCCAGTCCGACGCCGAAGTCCGGACCGCCCGTGCCTTTCAGGATGCGGTCCGGATCATCGCTCCGGAAGGCGAAGGGACGGCGGACTCTGATGGCGACACATCGCCACCACCACCCACCTCTGGCGCTATCGGCTATTTCCGGGCGCTCGACTATCTGCTTCGGGCCAATGGCTGGCAGCCGGGCGAGGAGGCGCTTGTGTCGCGATTCCGGCCGCTAGGCATAGAGGGCGACCGCCCATTCAACCCTGACAGGCTGACCCCAGCCATGCGAGCCGCAATCGAAAGCGGTTACGCGGAGGCGCTGGACATGCTCACACGCGCCAAGTCGCAGTTGGGCGAACCCACCGGCACGGGCTGGATGAAGGTCAACAAGGGCGTTTACGGTTTCAATTATCTGCGCCGGTCCGTCATCAACATGGCCGGCCTCGGCGCGAATGTGCGGGAGGAAAATGCGTCCTACACCACGTTCGCGGACGGCGATGGATCGGCGCTGGACGGCGCGTCGTCGCGCTACATGCTGCGGCTGCAAAGGCCTCCGCCCGTCAACAGCTTCTGGTCCGTCACCCTCTACGACGCGAAGACCTTCGCCCTTCATCCCAATCCGCTGCGCCGCTATCTGGTGAGCGACCGGACAAAGGGCCTGAAGGTGCAGAAGGATGGGTCGATCGAAATCCGCATCCAACACGCCGCATCCTCCGATGGAAACTGGCTTCCCGCACCGGCTGGCCCATTTTTCGTGGTGATCCGCGCCTACGGACCGAAGCCAGACATGCTGAACGGCCAATGGCTGCCCCCGCCCATTTCAAGGGAAGGCGACGCACGATGAATGCCCTGGTCGAAGACAATAGCGGCACCGCCGCCGTCCGCCCCGGCTATGAACTGGATCTGGGAGCGTTGGACGCCTGGATGCGCGCCCATGTCGCCGATTATGGCGGGCCGCTCAGGGTCGAGCAGTTCAAGGGCGGGCAGTCCAATCCGACCTACAAGCTGATCACGCCGGGCAAGAGCTACGTCCTGCGCAAGCAACCGCCCGGCCCCCTGCTCAAAGGGGCCCATGCGCTGGACCGGGAGGCGAGAGTGCTCGCCGGCCTCTCCGGGGCAGGATTCCCGGTCGCCGCCGTCCATGGCCTGTGCACCGACCCCGCGGTCATCGGCACGATCTTTTACGTCATGGACATGGTGGAGGGCCGCATCTTCTGGGATGCCGCGATCCCCGATGTGTCCGCCGCAGAAAGAGCCGCGCTCTTCGATGCGATGAACGCCACGATCGCCGACCTCCACAGCATCGATCATGTGGCCGCCGGCCTTGCGGACTATGGCCGACCCGGAAACTATTTCGAACGGCAGATCGCCCGCTGGTCCCGCCAATATCTTGAGGACGCGGAGGCGGGCCGCGATCCCTATATGGACAGGCTGGTGGAATGGCTCCCCGCCCACATCCCGCCGGGCGAGGAAACGAGCATCGTCCATGGCGATTTCCGCATCGACAATCTGATCTTCCACCCGACGCAGCCGCGCGTGCTGGCCGTGCTCGACTGGGAGCTTTCGACGCTCGGCCATCCGGGCGCCGACTTCGCCTATCACGCGATGATGTATCGGATGCCGCCGCATATCGTCGCCGGCCTGGGCGGGAGCGACCCGGCCGCACTCGGCATAGCCGATGAAGAGGCCTATCTCGCTGCCTATTGCCGGCGCCGGGGGTTGGCGGACATGCCGGGCTACGACTTCTATATCGCCTTCAACTTCTTTCGCCTCGCCGCCATCTTCCATGGCATCAAGGGCCGGGTCATCCGCGGCAATGCGTCCTCCGCGCAGGCGCGCGAGCGCGTCGCGGTGCTGCCGGAACTCATGCGTCTGGCGTGGCGGCAGGCGAAAAGGGCCGGCGCCCGATGAACAGCCCGGCCATCACGCTCGACATCAAGGACGGCGTCGCCTGGCTGACGCTGGCGCGCCCCGAAAAGCGCAACGCCGTCGATCCTGAATTCGCACTCCGCCTGCATGAACTGGCGGAGCACTGCGCGGCGGACCAGCAAATACGCTGCGTCGTCCTGACCGGAAGCGGCAAATTCTTCTGCGTCGGCGGCGACATCGATGCCTTCTCCGCGGCCGGGGAAGATGCCGAAGCGGCGGTCGGTGCCCTCGCGCACAGTTTCCATGCCGGCATTCATCGGCTTGCCACGATGGAAAAGCCTCTGGTCACCGCAATCAACGGCCCCGCGGCCGGCGCGGGGCTCAGCCTTGCGATATTGGGAGATATTGCGCTCGCAGCCGCCTCCGCGCATTTCACCTCGGCCTACAGCGCCGTCGGGCTGACGCCGGATGGCGGCGCATCATGGTGGTTGCCGCGCCTGATCGGGATGCGCCGGGCGCAGGAGATGCTGTTCACCAATCGACGGATCGGGGCGGAGGAAGCGGCGCAGTTCGGCCTTGTGACGCGCGTGGTCACCGACGATGCGCTCCGCGCCGAGGCGTCGACCGTCGCGTCGGCGCTCGCGAAGGGACCGATCCGCGCACTCGCCAGATGTCGCGCCTTGTTGATGGAATCGGCAACCGCCGACCTTTCCGCCCAGCTGGAGCGCGAAGCCGCCTCGATTGCCGAATCGGCCGGTGCGGCGGAGGGGCGGGAAGGAGTCGCCGCCTTCCTGGCGAAGCGACCGCCGCGTTTCATGTAACCGCAGGGCGATGGACAAAGCGCGCTGCAAGCCGCATGAACGTCGCAACCATGTCGGCAGGTTCGCGCCCTTGTCATGAGACCTAAGCAACTCAACTTTCCACTCAATCCCGATTACGGGACCGGCGCCACCATTCGCCGCGTATCCCTGCGCGCGCAATCCCATCGGGTCGACGCGCATCTCCTCGACAATTTTCACGAGATGCGCTGTTCCATCGTGCACGACTGCTCGATCGTGACCGCCATTACCGGCGAAAGCGTCCGCATTCCCACCACGGCATGCCCTGCCGCAGTCCACCAGCTTCAGTCCTTGGTGGGCCTGCCGATCAGCACGCCAATCCGCGACTTTTACGCCGGGGGGATTGCACGCCATCATTGCACCCACCTTCTGGACTTGGCGGTCATGGCCATTGGCCATGCTCCAAGACCATCGACGGAGATACTCTATGAAGCGGAGGTCCCTGACGAACTCGAATTGCCTGTCCCCATGACGATCTGGCGAAATGGTCGGCTGGTCTGTCGCTGGCTCGTCCGGCAGGGCGCGATCCTAGAGCCGCTGGAGCTTCGGGGAAGGCCATTGGGAACCGGCTTTGCCGCATGGGCCAGTCTGGTTTTCGAGCAGGATCAACTTGAAGCCGCCACCATCCTGGCGCGTACCTGGCTCATAGCCATCGGTCGGCGCTACCGCCCCTCACAAGCTGCGGGTCGCCCTGCCCGCGACAATCCGGAGATGCTCGGACGATGTTACGCCTACAGCACCGGACCAGTGGAAACCGCGGTCATGACCGGAGAGAAGGAGGCTCATCTGCACCGTCTCCAGCGTGAAGCATAGGCACTTTTGATATTCAGGAACCATGGTCGCGACGGCGTAGCGGAAGATGCGCCCAAGAAGGGTCCGCATAGGACGCGCTTTCGTAGCGGCTCGTTGCATCGATGGAGCGCAGGACGGCCACGACCTCCTGCGCCGTGATTTTGGCGACCGGTCTGTTGCCGATCTTGGGATAGGCCTTGTCGAGCAGCCAGGGGATCTTGCTCGGTGCGATCTCGGCCATGCCCCGAAAGCGAGCGTCCGACCCTTTGCGAGATAGCGATAATTGAGGCGCCAAAGCTCCGCGCCGTTGGTCCGCACGAGAAGATAGAGACCGCCGCCGTCCGACAGCTTTAAGTCCTTGGCCTGCGGTTTGGTGTTGGCTGCGTCGGTCGCGAACAAGGTGCTCATCGGGGTGTGTCGTCCTTGCAAAGGACGGAGAACGATACCCTCGAATATACCCCCATTGTGCCCGATTGGTGCCGTATTCGCCCGGATGTCGTCGGACGCTTATAGCACAAAATTTGGCGGATTTTAGCCATTTCCGGGACGTTCCCGGACGCCCCCGGAAGAACAAATGGTGCCCAGAAGAGGTGTAGAACTTTTGTCTCAGGCAATTCCGGGACGTCCCTAACTACACTGTAAGATCAGAGATTTGCCTTGTAGAGTGTTCGCGGTCGGTCGCACCGGTTTGCCTGAAATCCCACTGAAATGTGGGAACAATTGTGGGATCATCTTGGGCAAGGACTCGAACCGATGGCACTTACTGCATTGAAGGTGAAGAACGCAAAGCCCGGTCGCCATGTCGATGGCCGGGGCTTGTGTCTTCTGGTGAAGCCGAGCGGCGCGCGGACATGGCTGCTGCGGATGCAGAAGGACGGCAGGCGGCGCGACTACGGACTAGGATCGGCACTGGACGTATCACTTGCCGAAGCTCGCGATGCTGCGGCGGCGCTACGCCGTCAGGTCCGGGAAGGAGCCGATCCGGTGGCAGAGCGGCGTAGGGCGCGTAAGGTAATACCGAGCTTCGAGACGGCCGCGCGTGACTGCTACGAGACGTTGAAGGAAGGATGGAAAAACCGGCGTTATGCCAACTGGATTTCCAGTTTTGAGAATCATGTCTTCCCGCTGATTGGCCCCCGGCGGGTGGATCAAGTAGATAGCGCTGTTGTAGTCGAGGTGCTGTCGCCTATCTGGCTTGAAATCCCTGAAACGGCGCGTCGCATATTGCAGCGCGTGGGGGCCGTGCTGGACTTCGCCCACATCAAGGGATGGCTGCCCGACGAGGTATCGTTGCGCTCCGTCCGCAAGGGGCTTCCGCGCCAAACCGGTAAGAGCGAGCATTTGGAAGCCATGCCCTATGCCGATGTTCCGGCGCTCATGCAGAAGCTGGCAGCAGCTTCGCCCACGACCGGGCGCGACGCCCTGCGCTTCACGATCTACAACGCGGTGAGGTCGAACGAGACGCGCTTTGCCGTCTGGACCGAGATTGATTTGGACAAGGCCATCTGGACCATTCCGGGCGAGCGCATGAAGGCTGGCGAAACCCATGTCGTGCCGCTGTCCGCGCCCGCCGTGGCGCTGCTGCGCAAGCGGTGGATCGAACGCACCAGTGACACCGGCCTTGTGTTCTCCAATGACGGCGAAAAGGCCATCAGCGACATGACCATGACCAAGTTGCTGCGCGATGACGGCATCAAGGGCGTGACCGTCCACGGCTTCCGCTCCGCCTTTACCGACTGGTCATCGGAACGGACGCGCTTCCCCAAGGAGGTTGCCGACAAGGCACTGGCGCACAAGCTGCCCAACAAGGTGGAAGCGGCCTATCGCCGCACCGACTTTTTCGACAAGCGGCGCAGCCTCATGGCGCGTTGGGCCGAATTTCTCGACCGGACGGAGACGCAAAACGGCAAGGGCAAGGACGCCGCCTCAACGTCCTCCGAGCCTACAGCGCTCCGCGTTGCCGCCTGACCAGATCGTGAAGGCTGGCGGTGGTGATACGGGTAGCCTTGCCGAGCTTCACCGTTTCGACCTCGCCAGCCGCGATCAGTTCATAGAGCTTGGTGCGGCCGACGCCGATCATGCGCGCCGCGTCGTTGACGCGGACGCAGATCGGCTCGGATGGTAGGGGCGTCGTCATTGGATAGGACTCCCCGCCTGTTCCTCGCGATAGCCGACAGGATCGGCGATCCAGCGATCGACGGCGGATTGCCGCCAGCCCGCGCCATGGACGCTGATCCTGATCTGAGCGGGAAATGTCCCGTCCGCGATCTTGCGATAGAGGGTCGAACGCGAAAGCCCGGTGCGGGCCAACACGGTGTTCAGGCGGATGATGCGATCATTGCTGTTCATGGGGGCAGTCTCTTCATATCATGTCGATGCAGGCGCCCCCGGTCACGAGCATTGGATGCCTCTCCGTCCCGGACAAGAGCGTTCCGGGCGCGGGGGCAGTCACGTTTTGAGATGCCGGGTAGACGCTGGCGGCAATGGGCGGTCAGCGGCGGTAGAGGGCGGATAATGGCGTAGGGTCTTCACGCATGACGAGCAGCGAAGATTTTTTCCCAGCTTGTGCCAGAAATCCGCACGCGCGCGCTCATGACCGTCCGTTTCGGACGACCATATGTGGGCGTCAAGCCGAGTCGTTCATCGGGATACTCCTTTTTCAGGACCATCGCCGGGCGTCATGAAGCAAGACCATAATGCTTGATCGCGGGCCATATATTGTCAAGACGTTCGCTGCGGTATCGGCCTATTCCTGCCTGTGTCGATGGCGGCGTCTCGCCGCAGGACTGGACTGTCCGAAAATCACCGTTGGAATGTGAAAGTGTCCGGCAGCGTCATCGCACGAGGTTTTCGTCAGCGGCGAGGTCAATCCTTGGTCGGCTGGGAATCCTCGCGGCGCTGCAATTCATTCTCGACCGCCTCCCGGATGAACAGGGCAATCCTGCGGTTGCCGACAAGCGACTCAATACGGCGAAGCGTGTCAGTAGATAGCCTGATCGTCGTCGGCTTCATTCCAAGTGGCGGGCGTCCCATCGCCCTGTCGCTATCGGGCACGATAACAATCTCCAAGCCAAACCCATTGACGCCACCGTTTATTTACATATACGCCATCGTTTATTGATTAAACGATGGCGTATATCACCGCAACGGCCTTCCTTGCCGAAGGCTGTTGGGCAACCCGGCATCGCGAATCATGCGGGAGTGCCGGGACCGTTCCGTATCCGCCCGTCATGCCCGCCTCGCCGCGATGGATGCGGAACGGAGGTGCCCATGACTGTATCTCAATCCCGCCGCGCCCTGCTGCGCGGAATGACGATCGCGCCTTTCACGGCATCGGCCATCACTTCGCCCTGGGCGAAGGCGCTGGCGCCGCTTCACCAACGCTATGAGGACGAACCCGCGACGATTGCGCGCACGAAAGAAGGGCGAAGCATCAGCCGCTTCCGCTATCACAATGCGGAACGGCGCTGGTCGCTGGCAGAAGTCGTTCCTTTCCACGAAAGCCGATTTTCCAACCCAGCCCTGCATTACGCAGGCTTCGTCTGCCAGCAGGCGCTATGCGCCTATTTGCTGGACGTAGGCTTTGCCGATGAATGGAACGCCCAGCACATCAAGCAGGATATCGCCAAGGCGCTGGCCTACGCCAATGCGTGCGGCTTCGGCCATGACTGCCCGGACATGGCGCGGCTGGCCGTGGTTCTCTCGCCCTACTGGAAGTGGGGCTATCATTATGACGATTGGGAGGAAGACCGGCCCCAGACGGGCGGGTTCATCCCTGCTACGATCAAGCCCCTTGTGCGCGCCTTGGTGGATCGCGTGCATGACGTGACCGGCCATCCGCGCCCGAAGGGTTGTCGGCTTCGCGCACAGGAGGCGCGGTCATGATGTTGCGCACCGACGCCGATCATCTGCCCACCTCAATCCGGGATGAGCTTCTTCACGTCACCACGATCCTGTTCGAAACGTTCGAGGAGACGACCAAGGGCCGATGCTCCGAACATTTCCGGGCAGGCCGCATCCTCACCCTGATCCTGCATGGTCCACATGCCGAGAAGGATTGGGCGGAGGTTGCACCGGGAGAAGCGTTCCGCCTGCTGGCCATCGTCAACTATTCCCGCCTTGCCCGCAGCGAACGCGACTGGCGGCTGGTGCGCGACCGGCTCCGCCGTGCATGGGAGCATGGCGAGATCGCCCATCCGGTGCGGCTGTCCGTGGAAAACCTTGAGCGGATGAACGGCGCTCTTATCGAGGGCAATCCCTATTTCGTCACGATCGCCGAACAGGGCATCGCGCTCTACCACATGGAAGGCTTGCGGCTGCAAGAGCCGCGCCGTCTTCCGGCGCGGGAACGGGCTATCCGGGGTGTTGCGGAGTTCATCCGGTGGCATAAGCGCGGAACGGATTTTCTGGCGGGCGCGGCTTTCTATCGAAAGCGGGGCGATGCGCCGATGGCGGCACTGATGCTGCATCAGGCGTGCGAGCATTTCTACCTGTCCGTGTTGCGCTCGATCAGCCTGCACGCTCCGCGCACCCATGCGCTGGATGAACTGCGCGAGGCGGCGGAAGCGTTGGACCCGCACCTGTGTTCGGCATGGCCGCGAGACAGCCGGTTCGAGCGTCGCGCGTTCGGCTGCATTCGCCGTGCTTACGTCGAGGCCCGCTATGGGCGAACCTACCGCATTTCGGGCGAGGAACTGGCGTGGGCGTTCGCGCGGGTGGAGATACTGGCGGAACGCGCGGCATGCGCCGTCGCGGATCATCAGGCGTCGCTTGCCGCAAGCCTGCCAGAGCCGATGCTTCCACCACCAGCAGAGCCGACGAACACCATATCCCTTTTCCGGCCTGCTCACCGCGCCAACATGTTGCAACGGACATGGCGGATCGTGCGACGTGCTGCCCCATCACGGAGCCGCTGGAATCCGCTCATTCCGGCTCGCCATTTCTGGCGATCGAACGGATTCAAACGCTGGATTGACCATCTGCCCTTGGCGATGGTCGGCATGTGCCTTTTCATGGCTGGCGCAGAGGCAACGCTATGGCGGATGAAGTCCGCGCAGGCCGTCCGTTCCAAACCCGCAGACCTTTCCGCCGTGCTGGACTTCGACGTGCGCGCGGACACCGTGCTCGGCGCGGTCATGGACGTTGCGCAGAGGGCTGGCTACCGGGTCAAGGCCAATGATGACATTTGGGCGGTGCGGTGGACAGGTGCCTATCGCGCGAAGGCGACCACCTTCGACGCGCTGGCGGACATTCTTTATGGCTCCGGTCTCTGTCCTGCGATCCGGGAGGGCGTCATCACCGTGCGTTATTGCGACAAGAGCCGCCCGCCCATCGTGGCGACGGTCGAGTATCAAGCGGAGCCGGACGGCAGCGTGCGGTTGTCTGTCCCGCGCTAACCGCCGTCCTGTTCCGCCTCAAAGGCCCGCTTTCCTCTGCGTTGCCACAAGGCGAGCGCGGTTTTTCCCTCATCGCCCCGTAGTCTCTCTGCGACGGCGAGGAACGCACCATAGAGCGTGGCGCGATCATCGTCGGTCAGATCGACCAGTCCTGCCTTAACGACTAGCCCGCCCAACTCGATCAGGTGGCGTGTTCTTTCCCGCCGCTTCATGACCCATTCCCTTGTGTCGGTTCGTGCCTTGGCTGCCTCAACGCGGTGCCGCGCCGCCTTGGAGCGGTAGAGCGCCTTCCGGCTGTTGGTCAGGTCGCGGCGCAGGCTGACGTGCCTTGCCCTGAAAGAAGGCCGCGCCCGCCTTGCGCCAGCCCTCCTTCGTGGCGGTATCATTCATGGCGGCGGCACCGAGCAGCGCCCCGGCCAAGAGTTCAGCGTCGAGCGCATCGGCCCCGGTTGCCGTGACCAGTTCGCCAAGCTGGCGCACGCGCCGCTCCTTGATCGCTTTCGCCTTGTCGGCGAGCGCTTTCAGTTCCGAATCGAAGTCTTTGGGCTTACGCATCGTAAAGTCTCCATTGAGTGATGATGCGCCCATGATAGAAGAAGGCAGGCGGTGGCGCAGTAGAGTCGCTGGGACGGGATGACACCGCCTAGTCCCTGCTCGGATTTTATTCGAGGAGGGCGCGCTTATACGTCGTGCCGACGTGCGCTAAGAGTAGTAAATGGACGATCGTTATGGCGATCTACCATTTCTCCGTTCAGGTCATTGGCCGCGCGCAAGGGCGCAGCGCCGTCGCGGCGGCGGCCTATCGTGCGGCCGAGCGGCTGCACGATGATCGCCTCGACCGCGACCATGACTTCACGAACAAGGCGGGCGTCGTCCATTCGGAAATCCTCCTGCCCGAAGGCGCGCCCGAACGCTTCTCCGATCGCGCGACCCTGTGGAACGAGGTCGAGGCAACCGAGAAGCGCAAGGACGCGCAGCTTGCGCGCGAAGTCGAGTTCGCCATTCCGCGCGAGATGACGCAGGCACAGGGCGTCGCGCTTGCACAGGATTTCGTGCGCGCCGAATTTGTCGATCGCGGCATGATCGCGGATTTGAATGTGCATTGGGACATCGGCGCGGACACGCTGGCGAAGCCGCACGCCCATGTCATGCTCACCATGCGCGAAGTCGGCGAGGAAGGTTTCGGCGCAAAGGTTCGCGACTGGAACCGCACCGAACTTGTCGAGCAATGGCGTGAGCGCTGGGCCGATCATGTCAACGCGCGGCTTGCCGAACTGGATATTGATGCCCGCATCGATCACCGATCTTTAGAAGCGCAGGGCATCGACCTTGAGCCGCAAGACAAGATCGGCCCCGCCGCATCGCGCATGGGGACACGCGGCCTTGAGTCGGAGCGGATCGAGGATCACCGCGCCGTCGCCGAGCGGAACGGTGAACGTATCATCGCCGATCCTTCCGTGGCGCTCAATGCGATCACCCATCATCAGGCGACGTTCACCAATCGCGACCTTGCGATGTTCGTCCACCGGCACAGCGACGGCAAGGAGCAATATGACCGGGCGATGAGCGCCGTTCGCGCTTCGCCTGACTTGATCGCCTTGGGCAGGGACGGGCGCGGCGACGATCGCTTTACGTCGCGCGACATGATCGAAGCCGAGCAGCGGTTGCAACGTGCTTCGGAATTGATGGCGGAACGCGAACGGCATCGCACGGACGAGAAGGCGCGTGAGGCGGCGTTGACCAGCGCGGAGGGGCGCGGATTGTTGCTGTCGGGCGAGCAGCGATCGGCGTTCGAGCATGTGACCGGCGATCGGGATTTGAGCATCGTCGTAGGCTATGCCGGGACCGGCAAGAGCGCGATGCTGGGCGTCGCGCGGGAGGCGTGGGAGCGGTCAGGCTTCGAGGTGCGCGGCGTGGCGCTGTCGGGCATCGCGGCGGAGGGGCTGGAGAATGGTTCCGGCATCGCCTCGCGCACCATCGCCAGCATGGAATATGGCTGGGCGCAGGGACGCGACCTTCTGACCGCGCGCGACGTGCTGGTGATCGATGAGGCGGGCATGGTTGGCACGCGCCAGATGGAGCGCGTGCTTTCTCATGCCGAAGCAGCGGGCGCGAAGGTCGTGCTTGTCGGCGACGCCGAGCAGTTGCAGGCGATCGAGGCGGGCGCGGCGTTCCGGGCGCTCCATGAACGGCATGGCGGCGTCGAGATCACCGAAATCCGCCGCCAGCATGAGGGATGGCAGAAGGACGCCACCCGCCATCTGGCGACCGGCAGGACCGGCGAGGCGATCCGGGCCTATGCAGATCGCGGCATGGTCCACGCCGCCGAAACCCGCGAACAGGCGCGCGTTGACCTGATCGACCGTTGGGATGCGGCGCGGCAGGCCGAACCCGACAAGACGCGGATGATCTTCACCCACACCAATGACGAGGTGCGGAACCTCAACGAGATGGCGCGCGACAAGCGCCGCGAGGCGGGCGAACTGGGCGACGATGCCCGCGTGAAGACCGCCAACGGCGACCGCGACTTTGCATCCGGGGATCGCGTCATGTTCCGGCGCAACGAACGCAGCCTTGAGGTCAAGAACGGCACGCTGGGGACCATCGAACGGGTCAACGAGCAGAGCATGACCGTGCGGACCGATGATGGGCGCTCCGTGTCGTTCGACCTCAAGGATTATCGCGACCTCGACCATGGCTATGCCGCCACGATCCACAAGACGCAGGCCGTCAGCGTCGATCGCACCCATGCGCTGGCCACGCCGGGGATGGATCGGCACGGAACCTATGTCGTCCTCACGCGCCACCGGGAAGGCGTGGACTTCCATTATGGGCGGGACGATTTCAAGGACGAGTCCCGGCTCGTCCGCACCCTGTCCCGCGAGCGTGCCAAGGACATGGCGAGCGACTACGAGCGCCGCGATCCGACCCAGCAGTTCGCGGAACGGCGCGGCATCAGCTTCGGCGAGCGTGTAGCCGAGATCGTCAGGCCCGTGGTGGAGAAGGCGCGCGGGATCTTCGACGGGCTGCGCCTCTCGCTGCCCGGTCAGGATCGCGTGCCATCGCCCGCACCCGAACCCGGACGCGGCATGTTCGATGGTCTCGACCTTGGCCGCTTCGCTTCCGCGCCTGTTCACGATCCAGCCCGCCAGCAGCAGCGCGAGCATGACCCGCAGCCGATGCGCGCAGGCGGCTTGCGCGGTGCAGTCGAGCGCTACGCCAAGGCGCTGGACGCGATCCGGCAGACGCGCGCGCAGGGCATCGACCCTATGCCCCACCAGCGCGAGGCGCTGGACAAGGCACGCGACGCTCTCGACGCGATCCGGCCCGAAGGCTCGACCGATTTGAACAGCGCGTTCCGGGCTGGCCCGGAACTGATCCGCGAAGCGGCAGAGGGGCGCGGCCATGAGGCCTTGCGCGCGATGCAGGCGGAGGCGGAAATCCGCATCGATCCCTTCCAGCGCGCCGACAGGTTCGTAGAAGGCTGGCAGCAGTTGCAGCGCCAGCATCAGGAACTTGTGCGCGACGGTAATTTCCGGGCCGCGAAGACCACAGCGCAGCACATGGCCGACATGGCGAAAAGCCTTGAGCGCGACGCCCAGCTCGAATCCGTGCTGGGGCTACGCAGCCGCGAGCTTGGCCTTGAGATCGGTCAGGACATGGGCCGCAGCATCGGCCGCGATCTCACCGCTTCCATCCCCTTCGATCATGGCCGCGACATGAGCCGCGGCATTGAACGCTAGAACAAGGAGAACAGCATATGGACGACCAATCCCTGTCGAACGAGCCTGAATCCCAGCCGCCGACCGGCACGGCGGCGGAGGCGTTCGCGCACCTGGCGGCGCGCGTGGAGGCGATGGAGCAGAGGCTTGACGGCCGTTTGGCGGTGATCGCCCGCGCCCTTGAGCATATCGCCGTCGAGAAGCAGAGCATCGAGGTTCCCGACTACAACCCGACGCTGGGCAAGATCAACGCCGCCTTGGCCGAGTTCGCCAAGCACATGAAGGCTTTTTCGCAGTCCGAAGCGCTCAACATGACCCCGGAGAGCATGGCGGAACGGATCATAATGGCCGCAGAAGCGGCGCGGGACACGGACAAGGCGTCCATCAAACAGGCGCAGGCGCTTCTGCGCGAAGCCCATGCCGATCAGATGCGGGCCATCGGTGCTGTCCGCACCAAGGACAGGCAACGCCGGCACTTGGTCTATACCGGCATAGGCACGGCGCTGACCGTCTCTCTCCTCTGGCTGGCCTATCCGGGATGGGCGGTCAGCCTTGCACCCAAAAGCTGGCAATGGCCTGAGCGGGTCGCGACGCGCACGATGGGGGAGCCGTCGCTATGGGAAGCGGGCATTCGTCTAATGCGCGCCGGGAATCCGGACGGCTGGCAGGCCATCGTGGACGCCGCCGATATGAGGCAGGCAAACCGCGACGCCATAGTCGCGTGCGAGAGGACGGCGGAAAAGGTCAAGGAGCCGGTGCGATGCACAATCAGAATAGGACGGCCACGTTAGTCTTGGCCACTAGTAAGTAAGCCGGGCAATCAACGGTTTCTAGCTACGATTCTGATCGCGCGATCATCAGGCGACAAGCAACCATCCTCTGTCCCCAGCGCGTCGAGAAGGTATCCGTCACATCAAACCACGATCCATCGTCGCCTTGGCCATGATACTGACCCATGCAGGAGCACTGGCACTCATGGCCTGTCGCATTCCGGCATTGGTGAGCGCATATTTCCTGTTCGCGATATGGCTGAACGACATATAGCTTGCCGTACTTTGCAAGCGCACGATTAACGAAATCGTCAAACCAAGCTTTTGGAAATTTCCCAATATTTATTCTTTATAGACCAAGTCGGGATGGCGCGTCGATCGTTCTGAAGCCAACTTCGGTTGTCGGTAGAATAGGGTAGACGCACGCGGAGCATCTGGCCTTTGCCGGTACGACGAAGGATTACTGGAATTTCTTTTTGTTGCCGCCAGACATGTTCAATCGTCAATTTATCCATGTCGCCCCCCCGTTTCGCGTTGGCGATATCCCTATAGACTCCTCATTCAAGCCACTTGGGTAGCATCGGGAACGTCATACACGTTCTGCGAAAATGCCGATGCTAGGCGGTGATCTAGAAGCGCAGTCATCACATCCCGACAATTATTGGGGGTGCATACGATCAAGCCACTCCCGTCGAATTGGAGCGCAAGGCCGTGGGCGGCATGGTGCTGCCTGAGGTTCGCCATGAAGGCCTGATCTTTATAGTGCCCTTTCTGTCGGATCGAACACATGCGACGCAGATGAATCTTGTTGCTGCCAACGAAGGCGGTGAGCGGAGCTAGGTCCGAAAATATCTGCGCGAACTCGACTTCCGTCTGAAGCGTTACAAACTCATTGGCATGGGCCTCCCGGTAGCTCAGCACAGCTTCAAAGTTCGCCTTGTGCGGAATAATAATTCGATCACCGGCGATGAAAAAATCAACATACTTCGATAATGAAAAACTTGGAGTGTTATCTAGTTCAAGCGCGTTATCGCGAAATCCAATGTCGATAACACCTTTTCTCTTTTTTGTTTTCCACGAGCTATCCGTTCGTCTCACAACATGCAAAACCTCGTCGCCGTGCGTTAGTCTTACGACGAAGAAGTCAGTGTTAATGACTTCCTTCTCCTTCTTCACTTTTTTCTGAGGCAGGGCGTTTGCCGATTGTGTTACAATCAATCCTGCATGCGTTTCGGCGGTGTCGATGAGAAGCGCGCTGCCCTCATTGTTCTGTGCTAACAGCCCATACTCCTGCACCTCCTCGATCCGGCTTCGCGCTTCGCCAATTGAGGCTTTCAAAGCAATATTCAAATCGTCTTCGGTTGTGATCCAACGCCCGGTGTAGGTCGGGGCTGCGCCCGCGCCACCGCCAGACTTCTTGAAAAGCCAAACCGTCAGTCCGGCATTCTGAATATCAAAATTGTTGAGGACTGCTGGTATTGTCATTGGCTTTCCTGCGGTTTGATTATCTGTATGTCCTGCACCGGCCACTGTTGGTAAGGGCCGGGTTCCAAGTGGCCTTTTACGAGCGCTCGGCCTTTGTGAAGATCGGCACTCCCTGCGAAGTTGTAGGTAATATTATATAGTCGCCAACCAAGGGCGATGAGGATCGGGTTAAGGAAAATTTGCCCAGACTTGTGCGTAATCCAAAACATCCACGCAAGAAATACGCAAAATCCTACGAATTTTTCGGTTTCCTGATAATTGATACCCATGAATGATACTACATATGGTAGCGTGTAATTCATCAGATCGGTAGGCACGTACTCCGCTTCACGCACAGTGACGTCCTGTGTGGTGCGCACAAGAGCTAGTGCGAGAACGGTTAGCCCGAAACAGGCAAGCGTCGCGATGAAAAAACCAATCGAATACCCCGCATTTTGCAGAGGCAGTGCGCATGAGGCTGCCTTCAAGGGCCAGCAAAATGGCTTTCCGAAGCTGGAATATTTGACGTTCTGCGAAAACAGGATGAGGGCCAGCGGTAGGTATGATCCAAGAAAGACCACAATCGCCGTAACGAACCTTAACTGCATTCCCCCCTCCCGAATTGAGGGTATTCTAGAGACATGATTTCGCTGAGCAAGCGGTGGCGCATATTAATTTTCGATCCACGAACATGAAAGGCAAACATGATTTTCTTTGGTGTCGCGCCAGTGGGCGATGCTTCATTACGGCTTCGAGGATCGCAGCCGCATTCTTCGCGCGCAGCGGGCAACCCGTGGCAAATCGACAGAACGAACCACGAACTTCTTGCCTCATGATTCGCGGATCGGTAGGGTTCGCACGCACATTTCAGTTCGCGGTCGCGGGGGCATATGAATTACCGGCTAATCGATCTTTTCTCGGGAGCCGGGGGCATGACTTTGGGGTTCACCGATCACCGCTTCTGCGGTGGATTCGAGAGCGTATGGTCGTTGGATTTTGACCCTGCGGCAGTCGAGACCCATCGTGCAAACTTCGGTCCTCACGCCGATTGTGGTGACATTGAAGAGTGGGTTTCAACGGATAGACCTATCCCGGCTGCGGACATCGTCATTGGTGGGCCACCGTGCCAAGGGTTTAGTTTGTTGAACAAGCGTCGCGCCGGTGATCGGCGACGAGCCCTCTGGCTTCCGTTCATGGATGTCGTCGAGCGCAGCGGTGCATCGATGTTCGTGATCGAAAATGTTGCCGAGCTACTCAAGTCCCCCGAATGCGCCGCGATTGAGAAGCACGCCAAAAAAATCGGCTTCCAGATTGTGAAGGAGATTCTTTTGGCAGCAGATTATGGCGCGCCGCAGACCCGCAAGCGCACGGTAATAGTTGGATTCAAGCATGGGATGGTTGCTCCGCAGTTCCCGCCTCTGCCTACCCATGCGCAGCCCAATTCCATCACCAACCTACCCCCTTGGCGGACGGTGCGGGATGTGATCGCAGATTTGCCGAAGCCTGTGGGCACCGAGGTCCGAAAGACCAAAACCCCACTGAACTTGCATTTTGGGAGAAACCCGACCGAGAAAAGCCTAAAGCGTTATAAGGCTGTTCCTCCGGGAGGAAACAGGTTTGACCTTCAGCGGAACGCGCCGGAGATCACACCTGACTGCTGGATTCGAAAGACTTCCGGCGGCACCGATCTGTTCGGCCGACTGTGGTGGGACCGCCCATCGGTGACGATCCGAACTGAATTCTTCAAACCAGAAAAGGGCCGCTATCTTCATCCGGATCAGGATCGTCCGATTACACATCGTGAGGCTGCTCGCCTCATGGGGTTCCCCGATGACTTCAAATTTGTAGGCACTAAGGTTGAGATTGCGCGCCAGATTGGCAACGCGGTCCCCCCGCCGCTCGCGGGAGCGATTGCCTCAGTCGTTCGCCAAATCCTTGACGGGAAGATGAAGGCAGCGGCCTAAAGAGGTTCGATATTCAGAACGCCGGTGCGGTGGGTCTCGTCATGATGCAGATTACACAGGGTGACCAGATTGGCGGCCGTGTTCTCGCCCCCTTTGTGGTGATGGACGATATGATGCGCCTCAAGAAACCGATGATCGGTTTCAGGGAAGCCATGCGGCCAGCCACATCCCACCCAGCGGCAAGACCAATTGTCCCGGCGCATGACTTCGCGTCGAACAATTTCCGGGATATGCCGATCATGGGCGGGGGCCTGCTCGTCACGCATTAGCACATAGACACCGACCGGCAGCGATGGGTCGCCACTGGTGCGGGTTACCACTGGCCACCCATCCTCGGTCCTCAACTCCCGCGTGCGCCGAGCCCATTCGCTGACATTCCCGGCAACATACCGCAGTTCTTCCGAAGTAATGGGCTTACCCACATTTGCCCTGAAAAAACGCAGTAGCTTGTCGCGCACGCCCGCGTCGCTCTTGCGAATTTGGTTTGCCATATTCCAGCGATGTGCGGCGTCGCGATCCTGCCGATCCTCAGCCAACATATACTGGTCTGGCTTCATTACGGGAAGAAGATCATTCCCCAAGCCGCCTTCCTCATCCGCATCCCGCTGCTCTCGCGCTGTCATGCCCGACAAAATTGGCCAGCCTTCTTCTACTCGTAGTTCGCGCAGCCGCCGTGCATACTCGCTAATTCCAGCAACGATCATCAGTTCGTTGCCGTCGATAACCTGACCTGGGAAAGTCCTTAGGTAAGCAAGGATGCGTTCGCGTGCTGAAAGTTGGGCACCTTGCGGCAACAGCGAGCACCCAAGGTCTTGCAGGAGTTTGTGGGCAGGCACCAACGCTCGGACTTGATCTCTCAGCCCGCTATTTCCAAGGTACTGCTCGAAGTTGGTTAAGAGGTCTATCAGATCGCGCCTTAGCGCTTCGGAATTATTACCCCGTGGTCGCCTCGCCATCAATTTGTCTCGTTCGGCGCGAAAACGTAGTGCTTGCCGTCGACCTCCGCCCGGTAAACGACGACCTCAATGGATTCGTTGCCAGCGGCAACTTGTAGCCACGTTGGGGGAGCACCCGGCCGGAGGCTTTGATAATCGATTGACGAACGAAGGATTTCCAACATTTCAGAAGGAAGCGGTTTGAATGCTGCGTCAGAAGAGCGCAGCATACGTGTCATGAAAGGGACAACGTCGTGTCCACTCGATATGCTTGCCTGCACACCGTCTAATTCTCTCTTGATGGCTTTCAAACTTCGCCCCGCCCAGTCACGCTATCCACTTGGCTCAAAATCAGGCTTTCGCTTCTAAGCTCACACTCCCAAAGAGTCACGACATGATAACCGAGCGCAATCAGTTCTTGTTCGGCATCGCAATCCCGTTCCTTATTCCGACTGATCTTCGCCGCCCAAAAGTCAGTGCGGGTGGCGGGCAGCTTGGAACGCCGGCATCCTTCATGTCCATGCCAGAAACAGCCGTGAACAAAGATTGCAGTGCGGTATTTGGGCAATACGATGTCAGGTGATCCGGGAAGTGTCCGCCCGTGAAGCCTGAAACGATAGCCAGCGCGATGCAAAGTGCTGCGCACTTTTAGCTCTGGCTTGGTGTTCTTGTTGCGCACGCGACTCATGTTCGCGCTTCGCGCCTCAGGTGTGATCCTGTCTGCCACAGCCTATGATAACGTCGAAGACGGAAAAGAGGGAGCCTTATCGATCCCCTGACCGACCTACGTGGTCTCGCAATCTCCCAATGCGTGTCAGTGCAACGCGACGAAAAAGTGGGAACGATTGAGGGTATCGAAATCTCAGTCAATGATTTTAGCGTGTAATTTCAACACGCTAAAATCATTGACTGGTGCCCAGAAGAGGACTCGAACCTCCACGACCTTGCGATCGCCAGCACCTGAAGCTGGTGCGTCTACCAATTCCGCCATCTGGGCACGGGGTAGGAGCGCGCAACTAGCCGCTGGCCGGGGGGCTGTCAATCACGGCAGGCGCATTATTTTTTATTTTTCTGGTTTCCAGGCCAAGAGCTTTTTACGGGGCTTTTTCAGGCCCCTGCCGTTGAACCGGAGAAATAGCATGGATCGTCCCGACGTCGCGCCGCCCGCCTTTCACCCTCGGCCGGACGGGTTGCGGCTGGCCTGTCGGCACCGGCCCGGCACCGGCCCCACGATCGTCTTCCTGCCCGGCTACATGTCCGACATGGAAGGGGGCAAGGCGGTTGCGCTGGACGGTTGGGCGCAGGATCAGGGCCGGGCGATGCTGCGGCTCGATTATGCCGGCAATGGCGCGAGCGAGGGACGGTTCGAGGATGGCACGCTGGCGAGTTGGCGCGACGATGCGCTGCTGCTGATCGATTCCCTGACCCAGGGGCCGGTGGTGCTGGTCGGATCTTCCATGGGCGGCTGGCTGGCGCTGCTGATCGCGCTGGCCCGGCCGGAGCGGGTGGCGGGGCTGGTCGGCATCGCGGCGGCGCCGGATTTCACCGAATGGGGCTTTACCGATGCGGACAAGGCCCTGCTGGCGACGGAAGGACGGATCGTCGAACCGACCCCTTATGGCGATAACCCCTATGTCACCACCTTGGCCTTCTGGGAATCGGGCCAGTCGCTGCGGCTGCTGGAGGGGGAGATCGCGATCGATTGCCCGGTGCGGCTGTTGCAGGGGCAGGCCGACCCCGACGTGCCCTGGCGAACGGCGTTGCGGATCGCGGAGCGGCTGCGTTCATCCGATGTGCAGACGCTGCTGATTAAGGATGGCGACCATCGCCTTTCCCGCGACCCGGACATCGCCCTGCTGATCCGGACCGTCTCCAGCCTGTTGGACAGCCTCTGATGCCCTTCCTCCTCCTCCCGCTGCTGCTGCTCGCCCCGCAGGCCTATGATCCGGAGGTCGAGGCGGTGATGAGCCGCAAGAGGAAGGAAAGGGCGGAAGCGGCGGCTTCTGCGTCGGCCGCTCCGGCGCGGTCAGGAGCAGGAGCGAGTGAGGGCCGCATTCCGGTGCCGGACAAATATGCGGCGAAATTCCAGGCCTGCCTGGACCAGGCGGTGGAGGCGCCGGACAAGGGCGTCGCCTTCGCGCAGCAATGGCGGATCGACGGCGGCAGCTTCTATGCGCGCAACTGCATGGGCTTTGCCTATGCCCGCGCCGAACGCTGGGCGCCCGCCATCGTCGCCTTCGAACAGGGGGCGGACGAAGCCGAACGCAATGGCGAAATGGTGCAGAGCGGCCGGCTCTGGGCGCAGGCCGGCAATGCCGCGCTGGCTGGTGGCGACGCCGCCAAGGCGCGGGACGATTTCGACGCGGCGCTGGCGCGTGGGTTGCCGGACGGTCTGGAGAAGGGCGAGGTCCATCTGGACCGCGCCCGCGCGCTGGTGGCGCTGAACGATGTGAAGGGCGCCCGCGCTTCGCTCGATGCGGCGCTGGATCAGGTGCCGCGGGACCCGCTGGCCTGGCTGCTTTCGGCCACGCTGGCCCGGCGATCGGGGGAAATGAAGCTGGCGCAGGCGCATATCGCGCGGGCGGTGCAGCTTTCGCCCGACGATGCTTCCGTCGCGCTGGAGGAAGGCAATATCGCCATCCTCACCGATCATGAGGATGTGGCCCGTTCCGCCTGGCAGCGGGCGGTGAAGCTGGCGGCAGAAGCGCCGGCGGGAAAGGCGGCCGCTGACAATCTTTCCCGCCTGCCGCCGAAGCCCGCCCGCTGAAGGGGGATCAGGGAACCTCCGCCCGCCATTCTCCGTTGGCCCGCCAGGCGGGACGCGAGGGGAAAAGGAGCATGAGGATGCCGGATCGTCATGGAAGGATCGCGGCGCTGGGCCTGCTGACGGCGGGCGCGCTGGCGCTGACCGCCTGTTCGCATGGCGCGACGCGCGGCGGGCTGATCGGCGGTGCGGGCGGCGCCGTGGTGGGCTCCGCCACCGGCCTTGGCACGGTGGAGGGCGCTGTGATCGGCGGCGCTGCCGGTGCGATCATCGGCGACGACAAGGATTGATGGCTATTTGAGGTAAAAGTCGACGGTCGTGACGACGCGCACCTTCTTATAGGGTGTGTCGCTCGACCCGTCGGCTTCGCCATCACGCGGTTCGATCGAGAAATAGCCTTGCGTCGCGCTCTTGATGCCGCCGACGCTCGCCCCGCTGTCGCGGGCGAACTGCTCGGCGGCGGCGCGGGCATCCCTGGTCGCGGCGGCGACCATCCGGGGCTTCACGTCGTTGAGCCTTGTGAAACTGTAGCGCATGCCCGACCCCTCCTGCAGCGTGACGCCCCGCCGGACCAGGTCGAATTGCTGCGCCACGGCGCGCTGGGCGCGGGGAATGTCGGTGGTGCGCAGCAACATCCGCTGGGTGATGGTGATCGTGTTGACGCCATTGTTGATATATTGGTTGACCCCGGCGCCGGTGGCGGTCAGCGCATCCGGCCTGAAGCCGAGGCCGGCGAAATAGGCGCGCAGTTCGCGGGTGTTATTGTCGATCTCCGCCCGGACAGCGGGCAGGTCGAAACCGGTGGCGGAATAGCTGATCGACCAGGTGGCGAGGTCCGCGGTCACATCCCTTTCCGCCAGTCCGCGCACGGTGACGGATCGGTCCGCCGCCTTCGCCCGCTTGAGCCCGTCGCCCAGCAGATAGCCGCCGCCGACCATGCCGAGCGCCAGAACGGCCGCGCATCCCATGAAAAGCTTGTCATGATAAGTTAAGGCCATGCCTGCCTCCCTCTTCCGTCGAAGCCCGACGCATCTTATCTTGGAAGCGTCTTAGGTTTTCAGAGATGAACCGTTGCTTTATGGCGACGAATGGAGTGACTTCTTGCCCAAATATCTGCACACGATGATCCGCGTGACCGACATCGACCGCACCGTCGACTTCTTCCGCCTGCTTGGCCTGGAGGAGCAGAAGCGCATCGACAATGCGCAGGGGCGGTTCACGCTGGTCTTCCTCGCCGCGCCCGGCGATGAAGAGGCGCAGGTCGAACTGACCTATAACTGGCCGGCGGAGGACGGGACGCCGCCGGAGGTCTATGGCGGCGGACGCAATTTCGGGCATCTCGCCTATCGGGTCGAGAATATCTACGAGACCTGCCAGCGGCTGATGGACGCGGGCGTCACCATCAACCGGCCGCCGCGCGACGGTCACATGGCCTTCGTGCGGACGCCGGACAATATCTCGATCGAACTGTTGCAGGACGGACATCTTGATCCGGCCGAACCCTGGGCATCGATGCCCAATGTGGGAGCCTGGTAGGCCATGCTGGAGGTCGTCCGCATACCCGTTCTCAGCGACAATTATGTCTGGCTGCTGCATGACGACGCCAGCGGGGAGACTGTGGCCGTCGATCCCGCCGTGGCGGAGCCGGTGCTGGAAGCGGCCCGGCAGAGGGGTTGGACCATCGGCCAGATCTGGAACACCCACTGGCATGGCGACCATGTCGGCGGCAATGCGGCGATCAAGGCGGCGACGGGCTGCATCATCACCGGCCCGGCGGCGGAGGCGGAGAAGATCGGCACGCTGGACCGCCCCGTGAGGGAGGGCGACAGCGTCCGCATCGGCGCCCATCAGGCCACCGTGCTGGAGGTGCCAGCCCATACCGCCGGGCATATCGCCTATCATCTGGCCGACGACCGCCTGATCTTCGTCGGGGACACGCTGTTCGCCATGGGTTGCGGCCGGCTGTTCGAGGGAACGGCGGCGCAGATGTTCGCCAATATGCAGCGCTTCGCCGCCCTGCCCGACGATACGGCCGTCTATTGCGCGCATGAATATACGCAGTCGAACGGCCGCTTCGCCCTGACGGTGGAGCCGGACAACGCCGCCTTGCGCGCCCGCATGAGGGATGTCGACGCGGCGCGTTCGCGGGGAGAGGCCACGGTGCCGACCAGCATCGGGCAGGAACGCGCGACCAATGTCTTCATGCGCGCCCGCGATGTCGCGCAACTGGCCGAACGGCGCGCGGCAAAGGATGCGGCGTGACGGTTTTCGCGCTGCTTTGTCGTCCTGAAAGCGGGACGAATGAGGAGAGATGCCATGCGTCCATGGATGTTGCGTTCCAGCCTGTGCCTGGCCCCGCTGCTGCTGGCCGGATGTTCGGACAGCTATGAGCCGCCCAGGCTGACCGAAAAACAGACCAGCGAGCTGGAACGGGCCCTGGCGGGCAAGGTGCCGGGCGAAAGGACGAGCTGCGTCAATCGGGAATCCCAGTCCAATCTGACGGCCATCAGCAACAGCGTCCTGCTGTACCGGGTCAGCCGGCAGCTGGTCTACCGCAACGACCTGATCGGCAGTTGTTCCGGGCTGTCGCGCGGCGACACGCTGATCATCAGGACCTGGGGATCGCAATATTGCCGCGGGGACCAGTTGACCAGCGCCGACCTGATGACCGGCATGGTGACGGGAAATTGCGCACTGGGTGACTTCATCCCCTATCGCGCGCCGTCGAAATAGGGTTGCTTCCTTATGGCGTCCTGGTCCTGCAAAGGCAGGAACGGGATCAGCCAGGCTTCACCCCTTGTACAGCGCGTCGAGCCGTTCCTGATAGCGGGCGCGGATGACGTGGCGGCGGATCTTCATCGACGGCGTCATCTCGCTATTGTCGATGGTGAAGGGCTCATCCGCCAGGATGAACCGCCGCACCCGTTCGATCACGGACAGGTCGTCATTCACCCGGTCGACCGCCGCGCGCAGCGCCGCCTGATAGGCGGGATCGGCCGCGATCCCTTCAACCTTCCGTCCCTGCGCCTGCGCCCATTCCCGCGTCCATTCGGCATCGGGCACCAGCAGACCCACCAGATGCGGGCGGCGGTCGCCATAGACCATCGCCTGCCCGATCTCCGGCTGGAGCGTCAGCATGCCCTCCACCTTCTGCGGCGAGACATTGTCGCCCTTGTCGTTGACGATCAGGTCCTTCTTGCGGTCGGTGATGCGGATGCGGCCCTTTTCATCGATCTCCCCGATGTCGCCGGTGTGGAGCCAGCCATTTTGCAGCGCCTTCTCCGTTTCCGCGGGATTGCGCCAATAGCCGTGCATCACCAGCTCGCCGCGCACGAGAATCTCGCCATCCTCCGCGATCCGCACCTCCACCCCGTCGAGCGGCGGGCCGACCGTGTCCATCGCGATCCCGGCGCGGGGGCGGTTGCAACTGATCACCGGCCCCGCCTCGGTCTGGCCATAACCCTGGAGCAGCGTCAGCCCCATCGCGTCGAAGAACAGGCCGACATCCGGATTGAGCGGCGCCCCGCCCGACACCAGCGCCTTCATCCGCCCGCCGAAGCGCGCCGCGATCTTCGGCTTCAGCGTGCGCGCCAGCAGCGCCTTCATCGGCAGGTCGAGCAGCGATTTCCGCCCGCGCTGTTCCCTGGCCGCGATGCGCAGCGCCTGACCCAGCAGATAGGTGGGGAATTTGCCCTGCTTCTCGACCGACTTGATGATGCGGGCGCGCAGCACTTCGAACAGGCGGGGGACGACGACCATGATCGTCGGCCGCGCCTCCTCGATATTGCTGGCGAGTTTTTCCAGCCCTTCGGCATAATAGATCTGCCCGGCCGCCATGATCGGCAGGAACTGGCCGCCGCTATGTTCATAGGCGTGGGACAGCGGCAGGAAGGACAGGAACACCTCTTCTTCCCGGCCGAAATCCTCCTCCAGCAACTTGTCCGCCCCCTCGATATTGCAGAGGATGGCGCCATGATGCTGCATCACCCCACGCGGCGCGCCGCCGGTGCCGCTGGTGTAGATGATGCAGGCCAGATCGTCGCGCTTCGCCGTCTGGCCGGCGGCGCAGGCATCGATGTCGGTGGGATAATGGGCGATCAGGTCGCTCCACAAATGGCAGGCGACATGACCCTGCATGCCGCGCAACGGCTCCATGCCGATGACGAAGCTCGCCTGCGACCGCAGCACGGCTGGCATCAGGTTCTGCGCCAGCCTGGCGGTGGAGACGATGACGGCCCGGGCGCCGCTGTCGGTCAGGATATGCTGGTGATCGCGCGTGGTGTTGGTGGTGTAGGTCGGCACGGTGACGCAGCCCGCGGCCATGATGGCAAGGTCCGCGATGCAGAATTCCGGCCGGTTCTCGCTGACCAGCATCACCGGATCGCCGGGCCTCAATCCCTGCGCCTGCAATGCGCTGGCCAGTGCGGCGACGTCATGCGCGACTTCGGTCCAGCTCAGCGACTTCCATTGGCCAGCCACCTTGCGCCAGAGGAAGGGCGTGTCCCCCATCGCCTTGGCGCGGGCGAAGAACATGGTCACCAGATTGGGAAAACGCTCGATCGCGCTCAAAACGGCATCTCCTCATTCGCGGCGCGTCTTCGGCGCGCCTATCCGCCTGCCCGGCAGGCTATACCCTCGCCATGCCGTAACGGCCATGATTTTTCGCGGGTTTTCGGAGATCCCCTCCGGGCCGCGGGGAGATGCGATTCAGCGGCGGCAATGGGGGGATGGAAAGCGGATATGCGCGCCGGGGGCCGGCCCAGTGTTCCCCCGCACAACGCTGATCGACAGGATCAGCTCAGATGAGCGAATTCGCCATAGCCGCCCTGGAAGAAGAGCAGCGGCTTGCCCGGCGTTTCCACCTCCAGCGCGATGACCCGGCCCAGCACGATATAATGGTCGCCCGCTTCATGCACCGCTTCGAGCCGGCAGTCGATCCAGGCCACCACCCCATCCAGGATCGGGGAGCCATTGGCGGAGACGCGATGCGTCACCCCGGCGAACTTGTCGTTCGCGCCCTTGGCCGAAAATTGCTGGCAAAGCGGCTTCTGGTCGCTGGCGAGGATGTTGACGCAGAATTTCCCCGCCCTTTCGATCCGCGGCCAGCTCAGCGAATTCTTGGCAGGGAAAAAGGCGACCAGCGGCGGATCGAGCGAAACGGAGGTGAAGGAACCGACGACCATGCCGGTGGGCGCATGATCGTCCTCCACCGCCGTCACGACGCAGACGCCCGTGGGATAATGCCCCAGCACACGGCGGAAAGTGCCGCTGTCGAAGGCAATGGCCTCGCTCATGCGCGGGCGCCCTGAAGGGGAAACATATCGTCACTGATCTTCATCGTCGCCTCTCTTCCAGACTCGGCCGGGGCATGGCAAGCGAATCCCGCTGATAAGCTCATGAGTTTCCTTTTCCGGGAAATCGCAATGCTACCTTAACCGGCAATTGCACGCTACAGCACGGCATGATCTCGATTCATCCGCTATGCGATATTCCTGAAATCCGGGCCGGCGACGATCTGGCGGCGGTGCTGCGCGACAGTCTGGCGAAGGCGGGCCTGTGGCCGCTCCAGACCGGCGATGTGCTGGTCGTGACGCAGAAGATCCTGTCCAAGGCGGAAGGACGGATGGTCGCGCTGGACAGCGTCGAGCCGGGCGCGCAGGCGCTGGAGCTGGCCGCCACGACGCGCAAGGACCCCCGGCTGGTCGAACTGGTGCTGCGCGAAAGCAGCAGCGTGGTGCGCGCGGTGCCCCATGTGCTGATCACCCGCCACCGGCTGGGCCATGTGATGGCGAACGGCGGCATCGACCGGTCCAATATCGGGCCGGGGGATGAAGATCGCGCATTGCTGCTGCCGCTCGATCCCGACGGATCGGCGCGCGGCCTGCTGGCGGCGCTGGCGGGGCCCGAGGCGGCCGGGATCGGCATCGTCGTTTCCGACAGTTTCGGGCGGCCATGGCGCCACGGCGTGGTGGGCGTCGCAATCGGCGCGGCGGGATTGCCCGCGCTGGTCGACCGCCGCGGCGAAGAGGATCGGGACGGACGGCGGCTGGAGGTGACGCAGATCGCGCTGGCCGACCAGATCGCCACCGCCGCGACGCTGGTGACGGGCGAGGGCGCGGAAAGCGTGCCCGCCGCCCTGCTGCGCGGCGTAGCCCTGCCCGAAGGAGATGCAGGCGCGGGCGCGCTGGTCCGCCCGCTGGAAGAGGATTTGTTCCGGTGAGCGGCCGCATCGTCGTTCTGACCGGGGGCGTCGGCGGCGCGAAGCTGGTGCTGGGGCTGATGCAGGTCTGCCCGCCGGAGGACATCACCGCCATCGTCAACACGGGGGACGATTTCCGTCATCTCGGGCTGGCGATCTCTCCCGACATCGACACGCTGCTCTATACCCTGTCGGGCAGGGCCAATGCCGCGCAGGGCTGGGGCCGCGAGGGTGAGACATGGAGCTTCATGGACGCGCTCAAATCGCTGGACGGCGAGGACTGGTTCCTGCTGGGCGACGGCGACATGGCGCTGCATGTGCTGCGGTCGCACATGCTGGCGTCGGGCGAAACGTTGAGCGCGGTAACGGCCCGTTTTGCGACGGCCTGGGGCCTTGGCCTCAAGATATTGCCCATGAGCGACGATGCCGTGGCCACCCATGTCTCCACCGATGCGGGCGACCTCCCCTTCCAGCGCTATTTCGTCGAGCAGCGCTGCGTCCCGGCGGTCCGGGCGATCCGCTTCGAGGGTGCGGAACAAGCGAATCCTGCCCCCGGCGTAATGGAGGCGATCAGCGATCCCGCAACCCGCGCCATAGTGATCGCGCCGTCCAATCCCTGGCTGAGCGTCGACCCGATTCTGGCGGTGCCCGGCGTCCGCGAAGCGTTGGCGGCAAGGAAGGCGCCGGTCGTCGCGGTGTCACCGATCGTCGGCGGGCAGGCGGTCAAGGGACCGACCGCCAAGCTGATGGGCGAGTTGGGACTGGGCGTCACCAACCAGGCCATTGCCGCCCATTATGAAGGCGTCATCGACGCGCTGCTGGTCGACGTGCGCGACGGGGGCGAAGGGCTGGATATCGCCCATGCCGTCACCGACACGCTGATGAAGACGCTGGACGACCGCGCCCGGGTGGCGCGGGCGGCGCTGGATCTGGCCGAACGGATCGCCGGTTGACGGTCATGAACTGCTGGATCGTCATCCCGGTCAAGGCGCCCGCCGCCTGCAAGACGCGGCTGGCGCCTGTTTTGGACGAAACCGGACGGCGCAATCTGGTTGCGGAGATGCTGCACCGCACGGTGGGGGCTGCGGCGGAAGTGGTCGGGATGGAAAGGCTGCGGCTGCTGGGGCCGTCGCGGCATGGACTGCCGGAGAGCATAGGCTTGCTCGATGATCCGGGCGGCGGCCTTAACCCTGCCGTGACGAGCGCCCGCGATGCGGCATTGGGGGCAGGAGTCGAGCGGCTGCTGTTCCTCTCAGCCGACCTGCCGCTGGTCGAGGCAGCGGATGTGGCGGCGCTGCTGGACGCCCCCGGCATTGCGGCCGCGCCCGATGTCCATGGGCGGGGAACCAATGCATTGTCCTTGCCTCTGCCACGAGCGGCGGATTTCCAGTTCCATTATGGCCAGGGCAGTTTCGCGGCGCACAGGGCGGAAGCGGAACGGCTTGGTTTGATGTTCTCGCCGGTCGTCCGGCGCGGTCTGGGCTTCGACATCGACCAGCCGGACGATCTGGCCGACTGGAAAGGGCGCGCGATCTAGGGTGGAAGGCGAACATTCCCCCTCCCGCAGGCGGGAGGGGGCTAGGGGGTGGGCTGGCGCGGCATCTGCGCTGTTTTGCAACGGCTAAGTCAGAAGCTCGCTACGCTCGCACCCACCCCTAACCCCTCCCGTTTACGGGAGGGGAATGTCTGGATTGGCCATCTCCGGCCAGTCGCTCAAACCCGCACTTCCGTCAGATAGCCACACCCGCCGAAGCCAGCACCGCCAGCGTCAGCAGTTCCGAAGCGTTGGACGCCATGGTGGCGATCTGCACCGACTTGTCCATGCCGACCAGCATCGGCCCGATCATGGTCGCGCCGCCCAGTTCGCGCAGCAGCTTGGCCGAGATATTGGCCGACTGAAGCCCCGGCATCACCAGGATATTGGCCGGGCCGGACAGGCGGCTGAAGGGATAATTCTTCATCACCGTCGGGTTGAGCGCCGCGTCGACGGTCATTTCGCCTTCAAATTCGAAGTCGACATTCCGCTCTTCCAGCGCCTTGATCGCGTCGCGCACATTGTCGAGGAAACTGCCCGGCGGGTTGCCGAAATTGGAATAGGACAGGAAGGCGACACGCGGGTCGTGGCCCATGCGGCGGGCGACCGCCACCGTGCCTTCCGCAATGTCCGCCAGTTCCTGCGCCGAGGGGCGCTCATTGACCGTGGTGTCGGCCAGGAACACCGTCTTGTCCTTCGTCACCAGCACATGGATGCCGAAGGGGGTGCGGTCCGCCGCCGGGTCCATCACCCGCTTCACTTCGCGCAGCGTCTGGGCGAAGGGCCGGGTCATGCCGGTGATCATCGCGTCGGCATGACCCATCTTCACCAGCAGCGAGCCGAAGATGTTGCGGTCGCGATTGACCATCCGCTCGCAGTCGCGGCGCAGATAGCCCCGGCGCTGGAGCCGCTTGTAGAGCGTGTCGACCATCTCCGGCACCAGCGGCGAGTTGACGCTGTTGTGCAGTTCGAAGCTTTCCGGGTCCTGCACGCCCAGTTCCTTGAGCTTGTCATAGACATGGCCGCGACCGACCAGCACGGGGATGCCATAGCCCAGCGTGCGGAACTGGATCGCTGCGCGCAGCACCACTTCCTCTTCCGCTTCGGCAAAGACGACGCGCTTGGGATTGGCCTTCGCCACTTCATAGGCGGTGGTGAGGACGGACGTGGTCGGATTGAGCCGGGCCTTCAACGACTGGCGATAGGCCGCCATGTCCGCAATCGGCTTCTGTGCGACGCCGGTCTCCATCGCCGCCTGCGCGACGGCGGAGGGGACGACCTCCATCAGACGCGGGTCGAAGGGCGCGGGGATGATGTAATCCGGGCCGAAGCTGTGCGAACGGCCATAGGCCTTGGCCACTTCCTCCGGCACCTGTTCGCGCGCCAGTTCCGCGATCGCCTTGGCGGCGGCGAGCTTCATCGGCTCGTTGATGCCGGTCGCCCGCACGTCCAGCGCGCCGCGGAAGATGAAGGGGAAGCCCAGCACATTGTTGACCTGATTGGGATAATCCGACCGGCCGGTGGCGACGATGGCGTCGGGGCGCACCGCCTTGGCGTCGGGCGGCGCGATTTCCGGGTCGGGGTTCGCCATGGCGAAGATGATCGGCTTGTCGGCCATCGACTTCACCATGTCCTGCGTCATCGCGCCCGCAACGGAGAGGCCCAGGAACACGTCCGCGCCCTTCACCGCTTCGGCCAGGGTGCGGGCGTCGGTCTTCACCGCATGGGCCGACTTCCACTGGTTCATGCCCTCGGTGCGGCCCTGGTAGATCACGCCCTTGCTGTCGCACATGATGACATTGTCATGCTGGACGCCCAGCGCCTTGATCAGTTCGGTGCAGGAGATGGACGCCGCGCCAGCGCCGTTCACCACCACCTTCATGTCCTTCATGTCGCGGCCGGTCAGCATCGCCGCGTTGATGACGCCCGCCGCCGCGATGATCGCGGTGCCGTGCTGGTCGTCATGGAAGACCGGAATGTTCATCCGCTCCTTCAGCGTCTGTTCGATGATGAAGCATTCCGGGGCCTTGATGTCCTCCAGGTTGATGCCGCCGAAGGTCGGCTCCATCAGCTCGACGGCGTCGATGAACTTGTCGACATCCTCGGTCTTGAGTTCGATGTCGATGGAATCGACGTCGGCGAAGCGCTTGAAGAGGACCGACTTGCCTTCCATCACCGGCTTGGACGCCAGCGCGCCCAGATTGCCGAGGCCCAGGATCGCCGTGCCGTTGGAGATGACCGCGACCAGATTACCCTTGGCGGTATAGTCATAGGCGGTTGCCGGGTCTTCCGCGATGGCGCGCACCGGCACCGCGACGCCGGGCGAATAGGCGAGCGAAAGATCGCGCTGGGTCGCCATCGGCTTCGACGCGATGATCTCGATCTTGCCGGGGCGGCCGGTCGAGTGGAAGAACAGCGCCTCGCGCTCTGAAAATTCCACATTCGACTTGTCGGTCATGGCTGCACCCACCCCTTGTTTGAAACAATAAGCTCGCCCCATAGGGCGCTCCGGCATTCAGTTCAGGCGGAGCCGAAAAGGGTGATTTTCGAACATCGGAGCGCAGCATACGCAAGTATGTGCGCACCGAAGCGCAGAAAATCGCGCTTTGCAGGCCCGCATGGGCTGAATGCCGGACCGCCCTAGCGGTAAGAATATCTTGTGGGCAAGTGCGAGAAGCGCAATTTTCCTGCTGTTTCTTGCAGCACTGGCATGAGGCCGGGCTTCACGCTATCCGCTGTGCCATGGCGCGAACGATCGACACATCCACGCAACAGGCGACGCCGATGATGGCGCAATATCTTGCGCTGAAGGCGGAGGCGCAGGATTGCCTGCTCTTCTACCGCATGGGCGATTTTTTCGAGCTGTTCTTCGAGGATGCGAAGGCGGCGGCGGCGACGCTGGACATCGCGCTCACCAGCCGGGGCGAGCATGGCGGCGCGCCGATCCCGATGTGCGGCGTGCCGGTGCATAGCGCGGAATCCTATCTGGCGCGGCTGATCAAGGCGGGCCATCGCGTCGCCATCGCCGAGCAGACCGAAACCCCCGCCGAGGCCAAGGCGCGCGGGTCCAAGTCCCTCGTCGCCCGCGCCATCGTCCGTTACGTGACGGCGGGCACGCTGACCGAGGAGACGCTGCTCGACAGCCGGCGCGACAATATGCTGGTGGCGCTGGCGCAGGTCGGCGGCGAGGAGGCGGGCGAATATGGCCTGGCCGCCGCCGACATTTCGACCGGGCGGTTCGAGACGCTGACCCTGCGGGCGGCCGATCTGCCCGCCGAACTGGCGCGCCTGCGCCCGAGCGAGATCGTGCTGCCGGACGGGCTGGATCTGGAACTGCCGGACTCCCACCCCTTCGACCGCGCCGCCTTTTCCAGCAGCCGGGCCGAAGCGGCGCTGAAGCGCATTTTCGGCGTCGCCACGCTGGACGGATTCGGCCAGTTCGGCCGCGCCGAACTGGCGGCGATGGGCGGCCTGCTCAGCTATCTCGACCATGCGGGCAAGGGCACCCTGCCCTTCCTCGCCCCGCCGATGCGGAAAACCAGCGGCGGGCACGTCGCCATCGACGCCGCGACGCGGGAGAGTCTGGAGATCACCGCCACCATGAGCGGCACGCGGGCGGGCAGCCTGCTGGGCGCGGTCGACCGGACCGTCACGGGCGCGGGCGCGCGCCTACTGGCGCAGGATTTGTCGGCGCCATTGATGGATCAGCCCGCGATCGAGGCGCGGCTGGGCCTGGTGCAACTGTTCCATGACGACAGCATGCTGCGCGACCAGTTGCGCGTGGCGCTGAGGGCCCTGCCCGACATCGGCCGCGCCTTGGGCCGTCTCGCGATGGGCCGGGGAAGCCCCCGCGATCTTGGCCAATTGCGCGACGGGCTTGGCGAAGCGCGATTGCTGCGCGAACGGCTGGGCCGCCTGCCCGATCAGCCCCTGCTGCTGGCGCAACTCCTTCCCTCGCTCGACGGCCATGGCACGCTGGTCGACAGCCTGTCCCGCGCCCTCGTCCCCAGCCCGCCGACCGAGACCGCCAATGGCGGCTATATCGCGGACGGCTATGACGCCGCGCTGGACGAGTTGCGCCGCCTCGCCGGGGACGGCCGCCGCGCCATCGCCGCGCTGGAGGCGAAATATCGCGAGCAGACCGGCATCGCCTCGCTCAAGATCCGGCATAATGGCGTGCTCGGCTATCATGTCGAGGTGCCCGCCCGCGCCGCCGACCAGTTGATGCAGCCCGACAGCGGCTTCACCCATCGCCAGACGCTGGCCGGGGTGGTGCGCTTCAATTCGGTCGATCTGCACGAACAGGCGAGCCGCGTCGCGCAGGCCGGGGCCCATGCGCTGGTCGCGGAAGCCGCGCATCTGGAAGACCTTGTCGAAGCCACCCTCGCCCGCAAGGCGGAGATCGCCCGCGCCGCCGATGCCCTTTCCCGGCTCGACGTGGCGGCGGCGCTGGCGGAACGCGCCGCGGAGGGCGGCTGGCAACGGCCCCATTTCGTCGCGCAGGATGGCGAAGGCCCCTGCCTGGAAATCGTCGGCGGCCGTCATCCGGTGGTCGAGGACGCGCTGCGCCGCGATGGCCAGCCCTTCGTCGCCAATGATTGCCGGCTGTCGGCCGGGGACCGGCTGTGGCTCGTCACCGGACCCAATATGGGCGGTAAATCCACCTTCCTGCGGCAGAATGCGATCATCGTGATCCTTGCGCAGGCAGGCGCCTATGTGCCCGCCGCGTCCGCGACCCTGACGCTGGTCGACCGCCTGTTCAGCCGCGTCGGCGCGTCGGACAATCTGGCCAAGGGCCGCTCCACCTTCATGGTCGAGATGGTCGAAACCGCCGCCATCCTTGCCCAGGCGACCGAGCGAAGCTTCGTCATCCTCGATGAAGTCGGACGCGGCACGTCGACCTATGACGGGTTGGCGCTGGCATGGGCGGTGGTGGAGGCGGTGCATGAGGTCAATCGCTGCCGCTGCCTGTTCGCGACCCATTATCATGAGCTGACCCGGCTGGCGGAAACCCTTGCCTCGCTCTCGCTCCACCATGTCCGTGCGCGGGAATGGAAGGGCGATCTGGTGCTGTTGCACGAGGTTGCGGAGGGCCCTGCGGATCGCAGCTACGGCCTCGCCGTGGCGCGCCTCGCCGGCCTGCCCCCCGCCGTACTCAAGCGGGCGAAGGATGTCCTCTCCCGCCTGGAAGCGGGCAAGGCGAAGACCGGCGGCATCGCGGCGGGACTGGACGACCTGCCCCTCTTCGCCGCCGCCACGGCTCAGGTGGAGGAACAAGTCGATCCCCTGCGCGCCGCGCTGGACAGCATCGACGCCGACGCGCTCTCGCCCCGGGAGGCGCTGGACCAACTCTACCGGCTCAAGCAACTGGCAGCAGCCGGTCAGGAAGACTAGATAAGCCTTATGGTCATGCAGTTTCCGAAATTGGGGTCCAGGCGCGCGATCATCGACCGGCGCGCCATTTCAGACCGCATCGCCGCCCTGGCGCAGGAGCATCGGGGCGACCAGATCAAGCTGCGCGGCCTGATCGTGAAGGAACTGAAGGACGCGCTGGACGCCGGGCGGGAGGATGTCGCCCGCCGCCTCAGCCAGAGGCCGACCCGAGGGCGGGAGGCCGTGACCGCCTTTGCCTTCCTGATCGACCAGATCCTGCGCCTGCTCTACGACGCGACAACCCATCACCTCTACCCGGCGGGCAACCGCAGCACCGGCGAGCGGATCGTGCTGATCGCGGTCGGCGGCTATGGCCGGGGCGAGATGGCGCCGCACAGCGATGTCGACATCGGCTTCATCACCCCGTGGAAGCCCACCGGCTGGACCGAGCAGGTGATCGAATCTATGCTCTATTCGCTATGGGATCTGGGGCTGAAGGTCGGCCATAGCAGCCGTTCCATCGATGAGACGATCCGCATGGCGAAGGCGGACCTGACCGTGCGCACCGCCCTGCTGGAGGCGCGCTACATCTGGGGCGACCGCGCCCTGTATGAGGAGATCAGCACCCGTTTCGACGCCGATGTGATGCAGGGCACAGCCCGCGCCTTCGTCACCGAAAAGCTGGAGGAACGGGACGAACGGCACAAGCGCATGGGCGACAGCCGCTATGTCGTCGAACCCAATGTGAAGGAGGGCAAGGGCGGCCTGCGCGACCTGCACACGCTGTTCTGGATCGGCAAATATGTGAACCGGGTGAAGTCGGTGGCGGAACTGGTCGATGTCGGCCTGCTGACCGAAACCGAACTGCGCCAGTTCCAGAAGGCGGAGGATTTCCTCTGGGCGGTGCGCTGCCATTTGCACATGATCACGGGGCGGGCGGAGGACCGGCTGACCTTCGACCTGCAACTCGAAACCGCCACCCGCATGCATTTCACCGGACGCGCCGGGCGGTCGGGCGTGGAGCGCTTCATGCGCTATTATTTCCTGAACGCGAAGACGGTGGGCGACCTCACCGCCGTGTTCCTCGCCCATCTGGACGACCAGATGGCGGAGCGTGGGCGTCGCTATATCCCCAGCTTCTTCCGCCGCCCGAAGAAGCTGGACGGCTTCGTGCTGGATCGCGGGCGGCTGGCGCTGCCGGGCGATCATTTCTTCCAGGACGATCCGGTCCGCTTGCTGGAAATCTTCGCGCTCGCCGACAGGCATGGCCTCGCCATCCATCCCAGCGCCATGCGCGCCGCCAGCCGCGACGCCAGCCTGATCACTGCAAAGGTGCGCCGCGATCCCCGCGCCAACGCCGCTTTCATGGAGGTGCTGACCAGCCCCCGCGACCCGGAAACCGTGCTGCGCTGGATGAACGAGTCCACGGTCTTCGGCCGCTTCATCCCCGATTTCCGCCGCGTCGTGGCGCAGATGCAGTTCGACATGTACCACCATTATACGGTGGACGAGCATACGATCCGCGCCGTCGGCCTGCTGGCGCGGATCGAAAAGGGCGAACTGAGCCAGGATCATCCGCTGGCGGCGGACCTGATGGGCAAGCTGCTGTCGCGCCGCGTCCTCTATGTCGCGGTGCTGCTGCACGACATCGCCAAAGGGCGCGGCGGCGACCACAGCATATTGGGCGCGGAAGTGGCGGACCATCTCTGCCCGCGCCTGGGCCTGACACCGGCGGAGACGGAGACCGTGTCCTGGCTGGTGCTGCACCATCTGCTGATGTCGGCCACCGCCTTCAAGCGCGACCTGGCCGATTACAAGACGATCCTCGATTTCGTCGACGTGGTGCAGAGTCCGGAACGGTTGCGGCTGTTGCTGTGCCTGACCGTGGTCGACATCCGCGCCGTCGGACCCGGCGTCTGGAACAGCTGGAAACGGCAATTGCTGGGCGACCTCTACGAGGCGGCCGAAGAAGTGCTGCGCCTCGGCCACAAGCAGAAGGGCCGCAGCGAACGCGTCACCGCCAAGCAGCAGGCGCTGCGTCAGGCGCTGGGCCTGTCCGAAGCCGATTTCGAGAAGCTGCGCAAGCGGCTGCCGGAAAGCTACTGGATCGCGGAGCCGGAGGACATCCTCATCCACAATGCGCAGCATATATTGGAGGCGGGCGATTCCCCGCTCTCCATCGCCGCGCAATATTATCCGCAGCGCGGCGCGACGCTGGTGACGGTCTATGCCGCCGACCATCCGGGGCTGTTCTACCGGATCGCGGGCGCCATCCATCTGGCGGGCGGCAATATCATCGACGCGCGCATCCATACGACCCGGGACGGCGTCGCCATCGACAATTTCCTGGTGCAGGACCCGCTGGGCGGCGCCTTCCACAGCCCCGACCAATTGACGCGCATCCGCAAGGCGATCGAGGACTCCCTCGCCAACCGCCACCGCATGATCACCAAGCTGGAGGCGCGCCCCCTGCCCCGCACCCGCGCGGAGGCCTTCCGCATCGAGCCCAATGTGCTGATCGACAACAAGGCGTCGAACCGCTTCACCGTGATCGAGGTGAATGCGCGGGATCGCCCGGCGCTGCTGTTCAGCCTCGCCAACGCGCTGTTCCAGTCGAAGGTGACGGTGCATAGCGCCCATGTCGCCACCTATGGCGAGCGGGCGGTGGATACATTCTACGTCACCGACCTGCTGGCCGGGAAGATCGAGAGCAGGGCGCGGCTGCAAACGCTGGAACGGCGGCTGCTGGAAGCGGCGGGCGGTGAGGTGGCGGAACTGGAGCGGGCTTAGGAAGACCCGCCTCCCCCAACAATCTCGTCATCCCCGCCTTCGCGGAAGGACGAACCTTCAGACGATCTCCATCACATCACCCGGCGCCAGCAACGGCAACAGGCGCAGCATATCCGCCCGCTCCACCGCCACGCACCCCGCCGTGGGACGGCCTTCGGAAAGATGGAAGAAGATCGCGCTCCCCCGCCCCGGCACCGGCGGCGAGTCATTGTGCCCCAGCACGACGATCACATCATAGGCATCATCGTCCCGCAGCAGATTTTCCGCGGAAAAGGCCCGCGGCAGATGCACGGGCCGGTTATAGGCCGGATCGGCCGGATCATCGGACCAGCCATCCCCTTCCCGCACCCAGCGCCATGGCAGGCGGATGCCCGCCGCCGCCGCCTTGCCGGGCCGCAGCAACACGCCCCGAACCGGCCAGATGCCCAACGGCGTGCAGCCATCCCCCTCCCGCTTGTCCGCCGCTGCACAGACGCCGCCGCGCCCGATGGTGCAGGGCATGTCCAAGTCACCGAAGAAAAGACGCCCCGCGCCCGCATCGACGCGGATGGCGCTCACAACTGATGCCCTGTCCGGTCCCGCTTGGTGGCGAGATAGCGCTCATTATGCGGATTGGAAGGCAGGATGATCGGCAGCCGTTCCGCCACCCTGATCCCGGCGGCTTCAAGCCCCGTCACCTTGTTCGGATTATTGGTGAGCAACCGCACCTCGTCCACGCCCAGCAGGTCCAGCATCCGCGCCGCCACGGAAAAGTCGCGCGCATCGATGGCGAAGCCCAGCCGGACATTGGCATCGACCGTGTCGAACCCCTGATCCTGCAAGGCATAAGCGCGCAGCTTGTTGACAAGGCCGATGCCGCGCCCTTCCTGCCGCAGATAGAGCAATATGCCCCAGTTCGAATCCGCGATCTGGTGCAGCGCCTGATGCAGTTGCGGCCCGCAATCGCATTTCAGCGACCCCAGCACATCCCCGGTCAGGCATTCGCTGTGCAGCCGGATCACGGGGGGCGAGGAATCGCGCTGGCCCACGATCAGCGCGACATGCTCGCGCGGTTCGTCGGGACTGCGGAAGGCGACGATCTCCGCCGTCTCGCTGGCCGACACGGGAAGGCGGGCGCGCGTGGCGATGGCCAGATGCACGGCATCGTCATAGGCGTCGATGTCGGCGGCGCTGACCTCCGCCTCGCTGTCGCCTTCCGCCGTCACGAAATAGGCCGGCAATATGCCCGCCAGCCGCGCCAGCCGCAGCGCCGCCTTGGCCGCCGAAGGCGCCGCCAGCGGCTTCGCCATGAACGGCCCTTTGAGCGGCGAGGCAAGGTCCAGCACCGGGTCGGAGATCGCGGTCGCCACATCGACGTCGATCCACGGCGCCCGCGCCACCAGCACCGGCATGTCGGGATCGGCCGCCGCCAGCTGGTTGGCGAGCTTCAGCGTCTGCGCCCGCGCCGCGGAGATCAATATGTCAGCCCCTGCGCCCGGATCGAATCCGGCAAGCGTCACGGCATCGGCCCCCTCCACGGCCATCAGCCGCACGGCGCCGTCGGCGGCCTGCACGCGCACCGGCCAGCCCCGGCGTAGCGCGTCGATGGCGCGGGCGGCGGCGCGGGCGCTCATCAGAAGGCGAATTCCGTGATGATCGGCACATGGTCGGACGGGCGCGACCAGCCGCGGATCGGTTCCACCACGCGGTGGCTGACAGCCTTTTCCGCGACGTCCTGCGTCATCCACATATGGTCGAGCCGCCGTCCGCGATCCGATTCCGCCCAGTCGCGGGCGCGATAGCTCCACCAGGTATAGAGCCGCTGCGGCGCGGGATAGAATTTGCGGCCGATGTCGACCCAGTCGTTCGATTCCTGCAGGCGCGCCAGAATCTCGCACTCGATCGCCGTATGGCTGACGACATTGAGGAGTTGCTTATGGCTCCATACATCGCATTCCATCGGCGCGATGTTAAAATCGCCGGTCAGGATGGTCGGCTTGTCCTCCAGCGTGGAGGACCATTGGATCATACGCTCCAGGAAATCGAGCTTCTGTCCGAATTTCGGATTGACCTCCCGATCGGGCACATCCCCGCCGGCGGGCACATAGACATTCTCGATCCGGACGCCATTGTCCAGTCGCACGCCAACATGGCGCGCCTCCCCATTGGCCTGCCAGTCGAGCCGGTCGTCCTCCCGGATCGGGATCTTCGACAGGATGGCCACGCCATGGTGCATCGGCTGTCCGTTCAGCACCTGATGATTATAGCCCCGTTGCCGGAACAGCCCGGCCGGGAAGGTGTCGTTCACCACCTTGGTTTCCTGCAGACACAATATGTCGGGCGATTCCTCCGTCAGAAAGCGCTCGACAATATCGAGCCGGGCACGAACGCTATTGATATTCCAGGAAGCGATGCTGAGTGTCTGGGGCATGGCTGATCCACTAAGACCCTCCGCCGCCCCGCGCAAGGGCGGCGAATGTCCCGGCAGACGGAACAGCGTTGGCGCCGTTCGACGTTCAGTTCAGGTGGAGCCGAAAATGGGATGTTCGAGCATCGGAGCGCAGCGCACTTCATATCCGTGAGCACCGAAGCGCGGAAAATCGCGCTTTGCAGGCCCGCACAAGCTATAGCGCTGCGTTAAATCGGACGCAGGTCGCGCGCTCTCAGTTTTCGTTGTCGCATCGTTTGAAGCGGAAAACCGGTTCCCACCTTTCTGCGCGATGCTCTAAATGTCGGATCGCACCGAAAAGGCCCCCGCTCCGGGGGCATGGAACGGGGGCCTCGATCGCGCCCTTGAAGCGCTTTGCGGCGGGAGCGGGGTTCCGGGTAACAGGGGGGAAATCCCGGTTCCGTCTCGCGCCGTGGAGTTCCTTTTAGGGCTCGGGATATGAGCCTCAGATGAACGGTTCTGAAAAGTTTTCGGCCCGTCGCACCTGGGGCCCGCTTAACCGCCCGACGCGCGCCCCTTGGGCCGCGGGTCGGTCCAGCGGAAGGCGGAATCCGCCACGGGCACGCCATAGCGCTGGTTGCTGAGCTTCACCGCCGTCCGGTTGTTCTGCGAATCCAGCGCCACCCAACCATAGAGCTGCAAGCCCGCCGGGCTGCCCGCATCGCGTTTGAAGATCATGGTGATCGTGCCATATTCGGGCCGTTTGGGGTCGCGGGCCTGGACGGACAGCACGCTGGGATCGCCCGTCTGGATCACCTTTCCGAACTTCGACAGGTCCTTGGACGGATCGATCAACGCCCCCAGCGGCGAATTGCCGATCGGCCAGCGCTGCACCTGCCGCACCTCATAATCGATCATGGTCAACGCCTTGCCGTCGCCCACAATCAGCAAAGGCACGCCCTTCTGATACTGGAAACGGATCTTGCCCGGCTGCTTGAGGGTAAGCTGGCCGGTCAGCGTCTGGCCGTTGCGGTCCGTCTGGGCGAAATCGGCGGTCATGGTGGTAACGGCGCGGATATAGGCATTGACCTTCGACAGGTCCAACTGGTCGGCCTGCGCGGCGGCCGGCATCGCCGGCACCGCAAGGGGCGCGGCAGCGATCGCCAGGGCGGCCAGCGTCAGGCTGTGGGGCGCAAGGATGCGCTTCATGCAATCATCTCCGGTTGTTCAGGATGAGAAATGTAGGTGGCAGGGCTTGAACCCGCTGTGAACCCATTCGTTCCTGTCATGCAACGAATGGACTGTCCGCTTCAACGCTCAGCCTGAAGAATATGCGGGCTGGTTGGGAATCGGACACCCCTTTTATCCCTCTCCCTCGAGGGAGAGGGCTGCGCAGACTTGGCAGCTTGCTGCCCTAGTCGCAGCTGGGTGAGGGGGTTGCGATCTAAGGGATCGCGCGGCACTCCCCCTCATCCCAATCAGCCCAGGCTCCTTCGCCGCCAGGGCTTCCTATCCTTCTCCTCAAGGGCGAAGGAAGGTCTTGAATGGGCCATTCCCGGGCCTTCGCCATCATGTCACGAAATGAAAACGGGAAGGGGGAGAGCAACATGGTCGCTCAATCCCCCTCTGCTCCCGCTTCGCCAGTGCCGGTCTTTCCGGCGGCCCCTCTCCCGATTTATTTTTTAGGCGCTGCGGTGAGCGGCCTCTGCTTAGCCGGGCGCGAAGACAAAAAAAAGGCCGATCCGAAGACCAGCCTGAAAGTTTTTAGGAGAGGATGCCTGAAAGGCAGGGCCTTCTTCGCCCAGATCGCGTTTCCCGGCAAATGCGAAGAACCGAAGGACGATTGCATGAAACGCAATCAGCCTTGGAAATCAGGGGTTTTTCCCGGCGCCACAGGGGTTTTTCCGCACGGCGATGACCCAGCAACCCACGCAAAAACCCGTTTCAGAGCGAAATGGGCAGTGGTTTTTTGGCATCAGCCCAAATGAAAATTTTTCACGCCGACCGGATCAGAGCGGATTGCCATTCTCGTCGCGCAGCACTTCGCGGCGGCCGACATGGTTGGGCGGACCCACCAGCCCCTGCTCCTCCATCTGCTCGATCAGCCGGGCGGCGCTGTTATAGCCGATGCGCAATTGCCTCTGGAGCCAGCTTGTCGACGCCTTCTGATTTTCGAAGACGAGCTGGCACGCCTTGCGGAAAAGCTGCGCGTCCGGGCTGTCGTCGCCCAGGTCGACACCATCGAGCGCGAAGCTGCCCTCCTCCGGCTCCTCGGTGACGGCGGCGATATAATCCGGCTGTCCCTGGGCGCGCCAGTGATCCGCCACCACGCGCACCTCGTCGTCCGACACGAAGGGACCGTGGACGCGCATCAGGCCCTTGCCGCCGTGCATGTAGAGCATGTCGCCCTTGCCCAATAGCTGCTCGGCGCCCTGTTCGCCCAATATGGTGCGGCTGTCGATCTTCGACGTGACGAAGAAGCTGATGCGGGTCGGCAGGTTGGCCTTGATGACCCCGGTGATGACGTCGACCGAGGGCCGCTGCGTCGCGAGGATCAGGTGGATGCCCGCGGCGCGGGCCTTCTGGGCAAGACGCTGGATCAGGAATTCGACTTCCTTGCCCGCCGTCATCATCAGGTCGGCCAGCTCGTCGACCACCACCACGATCTGCGGCAACGGCTGGAAATCGAGCTGCTCCTCCTCATAGATCGGCTTGCCGGTCTCGGGATCGTAGCCGGTCTGCACGCGGCGGCCGAGCGGCTTGCCCTTGGCCTTCGCCGCGCGGACCTTCTCATTATAATTGGCGAGGTTGCGGACGGAGATCGACGCCATCATGCGATAGCGGTCCTCCATCTGCTCCACCGCCCATTTGAGCGCGCGGATCGCCTTGGCGGGCTCGGTCACGACCGGTGAGAGCAGATGCGGAATGTCGTCATAGGTCGACAGTTCCAGCATCTTGGGATCGATCATGATCAGCCGCAACTGATCCGGCGTCATGCGGTAGAGCAGCGACAGGATCATCGCGTTCAGCCCCACCGACTTGCCCGAACCCGTCGTGCCCGCGATCAGCAGATGCGGCATGGGCGCAAGATCCGCGATGATCGGCTCGCCCGAGATATTCTTGCCCAGGATGATCGGCAGGGTCGCTTCCTGCCCGAACTGCTCGCTGGTGATGAGTTCGCGGAAGGACACGCCCTCCCGGTTCGCATTGGGCAGTTCGATGCCGATCACGGTGCGGCCCGGAATCGTCGCCACGCGGGCCGAAAGCGCCGACATGTTGCGCGCAATGTCGTCCGCCAGCGCGATCACGCGGCTCGCCTTGATGCCGGGCGCGGGTTCCAGTTCATACATGGTGACGACCGGGCCGGGACGGACCTCCACGATATTGCCCTTCACATGGAAGTCGTCGAGAACCGATTCCAGCAGGCGCGCATTGCGTTCCAGCGCGGCCTTGTCGATCTTCTGTCCCTGGCTCGCGGGGGTTGGATTGAGCAGGTCCGGCGAAGGCAGGGAGCTGTTGCCGAACAGGTCGTCCTGGCTGACCGGCGCCATAGAGCGCTGCACGGGCGCAGGCTTGGGCGTCTGGATGTTGATCGGCGGCTTGGGTTCGTTGGTGACGGTCTTGCGCGGGGTTGCGACGCGCTCGAACGGCTCGTCATCTTCATCCGCGTCCACGACCGGCGCGGGACCGGCCAGAGCGAAAGCCGGCCGGGGCAGCGCCAGGCGCGGCAGAGAGGGCCGGCGCAACGCGATGATCGGCTTTTCCAGCGCCAGGCTGCGATACCAGAGGACAAGGCCCGCGATCAGCGTCAGGACGATCAGGATTCCGGTGATCCAGCCCTGCGCGGCGGGCGCCTGCGCCGCAAGGCTCATGACGCCCCGCGCCGTCACCAGCGCGATGATGCCGCCCCATCCGGCGGGCAGGCCGACCAGCGGATTGGTCTGGAACAGCGCCAGCGCGATGCCGAGCAGGACGATTCCGGCAAGGCACTTTC
Source organism: Sphingobium fuliginis (assembly GCF_015074805.1). Lineage (NCBI taxonomy): Bacteria > Pseudomonadati > Pseudomonadota > Alphaproteobacteria > Sphingomonadales > Sphingobiaceae > Sphingobium > Sphingobium fuliginis. The sequence goes on along the minus strand of NZ_CP060035.1, from coordinate 2,850,420 downwards.
CGAACTGCGCCTTCCACCCGCTCATGTCCTGATCGCCCCACAGCCGCCGGGCGGTGATCGCCATCAGCGGCAGCACCAGCGCCACCGGCACGCCCAGCAGCCAGAGCAGGAAATCCGCGACCCAGGCGCCGGGCGCCTGCATGATATTCTGCACATGGTCGCCGGCCACCGTGTTCATCGACGGGTCGCTCGGCTGATAGCTGAGCAGCGCCAGCGCGAGGAACAGGGTCGCCAGCAACAGCGCGATCGCGCCGATCAGCGCACCGCTGCGGATCAGGCTGCGTTTCAGCATTTCGCGCCATTCCGGCGTGCGTTTGGCTCCGCGGCTGACAGCCATGGCGTCAATGTCCCCCAAATGTTCCGTTCGGGGACAATGCGCCGAGCGGGGAGTCCCCGTCAAGAGTCCGGCCCATCGGCTCGTCTCTCCGACTCCGTAACAATCCTTATGTCGACGGACGGCTGACCGGCGCAAAAAGTCCCGCGAAAGGAGACTTTGTCATGATCGCCACGCTTTATCCGACCCTCGTGATCGTCGCCCTGGGGGCCTTCACCGCCGTGCTGCTGGGCGTCAGCGTGCAGGATGCGCTGAGGCGAGGGCGCTGAGCGCATCGCCGTCGACGCGCTGCACCGTCCATTCGTCCATCGGCCGCGCCCCCAGCGAGCGGTAGAAGGCGATGGACGGTTCGTTCCAGTCCAGCACCCACCATTCCAGCCGCGCGCAATCCCGCTCCAGCGCCAGTTGGGCGAGGCGGGAAAGCAGCGCCTTGCCCGCGCCCAGCCCCCGCGCTTCCGGGACGACGAACAGATCCTCCAGATAGAGGCCGGGCCGTCCCTCGAAAGTCGAGAAATTATGGAAGAAAAGGGCGAAGCCGATCGCCCTCCCCTCATTTTCCGCGATCAGCACCTCCGCCATTGGGCGCGGCCCGAACAGATATTTGTTGAGCGAGGCGCGGTCGGCCTTCACCTCATGGGACAGTTTCTCATAGTCCGCCAGGGCGAGGATGAAGGCGTGGATCGTGCCGATGTCCGATGGCACGGCCTCGCGAATGGTGACGGACATGCTTTTCCTTTCAGGCCACGGACGGTTCGACATGGGGCGGTTCGGCCGATCCCGCGCGCGACGCGATCAGGCACCCCAGCACGATCAGCAGCGCGCCGACCACCGTGGTCAGGGTCAGCCGTTCGCCAAAGGCGAGCCAGCCGATGATCGCAGCCCAGAGGAAGGCGCTATATTCGACCGGGATCAGCACCTGCGCCTCCGCCCGCGCATAGGCCCAGGCGAGCGCCGCAAGCGAGGTGAAGGCCAGCGTCGCGGCCAGCACCACCAGCGCCCATGAGGGCGCCGCCGGCACGACCGGCATCCCCTGGACAAGCGCCGCGAACAGGACGAACGCCCCCAGCATCACGACATGCTGGAAGAAAGCGACCTCGATAGGGGAGGCGAGCTGCGCCTGCTGCCGCTGGAGGATCAGGTTCCAGGCGAACAGCACCGCCGAAACAAGTACCGCACCCGCGCCCAGCAGCGCATCCGCGTCATAATCGCCCCGCACGCGCCCCGACAGGATGACGGCAACGCCGACCAGGCCCAGCAGCGACGCACCGATGGCCTGCCGCCCGATCCGTTCCTTGAGCAGCAGCGCGGCAAGATACAGCGCGACCAGCGGCGCGATGAAGGACAGGGCGATGGCCTCGGCCAGCGGCATCCGCATGATCGCCCAGAAGAACAGGCTGGCCATCACCGCCACCACCGTCCCGCGCAGCATATGCAGCCGCAGCACGGCCCGACCGGGCCAGCGCTGCCGGGTCAGCAGCATCAGCACCAGCCCCAGCAGGCTGCCCGCCACGGCGCGCCAGAACAGCGCATTGAACAGGCCGATGGAAAGGCTCAGCCCCTTCATGGCGGCGTCCATCACGGAAAAGAGCGCAACCCCCACGCAGCAGACGGCGAAGGCGAGAGGAAATGCGGTCGCCGGTGCGGCGCGGTCGGTGTCGCTTCCCATCCCGTGGCCTATGGATGCGGAACGCCGTGGATCGGCCCGGTCAATCGCGCGTCTTCCGGATCACGCGGCCGACAACCAGTTCGTCGATCTGAAGGCGCATGATGCGCGCCCCGCCGATACGGAGGCGGCCGATGGCGATCGCACCGATGGCGAGAGCGCCCAGCGCCAGCGCCCCCAGCGCCAGGCTGCCGATCGCCCCGGCGCCCAGGGCGGACGCACCCACGGCGGATGCACCCGTGGCTGTCGCAGGACGGGAAGCGGCCATGGCATCCCTCCGTTCAGTCGCCGCATCATCCGGGCTGGGGACGCCGCCGGTCATTCCGCCGCTTCCGCCTTGCCAGCGTCGGTGGTTTCGTCTTCCAGTCTGGCCGCTTCGATCTCCGCCGCCTTGGCTTCGACAAGGCCGACGATATGGTCGATCATGCCTTCGTCCTGCACCGTATGATCGGTGAGGCCGGAGAGATAGACCATATGCTTGCCCGCGCCGCCGCCGGTCAGGCCGATGTCGGTTTCCCGCGCCTCGCCGGGGCCGTTCACCACGCAGCCGAGCACGGAGAGCGAGAGCGGCGTGTGGATATGCTGGAGCCGTTCCTCCAGCGCCTGCACCGTGCGGATCACGTCGAAGCCCTGCCGCGCACAACTTGGGCAGGAGATGACCTTGACCCCGCGCGTGCGGATGCCAAGCGATTTCAGGATTTCATAACCCACGCGCACTTCCTCTTCCGGCTCAGCGGAAAGGGAAACGCGGATCGTGTCGCCGATCCCGGCCCACAGGAGATTGCCGATGCCGATGGCGCTCTTCACCGTGCCGCCGATCAGTCCGCCCGCCTCGGTGATGCCCAGATGCAGCGGGCAGTCGACCGCTTCGGCCAGTTGCATATAGGCTGCCACGGCCAGGAAGACGTCGCTCGCCTTCACCGCCACCTTATATTCGTGGAAATCCTGATCCTGCAGCAGTTTGATATGGTCGAGCGCGCTTTCGACCAGCGCCTCCGGGCAGGGCTCGCCATATTTTTTGAGCAGGTCCTTTTCAAGGCTGCCTGCATTGACGCCGATCCGGATCGAGCAGCCATTGGCCTTGGCTGCGTCGACCACCTCCTTCACCCGCGCTTCCGATCCGATATTGCCCGGATTGATGCGCAGGCAGGCCGCGCCCGCATCGGCGGCTTCCAGCGCGCGCTTGTAATGGAAATGGATGTCCGCGACGATCGGCACGCGGGCAGCGCGGACGATCTGCTTCAGCGCGGCGGTCGACGCCTCGTCAGGGCAGGAGACGCGGATGATGTCCACGCCCACTTCCTCGCAGCGGCGGATCTGGTCGACGGTCGCCCGGACGTCATGGGTCGGCGTGTTGGTCATGGTCTGCACCGTGACCGGTGCGCCGCCGCCGACGGGGACATTGCCGACCATGATCTGGCGGCATTGCCTGCGGGCGATGTCGCGCCAGGGGCGCAGGCCGGGATTATGGTCGGACATGAAAAAGGGGCTCCGTGGTGATGGAGCCCCTATAGGGATTTATTGCGTCGGTTAGAAGCGCGAGCTGTCTTGCGTTTCAGCAAAGCTGAAACGTGCGCACCGGCCCTCACCCCACCCGACTGCCCAGACATCGTATCCCGATGGGCGGTCGGGTGGGGGTGAGCGCCGATGCCGCTCCCATCAAAAACGCGCCGTCAACGAAGCGCCGATCTGGTCCGCATTGCCGCTGGTCCGCGACAGGGTGGTCGCCGTCACCGTCGCGGGCGCGGGATAATAGCTGTCCGGACGGATGATGTTCGCCTTTTCCACGAAGGTATGGGCATAGCTGACGTTCAGTGCGAAGGCGGGCGAGATGTTGAAGGTCGCGCCAGCCGTCAGCCAGGAACGGTCGCCATCGGGCACGCGGGTCGTCAGGTGCTGCGGATTGGTCGGCGTGCGGTCGAACATCGTCCCCGCGCGCAGGGTCAAGGCCGGGCTGACATCATATTCGCCGCCCAGGCTGACGCTGTAGCTGTCCTTGTAATCCAGTTCCTTGTTGCTGGTGCCGGCGGCGGAGGTGATGGCAATGCCCTTGAACTTCGACCAGTTATACCAGCGGGCGCTGATCATCGCGCGCAGCTTCGGCGTCAGGCGGTGCATGAAGCCCACGGTGACGATGTCGGGCAGGTCCAGCGGGGCGGACGCATCCAATTCGCCATTGGCCGTGGCGATGGGCCCCAGCAGGCCTGAAATGGTCTGCGTGCCGATCAGCTTGTGCTTGACGCCGGAACGGTAGGAAACGCCGACATTGGTGTCGCCATTGGTGTAGAACAGGCCCGCATTCCAGCCGACCGTCCAATCGTCGCCCTTCAGCCGCGCGAAGCCGTCGGCCGGGGCCAGGGGCGAAAGCTGCGGCAGGGCGTTGGTCAGCGTCGCCTTCACATATTGCACGTCGACGCCGCCGCCGATCGAGAAATTGTCATTGAGCTTATAGGCGGCGCTGGGCTGGATATTATAGGTTTTGAGGTTGGTGTAGAGCGAGTCATAGCGGCCGAAGAAGCCGTCGTCATAATCCAGCTTCAACCCGAACGGCGCGTTGACGCCCAGGCCCAGCCACAGACGGTCGGTGGCCTGCGCCGTGACGTAGAAGCTGGGGATCGGAATGACCTTGTCGAACGGATTGCCGCCGTCATTGCCCGCAACCGGCACCCGCGCGCCCGGCAGGGTTGGAACGGTGCGATAGGTACCGCGATTGGCCTGATGCGCGGAGGCCATCAGCGCGATTCCGCCGATCGAGGTCTGGATGCCCGACAGTTCCGTCATGGCCGCAGGATTGAAATAGACGGTGGACGGATCGTCCGCCGCCGCGCCCGCGCCGGCCAGCGCGCGCCCGGTTTCCTTGGGCGCCTGTTCCTGCAGGTAGAAACCACCCGCCAGGGCCGGGACGGGTGCCGCGAATACGCCCGACAACAGGACACTGGCAATGATGGGGCGGCGCAAGGGCATGATGAATCCTCTCTTCAAACTCGTCTGTGGCAAATGGCTTTAGCCGGAAAATGATCCCCTCGAAGCCACGGCCTTATTAGCAATATGGTTAAATTATCGTTCGAAAAGCCCTAATTTGCGGGGGTTTCCGTATCCTGCGCCGCCGGAATGCGAAACGACGCTACGGCAGGAAGCAAAAAGAAGGGCGCTCAGCGGATGAAAAAAAAGCCGCCCCGGAGGACGGCTTGAAAGTTTTAGGAGAGGATGCCTGAAAGGCCTTTTCCTTTTGCGGTGCAGCGATGATTTTCGCAAATGCGAAAAGCTGATGTTCGATTGCATTTCATGCAACTGTCATGCTCCAGCCTGATTTCCGTAACGGAAAAGCAGGTCCGAACGGGCCGCTTTTTCTGCCCGTTGGATCAGGAATCGTCCTCGGAAATCCGAATCACGCCCGAATCGGCCAGTTGCGCATCGATCTCCGCGATCAGGCGCGCCAATCCTTCCTCATCCTTCGCCTCGGCCCGGATCACGAGCGAATCCTGGGTGTTGGAGGCCCTCAGCAGCCACCATCCATCGCGCGTGCCGACTCGCAGGCCGTCGGTTTCGTCGACGCTTGCGCCAATGGCCTGCAATCGGGCGCGGACTTCCTCCACCACGGCGAACTTGCGGCTATCCTCCACCGGAAAGCGGATTTCCGGCGTATTGACCATGGCCGGCATCTCATCGCGCAGGGCCGTCACGCTACGGCCAAGCCGGGTCAGCCCCCGGATAAGCCGCACCGCGGCATAGAGCCCGTCGTCGAAACCATAATAATCGTCCGCGAAGAAGAGATGCCCGGTCATCTCCCCGCCCAGCGGAGCGGCAATCTCCTTCATTTTGGACTTGATGAGGCTGTGGCCGGTCTTCCACATCAACGGTCGCCCGCCGAGCGCGGCAATCCGGTCGAACAGGGCCTGGCTGGCCTTCACATCCGCGACGATCGTGGCGTTCGGCCGATCCTTCAGCACCAGTTCCGCGAAGATGCCCAGCAACTGGTCGCCCCAGATTACCCGGCCCCGGCCGTCGACCACGCCGATCCTGTCGCCGTCGCCGTCGAAAGCCACTCCGAAATCGAGCTTCTTCGAGCGGACAAGCCCCTTCAGGTCCGCCAGATTCGCCTCGACAGTGGGATCGGGGTGATGATGGGGAAAATGTCCGTCTATCTGGGTGAAAAGCACATGATGCTCACCTGGCAGGAGCTTGACGAGCTTGTCCACCACCGGCCCGGCGGCGCCATTGCCGGCATCCCAGCCAATGCGCCAGGCGGCGCCGTCGAACCGCTCCACCAGCCGGGCGGCATAGCGGTCCATGATGTCGACGTTCTCGATCCGGCCCCCGCTTTCGCTCCCGCCTCCGCTTCCGGCAGTGCTCCAGTCGCCCGCCGCCGCCATCGCTCCCAGCTTCGCGATGGCCGCGCCGAAAAAGGCTTCATGCTGAAGCACAAGCTTGAAGCCGTTATGATCGGGGGGATTGTGGCTGCCGGTTATCTGAATGCCGCCGTCCACATCCAGGACCGCTTCGGCATAATAGAGCATGGGCGTCGGGCCCAGGCCTATGCGCACGACATCGGCGCCGGAATCCTGAAGGCCCTGGACGACCGCCTGTTCCAGCGCCGGGGAACTCAGCCGCCCGTCATAGCCGACCGCGACCCTTGATCCCCCGGACCGCCTGACGCCCGCCCGTCTGACGATCGAGCCGAAGCTGCGGCCCACGGCATAAGCATCTCCCTCGCCCAGCGTCCGGCCCACCACGCCCCGAATGTCATATTCGCGCAGCAGCGTGGGATGAAAGCGATGGGCCATGGCATCTTCTTCCCTTGGCTTCAGTGGCGCTGCGCGGCTTCCCTGATCAGCAGGTCGCGGGCAGCGTTGATCTGGGCCGCCAGCGCTTCGGTACCACCCTTGTCCGGATGGACGGAGGCGATGAGGCGGCGATGCGCGGCGCGGATGGCGCTGGCATCGGCATCGGGGCCCACGCCCAGCAGCTTGCGGGCGTCGATCACCGCCTGAGGGGAAACGGCCCGGGTGGCGGGCTGGTCCGACCGGGCCTTCGCCTTGCCGGGGCGGCTCTTGGCGAAGAAAAACAGGGTGGCGCCCAGCAGCAGCGGCGCGCCGACCAGCGGCTTGCCCTTGGCCGCCATGACCGCGCCGACCAGAGCGGCGCCCAGCGCCATGCCATCCTTCGCGCTCATGCGTTGCAGTCGTCCCGTCCAGATAAGCCAGGCGGCAAGCCCGATCAAAGCCAAGGCAAGCAGACCCATCAGGCCGCGCCGAGCAGATCCACCGGCGCGACCTCATCGCGCGAGGGAAGGGCGAGGCCCGACACCATCTCGCGCAGTTCCTGCCGCGCGGCGATATGGCTGACGCCCAGTTCGCCCAGATGCCCCTTGTCCAGCAGCGTAAGCCCCGAAGGGAAGAGTTCGCGGAAGATCACGCGCTCCGAAAGGCCGGGAATCACGCGGAATCCGACGCGGCGGGAAAGCTCCATCAGGGCATCTCCGACGCGCTTCTTGTTGCGCGCGTCATGATGCTGGACGCGGTTGCGCAGCACCACCCAGTCGATGGTCACGCCGTCGGCCTTGGCCCGGGTCTTGCGCGCCTCGAAGATCAGTTCGGAATAGAAGGAAAGGCGCTTCACCTTGAAGGTTTCCGCATCCACCTGCCCGATCAGGTCGAAATCGACGAAGCTGTCGTTCATCGGCGTCACCAGCGTATGGGCGCGGGCGGCCATGTGGCGGGCATAGTCATCGTCGCGGCCGGGCGTGTCGATGACCAGGAAATCCTTGCCCTCGGCCATGGCGGCGGCCTGTTCGTTCAGCGCCTCGACGCTGTCGCCCTGGAACACCGCGAAGTCCGGGGTAGGCAGGTCGATGCCGCGGCGGCGCGCGGTGTCGGCGCGATTCTCCATATAGCGGGTGATCGTGCGCTGGCGCGGGTCCAGGTCGATCATGCCGACCCGGTGACCCAATACCGTCAGCGCGATGGCCGTGTGCACGGCGGTGGTCGACTTGCCGGTTCCGCCCTTCTCATTGGCGAAGACGATATGGTGCGTTTGGGCGTTCGCCATCGGACCTTTATAACCCCGTTGATTGTCGCAATGATTCTTGACCGTTTCAGCCGGTCGTGCCTTAGCAGGATATACCCCTGTCGATGCCCTTATCGGAGCCGTTCCTGTCGTGCAAATCCTCCGTGACCTGCCTTCCCTGCGCGCCGCCGTCGATGCGCTGAAAAGCGACGGAAAACCGCTGGCTCTGGTGCCCACCATGGGCGCGCTGCATGACGGGCATATGGCGCTGGTCGAGGAAGCGCGCCGCCATGCCGGGCATGTCGCGGTGTCGATCTTCGTCAATCCCCGCCAGTTCGGGGTGAACGAGGATCTGGACGCCTATCCCCGGCGCGAGGCGAAGGACGCGCAGATGCTGCAGGCGGCCGGAGTCGACATCCTCTGGGCGCCGAGCGTGGACGTCATGTACCCGGCGGGCTATGCCACCAACATCTCCGTCTCGGGCGTGACCGAAGGTCTGGACGGCGCGGCCCGGCCCGGCCATTTCGACGGCGTGGCGACGGTGGTGGCGAAGCTGTTCAACCAGGTCCGCCCCGATGTCGCGCTGTTCGGGGAGAAGGATTATCAGCAGCTCGCCGTGATTCGGCAGATGGTGCGCGATCTGGACGTGCCGATCGAAATCATCGGCGTGCCGACCCAGCGGGCCGAGGATGGATTGGCGCTGTCGTCGCGCAACGCCTATCTGACCGAGGAGGAGCGCAAGGATGCGCTGGCCCTGCCCCGCGCTCTGGGCGAAGCGGCCCGGCAGATGGAAAAGGGCGCGACCGTCGAGGCGGCCCTGGCCAAAGCGATCGCCCTGCTGGCGGCGCATGGCTTCGACCCGATCGATTATGTAACGCTGTGCGACGCGGTGACGCTGGAGCCGATGACGCTGCTGGACCGTCCGGCGCGATTGCTCGGTGCGGCGAAGCTCGGCAAGACGCGGCTGATCGACAATATTCCAGTCGATCCCCTTTAATTTCCGTCATCCCAGCGAAAGCTGGGATCTCGGGCGATAGGGCACGACATAGCCTCACGAGATCCCAGCTTTCGCTGGGATGACGGCTACGTCAAAACGGCTTCACGATCACCGCGATCACGATCACCGCAGCGGCGATTCCCGGAATCTCGTTCACCAGCCGCAATTGCTTCTCGCTGAGCGGCCGCAGCCCCTTGGCCAGCTTCTTGGCATAGCCCGCGATCCAGCCATGATAGCCCGACAGGCCCAGCACGAAGAGCAGCTTCAGGTGGAACCAGCCGAAATGCCAGGCGCCGATCTCGACCATCAGCATAAGCCCGAAGACCCAGACCAGGATGAGGGACGGATTGAGGATGATCCTGAGCAGCCGCCTTTCCCGGTCGATCCACTTCCTGTCCTCGTCCGACCCCACCGGACATTGATGGTGATAGACGAAGAAGCGGGGCATCATGAACAGGCCCGCCATCAGGAAGATGACGAAGATGACATGCGCGGCTTTGACCCACAAATAGGCTGCTCCCAGATAAGGCATGGTTCAGTCTCCCGCTACGACCGCATCCGGCGCACATAGCTAATCAGCGCTTCGACATGATCAATGGGGGTGTCGGGGAGAATCCCGTGGCCCAGGTTGAAGATATGCGGCCGTCCGGCAAAGGCGGCGCGGATATTGTCCACGGCCTCTTCCACCGCCCTGCCGCCGGCGATCAGCGCCAGCGGATCGAGATTCCCCTGCACCGGCAGGCCCTGCGGCAGCGCCCGGTCGGCCCAATGCGGGTCGACCGTTTCATCCACGCCCACCGCATCGACGCCGGTCCCCGCCGCATAATCCGCCAGTTTCGCGCCCGCGCCCTTGGGAAAGCCGATCACCGGAAGCTCCGGATGGATCGCCTTCAGCTTCTCCACGATCCGCCTGTTGGGCTGGATCACCCAGCGGTCGAATTCCAGCGGGGCCAGACTGCCCGCCCAACTGTCGAACAGCTGCACGGCCTCCACGCCCGCCTCGATCTGGCCGGAGAGATAGACCACGGTGGCATCGGCAATGGCATCGATGATCGCGCCGAATTTTTCCGGCTGGCTGTAGGCAAGGCGGCGGGCGGCGCCCTGGTCCTTGCTGCCTTGCCCGGCGACCATATAGGTCGCGATGGTCCAGGGACTGCCCGCAAAGCCCAGGAAGGTCACGTGGCTGTCCAGCGCCGCCTTGACCTGCCGCACCGTCTCATAGACCGCCTCGAAGCGGCTGAAATCCGGTTTCAGGACCGACAGCTCCGTCTCCGCCAGGACCGGCGCGAGGCGCGGGCCTTCCCCCGCCTCGAACCAGAGGTCCTGCCCCATGGCATAGGGCACGATCAATATGTCGGAAAACAGGATCGCGCCGTCGAAACCGAAGCGGCGCAGGGGTTGGAGGGTCACTTCCGCCGCCGCCGCGCTGTCATAGACCAGTTCGAGGAATCCGCCCTTTTCCGCCCGCAAGGCGCGATATTCCGGCAGGTAACGGCCCGCCTGACGCATGAGCCACATGGGCGGCACGGCAGGGCGCGCACCCTTCAGGACCGAAAGCAAGGGCTTGGCCGTCAGGTCATTCGAAAGGGCGGCATCGGGTCCCGTCATAAACTCTCTTATATTTAGATTCAAAAGGATGATGGAGATAGTGGGGCGGTTGGCAGCGGGGTTTATGCGCTGTGCCCCGATTTGCCAACAACTTGACTCCTCAAGGCCGCCGATTCCGGTCCGAGTCAGTCAGCTTATTCCCGTTATCCACAGGCTGTGGGTGGAAATTTCCTTCTGTTGGCGGGCTGTGGAGAAGATTCCCGGAATCGGGGAGGACGAAAGGCGCCTGATTTCACCCGCAAGCTATGCCTTGATTTATCCACAGCCTCCCCACAGAGATGTTCTTCATGTCGCGCATCCATCTCCACCTGCTTTCGGACTCGACCGGCGAGACGCTGGAAAACATAGCGAAGGCTGCCATCGGCGCGTTCGAGAATGTCGAGGCGGTGCGCCATTTCTGGCCGATGGTTCGGTCCGACGTCCATCTCGACCGGATCATGGAGGAGATCGCCGCCAATCCGGGGCTGGTGCTGTTCACCCTCTCCAACCATCAGCTCCGGCGGCGGCTGGAGACGCGCTGCCGGGCGCTCGGCCTGCCCCATGTGGCGGCGCTCGACAGCGTGACCGACGCCCTCTCCAACATATTGGGGCAGGAAACGCGCAACCGCCCGGGGCGCAAGCATATATTGGATGAGGCCTATTTCGCGCGGATAGAGGCGATCCAGTTCACCATCGCCCATGACGATGGCGTGGGCCATGAAAATTGGGAGGAGGCGGACATCGTGCTGGCCGGCGTTTCCCGCGCGTCCAAGACGCCGACATCCATCTATCTCGCCAACCGCGGGTACAAGACCGCCAATATCCCGCTGGTGATCCAGTCGCCGCCGCCGCGCAGCCTGTTCTCGCTGAAGCATCCGATGGTGGTCGGCCTGACCGTCAGCCCGGAACGGCTGGTGCAGATCCGCCGCAATCGCCTGCTGTCGCTCAACCAGGCGCCGGAGACCAGCTATGTCGACATCGACCGGGTGCAGGAGGAGCTGTCCTTCGCCCGGCGCATGTTCGCGGACAATGGCTGGCCGGTGATCGACATGACCCGCCGGTCGATCGAGGAAGCCGCCGCCGCCATCATCAACCTGTTCAACGACCGCGTGCTGGCGGAAGGAGCATGAGACCATGATCGTGCTGGCATCGCAAAGCGCGAGCCGCCGCGCCCTGCTGGAAGCGGCGCAGGTGCCGTTCGAGGCGCTGTCCCCCGGCGTCGACGAGGAAGCGGCGAAGGAAGCGCTGCGCGCCGACGGCCTGGATGCGCGGCAACTGGCCGATGCGCTGGCGGAACTGAAGGCGATTCGCGTCTCGCGCCGGGTGCCGGGCGGGCTGGTGCTGGGCTGCGACCAGACCCTCAGTCTGGATGACGGCGCGATGATCGACAAGGCGGTCGACCGCGCCGATGCGGAGCGCATAGTGAAGCTGCTTTCCGGGCGGGTGCATCATCTCCACAGCGCGGCGGTGATCGCGCTCAACGGCGAACCGATCTGGCGGTATGTCGAGCGGGTGCGGATGACGGTGCGGCCTCTGTCGGACGCTTTCATCACATCCTATCTGGACGGCGATTGGGAAAATTGCCGCTGGTGCGTCGGCTGCTACCGGATCGAGGGGCCGGGCGCGCAGCTTTTCAGCCGGGTCGAAGGCAGCCAGTTCGCGATTCAGGGCCTGCCGCTGCTGCCTTTGCTTGACTTTCTGCGCGTCCGGGGCGTTCTGGCGACATGACCGACAAGCTCCCCTATGCCGAAGTGATCGGTGATCCGATCGAACACAGCAGGTCGCCGCTGATCCACAATTTCTGGCTCGATGCGCTGGGGATCGAGGCGGAATACAGGAAGACCCATGTCACTGGCGATGGCCTGTCCGCCTATTTCCTGGCGCGGCGCGCCGATCCGGACTGGCTTGGCTGCAACGTCACCATTCCGCACAAGATCGCGGTGATGGACTATACCGACGATCCGGGCGGCGTCCGGGAACGGATCGGGGCGATGAACACCATCGCCAGCGAGACGGGCGGACCGCTGATCGGCACGAATACGGATGCGGGCGGATTCCTCCAGCCATTGCTGCGCGACAGGTGGAAGGGGCAGAGCGCCGTTCTGGTGGGGGCGGGCGGCGCGGCGCGGGCGATCCTGTTCGCCCTCACCAGCCTGGGCGTGCCGGACATCACCGTCATGGTGCGCGATGCAGCCAAGGGTCAGGCGCTGCTCGACCGTGCAGGGGTCAGGGGCCGCGTGATCGGCATGACCGACGCGCTCCCTCGGGCGGACCTGCTCGTCAACACCAGCTCGCTCGGCATGGTGGGCCAGCCGGTGCTGGACCTGGACCTTTCCCCCCTGGGCCCGGAAGCGACGGTCTATGACATCGTCTATGCGCCGCTGGAGACGGAGTTGCTCAAGGCGGCGCGCATCCGGGGCCTGAAGACCCTCGACGGGCTGGAGATGCTGATCGGGCAGGCGGCGCTGGCCTTCGACATCTTCTTCGATGCGGAGGCGCCGCGCGAACGGGACGAGGAATTGCGCGCCTTGCTGCTCGCCGCCTGAGATTCATGAAGATGATGGGATGAAGATCTACGGTCTCACCGGCTCCATCGGCATGGGGAAGTCCGCCGTCGCGGCCATGTTGCGGCGGGAAGGCGTTCCCCTGTTCGACGCCGATGCGGAGGTGCATCGCCTGCAGGGGCCGGGCGGCGCGTTGCTGCCGGCGATAGAGGCGCGCTTTCCCGGCACGACCGGTCCCAAGGGCGTCGACCGGGCGAAGCTGGGCGCGGCGGTCTTCGGTCATCCCCAGGAATTGAAGGCGCTGGAAGCCATCGTCCATCCCGCCGTGCAGCAGAGCCGCAAGGCCTTTCTGCAACGGAACCGATCGCGCCGGTTCGTCGTGCTGGACATTCCGCTGCTGTTCGAAACCCATGGCCATCGCCGGCTGGCCGGCGTCATCGTGGTCACCGCCCCTGCCTGGAAGCAGCGCAAGCGGGTTCTGGCCCGGCCCGGCATGACCGCTGCAAAATTTCGCCGGATTGTCCATCTGCAAACACCCGATGCTGAAAAGCGGCGGCGGGCCGACTATATCATCCATACGGGCACGACCTTCGCTGAGACCCGCTTCCAGGTTCGCCGCTTGGTCGCTTGCCTTGGTGCGAAGACAGGCCGATAAGAGGGGGCCGGCGAGGTTGGCCGGCAAGAGTCGTTGTAGAGGGCGATGCGCGAGATCATTTTCGACACCGAAACGACGGGATTCGACCCAGCCTCCGGCGATCGCCTGGTCGAGATCGGATGCATCGAACTCCTCAACCGGGTTCCCACGGGCCGCACCTTCCACGCTTATTATAATCCGCAGCGGTCGATGCCGATCGCGGCCGAGGCGGTGCACGGCCTGTCCGACGCTTTTCTGAAGGACAAGCCGCTATTTTCCCATGGGGTGGAGGAACTGCTCGCCTTTCTGGAGGACAGCCATCTGGTCGCCCATAATGCGCGCTTCGACTTCGGCTTCCTCAATCACGAACTGAAGCTGTGCAAGCTGCCTGAAGTGTCGATGGAGCGGATGATCGACACCGTCGCCATCGCCCGGCAGCTTCACCCCGGCGCCAAGCACAGCCTCGACGCGCTCTGCACCCGCTACGGCATCGATCGCAGCCATCGGATCAAGCATGGCGCGCTGCTCGACGCCGAATTGCTGGCCCAGCTTTACATCGAACTGACCGGCGGCCGTCAGATCGGCCTCGGTCTTGCACAGGAGGAAGAGAAACTCGTTGTAAATATGGAACTTGCGGCGGAAGTCGCGGTTCGCCCTGTTCGTCCCGCGCGTGTCTTTGCGGCAAGCGCGGAGGAGCTGGAGCGGCATGCAGCGTTCGTCGCGACGCTGGACAAGCCGCTCTGGCTTGAGGAGGCCTGATTACGGCTGTCCCTTCGGGATGGGCTGCCTTCACGGCCTCCACGCCAACCGGGTCGCCAATCCCGGGCGGTCCGGCAAGAATAAGGAGAAGGCATATGGATATTCGTGTTTCCGGGCATCAGGTCGATACGGGTGACGCGCTCAAGCAGCATGTCTGGACCCGTCTGGAGGCCATGGCCGAGAAATATTTCTCCCGCGCGCTTTCCGCCCAGGTCACATTCCGGCCGGCCCCGCACGGCGCCTTCCATTGCGACATCGTCTGCCATGTCATGACCGGACTGATCCTGAAGGGCGCCGGAGAGGCGCAGGAGGCGCATCCTGCCTTCGATCAGGCGGCCGAACGGATCGAGAAGCAGTTGCGCCGCTATCTGCGCCGCCTGAAGGACCGCAGCGCGCAGGCCGCGGCGGCGGAGGCCAGCCGGGCCAATGGATATGGCGCCGATGAACTGGACGGCGCCGGCTACACGATTTTCGCGTCCCCGGCCGATGAAGAGGACCCGGCCGAAGCGCCGCTGATCGTGGCGGAAACCCGGGTCGACATTCCCGAAGCCAGCGTGTCGGACGCGGTGATGATGCTCGACCTGCGCAACACCAATGCGCTGCTGTTCGTCAATGCCGGGACGGCGGCGTACAACATGGTCTATCGGCGGCAGGACGGGACCATCGGCTGGGTAGAGCCCCGCCTGGGCTGATCGCCTTCCCCCGGCCGCCGGTTGACCTCGATCCGCTGGCGGCCTATGGGGCCGGACTTTAAAGATCCGGGCATTGCGTCATTTTTCCGAAGCTGGGCGCGGCTCGGCTGGGATTCGGCATGGTTCATTTCAACGATATCGTCGCACCGGATGCATTGGGCACCGCCCTTTCGGTGAACGGCAAGAAGCAGTTGTTTCAGAAGGTTGCGGCCTTGGCTGCGCAGGCCTACGGCCTGGCTGCCGATCCGGTGGCGGAGGCGCTGCTGGAGCGTGAGAAACTGGGCTCGACCGGCTTTGGGGGCGGAGTCGCGATTCCCCATGCGAAGATTCCCGGCCTTCAGAAAATGTGCGGGGTGGTGGTGCTGCTCGATCCGGCGGTTCCTTTCGACGCTGTGGACGAAGCGCCGGTGGACATCGTCTTCGCGCTGCTCTCTCCGGTGGATTCCGGCGCCGAACATCTGAAGACCCTGGCCCGCGTTTCGCGCTACCTGCGTGACGAGGGGCAGATCGCCCGGCTGCGCGGCGCCAAGTCGACGGCGGCGCTCCATGCCCTGCTCGCCGGTGGCGAGGCGCGTGACGCTGCCTGATCCGGGTTCCGCCGCCAGCGCCTTGCCCAGCGGGGAGCAGGCGCATTTCCGGGCGCTGGAGTCCCTCTACCGTTCCGCACCGATCAACCGGCTGTTCCGGTCGGAACTGACGATTCCGGAAGAAGGCCGGTCGATCATCCATTTCGACGTGGATGAGACGCAGTTCCATGCGGCCGGCGCGGTGCACGGCACGGTCTATTTCAAGATGCTGGACGATGCGGCCTTCTACGCCGCCAACAGCCTGGTCAGCGATCGCTTCCTGCTGACCACCAGCTTCAACCTGCTGTTCACCCGCCCGATCGGGCCGGGCCGGATTCGGGCCGAAGGGCGCTGGATCAGCGGAAAGCGGCGCGTCTATGTGGCGGAGGCCAGCCTGATCGACGCCGACGGCGAGGAGGTGGGGCGCGGCACCGGCACCTTCATGCGGTCGCAATTCCCCCTCTCCTCCCTGCCGGGCTATGCCGGCTGACCCATCCGACGCGCGGCTGACCAGCGCCATGCTGGTCGGTGTCCTGATGCGCCGCTGCGCCGCGGCGGGCGGCTTTGCCACGGTGCTGGTGAAGGGCGATGCCGTCAGCGGCGTGATCCTGCTCCAGGCGCTGGAAAATGGCCGGGAACAGGGACTGTTCGAACGCGTTCCTGATTATGCGGGCGGCTATCGCCTCACCCGCTGCGGCCCGGACCCGGAAAAGGGGGCCGAGGCCATGGCTCAATATCTTGCGCGCCGGCGCGGATCGGACCCCGATCTGTGGGTCATCGAACTCGACATCGCGGATGCGGAACGGTTCGCCGCTGAAACGATCTGTTGATCGTTGACTCATTTTCCTCGCGCGGGCACAGGCCTCCGACGCTTTCAACGCGCAGGTTGCCGGTTTTCGTCCATGGGGGGCGGATGCGGTAAACACGCAGACGGGGGGCGGCCGGACGTCGTGTTTTAGGGGTTTTTTGACGTTCCCGGCCAAGAACCGCACGATTTTGAGCTGTAATGAGTTTTCGTCTGAAGGCTGCGATCTTCGCGGCATTTTCCCTTTCCGCCACAGCGGCGGTTACTGCGGCCGACATGTCGAGCGCTTCCGAGGCGGCTCCGTCGGTCCTTTCCCTTCCGGGAAGCAATGAGCTGAATGCAGCTCCGGCCGGCGCCACGCCCGCCGTCACTTTCGCCGCGCCGCGCGAAGTCGTGCAGCCGCTGGCTCCCCTTTCCGACAGCGCCGATGTAAAGGCCGACAATCTCGCCGCCCTCGTGGACGCGCAAGGCGCGGCCGAGGATGTTTCCGGCGACATGAAGTGCCTGGCCGGCGCCGTCTATTTCGAATCCAAGGGCGAAAGCCTGGAAGGCCAGTTGGCCGTTGCCCGCGTCATCATCAATCGCGCCCGGTCCGGCCGCTTTGCCGACAGCCTGTGCGGCGTCGTCTATCAGCCCGGCCAGTTCAGCTTCGTGCGCGGCAATGGCATGCCGTCGATCCGCCTGGGCAGCGAAAGCTGGCGCGAGGCCGTCGCCATCGCCCAGATCGCGATGGACGATAGCTGGGACAGCAAGGCAGAGGGTGCGCTCTATTTCCACGCCCGTCGGGTTTCGCCCGGCTGGGGCAAGCGCCAGCTCGCCGCGATAGACAATCACGTCTTCTATCGCTGACCGTTTCGCGCCCGGCGCGCAGGGGTGAAGAAGGGCCGGTTCGGGCGATCCTGAATCGGCCCTTTCCTTTTGTTCCCTTCCTGTTCTAAGAACCGGACATGGAATCCGATCTTTCCGACAGTTGTTCGCCCCTCACGGACGGCACGGCTCTGGCCGTGGCGCGGGGCACGCTGCGCCTGTTCTTCCGGCATGACATGAGCGGGATATTGGAAGTGCCGCTGCCCAATGGCCGGCGCGCCGACATCATGGCGCTGGACGGGGCGGGTCGGATTACCATCGTGGAGATCAAGTGCAGCCGCGCCGACCTGTTGGGCGACATGAAATGGCCCGACTATTTCGATTATTGCGACCGCTATTTCTGGGCCGTGCCGTCAGGCTTCGACCTGTCGCTGTTCGAGAGCGAGGCGCTATGGCCGGGACGGACGGGATTGATCGTCGCGGACCAATATGACGCCGAACTGGTGCGCCCCGCACCCATGGAGCCGCTGGCGGCCGCACGGCGCAAGGCGGAAACGCTGCGCTTCGCTAGGCGGGCGGCCAGGCGGCTGACGGCGCTGGCGGACCCGGATCATGCCGCGGAACTGGGGTGGTAGTCTGATCTGCGTGGAGATCGATGAGGGGACGAATCGTCTCCCGCGACATTCCCCTTAAGCGATACGTGCTCCTGCGCAGGAACACGTATCGTCTGATGTTCGCTTCAGGAAAAAAATCAGAACACCGGCCCCTGCACCGGTCCCTTGGGCGCTGTCTTCGTCTTCGCAGCGCTCAGCGCTTCCACCAGCCCCGGCGTCCTGGCGTCGCGCTCCGCATAGTCCCGCGCCGACATGCCGGCGATCGTGTCGCGCCTGTCGGGATTGGCGCCTTGCGCGACCAGCAGCCGGACCAGCGCCACGTCGCGAAGCTGCACCGCCCGGATCAGCGGCGTCTCGCCGCTGCCATTCGCCTTGTCCACCTGCGCATTATAGGTCAGCAGGCTGCGCACGCCTTCCTCGAACCGGGCCTGCACCGCGTCCATCAGCGGCGTGTTGCCGTTATTGTCGGTCAGGTTCGGGTTTGCGCCCTTGGCGAGCAGGAAGGTCAGCCATGTATTGTCCCGCCGCGCAACGACCAGATGCAGCGCGGTATCGCCCGTCGTCACGTCGCGGCTGTTGATGACGGTCGATCCCGGCTTCTGGATCAGGTCGGTCACCTTCTGCCCGTCGGCGTCCTTGACCGCCTTCAGAAAATTGTAATTGTCGGAAAACTGCGCCTGCGCCCCGACCGGCGACAGCAGCGCCAGGGCCAGAGCGGCGGCACGGCCAAGGCCCATCAAAGCCGGAAAACGTCCTGTCATTATGTCCATAGCCCCGTTGGGATTTGCAAATCAGGCCATAGCAGGGCATGGCTGGCGGCGCCATGAACAAAGCGCTGATTTCGCTCGCCCTGCCGCTGACCGCCCTGTTGGCAGCCTGTAATATGGGGGCCGGGGGCAATGCATCAAGCGGCGATGAAAGCGCCCAGGGGGATCTGCAAGGGGCCAGCATCGGCGCGCCCTTCACCCTGGCCGATCAGGATGGGAAGAAGGTCCGCTGGGACGATTTCAAGGGCAAGTATCGGCTGGTCTATTTCGGCTACACCTATTGCCCCGATGTCTGCCCGATCGACCTGCAACGGATCATGCAGGGCTTTTCGAAGTTCGAGAAGGATAAACCGGCGCTCGCCGCAAAGGTCCAGCCGATCTTCATCAGCGTCGATCCGGATCGGGACACGCCCGCCGTCCTCAAAACTTATGTCGCGGCCTTCCATCCCCGCCTGATCGGCCTGACCGGCACCCCTGACGAAATCGCCAAGGTGGCGAAGGATTTCGTCGTGCTCTACAATAAGGAAGAGGCGAAGGGCGCTAGCGGCTATCTGGTCAGCCACAGCCGCACGCCCTATCTTTTTGGGGGCGACGGCGCGCCGGTCGCGCTGGTGCCGGTGGACGATCCGGGAACGCCGGATGTGGATGAGGGCGATCCCGCCAGGGTGACGGCCTTCCTCGAAAAATGGGTGAAGTGACGGTTGGACTTCTGGGAAAAGCCCCTCGACAGACTGGACCGCGCGGAGTGGGAAGCGCTGTGCGACGGCTGCGGCAAATGCTGCCTGCACAAGGCGGAGGATGAGGATACGGGGCGCATCTACCCCACCAATGTCGCCTGCCGCCTGCTGGACCGGCATAGCGGGCAGTGCACCAACTATAAGGAACGCCGCCGCTTCGTGCCCGATTGCGTGCGGCTGACCCCCGCCAAGGTGAAGACGATAAGCTGGCTGCCGCGCACCTGCGCCTATCGGCTGCGGGGCGAGGGCAAGCCATTGCCCGAATGGCACTATCTGATCTGCGGCGACCGCGAGGCGGTGCACCGGGCCCAGGAGTCCGTGCGCGGCTGGACCATTGCGGAAGCCGACGCCGGCGATTGGGAAAACCATCTTGTCGACAGAGAGCTCTGACGCCGAAATCCTGATCGACGGCATCGCCGTTCCGGTGCGGGTCCGCCGGTCGGCGCGGGCCAAGGCCTATCGATTGTCGCTGGACCAAGCGCGGGGGGAGTTGCGGCTGTCGCTGCCGACCCGCGCCAATCTGAAGCGCGCGCTCGGCTGGGCGCAGGAACATGAGGGCTGGGTCCGCTCGCAAATGGCGCGGCAGCCAGCGCAGGTGATGCTGTGCGACGGCGCCGTCTTCCCGCTGGAGGGGCGGGAGGTGCGCATCTGCTGGGTCGAGGGCGCTTCCCGCACGATCCGGCTGGACGGCGACCGGTTGCTGCTGGGCGGTGCGGCGGAATCAGTCGGGTCGCGGGTGCTGCGCTGGCTCAAGATGCGGGCCAAGGCCGTGCTGGAGACCGAAAGCCATGAAATGGCGCGGGACAATGGGCTGATCGTGGCGTCGGTCGGCATTGGCGATCCGCGCAGCCGCTGGGCGAGCTGCGCCTCCAGCGGGGCGATCCGCTATAGCTGGCGGCTGATCCTCTGTCCGCCGGAGGTGCGCCGGGCGACCGTGGCGCATGAGCTGGCGCATCTGCTGCACATGGATCACAGCCCGGCCTTCCATGCGGCGCACAAGCGGATATTGGGCGAAGACCCCCGGCCTGCGCGGGCCTGGCTGCGCGCCCATGGGACCGCGCTGCACCGCTTCGTCGGGTGACAGGCCCATGGGCAGGAAGAAGCGCTATCTGACGGCGACGATGCCGGATGGCTATGTGAAGACCATCGGGCCCACGGCGGACGCCTTCACCCATTATTGGCGCATCGTCGCGATACTGGAGAATGGCAGGACGGAGGTTTTCTGGGGCCACAGCCGCTCGCTGGCCGAGGCGAAGAGGAAGCGGACGGCGGCGGAAGAAGGCGCGCGGATGCGCGGCTGGAAACGCTATGCGTTCGAGATAGCGGAACTGGTCGAAACGCCGGCCAGGTGAAGTGCAAGCTGCTCCTGCGAAGGCGGGATCACGCTATGCCCTGGTCCTTCAGCCCTGGTTCCTGTGCGGCCAGACGCCCGACCCGTCCGCCGCGCAATCATGCGCGGCATCCCGCACATGCGGCAAGCCGCAGGCCCGGCAGGTGACATAATCGCCCGCCTTCAGCCCATGGCCCACCGCCACGCGCTCGTCGAACACATAGCAGTCGCCCTGCCAAAGGCTGTCCTCTTCGGGCATTTCCTCCAGATAGCGCAGGATGCCGCCGCGCAGATGATAGACCTCCTCAAAACCGCGGGCCCTGACCAGCGCGGTCGATTTCTCGCATCTTATGCCGCCGGTGCAGAACATGGCGATGCGCGGCGTGCGGCCCTCCTCGCGCAGCTTTCCGGCAAAATCGTCGAACCAGGCCGGGAAATCGCGGAAGGAGCGGGTGCCCGGATCGATCGCCCCTTCGAAGCTGCCCACCGACACTTCATAGGCGTTGCGCGTATCGATCACGACCGTGTCCGGATCGGCTATCAGGGCGTTCCATTCCACCGGATCGAGATGCGTGCCCGCCTGATGCGCCGGGTCGAGATCGCCCGCGCCCAGCGTCACGATCTCCGCCTTCACCTTCACCTTCATCCGGGCGAAGGGCGGACTCTCGCCATGGGCATATTTGACGTCGAGATCGGCGCAGCCCGGATATGCCCGGATATGCGAGACCAGCGCCGCAATCGCCCTCTCGCTCCCCGCGACCGTGCCGTTGATCCCCTCCCCGGCGACGATCAGCGTGCCGCAGGTGCCAAGATCGGCGCAGAGCAGGCGCAAATCGCGGGCAATCGCCTCCGGATCGGCGAAGGTCGCGAAACGGTAAAGCGCGGCAATGGTGAAAGCGGATTCCATGGCAGCGCCCATAGCCGCTTCGCTGCCCTCTTGAAAGCGGCGGGGCAAGGGGGCATAGGCAGGCCATGGTTCCCCTTTCGTTCGCGGGTCATGATTTTCTGGCGTTGGCGGAGGCTGCGCTGTTCTGGCCGGCGCGCTCCGCCCTGCTGGTGGCCGACCTGCATTTCGAAAAGGCAAGCTGGTTCGCCCGATCCGGGCAGTTCCTGCCGCCCCATGACAGCCTGGCGACGCTGGACATGATCGAGATGCTGGTGGAACGGACGGGCGCGCGGGCCGTCTGGTCGCTGGGCGACAGTTTTCACGATGCCGATGGCGCGGCCCGGCTCGATCCGGCGGCGCGGGCAAGACTGGCCGTGTTGACGGACAGGCTCGACTGGGTCTGGATCACCGGCAATCACGATGCCGGCATGGCGCGGACGCCCGGCGGCACGCGTCGCACGGACATGCAGGTGGACGGCATCTGGCTGCGGCATGAGGCGGACCCTGCCGACCCCCGGCCGGAAATATCAGGGCATTTCCACCCCAAGTTCCGCCTGTCCGTGCGCGGACGCCACGTGTCGCGGCGCTGCTTCGTCGGATCGCGGACCAAATTGATTCTGCCTGCCCTTGGAGCCCTGACGGGCGGCCTCGATGCCGGTCATGGCGAGATTCGCCGGGTGATGGGATCGGGTGCGGCCGCCCTGGTGCCGGTCGCCGGCCGGCTGCTGCGTTTTCCCATTGCTTAGGCGGACGTAACGGAAACCGGAATTTAAGCTGTCTCCTTTAGGTGACAGTGCATGAGAATCCGGTCACCATGGGGGATCAAAGCCTCTGAAAAGCAGGCATATCTTGCCTTCATCCTGCTGTGGCAGCATAGTTCGACAATAATTCGACGCGACGCAAAGCCGCGCGGATAAGGAGAGGGAGCATCATCATGAAGAAGAGCCTTTGGCTGATTTCTGTCGGTGCCGTTGCATTGGGCAGCAGCGTTCCGGTCGCATGGGCGCAGGACGGTGGAACCGCGGTCGATCCGGAAAGCGTCAACATCATCGTCACCGCCACCCGGCGCGCCAGCCCGCTGTCGGACGTGCCGATCGCCGTGTCCGCCGTGACGGCGCAGGCGATGCAGAATAGCGGCGCGACGGATATTCGCGCGCTCAACCAGCTCGCCCCTTCGCTGCTGCTGTCCTCCACGGGGACAGAGGCCAATGCCTCTGCCCGCATCCGCGGCATCGGCACGGTGGGCGACAATCCGGGGCTGGAAAGCTCGGTCGCGGTGTTCATCGACGGCGTCTATCGCTCGCGCACCGGCGCCGGCCTCAACGAACTGGGTGAGATCGAGCGGGTCGAGGTGCTGCGCGGTCCCCAGGGCACGCTGTTCGGGCGCAACGCCTCCGCCGGCCTCATCAACATCATCAGCAAGGCGCCGGAGTTCAAGCTCGCGGGCAAGGCGGAGATCACTTACGGCAATTATGATTATTGGCGCCTTGCCGGCCGCATCACCGGGCCGATCAGCGATCAGCTGGCGCTGAGCCTGGACGGCGTCTGGTCCAGGCGCGACGGCTTCTACGATCTGGTGAACGCCAGCGGGGCCAAGGTCGGGGAAACCAATGACCGCGACCGCTATTTCCTGCGCGGGCAGGCGTTGTTCGAGCCGAACGACGCGCTCTCCATCCGCCTCATCGGGGATTATACCCATCGCGACGAAAGCTGCTGCGGCGCCGCCTATATGGAGACGCGGGAACGCCGTCCGGTCCCCGGCGGGGGCTACAGCACGGCGCCCTTCAACCGGATCGCCGCCATTCTGGCGGGGCAGGGCAGCGTCTTTGCCGCCGATCCCTATGACCGCGACCTCACCATCACGGCGGGCCGGAATTATGTGAGCAAGCTCAAGGATTGGGGCGTTTCGGGCGAGATCAATTATGATCTGGGCGGCGCCAAGCTGACCAGCATAACCGCCTATCGCGATTACAAGAGCCAGGACTATGGCGATTACGACTATAGCGGGGCCGACCTGCTCTACCGCGATCCCAACACCTATCGCCAGTTCAGGACCTTCACCCAGGAACTCAGGGCGCAGGGATCGGCCTTCAACGATGTGCTCGACTGGCTGGTCGGCGGCTATTATGCGCATGAGAAGCTGACGCTGGAGGATAATATCGTCTTCGGCGCGGACTATGGCCGCTTTGCCGCCTGCCGTCTGATGGCGGGGGCAGGCGTCAACAGCAATTTGACGGCGGCGCAGCTTGCCGCTTGCGGCAGCGGCCTTGCGACGCAGGCGCTGATCGCCGGTACGCAGGCGCAGCTCAACGGCGGCCTCGTCCTTGCCGGCGTTCCAGCCTTGCAGGCCGGGGCGATTTCGACCGGCCTGGGCAATGGTCTCCGCGCGCTGGCGGCGATCCCGTCGGGCACCGGCGACATTGCCTCGCTCTACCATCAGAAGAGCGAGAATTGGGCGTTGTTCACCCATAATATCATCCATATCGCAAAGCAGCTCGATCTGACGCTGGGTCTTCGCTACACCCATGAGAGCAAGCGTTTCTCGGCGGACCTCAACAATAACAACGCCACCTGCGCGGCCTTGCAGGCCTCCAGCCTGCCCGCCATCGCGACCAATGCGCAGCTCGGCAGCGCGGCGGCCCTGGCGGGCGGCATCCTGACCCTGGGCTGTCTCGGCAACGGATCGACCGGGCTGAACGCGCTCGACCTCAATGACAAGATCAGCGATGGGGAGTTTTCCGGCACCGCCGTCCTGTCATGGAAGCCGATCGACGAACTGCTGGTCTATGGCAGCTATTCGAAGGGCTATAAGGCGGGCGGCTACAATCTCGACCGCTTCCAGCTCGGATCGACGGGCCTGAACGCGGTGCCGGCCGTGTTCGCGCCGCGCACCAATGCCGACGTCACCAGCCTGCGCTTCGCCGCTGAAAAGGTCGATGCGTTCGAAGTGGGCCTGAAATATACCCGGCCCAAATGGAGCGCCAACATCGCCGCCTTCCGGCAGGAGTTCAAGAATTTCCAGTTGAACACCTTCAACGGCACCAGCTTCGTCGTCCAGAACATCAATGGCTGCGACGGCGCGCTGACGGCGGCGCGGACCTGCGCAGGCGGCGATGTGGGACCCGGCCTGATCAGCCAGGGCGTGGAACTGGAACTGTCGGCAACCCCGGTGCGGAACGTGCGTGTCGCGGGGGGCTTCACCTATGCCCGCGCCAAATTCGCCAACCGCCTGGTCGGCAGCGGCGACGGAACGGTGCCGCTCGATCCGGCGCTGTTCCTGCTGCCGGGTTCGATCAACTCCCAGGCGCCGGAAGTCGTGACGACGGTCAGCGCGTCCTGGACGCCTTCGCTCGGCTCCAACGGCCTGTCGGCGCTTTTCTATATCGACGGGCGCATGAGCAGCGACTTCAACACCGGATCGGACCTGTTCCCCGAAAAGCGGCAGGACGGCTATGCGGTGTTCAATGCCCGTGTCGGCATTCGCGGGCCGCAGCAGCGTTGGGCGGTTGAATTCTGGGGCCAGAACATCTTCAACCAGGACTATAGCCAGGTCGCCTTCAGCAGCCCGCTACAGTCGAGCAGCCCGTCCACCTCGACCACCGGCCAGTTCGCCCTGGGCGCACCGATGGCGAACCAGTTGATCTCCGCCTATCTGGGCGATCCCCGCACCTACGGCATCACCCTTCGCGGGAGTTTCTGATCATGCCCCTGCCGCTCCCCGGTGCCGGGCGAGCGGCAGGGCGCTCCCCGAACAGGGCCGTGCCGACGCGGATGTGCGTGGCGCCCAGCATGATCGCGGTTTCATAATCCCCCGACATGCCCATGGAGAGCTGTTCCATCCCCTCCTCCCGCGCCATCTTGGCGAGCAGCGCGAAGAAGGGCGCGGGTTCGATGTCGGCCGGCGGCACGCACATCAGGCCCAGCAGCGGAATATCCGCGTCCCGGGCCGATCGGATCAACGCGGGCACGTCGGCAATCGGACAACCGCCTTTTTGCGCTTCCGCACCGATATTGACCTGCACGAAGCAGGGCACCCGCCTGTCCGCCGCGTCCATGGCCTTGGCCAGCGCCGTCAGCATCGACGGCCGGTCGAGCGAATGGATGACATCGAACAGGGCGACCGCGTCGGCCGCCTTGTTCGACTGGAGCTGACCGACGAGGTGCAGTTTAAGGCCCTCATGCTCCTCCCGCAGGGCAGGCCATTTGCTTTCCGTTTCCTGCACGCGATTTTCCCCGAAGACCCGCTGGCCTGCCGCGATCAACGGGCGGATGGCGTCCGCCGCCTGCGTCTTCGACACGGCGATCAGGGTGATGTCGTCGGCGGTGCGGCCGGTAAGGCGGGCGGCGCGGCCCATGGCGTCGCGTATCTCGGCCAATCGGTTCGCGGCCAGCCGGTCTGCGGCTTCGATGCTGTCGGTCGTCATGGCGGCTGCTATAGGCGATGGCCATGCAACGCCGCCACCGCAAAAAATTGCCGACAATCTGGTTGATGACCGACGAACGCATTGGGGAGCCTGCCCTGCTGGCTGCTGTCGCCCGTCTGCCCAAGGGGAAGGCGGGAGTCATATTCCGGCACTATCGCACGGCCGCGGCGGAGCGGCACGCCCTGTTCGATCGGATCGCCCGGATTGCCCGAAGGCGGCGGCTGGTGCTCATGCTGGGCGGCACGGCGGCGCAGGCGCAGGCCTGGCGTGCCGATGGCTGGCACGGACGTGATCGGCGGCGGGCAGGAAAGGTGCTGCTCCACAGCAGGCCGGTGCATGATGGGCGGGAGATGGCGGAAGCCGTGCGCTATGGGGCAAATATCGTCCTGCTCTCGCCACTCTTCCCGACGCGCTCGCACCCCGGTTCACCCCTATTGGGGCGAGCGGGCTTCGCCGCCCTGGCCCGGCTCGCCCCGATGCCGGTAATCGCCCTGGGCGGGGTGAACGCGGCGCATCGGCATATGCTGAAGGCAATCGGCGCTTCCGGCTGGGCCGCCATCGATGGCCTGTCGGGCTGGTGACGGCGGTAAGAGGCGGTGGTCGGCGGGCGACCATCCAAAGGCCGCACCTTACTCTCGCGAGCTGTTTGTCTCCTGCGGATTCCTCCGCAGGGGCATGCCGCGCCGATGGCAGTTCATGACCGATATCCGCCAGCGCTCAGATCAGCCGATCCGCCTCCAACGCCGCCGCCAGGGAATCGCGGCCGCGCGGCATGCGGGCGTGAAGCCGCGCATCGGCTTCCGCCAACCGCTCGACGCCAGTGGTCAGTTGCTCCTCCGATAAGGTGAAGGGCAGGCGGAGGAAGCGCTCGAACGCCCCGCTCACGCCGAAGCGCGGCCCAGGCGCGACACGCACGCCATGACTCTCGGCAATGGCGGCCAGCGCCGTCGCCTCGCCGCGCGGCAGTTCCGCCCAGAGCGACAGGCCGCCGGCAGGGGATTCGGCACGCCAGTGCGGCAGGTGTCGTTCGATCAGCCCCAGCAGATGATCGCGACGCCCCCGCAGGATCGCCGCCCGCGGGCCAAGCCCTTCGTCGCTATCGATCAGATGCGCGACGGCAAGCTGCTCCACCACCGGGCTCGCCATGTCCATCGTCGTGCGCAGCCGTCCCAGCGCCGCGACGGTCTGCGGATCGGCGCGAATCCAGCCGACGCGCAGCCCACCCCAGAAGATCTTGCTGGCCGAACCCAGGGTGATGACCTGCCGCCCGGAAGGATCATGCACGGCGACCGGCGGCGGCGGCATATTGTCCAGACCCATCGCCGCCATGGTCTCGTCGATGATTAGCGGCATATGGCTGCGCGTCGCTGCGGCCACCAGCGCGCGGCGGGTGCCCGGGTCCATGCTGCGCCCCGTCGGATTGTGGAAATCCGCGATGATATAGGCGAAGCGCGGACTGGTCTGGCGGAAGGCCGCTTCCATCGCGTCGATGTCCCATCCCTGCGCGGGCAGGCCGACAGGCACCGGCACGACATGGGCGCGCTGCAAGGCCTGGATCGCATTGTGATAGGTGGGATGGTCGATCACCGCCCGGTCGCCCGGTCCCGCCAGCCAGTGGAGCAACAGCGAAAATCCCTGCTGCGCGCCATTGGTGACGATGATCTGGTCCGGACTGGTGGGACATCCCCGCCGCTCATAATAGGCGGCGATCGCCCGGCGCAGCGGCGGCAGGCCCAAAGGATCGTACCCCAACTCGCCCAGAAAGGCGGGCAGGGCCTCCACCGCGACCTGATAGGCGCGGCCCACGCCCGGCGCGGCCGGCAATGCGGCATGGGTCCAGTTCAGGATATTGCCGCCGTCGATCATGTCGATTTCCGGCAGGGCCTGTTCCATCCGACCGGGCGGCAGGCGGGTGACGCTGCCCGATCCCTGCCGGCTTTCCAGAAAGCCTTCGTCGCGCAGCCGGTCGAAGGCGGCGGCGATGGTCGTGCGGCTGAGGCCCAGCGCGGCGGCCAGTTCCCGTTCCCCGGGCAGGCGGACGTTCAGGCCGACGCGCCCATCCAGCACCAGCATCCGCAGCGCCTGCGCCAATTGGCGATAGGCGGGCTCCGCGCTGTCTTCGGCGCGCCAGGCGCCCAGCAGGCGAAGCAGGGAAGGCGGCCGCAACAGGGAAGTGGACATGACCATGGGTTCCAATCCGGAAAGGGAGGATGCCACTTACCCAATAATGGCCATTTTGTAAAAGGCCATTTCGGGTGATTTCAACCGCCATGATGATGCACCGCCGCCTTTTCCAGCTTTTCTGGGGCCTTGGCCTTTATGGCTTCTCCATGGCCCTGATGCTGCGCGCCGATCTGGGGCTCGATCCCTGGGACGTGCTGCATCAGGGATTGGCGCCGCGCTTGGGTCTGAGTTTCGGCATGACCGTCAATCTGGTCGGGGCGATCGTGCTGTTGCTCTGGTGGCCGCTGCGTCAGCGGCCCGGTATCGGCACGGTCTGCAACATTGCGGTGATCGGCACGGCGGTGGACCTCAGCCTGATGATCCTGCCCACGCCGGAGGGCTATGCCATGCGCTTCGCCTGGTTGGCGGCGGGGATCGTCCTCAACGGCATTGCGGGCGGCGCCTATATCGGCGCGGGATTGGGCCCGGGCCCGCGCGACGGGTTGATGACGGGCTTCTGCCGCCGGACCGGATTGCCGGTCAAATGGGTCCGCACCGGTATCGAGATCGGCGTGCTGGCGGTCGGCTGGCTGCTGGGCGGCACGGTGGGCCTCGGCACCCTGCTCTATGCGGCGACGATCGGCTGGATCGTGCACCATGCCTTGCCCTTCTTCACCATTGTCCCGCGCGAACGCCCCGCGCTTGGCTGATCCGGTTGCCCCCTGACCGGCCGGCATGGAGTCCGCCGGCCGGTCCTTTTATTTCGCGCGGGTATCGACTGTAGCGATCCACGCCATATCTAGGCGCCTCACGATCATGAGGAGAGCCTGGTGGCGACCGACCTGTACGACCTGACCGTTCCCGTCTTCATCCGCGGGCTGCGCAACCTTTCCGCCATTCTGGAGAAGGGCGCCGCCCATGCGGAAGAAAAGGGCATCGATCCACTGACGCTGACGCAGGCGCGCCTGATCGGGGACATGGCTCCGCTCACCGGACAGGTGCAATATGCCAGCGACAGCGCCAAGGGCGCGGTGACACGCATCGGTGGGCTCGATCCGGTTGCCATGCCCGATACGGAGCAGAGCTTTGCCGACCTGCAAGAACGGATCGGCAAGACCATCGCCTTCCTGGAATCCGTGCCTCGCGAGCGGATCGACGGGCGGGAGGATGCGGAAGTGATCCTCAAGGGCCCTCGCGGCGAATTCCGCTTTACCGGACGCAGCCATGCGCTGGGCTTTGCGCTGCCCAATTTCTATTTCCATGTTTCGACCGCCTATGCCCTGCTGCGGCAGGCGGGGGTGCCGCTGAGCAAGATCGATTATCTGGGTGGGATTTAGCGGCCGGGTGGCGATGGCCGTCATAAGGCATTCCCCTCCCGCCTGCGGGAGGGGTTAGGGGCGGGCGCAACCAGCCTCCAGCTTTGCCGTCAGCAAAACCACCGCCGATGTCGCGCCCGCCCGCTCCCGCCTGCGGAGGGACAAGGGCGGCGCATCCCCCTAACCCGCGATCAACCGGATGGCGGCGCTCGACACCCAGCCGCTGGGGCAGGGGCCGTCATAGGGCTGCTTGCGATCCACCGGTCCGGACACGCCGCAATCCACCGGGGCCGCGGCATTGTCGGCAGGAGGATCGGGGACCAGAACGACGCCCAGCCATTTCTGGTCGAGGCTGCGGGTGCAGACCCATGCGCGGCTGCCCTCCGCCATGCGGGCGACTTCTCCGGCGTCCGAAAAGGGCGCGGCCCGGACCGCCGCTCCTCCGGCGCCTACGCGCACCGCCTGGCCCATGGCGCCGCAGGCGTCGAGGCGCGGACCGTCCTCCCCAATGGTCACCGGGCGGACGAGGCGCGATTCCAGACGGGTTTCCGGCACCTCCTCCCGCGGTGCGCCGGCAAGCGAACTGTTGGGCAGTTCCTCCAGCACGTCGCTGCTCTTGGAGCAGGCGGCAAGCATCAGGACCAGGGTCAGGATCATGCGCATAGCCGCCTGATAGACCCTGCCCGGCGCGGGCGATAGCCGCCATGTTTCGCTTTAGTTTGCTGGCCCTTTTCCCTATATGCTCGGATATGAGCGAGGAAAGTCAGAACAACCCCAACAGCAATGCCTATGGCGCCGACAGCATCAAGGTCCTGAAAGGGCTGGATGCCGTGCGCAAGCGGCCCGGCATGTATATCGGCGACACCGACGACGGTTCCGGCCTGCATCATATGGTGTTCGAGGTCAGCGACAATGCCATAGACGAGGCGCTGGCCGGCCATTGCGACCGCATCCTGATCACGCTCAATCCCGACGGATCGGTCAGCGTGGAGGATAATGGCCGGGGCATCCCCACCGACATCCACAAGGAAGAGGGCGTCTCAGCGGCCGAGGTCATCATGACCCAGCTCCACGCGGGCGGCAAGTTCGAGAACACGTCGGACGACAACGCCTATAAGGTGTCGGGCGGCCTGCACGGCGTGGGCGTCAGCGTGGTGAACGCGCTCAGCGAATATCTCGACCTCAACATCTGGCGCGACGGCAAGGAGCATTATATGCGCTTTGCCTATGGCGACGCGGTGGCGCCGCTCAGGGTGATCGGGGACGCGCCCGCGGGCAAGAAAGGGACGAAGGTCACTTTCCTCCCCTCGACCGAGAAAGTGCCCGGCGACGGCGGCACGTTCAAGAACCACACCGAATTCGATTTCGAGAAGCTGGAGCATCGCTATCGCGAACTCGCCTTCCTCAATTCCGGCGTGCGGCTGTTCCTGATCGATGCGCGGCATGAGGAGAAGAAGGAGATCGAGCTGTTCTACGAGGGCGGCATCGCGGCCTTCGTGAAGTGGCTGGACCGCAACAAGCAGCCGCTGATGCCCGATCCGATCGCGATTTCGGGCAGCCGCGACGATGTCACCATCGACGTCGCGCTGGAATGGAACGACAGCTATTATGAAAATGTCCTTTGTTTCACGAACAACATCCCGCAGCGGGACGGCGGCACCCACCTTGCCGCCTTCCGCGCTGCGCTGACCCGGACGCTCAACAATTATGCCGACAAGTCCGGCCTGCTGAAGAAGGAGAAGGTCTCGCTGACCGGCGAGGATATGCGCGAAGGCCTGACCGCCATCGTGTCGGTCAAGCTGCCCGATCCCAAATTCTCCTCGCAGACCAAGGACAAGCTGGTTTCGTCCGAAGTGCGTCAGCCGCTGGAAAGCCTGATGGCCGACAAGATGGCGGAATGGCTGGAGGAAAATCCCCAGCATGGCCGCATGATCGTGCAGAAGGTGATCGACGCCGCCGCCGCCCGCGAAGCCGCGAAGAAGGCGCGCGAACTCACCCGGCGCAAGGGGGTGATGGACATCGCCTCGCTGCCCGGCAAGCTGGCCGACTGTCAGGAACGCGATCCCGCCAAATCCGAACTCTTCCTGGTGGAGGGTGACTCGGCCGGCGGTTCGGCCAAGCAGGGGCGCAACCGGCACAATCAGGCGATCCTGCCGCTGAAGGGCAAGATTTTGAACGTCGAGCGCGCCCGTTTCGACCGGATGCTGTCGTCCAAGGAAGTCGGCACGCTGATCCAGGCGATGGGCACCGGCATCCGCGACGATTTCAACCTGGAAAAGCTGCGCTACCACAAGATCGTCATCATGACCGACGCCGACGTCGACGGCGCGCATATCCGCACGCTGCTGCTGACCTTCTTCTACCGCCAGATGCCGCAGATCATCGAGGCGGGGCATCTCTTTATCGCCCAGCCGCCGCTCTACAAGGCGACGCGCGGCCGGTCGGAGGTGTACCTCAAGAACGAAGCCGCGCTGGAGCAGTATCTGGTCGACAATGGCGTCGAATCCATGGCGCTGGAAACGACCGGGGGCATGCGGTCTGGCGAAGACCTGCGCCACCTGATCGAGCATGGCCGGCGGATGCGCGCGGTGATGCGCTATGTGCCGCGCCGCTACAATCCCGCGATCATCGAAGCGCTGGCGATCAACGGCGCGCTCGATCCGGAACTCAGCCATGACGCGCAGGCCGAACGGTTGACGAACACCGTCCGCTGGATGGATGCGCAGGACGAAGAGGGCAGGTGGACCGGCCGGATCGCGGAGGAGGGCGGCTTCCATTTCGAGCGGCTGTGGCGCGGCGTCACCGACCATCACATGATCGAGGCGGGCTTCATCGGGTCGGCCGAAGCGCGCAAGCTGCACGCCATCGCAACCGAGGAGGCGGACAGCTATCGCACCGCCAGCCGTCTGGTCACGGCCAAGGCGGCCGCCGCCGCCGAGGAGGCGGGGGATGACGATCTGCCGGTCGCGACCAAGGGTTCGACGGCGGTCACGCGGCCCAGCGAATTGCTGGAGGCGATCCTCGCTGCCGGGCGCAAGGGGCTGGCGATCCAGCGGTACAAGGGCCTTGGCGAGATGAATGCGGAACAGCTTTGGGAAACCACGCTGGACCCCGATAATCGCTCGATGCTGCGGGTGGAGGTCGAGCAGGCGGACGTCGCCGACGAGATTTTCACGCGGCTGATGGGCGATGTGGTCGAACCGCGGCGCGAGTTCATCCAGGACAATGCGCTGAACGTCGCCAATCTGGACGTCTGATCCGATGGAGCGGGTCCGTTGCGGTTGGGCTGGATCGGACCCGCTTTATTGCGCCTATCATGACAGCGAATGGGGCGTTCCGGAACGCGATCCGCGGATGCTCTGGGAAACGCTGATGCTGGAGGGCTTTCAGGCGGGCCTCAGCTGGATCACCATATTGCGCAAGCGGGAGACGTTCCGCGCCGCCTTTGCGGGGTTCGATCCGGACAAGGTTGCGCGCTTCGACGGGGCCGATGTCGAACGTTTGATGGGCGACCCCGGCATCATCCGGGCGCGGGCGAAGATCGAAGCGACGATCGCGGGCGCGCGGATTTTCTGCGATATGCGGGAACGGGGCGAGGATTTCTCCGCCTATGTCTGGAATTTCGTCGGGGGCGAGCCGATCCGGAACGATGGCCTGACCTTCCCGGCCAGAACCGACCTTTCCGAAGAGATTTCCCGGGATCTCAAGAAGCGCGGCTTCAAATTTGTGGGCCCCACCATCGTCTATGCATGGATGCAGGCGATCGGGATGGTGAACGATCATGCGGTGGATTGCTTCCGGCGGGATGAGGTCGGCAAGGCGTGAGACGATTCCTGCCGCTGGTCCTGTGTGCGCTGGCGGGGTGTGGCGGCGACGGGATGCCCTCTGCCAATGGCGCGCAGCCTCATGCCTCCGCACCGATCGGGACGCCGGACCCAGCGCCAGGCCAAGACCCTGAAAATATTTCGAAACTGGTTCCACGTGGAACAGAGGCACGTGGAACGGAGGAGAGCCCGCCGGTCAGCTCTCCCGGCGTTAAGCATGCTGTGGACGATGGTTATCGGGCGATCGGGACCGAGCCTTTCTGGGCCGTAACGGTAAAGGGATCGACCGCCGTGCTGGAGCGCCCGGACAGGGCGCCCGTCCGCTACGCCATATCCCGGAACGACGACCCGCGGGCTGTCCGTTTCCTGGGCGAGGGCTTTTCAATGACCGTAACCGAAGGGCCATGCAGCGACGGCATGAGCGATGCGGTCTGGTCCGACCGCGTGGCGGTGGCCTTTGGCGAGGGAACGCTGAACGGCTGCGGCGGCTTGCGGGACGATCAGGGCGAACCGTAGAGCCAATCGACATTCAGAAGATGACGAGCCGAGCCGAAGGCCACCGAAGGTAAAATGGTGGTTTTCCGTGACCCGGAGCGCAGCCTACTCAAAATAGGTGAGCACCGGAAGCACGGAAAAGCGCCATTTGCAGGCCGTCAGGGCTGAATGTCGATTGGCTCTAAAGCCTCCCGGTTGCCGGGCGAAACAGGGCGCTCAGGTCTTTCTGCCGGATGGAGGCTGAACATGCTCCCGCCCCGGACCATGGTTCGGCCTGGACGGGACCAACGCTGGACAAGACAGAAGCCGAGGCAGGCATGATGCCGCTCAACCTCGCCCCTCAAGCCGTTTTAGAATTTGAAGATCGTGCCCAGATAGACGGCCTGCGCGTCCTGCCGGTCGTCGGTCATCGGCGTCAGGCGTCCGGCAAAGCTGTTATTATAGCGAATGCCCGCGGTGACGTTCAGATTGCGCGTCAGCGAATAGGAACTGGCCAGATCCAGCGAATAATCCTTGTCCGCGCTGGGGTTGCGGATCGTCGCGGCCGGCTCGCGGCGGCTCTCGATCAGCACCTTGGTGCTGAAACGGTCCTTGCGGCCCTGATCCAGCGAGAAATTCCTGGCCCCCGCCATCGGCTCGACGGCGACCGGGTCCAGTTCCTTGCGGCCCACCGCTTCGGGCAGGGCGAACTTGCGCCAGTTATGCGCGCTGTTCAGGCTGAAGGCGACGGGCGCGATGCTCACCGGGTCCAGCGTCCGGCTGATCGCGACGCGATCGTTCAGGTCGGCGGCGCGCACCATGACGGTGACCGAGCGCTGACCGCTCAGCGACCCGCTGGTGGGGGTGAAGCGGAAATTCTGACGACTCGCGGACGCGGCGATCTTCGCATAGGCTGCCGCCAGGCGCGGGTCCTTGGTCGTCGGCGTGAAGGAGGAGATGCTGCCCAGCGCACCCAGCGAAACCGGCGTTTCGGCGCGCATGCGGACAAGGTCGGTGGCCGCCCCGATGGCAGGGGACAGCATGAAGCCGGCCACGGCGACCGCCGAGCCTGCCAACGCTATATGTCCCCTTTTCAGGCGCATGTTCCGAATCTCTTCCCCGCCGACTACTTTTCTATGGTCCTTCATATACGCAAGGCTCTGGAATTGGTAGAGCGCCACCGGTTTTTTGTCGGAGCTGTTGCACGGAACACACAGGACTCGCCCCGGTTGCACGGCGGGTCGTCGTCGCGCCGTCCCGGAGTCCCCCTTGCCCATTGCCGCCGGTCCTCTATAGAAGCGGGGCGTTTACTCGTTTGATGGGACAATAATGATGGTCCGCCGCCTTTCTTCGCGCCTTTCCGCCGGTCTGCTGCTGGCTGCACTTCTGCCGCTCGCCGCCTGCGGGGGCGGCGCCAAGGACCGCCCGAAGGCGGACCTCGCCGCATCGAAGGTGACGACCATCGGCGTCAACGCCTATCTGTGGCGCGCCAGCCTCGACACCCTGTCCTTCATGCCGATGGTCCAGACGGATTCGAACGGCGGCGTGATCGTCACCGACTGGTACGCCAATCCGAACAGCCCCAATGAGCGGATGAAGCTGACCGTATCGATCCTCGACCAGGATCTGCGCGCCGACGCGCTGCGCGTCGCCGCCAGCCGCCAGGTCAGCCAGGGCGGCCAGTGGGTCGATGTGCCGGTGCAGGCCGCGACCGTGCAGAAACTGGAAGAGATCATCCTGACCAAGGCCCGCGACCTGCGCCGCATGGCGATTGCGGGCTGATCGCGGCATCGATTTCCGTTCGCCCTGAGCCTGTCGAAGGGCCATATGTTCTTGAAGAGTAGTGCAGGGCTTCGACAGGCTCGGCCCGAACGGCACTTGAGTTAAGGATTATCCATGCAAAGGCGCTTCAACCCGCTTGAGGCCGATGCCCGCTGGCAGGCCGTCTGGGACGAGAAGCAGACGTTCAAGGCGTCCGACAGCAGCGACAAGCCGCGCAGCTATGTGCTGGAGATGTTTCCCTATCCCTCCGGGCGCATCCATATCGGCCATGTCCGCAACTATTCGATGGGCGACGTGCTGGCGCGCTTCCGCCGGATGACCGGGCATGAGGTGCTGCACCCGATGGGCTGGGACGCATTCGGCATGCCCGCCGAAAACGCCGCGATGGAGAAGAAGGTGCATCCCGGCGCCTGGACCCGCTCCAACATCGCGACGATGCGCGCGCAACTCAAGAAGCTGGGCTTCGCGCTGGACTGGAGTCGGGAACTGGCGACCTGCGAGCCGGACTATTACGGCCATGAACAGGCGCTGTTCCTGGACATGCTGGAAGCGGGCCTGGTCTATCGCAAGGAATCGGCGGTCAACTGGGACCCTGTCGACATGACCGTGCTGGCGAACGAGCAGGTGATCGACGGCAGGGGCTGGCGATCCGGCGCGCCGGTTGAAAAGCGCAAGCTGTCCCAGTGGTTCCTCAAGATCACCCAGTTCGCGGACGATCTGCTGGCGGGCCTGAAGACGCTCGACCAGTGGCCGGACAAGGTGAAGCTGATGCAGGAAAACTGGATCGGCAAGTCGGTCGGCCTGCAATTCCGCTTCAGGCTGGACGCGCCGGTCGGCGGAATCGGTGAGCTGGAGGTCTTCTCCACCCGCCCCGACACGATTTTCGGCGCCAGCTTCGCGGCCGTCGCCGCCGATCATCCGATTGCGCTCGCCCTGGCGGAAAAGGATGCGGCGCTCGCCGCCTTCGCGGAGGAATGCCGCCAGACCGGCACCGCCGCCGCCGAGATCGAGACCCAGGAAAAGAAGGGCTATGACACCGGCCGGTCGGTGATCCACCCCTTCACCGGTCGCAAGCTGCCCTTGTTCGTCGCGAACTTCGTGCTCATGGACTATGGCACCGGCGCCGTCATGGCGGTTCCGGGCCATGACCAGCGCGACCTCGACTTCGCGCGCAAATATATGCTGCCGGTCGAGCGCGTCGTCGCCGCCGAAGGCGACGAAGCCAAGGGCATTGGCGACGAGGCCTATGTCGGCCCCGGCAGGCTGGTGAATTCCGACTTCCTCAATGGCCTGGGCGTCGAGGAGGCGAAGGCGCAAGTCATCCGCCGCGCCGAAGAGGGCGGCTGGGGCACCGGCACCACCGTCTTCCGCCTGCGCGACTGGGGCGTCTCGCGCCAGCGCTATTGGGGCACGCCGATCCCCGTCATCCATTGCGAGGATTGCGGCCCCGTGGGCGTGCCCAAGGACCAGCTTCCCGTGGTCCTGCCCGAAGACGTCAGCTTCGACATTCCCGGCAATCCGCTGGACCGGCATCCGACCTGGAAGCATGTCGACTGCCCGAAATGCGGCAAGGCGGCGCGGCGCGAGACCGACACGCTGGACACCTTCGCGGATTCAAGCTGGTATTTCATCCGCTTCGCCAGCCAGCCCAAGGACAGGCCGTTCGACCGGGAAACCGTCGAGAAATGGTTGCCCGTCGGCCAATATATCGGTGGCGTGGAACATGCGATCCTGCACCTGCTCTACGCCCGTTTCTGGACCCGCGCGCTCCAGCATATGGGCCAGATCGGCTTTGCCGAACCGTTCACCGGCCTCTTCACCCAGGGCATGGTGACGCATGAGACCTACAAGGCGGCTGTCCCTCTCCCGGTTCCTGCCGATTATGATGGCTCGCAGCCGGAAATGCATGCTGCAGAGGTTTGGGTTTCGCCCGCTGAGGTCGAACGCCGGGATGGCAAATGCTTCCTTGTCGGGACCGACAGTGAAGTCACCGTCGGCCGCGTCGAGAAAATGTCCAAGTCCAAGAAGAATGTCGTCGATCCGGATGACATCATCGCCCAATATGGCGCGGACGCGGTGCGCTGGTTCATGCTGTCCGACAGCCCGCCGGAGCGCGACCTGCCCTGGACCGAGGCGGGCATCGAAGGCTCCTGGCGCTTCGTCAACCGCCTGTGGCGGCTGTTCGGGGAAGCCGACAAGGCGGCAGAGGGGCAGGACAAGACACTCGACCGCAAGCTGCACCAGACCATCGACGGCGTGGCGAAGGACATTGAGGCGCTGTCCTTCAACAAGGCAGTGGCGAAGATCTACGAACTCACCAATGCAGTCGAAAAGGCCAAGCCCTCGGCCAGCCGCAGCGCGGCGATCCGGGCGCTGGCTTTGCTGGTCGCGCCCATGACCCCCCATCTGGCCGAAGAGGCCTGGGCCGACATGGGTGAGGAAGGTCTGATCGCGGACGCGGCCTGGCCGGCGGTCGATCCGGCATTGCTGGTCGAGGATGAAGTCACCATCGCCTGCCAGGTGATGGGCAAGCTGCGCGACACCATCACCGTTCCCAAGGGCACTTCCAGGGACGAGCTGGAACGTCTGGCGCTTGCCGCGCCCAATGTCGTGCGGACGCTGGACGGCGCGACGCCCAGGAAGGTTATCGTGGTGCCGGATCGTCTGGTGAATTTGGTTATCTGACAACATCCGTTCGGGCTGAGCCTGTCGAAGCCCTTTACTTCTCTTTGGGAAAGAACGGCCCTTCGACAAGCTCAGGGCGAACGGTTAAGGGTAGGTCTTATGAAGCTCTGGCCATTGCTCTTCGTCGCCCTGTCCCTCTCCGCCTGCGGCCTGCGCCCGGTCTATGGCGGGGGCGGCCACGGCCCGGTCGCGCAGGCGCTGGGCAATGTCGAGGTGCAGCCGATCGAGGGCAAGGGCGGCTGGCTGGTGCGCAATGCGCTGAACGACCGGCTGGCGGCGATGAGTGGCACCGGACCCGGTTACAAGCTGGTGGTGAAGCTGGACGACAATATCAGCGGCTTCGGTCTGCGCTCCGACGCCGCCGTCACGCGCGAGCGGCGGACCCTGCGGGCGCGCTATCAGCTTATCGACGGCGCAACCGGCGCGCAGATTCTGGACGATACCGCCGGATCGGACGTCGGCATCGACGTGGTCTCCAGCGAATATGCGACCATCGCGGCGGAAGACACCGCCCTGGAACGCCTGTCGCAGACCATTGCCGACCAGATCGTCGCGCGGCTCGCCCGTTTCGCGGCGCGGGACAAATCCCGTTGAAGGCCAATCGCGGCCAGATCGAAAAGGCGCTCGACGCGCCGCCTGCCGACTGCCGCTTCTTCCTGCTCTACGGACCCGATGAAGCGGGCAGCACGGCGCTCGCCAAGCGGCTGGAGCGCGCCATGGGGCCGGAAGCGGAGCGGGTCGACCTGGACGGACCGACGCTGCGCGACGATCCGGCGCGGCTGGCGGATGAAGCGGCGTCCTTCTCCATGTTCGGGGACAAGCGCTGGATTCGCGTCACCGGCATGGGGGAGGAATCGCTGCCCGCCCTCAACGCCCTGCTGGAGGCGGAGGCGGCGGGCAATCCCGTCATCGCCATAGCGGGCGCGCTCAAGGGCACGTCGAAGCTGCTCAAGCTCGCGCTCGACCACAAGCAGACCATGGCCTTCATATCCTACCAGCCCGACGCGCGGGAGGCGGAGCAGATCGCCATCGCCATCGCGCGGGAAGGGGGGCTGCGCCTTTCGCCCGAACTGGGCCGCCGCATCGCCGATCTTGCCAATGGCGACCGCACGCTGATGGCCGGGGAGGTGGAAAAGCTGATTCTCTATCTCGACGCCGCGCCGGACCGCCCGCGCGAAGCGACGGAGGAGGCGATGGACGCCCTTTCCGCCGACAATCCCGACAGCGACGCCGCGCCGCTGGTGAATGCCGTGCTGGGCGGCGACCTGCGCGGCATGCACCGCGAACTGGGGCGGCTGGCGGAGGCGGGAACGGCGATGGCGGCGGTGCTGCGCCCGCTGCTGGCCCGCGCCATGCTGCTCGCCAATATCCGCACCGATTTCGATGACAGCGGCCGGCTGGAAGGCGCGGTCGAGGCGGCGGGCAAGCAGGTCTTCTGGAAGGAAAAGGGCATCGTCACCCGGCAGGTCCGCATCTGGGACGCGCCCGGCATCGCCCGCGTCATCCACAGGCTCGCCCAGGCGGAGCGCGCCAGCCGGTCGGGCAGGGGGCTGGGCGACCTGATGGTCCGGCACGAACTGCTCGCCATCGCCCGCCAGGCGGCGCGGGAGCGATAGAGGTTTCTCCCGGGCGCTGCCGCCGGCCGCGGGAGCGCCGTTACCCAGATCATGCTAACCGCTTGATCGCACGCCCGCCCACCGCCATATTGCCGGGCATGGACAAGCTCAACCTGACCGACGCCGAATGGCGCGAGCGCCTTTCCCCCGAACAATATCATATTCTGCGGGAGGGCGGCACGGAACGGGCCTTCACCGGCAAATATAACAGCAACAAGGCCGATGGCCGCTATTTCTGCGCGGGTTGCGGCGCCGAACTGTTCGATGCGGACGAAAAATATGACAGCGGATCGGGCTGGCCCAGCTTCACCGCGCCGGTCGACATCGATGCGGTCGATGAAATCCGCGACACCAGCCATGGCATGATCCGCACCGAAGTCCGCTGTTCGAATTGCGGCGGGCATCTGGGCCATGTCTTCCCCGACGGTCCGGGCATCAACGGCCTGCGCTATTGCATGAACAGCGCGTCGCTCGATTTCAAGCCGCGCGACGAAGGCGAGTGATCGTTCATCGCCGGTAAAGCGGCGCTTCCCTTGAGGATGACGGGCGATTTCGGCAGAGGCGAAATCGCGCATGACGGAGAAATTCCGGCTTTTTTGCGCGGCCTGCACGGCTTTTCCACTGGCCGCCTTTTCGTTTAGCGCATATCCGGGCGAACCATGGCACGATCAGGCAAGAGCAGCGAACCGCGGGGCAAAGTGAAGACATGGCTGGTGCGGGGCCTGAAGATCGGCCTCGTCGGCGGCCTCAGCGCGCTTGTCGCGATCGTCGTGGCGGTGGTGATCGCCTATCAGTCTCTGCCCGACTATGAATCGCTGAAATCCTCGCCCAACGGCCAGATGATCCGCGTCCATGCCGCCGACGGCAGCGTCATCGTATCGCTGGGCCCCAGCTTCGGCCGCTGGCTGAGCTACGACCAGATTCCGACCGTGATGGTCGATGCGATGGTGTCGACCGAGGACAAGCGTTACTATCTGCACCCCGGCGTCGATCCCATCGGCATGGCGCGCGCCGCCTGGGTGGCGCTGGAGCGGCGCGGCAGCGGCCGCCGCTGGCAGGGCGCGTCCACCATCACCCAGCAGGTGACGCGCAACATCTTCCTCAACAACAGCTACAGCTGGGGCCGCAAGGTGCGCGAAATGGTGCTGGCCCTCGCGCTGGAGCGCAAATTCTCCAAGCGGCAGATCCTGGAGCTTTATCTCAACAAGGTCTATTTCGGCGGCGGCGCCTATGGCATCGACGCGGCCAGCCGCAAATTCTTCGGCCACCCCGCCACCAGCCTGGACCTGCCCGAAGCGGCGATCGTCGCCGGTCTGGTGAAGGCGCCCTCCAGCTATTCCCCGACCGCCGACGCCGATGCCGCCATCGGCCGCGCGGGCGTGGTGCTGGAACTGATGGAGGAAAATGGCAAGATCAGCGCGGCGGAACGCGCCTCGGCCGGACTCCAGAATGTAAGGATGGCGCCCGAACCGCCGCAGAACAGCGTCCGCTACTTCACCGACTGGGCGCTGCCGCAGCTCGACACGCTGATTGATGAGCCCAATGAGCCGCTGGAGGTCTATACCACCATCGACCTCAACATGCAGAAGGCGGCCACCGCGGCGATCCAGGCCAATGTGCCCAGCGGCACGCAGGGCGCGCTGGTTTCGCTCGACCGCGACGGCGCGGTGCGGGCGATGGTCGGCGGGCTGGACTATGTGAGCTCCAACTATAATCGCGCGACGACCGCGACGCGGCAGCCGGGTTCCGCCTGGAAGATCTTCGTCTACATGGCGGCGCTGGAGGCGGGCTATACGCCCGACACCGGCGTCACCGACAGTCCGGTCGACATCAACGGGTGGAAGCCGCGCAACAGCAATGGCCGCTTTTCCGGCGACATCGATATCCGCACCGCCTTCGCCTATTCGGT
This sequence comes from Sphingobium fuliginis, assembly GCF_015074805.1. Taxonomy (NCBI): domain Bacteria; kingdom Pseudomonadati; phylum Pseudomonadota; class Alphaproteobacteria; order Sphingomonadales; family Sphingobiaceae; genus Sphingobium; species Sphingobium fuliginis. The sequence continues at coordinate 2,808,539 of NZ_CP060035.1, read as the reverse complement.
CAACACCGTGGCGGCGAAGCTGGGCGTGGAGGTCGGCTTCCCCACCGTGGCGGACATGGCGCGCCGCTTCGGCATCACCACGCCGATCAACACCCATCCCTCGATGGTGCTGGGCACGTCCGACGTGCGCCTGATCGACATGACGCGCGCCTTCGCCTCCATCGCGCGCAAGGGCGTGGCCGTGACTCCCTATGGCATCACCCGGGTGACGACCGCCGAAGGCCGCCTGCTCTACGAACATCAGGACGACACCAGCCGGGTGCTGGTCGCCCCCTGGGTCGCGGCGGGGATGACCGACCTGATGCAGACCGCCGTCAGCACCGGCACCGGCAGGGCCGCGCAGATCGGCCGCCCCGTCGCCGGCAAGACCGGCACCACCAGCAGCAACAAGGACGGCTGGTTCCTGGGCTTTTCCAGCGGCATCACCACCGGCGTCTGGATGGGCCGCGACGACGCCCGCGCGGTGGGCGTCCTCCAGGGCGGCCGGGCGCCGGCCCATGCCTTTGCCGACTATATGAAGGTCGCCGTCGCGAAACGCCCGGTCGAACAGTTCGAAACGCAGGTGACGCTGCCCGAATGGCAGCTCGAACCGGATGAGGAGGCCTATTATGGCCAGCCCGACAGCAGCACGGACAGCGGCATGATGGTCGATGAAAACGGTCTTCCCATAGAACGGGCGCAGCAGCCGCCGGAGGATGAGGAACAGCCGGACGATAGCGGGCAGGCGGCGCCCAATCCCGCCGACCGGCCGCAGCCGCCGCGTCTGGACCAGCAATGGATCGACAATGTGCTGGGCCGCAATCGGCAGCAGCCGGCGCCACATTAGGGCATGGTGCGGAAGGGCCTGTCCTGAGCCTGTCGAAGGGGGCAACCGGTTTTCCGCTTAGACCATGCCTAGAGCGTTTTCCAAGCAGATTAAATCATCTGCTGACCCGGAAAGCGCGACAAAACAAAAACTTAGAGCAGTCGAGCCGATGCAATCGGATCGGAATCTGCTCTAGCCCGCCGCTCTCCGCGCCGTCGCGAAGCGTTTCCGGTCGAGCAGCCCGGTATCCGGCAGCAGGAAGTCGACCTTCCCCCGCCCGAAGTCGATCGCCACCCGGTCGAACAGCTTGAGCGCGTCGATGCCGAGCAGCAGCGCGGGCTTGTCCTGAAGCTCCAGTTCCGCGAAGGGCTGGGCATCCGCGAACATCACCGGCATCTCGTTCAGCGTGACCTGCCCCATGCGCACCCGGTCGATCAGGCCCGCCTGGCCCGACAGCGTCTCTCCCGTCACGCTGGTCAGCGTCACCAGCTTCATCGCGGGCGCCTTCTTCTTGCGCACCAGCTTGTTCATCAGCGCCATATTGCCGACGCTGACCGAAGTGCCGGTGTCCAGGATGATGCTGACCTGCATCCCGTTCACGTCGGAATCGAGCAGGATCAGCTGCCCCTGGCGCCGCCGCGCTTCGACGACGATGACATTGGGGTCGCGCCAGCTCCGCTTGCTGTTGCTGATCTCCATCTGGCCCGTGCGGAAATTCAGCAGCAGCCGCTTGGCGTGCAGGCCGTCCAGTCCCAACAGTCCGGGCGCGCCGATATGCTCGCCTTCCAGCACCGGCGCCTCTATGTCGTCCACCACGGTCTTGCCGAAGCCCAGGCGCGGGACGGCCACCGTGTCCACCTCCGCCCGGCCGGTCATGCTGATCACCGTCACCCGATCCCGCAGCGGCAGCGCAAGCCGTTCGGCCAGGGCGCGGGAAATGACGGTGCGCTGCGATCCGGTGTCGACCACGAAATTCCATGGCCCCCGACCGTCGATCTGGATGGGGATGGTGATGCGGGCGTCGTCGCTGGCAATGGTGCGGATCACCGCCGGCGGCTCTTCGGGGTCCAGCGCCGGGCGATCCTGCGCCGCAAGGGGAGGGCTGGCGATCGCGATCGCGATGCCCAGAGCGGCGCGCCAGCGTCCCATCTCCCGTTCCTCCTAATTTTATTCCTGTATAGCATGAGCGCCCCGGTTCCGCCCATCCCATTTCATTCGCGGCAGGGCGCATATCGGCAATTTCCGTTCAACTGAACGGCTCAGCCACCTTGACTTGGCCTATGGCAGATCGCTAAACGCCAGACATTCTATCCCGCCCGTCCGGCGCGGGTTTCCCCGAGTCATTGCCGGGCAGACCTTCCCCATTTCTCCTTCCTCGTCTCTCATTCCATCGGACTTCACGCGAATGCACCTTAAGGATCTCAAGAAAAAAGCGCCCGCCGAACTCGTGACCATGGCGGAGGAACTGGGCGTCGAAGGCGCGTCGACCCTGCGCAAGCAGGACCTGATGTTCGCGATCCTCAAGGTCGAGGCCGACAATGGCGAGCAGATCATGGGCGAGGGCACGATAGAGGTGCTGCCCGACGGCTTCGGCTTCCTGCGCTCACCCGAAGCGAACTTCCTCGCCGGTCCCGACGACATCTATGTCTCGCCCAACCAGGTCCGCAAATTCGGCCTGCGCACCGGCGACACGGTGGAGGGCGAAATCCGCGCACCCAAGGATGGCGAGCGTTATTTCGCGCTGACCAAGCTCATCTCGGTCAATTTCGACGATCCCGAAGTCGTCCGCCATCGCGTCAATTTCGACAATCTGACGCCGCTCTACCCGACGCAGAAGCTGACGCTCGACGCGACCGACCCGACCGTCAAGGACAAGTCGGCCCGCGTCATCGACATCGTCTCGCCGCAGGGCAAGGGCCAGCGCGCCCTGATCGTCGCGCCGCCCCGCACCGGCAAGACCGTCCTGCTTCAGAACATCGCCAAGGCGATCACCGACAACCATCCCGAAGTCTTCCTGATCGTCCTGCTGATCGACGAACGCCCCGAAGAAGTCACCGACATGCAGCGCAGCGTGAAGGGGGAGGTCGTCTCCTCCACCTTCGACGAACCGGCGCAACGCCACGTCCAGGTCGCTGAAATGGTGATCGAAAAGGCCAAGCGCCTCGTGGAACACAAGAAGGACGTGGTGATCCTGCTCGACTCGATCACCCGCCTCGGCCGCGCCTACAACACGGTGGTGCCGTCCTCGGGCAAGGTGCTGACCGGCGGCGTCGACGCTAACGCGCTCCAGCGGCCGAAGCGCTTCTTCGGCGCGGCCCGCAATATCGAGGAAGGCGGTTCGCTCTCGATCATCGCCACCGCGCTGATCGACACCGGCAGCCGCATGGACGAAGTCATCTTCGAAGAGTTCAAGGGCACCGGCAACTCGGAAATCGTGCTGGACCGCAAGGTGGCGGACAAGCGCATCTTCCCGGCGCTGGACGTCGGCAAGTCCGGCACCCGCAAGGAAGAACTGCTGGTCGACAAGGCCAAGCTTTCCAAGATGTGGGTGCTGCGCCGTATCCTGATGCAGATGGGCACGGTCGACGCGATGGAGTTCCTGCTCGACAAGATGAAGGATTCCAAGACCAACGAGGATTTCTTCGATTCGATGAACCAGTAAGCCGCGGCATGGGTTGTGCTTCTGCCGGAGGCGCGCATCCATTCCATCGCGCCGCCGCGATTTTTCGGGCCGTCGGACTCCGGTCTGGCGGCCCCTTTGTTTTGGGCCATATTTTCAGGGGATAGCAGGCCGTCATGATCGACCTACTCGCAACCGCCGCCGCTGCGGCTCAGGGGATCGGCTCACCCGCCGACATCTGGGCGCACATCGTCAATGATTTCAGCAATATCGGCTCGCCCGCCGCGCTGGCTGCCTTCGGCCAGGTGTTGATGATCGACGTTCTGCTGGCGGGGGACAATGCGATCGTCGTCGGCGCATTGGCGGCGGGCCTGCCTGCGGAACAGCGCAAGAAGGTGATCCTGATCGGCATCATCGCCGCGCTGGTGCTGCGCATCGGCTTCGCGCTGGTGGTGACGCAGCTGATGCAGATCGTCGGGCTGATCCTGGCGGGCGGATTGCTGCTGCTGTGGGTGGCGTTCAAGATGTGGCGCGAACTCCACCCGAAGCGGGGCGGGGACACGCCCGACACCGGCGACGACGACATATCCGGCCTGCGTCCGGCCAAGAGCTTCGCGGGCGCGGCCTGGGCGGTGGCGGTCGCTGACGTTTCGATGAGCCTCGACAATGTGCTGGCGGTGGCGGGCGCGGCGCGCGATCATCCCGGCATCCTGATCATCGGGCTAATTCTGTCCGTGGCGCTGATGGGCATTGCCGCGAACATCATCGCCAAATATATCGAGCGCTTCCGCTGGATCGCCTATCTGGGCCTGGCGGTCATCATCTATGTCGCGATCAAGATGATCTATGACGGCATCGTCGACCATCAGGTCGGCATATTGACGCTCTTCGTCTAGAGAGATTGGGCATCTGTGTTCCTGCGCAGGCAGGAACCCAGTCCCGCCGTTTGAACTGGGTTCCTGCCTGCGCAGGAACACGGCGGGTTATGGCAGGAGGGCTCCATGCATCCTTCAGCGCACCGATCACCCGTCCGCCGCGCCCTTGATGCCCACCGGCCGCCATGGCTGCCTGATCAGGCCAGCAGCCTTGTCGCCCAGCCACCAGCGCAGCGGAATCCGGCGCTCGGCTATGCCGGGCAGGCTCCAGACATCCCATCCCCTGGCCGGCCGGAACGGGTTGCGGCGGCCATAGGCCCAAATCTCGACCCGCGTCGCGGGGGTGCTGGCCGGGCTGCGCGCATGAAAGCCGAATGTGTCGGCGATCAGCAGGGTGTTGGCGGGCACTGAATAGATGCTGGGCTGCGGCAGGCCCAAGGCCGCCAGTTCGCTGACATCGATGCGCAGCGATCCTCGGGCGGAAAGACGGCAATCGCCATCGCGCGCGCTCAGGCTGCGCTGCTTTTCCCAGGCCAGCCGCTGCGGCGTCAACCGGTGCGACCCTTTTACATAGGCGAAGGGACCGGTTTCGACCGGCACGTCCTCCAGGAACAGCCATGCCTTCATCGCCGGATAGAAGGTATCGGCATGGAAGGCGAGTTGCGGATCGGGCGCGGCATCGCGCCGCTGCGGCAGGATGGACTGGACGTAGAGCAGCGGCTCTATGTCGAAGCCGGCGACATAGCGGGACAGCGCCCGCCAGCGATCATCCCGGCGGAAGGCTTCGAAGGCCGGAATGGCGCGCCGGGCGGCGGGGTCCAGCGCCAGCCGCCGCGTGATCGTGTCGCCCTGAACCATTTCCCGCGCCGGTCCGCGGTAGGAAAAGAGCTGTTCCTGGAGGGCGCGGAAGGTTTCTGTGGGCAGGAAATCCCGGATTTCCACGACACCGTCCCGGTCGAAAGTCGTCCGATGCTCGGGATCGACGGCATTGGCCAATCGTTTGCGGCGCCGGGCCGTCATGGCCTGCGCCGCCTGCACGCGCGCCGCGTGCAGCCCCAGCGCATTGAGCCGCGTCGAACCGATCAGCGGATTGTCGACAAAGGATTTGGCGCCGGTGAAAAGCTGGGCGAACCAGAGCGGCGCGAGCAGGGGCGCAAAGGCATTCATCGACCGCGCCTTGCCATTCCGGTGGGGTCCGGTCGAGCGGAATATGCCGCCCGCCTTGAAAAACAATGCGTTTCCAATGATGTGACGTGCACTGTCATCCGACCGATACCGACGCAAACCGCTTCCAGCCCTGCCTGCGGCAGTCAGGGGATCAGGAGCGTGCTTCCCGTGGTTTGCCGCGCCTCCAGCGCGCGGTGCGCGTCGGCGGCATCCGCCAGGGCAAAGCGCTGGCCGACGACGGTCCTTACCACGCCCCGCGCCATGCGGTCGAACAGCCTTTCGGTCGTTCGCGCCAACTCTTCGGGAGTAGCGATATAGTCGAACAGGGTCGGGCGGGTGACATAAAGCGACCCACCCCGGCTGAGTTCGAGCAGGCTGATCGGCGGCACCGCGCCGGACGCATTGCCGTAGCTCACCATCAGGCCGCGCCGCTTGAGCGACGCCAGCGACGCGCTCCAGCTATCCTTGCCCACGCCGTCATAGACGACATCCACTCCACGCCCGCCGGTGATCTCCCGCACGGCGGAGGCCAGGCTGTCGAAGCTCCCATAAAGGCTATGTTCGGCATCCACCTTCGCCGCCTTCTCCGCCGATCCGCAATGGGCGATCACCACCACGCCCTTGTCGCGCAGCCACGGCACCAGCACGGAACCGACACCGCCGGCGGCGGCATGGACCAGCGCGAACTGCCCCGCCTCCAGGGTGACGATGTCCTCCGCCAGATAGCAGGCGGTCATGCCCTTCAGCATCATCGCCGCCGCATCCTGCGTGGTGACGGCATCCGGAATCCTCACCGTCTGGTCGGCGCGCACCATCCGATGCGTGGCATAGGCGCCCAGTCCGACCGCACAGCCCACCTTGTCGCCCACGGCAAAGCCGGTGACGCCCGGACCGACGGCGGCGATCTGGCCCGCACCTTCCGCGCCGATCGGCGTGGGCAACGGCGCGGGATAAAGGCCGCTGCGAAAATAGGTGTCGATGAAATTCAATCCGACAGCATCCTGCGCGATCAGCAATTCGCCTTCACCAGGCAGGCCGGGGTCGAACTCTTCCCGCGCGATCACCTCCGGCCCGCCATGCGTGCGTGCCACCATCCGCCATGCCTGCGTCATGCCTTTGCCTCCCGGTCAGAGATGGGCCGCGAAGAAATCCGCGGTCCGGCCATCGGCAAGCTGCGCCGCCGCCTCGTTGCGGCGCGTGCCCATCTCGGCGGCAAAGCCGTGATCCAGCCCCTCATAATCATGCAGGGTGACATGACGATTGTCCTTCAGCCCTTCATGCATCTTCTGCTGCACCTCGGGCGGAACGAAGCCGTCGGCGGTGGGAACATGCAGCAGCACCGGCTTGCCGATGGCATGCTGTTCCTTCAGCAGGCCGTCGATGCCGACGCCATAATAGGCCACGAACGCATCGCCATCGGTGCGGCAAGCCGACATGAACACCAGCCGCCCGCCCAGGCAATATCCGACCAGCCCGACCTTGCCGCCTTGCCCCAGTTCCTCCCGCGCGGCCTTGATCGTCGCCTCTATGTCCCGAATGCCCTGGTCCTGGTTGAATTTCTGCATATGGCCGATGGCCGCCTGAAAATCCTCCGCTATGTCGGCATCCAGCTCGACATGCGGCTTCTCGCGCCAGAAGAGATCGGGCGAAAGGGCCAGATAGCCGGCCGCCGCCCAGCCATCGCATTTGCGCCGAATCCCTTCGTTCACGCCAAAGATTTCCTGGATCACCACGATCGCGGCCTTGGGCGTTCCCTGCGGCCGGGCAACATAGACATCGAACCGGGCATCGCCCTCCAGCGTGGGGATGGATGTGAATGCTGCCATGGGAAATCCTTTCCTTTTTCCTGACACTGTCGATGGCCGGCATAATGGCGGTTGCGGGGCGGAGTGCAACCATGCTTGCCGTCAAAAAATTTGCCTTGCGCGCCCTTGTTGCGGCATGAGGCGTTGTAAAGGGTGGCTGCAGCAAAGGGTAGCGGGATATGAAGGTAAGCGTGGACGTCGACTGCACTCCTGCGGAGGCCCGGGCTTTCCTGGGGCTGCCGGATGTCACCCCCATTCACGACAAATATGTGAAGACGATGCTCGACAGCTTCGACGGCGTCGCCAATGTCGAGCAGATGGAGACCCTGTTCAAGAGCTTCTCGCCCTTGGGCGATGCCGGAATGCGCCTGTTCAAGCAGATGATGGACATCGGCCTGGCCGGAATGCCGGGCAAGAATGGCGACAAGAATCCGGGCTGATCCTGCTAGGGACGGCGCGCCGTGACGGACACCATCTTTGCCCTATCGAGCGGCGCCCCCCCTGCCGGCATTGCTGTCATCCGGATCAGCGGACCGGCGGCAGGCCGGGCGCTTCTCGCGCTGGCCGGGCAATTGCCGCCGCCCCGGCGGGCCCGGCTGGCGTCGCTGCACGACCCCCGCGACGGCGCCTTATTGGATCGGGTCCTGATCCTGTGGTTTCCCGGACCGGATACGGCGACCGGCGAAGACCTGGCCGAACTGCATTGCCATGGCGGGCGGGCGGTCATCGCCGCGGTCGAGCAGGCGCTGGGCACGCTCGAAGGGTTGCGCCGGGCCGAAGCGGGAGAGTTCACACGCCGCGCCTTCGCCAATGGCCGCATGGATCTGAACGCGGTGGAGGGGCTGTCCGATCTGCTCGCTGCCGAGACACAGCAGCAGCGGCGCGCGGCTTTGTTGATGGCGGAAGGCCATTTTTCACGACGGGTGGAGGGATGGCGCCGAACATTGCTCGATCTTTCCGCCATGACGGAAGCGGCGCTGGATTTCTCCGATGAGGATGATGTGCCCGATCAGGGAATGGAGGCGCGGATCGACCAGGGCGTGCATGGCCTGGCAGGGGAAGTCGAAGCCATGCTCGCCGCGCCATCGGCCGAGCGGTTGCGCGACGGCGTTCGCGTGGTTCTGGCAGGCCCGCCCAATGCGGGGAAGTCGACGCTGCTCAACCGGCTTGTCGGGCGGGAGGCGGCGATTGTATCGGACATAGCCGGGACGACCCGCGACCGGATAGAAGTACCGGCCGCGCTGCATGGCACCGCCTTTCTTTTCACGGACACCGCCGGCCTGCGCGCCGAAACGGACGATGCCATTGAAGCCATCGGCATGGACAGGGCGCGGGGCGCGCTCGACGCAGCGGACATCATCCTCTGGTTGGGTCCGGCGGAGGAGGCTCCCCGCGCGGACGCCATATTGGTTGCCGCACAATGCGACCGGAACATGGCTACGGACCGCCCCGGTATTCGGCTTTCGGCCGTCACAGGCGAGGGGATGGATCGCCTGACATCCATTCTGCTCGAACGCGCCGCCGCTCTCCTGCCGGGTGAGGGCGATTATGCCCTGCACCGGCGGCAGCGGGAAGCCGGGGCGCAATTGAACAGGCATCTGAGCGCCGCCCAGGCATCGGACGATCTGCTGATCGTCGCGGAGGAGTTGCGGCAGGCCCGTCAGGCCATAGACCTGCTGACAGGACGGGCCGGTACGGAGGACATGCTCGACCGCCTGTTTGCCGGATTCTGCATCGGTAAATAGCCATGTTCCACGTGGAACAGTTTTGACCGGGGCGCCCCACTTCTGTTAAGGGGCGCGCATGCGAACAAGCTATGATGTGATCGTGGTCGGCGGCGGCCATGCAGGCTGCGAAGCGGCAGGCGCAGCGGCGCGCAAAGGGGCCGCGGTTGCGCTATTGACCTTCGACAGAGCGACGGTAGGCGCCATGTCCTGCAATCCGGCCATAGGCGGTCTGGGCAAAGGCCATCTGGTGCGGGAGGTCGACGCACTGGACGGCTTGATCGCCCGTGCTGCCGACGCCGCTGCCATTCACTACCGCATGCTCAACAGCAGCAAGGGCGCAGCGGTTCAGGGCCCGCGCATTCAGGCGGATCGCAAACGCTATCGCGCCGAGATTCACCGCCTCCTCGACGCCCAGCCCGGACTGGAGATCGTGGAGGGAGAAGCCATCGGATTGATCCTGACGGGCGGAGCCATCGCCGGATTGTCCCTGGCCGACGGACGGATGCTCAAGGCGCCCGCCGTGGTGCTCGCGACGGGAACATTTCTGGGCGGCAAGCTCTTCCGGGGGGAAGAGACGCAGGCGGGCGGGCGTACCGGGGAGCGGGCGGCGACGGCTTTGGGGGTTCAGCTTCGCGCACTGGACCTGCCGGTTGGAAGGCTCAAGACCGGAACCCCTCCCAGAATCGATGGCCGCACCATCGATTGGGCGCGGCTTGAGGCGCAGCCTTCCGATGGGGCGGCATGGACCATGTCCGCCATGTCGCCGGCGCGGCTGTTGCCGCAATTGAGCTGCGCCATTACGCGCACCAATGAACGCACCCATGCGATCATCCGGGAAGGGCTGGGCCGTTCGCCGTTGTTCAGCGGCGCCATCGAGGGCAGGGGGCCGCGTTACTGCCCATCGATCGAGGACAAGGTGATTCGCTTCGGCGATCGCGACGGGCATCAGATATTTCTTGAGCCGGAGGGGTTGGACGACCATCTGGTCTATCCCAACGGGATCAGCACTTCGCTTCCCGCCGATGTGCAACTGTCTATGGTGCGGTCGATGGCGGGTCTGGAAAAGGCCGAAATCGTCGTGCCCGGCTATGCCGTGGAATATGACCATATCGATCCCCGCGCCCTGGATGCGACCTTGGAAGTGCGCGCCATCCCCGGTCTTTTCTGCGCGGGGCAGATCAACGGCACGACCGGTTATGAAGAGGCGGCGGCTCAAGGCCTGATCGCCGGAATCAATGCCGCAGCAAAGGCCAAGGCGGAGGAACCGCTCATTCTGGATCGGGCCAGCAGCTATATCGGCGTGATGATCGACGATCTGGTCCTGCAGGGCGTGACCGAGCCCTATCGCATGCTCACAGCCCGCGCCGAATATCGGTTGCGGCTGCGCGCCGATAATGCGGGCAGCCGATTGGCCCCGCTCGGTATCTATCATGGGGTGCTCGGCAAAGAACGGACCGCCTATTATGCGGAACGCGCCGATCAGCGCTCGCTCGTGGAAGAAGAACTAGGCCGTTCCTTCTCGGCTACTGAAATGGCCAGATCGGGCGCATCCGTCCGGCAGGATGGCGCGCGCCGCACCCTGTTCGAATGGGCGAGATTTCCGGAGGTGGGGCAGGATCTGCTCTTCGCACTCGCGCCGGCATTGGCCCGAACATCCGCCGACCTGCGCGACGAGATTCTGGAAGACGCGCATTATGCGCCCTATCTGGAAAGGCAGGAGGCGGAGATTGCGGAGATGCGCCGCAATGAACGTGTCGCTATTCCGGCCGATTTCGACTTCGCTTCTATCGGCGGGCTCTCGACGGAAATGATCGAACGACTGGATCTGGCGCGGCCAGATACGCTTGCGGCGGCTGGGCGCATTCGCGGCATAACGCCCGCGGCACTGGCGGCCCTTCTCGTTCACGTCAGGCGGCGCGCCGCGTGACGGAAGAAGAAGCACGGCAATGGTTGCAGGCTCGCTTCGATGTTTCACGTGGAACATGGGAGCGGCTGGAGAGCTATGTTGCGATCCTTCTGAGCGAGATGGAGCAGCAGAACCTGATCGCTGAATCGACCCGCGCCCATATATGGGCACGGCACATTGTCGATTCCGCGCAACTCCTGCCTTTGGCGGCGAAGGCCGGGCAGGGCAGGTGGGTCGACTTGGGTTCGGGTGCCGGCTTGCCGGCCATAGTCATTGCGATCCTCCATGAACGCCCCATCCAACTGGTGGAGTCCCGGCGCAAGCGGATCGACTTTCTGAACGACGTCATCGCAGAGCTTGGCCTCTCCCATGCCCAGGTCTTTGGCGGTCGGGTAGAGACCGTTCCCGCTTCGGCGGCAGCCATCATCAGCGCCCGCGCCTATGCGCCTCTGCCCCGGCTGCTCGAATCCGCGCATCATCTGGCCGATGAAAAAACCATTTGGGTGCTTCCAAAAGGACGAAATGCGCAGAATGAACTGGAGGCGGCGACTCGATCATGGCAAGGTGCGTTCCACGTGGAACGCAGCGTGACCGATGCCGACAGCGCCATCATCGTCGCGGAGGCGGTCCGATCCGTCAGGAGGAAAGCCCGAGGATGATCCGTATTGCCATTGCCAATCAGAAGGGCGGCGTCGGAAAAACCACGACCGCCATCAATCTGGCCACAGGTCTGGCGGCCACTGGTCTTCGCGTGCTGCTGGTCGATCTCGATCCTCAGGGCAATGCGTCCACCGGACTCGGCGTCAACCAATCGGATCGCGTCCAGTCGAGCTACGACCTGCTCCTCGGCAATTGCGCGCTTGAGGATGCGGTTCTCGGCACGCGGGTTCCCAAGCTCGACATCGTTCCCGCGACACAGGATCTGTCGGGCGCGGAGATCGAACTGATCGAATATGAGGAGCGGACGCATCGGCTGGAAAGGGTCCTCGCCGAAGCCCAGCCGGGCCGTTGGGACATCTGCCTTATTGACTGCCCGCCTTCGCTCGGCCTGCTGACGATCAACGCCATGGTCGCGGCGCAGTCGCTGCTCGTGCCGCTGCAATGTGAATTTTTTGCGTTGGAAGGGCTCTCGCAACTGCTCCAGACAGTGGAACGGATTCGTGGCCGCTTCAATCCCGGCCTGTCGATCATGGGCGTGGCGCTCACCATGTACGACCGCCGCAATCGCCTGACGGATCAGGTTGCCGACGATGTGCGGGCCTGTCTGGGCGATCTCGTCTTTTCCACGGTCATCCCGCGCAATGTCCGCCTGTCGGAAGCGCCCAGCCACGGCGTGCCGGCCCTGATCTACGATTTCCGCTGCTCGGGATCGGAAGCCTATATGCGTCTGGCGCGTGAGTTGATCGCGCGCCTGCCCCGGCAGGAGGTTGCTGCTTGAATAACGAAAATGCCATGAAGTCGGTGAAGCGCCCCCACGGCCTTGGCCGGGGGCTGTCGGCACTGTTGGGAGACGTGGCGCGGGAAGAACCCGTCGCGCCGACGGCGGCCACGCCGCCGTCCACCAAGGCGATCCAGAGCATCGAAGTCGCGCTGATCCAGCCCCATCCGGAACAGCCGCGCCGCCATTTCGATGAGGGCGCGTTGCAGGAACTGGCGGACAGCATCGGCAAGCGGGGCGTCATCCAGCCGATCATCGTTCGGCCCCATGGCGGCGGTTTCCAGATCGTCGCGGGCGAGCGTCGCTGGCGCGCGGCCCAGCGCGCCCAGCTTCACCGCATCCCTGCCATCGTGCGCGATTTCGATGAGGCGGAAACGCTGGAAATCGCCCTTATCGAAAATATCCAGCGCGAAGACCTCAACCCGATCGAAGAAGCGGAAGCCTATCGCAAGTTGATCGCGGAGTTCCAGCACAGCCAGGAAGCGCTGGGCCGTCTGGTCGGCAAGTCGCGCAGCCATGTCGCGAACTTGATGCGCCTTCTCGATCTGCCCGCGCCCGTTCAGCAGCAGGTGATCGAACAAAAGCTCAGCATGGGCCATGCCCGTGCGCTGATCGGCGCGCCGGACTGCGAAAATCTGGCCCGCACCGTGGAAGCCAAGGGCCTGTCGGTTCGCGATACGGAACAACTGGTGCGCCGCGCGAAGAAGGGCGATGACGCGCCGGGCCGCAGACGGGCGGCCGCCCCGAGGGAAAACGATCCCGACATCGCGGCTCTGGAGCAGCATCTTGCCGACATATTGGGGGTGAAGGTCGACATCGACTATATGCAAGGCGGCAACGGCACGCTTTCGCTGCATTATTCGACGCTCGACCAACTGGACATGCTGTGCCAGCGCCTCTCGGGCGAGCGTATCTGAAGCTTCGCCAAAGGACCGGCGGCCAACGCATTTAGGCGCGGCGGCCACTGGTCTTTTCCCCCTCAACTGCCTAGCCTGCACGCATGGCAGACAATTCCTCCTCCCTTACCGTGCCCCATATCGTCCGTCGCGAGGACTATCGGCCGCCGGACTGGCTTGTTCCCGACATCGCGCTGGATTTCGATCTCGACGCCGCTGCAACGCGCGTCCATGCAACCTTGTCGGTCACGCGAAATGGCGATCATGACCGGCCGCTGAAACTGGATGGCGACGGCCTCCTGCCGCTGGAGATCAGGGTCGATGGCAACCCGCTCGCCCCGGACCAATGGTCGATGGACAGCGGCGCGCTGGTCATCGCGCTTCCCGACGCCGTTCATATAGTTGAAACGCTCGTGGAGATTGCGCCTCAGGACAACAGCAAACTGATGGGGCTTTATGCCAGCGGCGGCCTCCTCTGCACACAATGCGAGGCGGAGGGTTTCCGGCGCATCACCTTCTTCCCCGACCGGCCCGATGTGCTGTCGCGCTATTCGGTGCGCATGGCGGCGGACAAGGCGCTCTACCCGGTGCTGCTCGCCAATGGCGATCCCGTCGAGCAGGGAGAGTTGCCCGGCGGCCGCCACTGGGCGCGCTGGAACGATCCCTTTCCCAAGCCCTGCTATCTGTTCGCGCTGGTCGCCGGCGACCTTGCCTGCAATGCCGACCGCTTCGTCACGATGAGCGGGCGGGAGGTGCAACTGGGCATATGGGTCAGGGAAGCGGATCTGCCCCGCACCGCCCATGCGATGCAGGCGCTCAGGAACAGCATGGCCTGGGACGAGCGCGTCTATGGCCGTGAGTATGATCTGGACGTGTTCAACATCGTCGCCGTTGCCGATTTCAACTTCGGGGCGATGGAGAACAAGGGCCTCAACATCTTCAATTCACGCTACATATTGGCCGATCCGGAAACCGCGACCGACATCGACTATGACGGCGTCGAGGGGGTGGTGGCGCATGAATATTTCCACAACTGGTCGGGCAATCGTGTCACCTGCCGCGACTGGTTCCAACTCAGCCTGAAGGAAGGCTTCACCGTCTTCCGCGACCAGAATTTCTCCGCCGACATGGGATCGCATGCGGTCAAGCGGATCGAGGACGTCCGAATCCTTCGCGCGGCGCAGTTCCAGGAGGACAGCGGACCGCTCGCCCATCCGGTTCGTCCGGAATCCTACATGGAAATCAGCAACTTCTACACCGCGACCATCTACAATAAAGGCGCGGAGCTGATCCGAATGATGGCGCTGATGCTGGGTCCGGAGCGCTTCCGTGCCGGAACGGACCTCTATTTCGACCGGCATGATGGCGAGGCAGCGACCTGCGAGGATTTCGTGCGGGCGATGGAGGAGGGGGGAGAGATCGACCTCGGCCAGTTCCGCCTCTGGTATGAGCAGGCCGGCACGCCTCATGTCCGCGCCCTGCTGACCCACGACCCGGTTGCGCGCAGCGTGACATTGCTGCTGGAGCAGACGGTCCCGCCCACGCCGGGCCAGCCCGAAAAACGGCCCATGGCCATCCCGCTGCGCACGGCTCTGTTCGATCCGGAAACGGGTGAGAACCGGGGCGATGAGCTGCTGATGCTGACCGAAGCGCGGCAGAGCTTCACCTTCCAGGGCTGGACGACCGCGCCCATCCTTTCGATCAATCGCGGCTTTTCCGCCCCGGTCATTGTCGAAACCAATCGCAGCCAGGCCGATCTTGCCTTCCTCTCGGCCCATGACGACGATCCCTTCGCCCGTTATGAGGCGATGCAGCAACTCATGGTGAATGTGCTGGTCGGCCGGATCGGCGGGCAGGCGGTCGATGAGGATGCGGTGATCGCCGCGATCCGCAACGCCGCCACCGATCCGCTGCTCGACCCCGCCTTCGTCGCGGAGGCCATCCGCCTGCCGAGCGAAGCCTATCTGGGCGATCAGATGGCGGTGGTCGATCCCGACGCGATCCACGCGGCGCGGGATGCGCTGCAACGGCGCATCGGCGCCGAACTGGAGCCGCTCTGGCGCGATATTCACGCCCGGACCCGGGCCAATGCCTTCGCCCTGTCGTCAGCCGCCAAGGGCGCCAGGAAGCTGCGCAACACGGCGCTGCTCTATCTTGCAGCTTCCGGCGCGGTGGATGGTCCGACCGTCGCCTTCGGCCAGTTCAGCGAGGCCGACAATATGACCGAGCGGCAGGCAGCGCTCGCGACATTGGCGAACGGCACCAGCGCGGAACGGGAAGCGGCGCTCGACATCTTCTACAACCGCTATCGCGACGATGCGCTGACGCTGGACAAATGGTTCCAGACCCAGGCCTTCGCCTTCCATCCCGATACGGTCGATCTGGTCGAGGAACTGGGCAGGCACAAGGATTTCACCCTGACCAACCCCAACCGGGTGCGCGCGCTCTATGGCGCCTTCGCAGGCAATCAATGGGCGTTCCATCACCCGTCGGGCAAGGGCTATCGTCTGGTGGCGGATTGCATCATCGCGCTCGACAAGCTGAACCCCCAGACCGCCGCCCGGCTGGTGCCGCCGCTCGGCCGCTGGAAACGGTTCGATGAACCACGCGCTGCGCTGATGCGGGCGGAATTGCAGCGCATCCTGCTTGAGCCGGGACTGTCGAAGGATGTGACGGAGCAGGTAAGCAAGAGTTTGGAGTAAAGACGTCCTTCCACCCTGCGCGCCACCCCAGCGAAAGCTGGGATGACGGCCAGGAACGGCGCCCTACCTTCCCGAAGTCGCCAGCCAGGCGGCCACATCCGCCGCCACCTTGTTCGCGGCGGCATTGAGCGGAGCGCCCACGCTGCTGGCGTCGATCTTGCCCCCGATCGGCGCGCTGGCGGTGAAGCGCTGCTTGGCGATGGCCGTGCCGCCCGGCCCGGTGAGCATCGCGTCATAGGTCACGACCGCGCTGTTGCTCGCCTCATCCACGCCGAAATCGACCAGCTCGCCCATCAGCCGCTGCCCGGCGTCGGCGGAATATTGGCCGGGGTCGAGCACGATGCGGTTGCTGGTGGCGGCGATGGTTTCGCCCAGCAGCTTCTGGAACAGGTGGCGCGGCGTGTCCGCCCATTGCACCTTCGTCACATAGGCGACCGACGTGGGGGAGGTGATCACCGGCACCCGCACCGTATCCAGCATCTTGGGCGCTTCGGGATCGGCCACCGTGATGGATGCGCCCGCCGATGCGCTGCGGAGCGTGCCCGGGGCGACCTTCTGCGCGGCGCTGAGCGACAGCAGCCGTTCGGGCGGCTTGCCGCCGAAGGACACGCAGCCGGCCAGCATCGATGCGCCGAGGGCCACGGGCATCAGGCCAAGTTTCCTGTGAAACATCATCATGTCCCTCTTATCGCTTGTAATCAGGCAATTTGGGCGATCCGACGATCGATCCCGCACCCTGCTGATCCAGTTTTTCCGCCACGCCGCGGAAGGAGCGCGACATTTCGCGCAGGTCGCGGACCAACTGGTTCACCTCCGGCATGGTCTGGTTGCTGAAGGCGTGGACGCCCGGCTGCGCCTCCGCAATGGTCTTGTCGAGCGTGTCGATGCTGCGCGTGGCCGACTGGATGCTCTTGCGCAGGTCGGCCAGCAGCGGACGGCCCTCATCATTCACCATGGCGTCGGTGGACGCGGCCAGCTTGCCGATCTGTTCGGCGGCGATGCCGGTGCGCTGCACGGCGATGCGCGCCTCGGCCAGCGTTGCCGCGATTTCGGGGCTGCGGTCGGCCAGCGAGCCGGAAATCCGCTCCACATTGGCCAATATGCCGGCGATGGACTGCTGATTCTTGTCGTTCAGCAATTCCGTCAGCCGCTCGGTCAGCGTCGACAGCCGCTCCAGCAATTGCGGGGCGTTGTTGAGCAGCTCGCCCAGCGCGCCCGGCTTGGTCGGGATCACCGGTACGCCATCGGGGCAGGAGGCGAGGGGGTTTTCCGCCGGGCAGGTGATCGGCGGCGCGCCCTTGACCGCGCCGTCCAGCACGATTTCCGACACGCCGGTAAAGCCCACCCCGGCAATGGTCGCGGTGGTCCCTTGCAGGATCGGCGTCCCTTCCTTCACCGAAATGCGCACCTTCACGAAGCTGGGATCGCGCTTCCACAGCTCGATCTTCTCGACCTGACCGGACGGGACGCCGGAATAGTTGACGCTCGATCCCTTGGCGAGGCCGTTGACCGACTGTTTGAAGAAGATGTCATATTCCATATTGTCGCCCTGGGAGAGGCGCGAGAACCAGAAAGCCGCGATCATGATCGCCGCCAGCAGCAGCAGCGTGACCGTGCCCACCAGCACATGGTTGGAGCGGGTTTCCATATCCTATCGCCTCTTGTCCTTTTCGCGAGCGACCGCCGCCGTCGCGGCGCGCCCGCGCGGGCCGTTGAAATATTCCTGAATCCACGGATGATCGGTCGCCAGCAGCTCATCGATGGTGCCGACCGCCGTCACCTTCCTGTCCGCCAGCACCGCCACCCGGTCGCAGATCGAATAGAGCGTGTCGAGATCATGGGTGATGAGGAAGACGGTGAGGCCCAGCGTCTGCTGCAATTTGCGCGTCTGGTCGTCGAAGGCGGCCGCGCCGATGGGATCAAGCCCGGCCGTGGGTTCATCGAGGAACAGCAGGTCGGGATCAAGCGCCAGCGCGCGCGCCAGCCCAGCGCGCTTCTTCATCCCGCCCGAAAGTTCGGCGGGATATTTGGGGCCCGCCTCGGCGGGCAGGCCGGTCATGCGGATCTTGTAGGCGGCAATCTCGTCGCGCAGCTTGGGGCCGATGTTCGGATAATATTCGCGGATCGGCACCTCGACATTCTCCGCGACCGTCAGCGTCGAGAACAGCGCGCCGCCCTGGAACAGCACGCCCCAGCGCTTGCGGATCGCCAGCGCCTCATCGTCCAGCCGGCCGATCATCGATTCCCCGAAGACGTGGACCTCGCCCTCATCGGGGGTCTGGAGGCCGATGATGGAGCGCATCAGCACCGACTTGCCTGTCCCCGACCCGCCGACCACGCCCAATATCTCGCCCTTGCGCACGTCGAGGTTCAACCCCTCATGCACGACCTGGTCGCCGAAGCTGTTGCGCAGGTTGCGGACCGATATGGCGACATCATCGCGCTCCAGCGCCTTTTCGACCCGCTCTTCCTCCGCGCTCATCGCTTCTTCGGGCGTCATCAGTTCCAGCCCACCCAGGTGAAGAAGACGGCGAAAAAGGCGTCGAGCACGATGACGAGGAAGATCGCCTGCACCACCGCCGACGTCGTGCGCAGGCCCACTTCCTCGGCATTGGCCTTGACCTGCATGCCCTGGAAGCAGCCGGCGAGCGCGATGATGACGCCGAAGACGGGCGCCTTGATCAGCCCCACCCACAGGTCGTGGATCGGCACCACCTCCCGCAGCCGCTGGACGAAGGTGATCGGCGGAATGTCGAGCGATACGGCGCAGAGGAACCCGCCGCCGACGATTGCGACGATGGAGGAATAAAAGCCGAGCAGCGGCATCATCACGACGACGGCCAGCGTGCGCGGCAGCACCAGCGCCTCCATGGGCGACACGCCGATGGTGCGCATGGCGTCGACCTCCTCGGTCAGCTTCATCGTCCCCAGTTGCGCGGCGAAGGCGGAACCGGACCGGCCCGCGACCATGATCGCTGTCATCAGCACGCCGAGTTCACGGAAGGTGAGGCGCCCGACCAGGTTGATCGTCAGCATCTCCATGCCGAACTGGCGGAGCTGCACCGAACCCTGCTGGGCGATGACGATGCCGATCAGGAAGCTCATCAGGCCGATGATGCCGAGCGCCGAGACGCCCACCACCTCGAACCGCTGGACCACCGCGTTGATGCGGAACCGGCTGGGATGGCGGATGACGTTCCACGTGGCCACCAGCGTTCCGCCGAAAAAGCCGAGCAGGCCCAGCATGGTGCTGCCCGCATTGACCACCGCTTCCCCGATCTGGCCGACGACGCGCTGCCAGGGCGGCACATAGTCGGGGCGGATGTTGACCGGTTCATCGACGCGGCCGACCGCCGCGATCAGCCGTTCCGCATCGCATTTGTCGCCCGTGATCTTGCAGTTCCAGCGCTTGATCGTGCGGTGCAGCACCCAGGCGCCGATCGTGTCCATATGTTCCACGCCCGACAGGTCGATGGTGTCGACCGGACCCTCTATCGCTTCCAGCCGGTCGGGCAGATGGTTGAGGCAAGCGATGGACATATTGCCCGAAAGCCGAATGACCGTCTCGCCGTCGCGGACTTCCTGAGCAAGATCAGCGGCTTTGTTCATCAAGGCGGTGGTGTGGTCCATTATCGGTTGCACGGCAAGCCGAAACGGCCCATCCGCACGATCAAACGAAGGGGCACCGCAAAAAGTTTCGGACATGGCATGACGCACAGGCTCGCAATCTACGATATGGACCGCACGGTCACCTTCAGCGGCACCTATACCGGCTTTCTGGTGCATGTCGCGAAACGCATGGCGCCGTGGCGTCTGGCGCTGTTTCCCGGCGTCGTCCTGCTGATGCTGGCCTATGTGCTGAAGCTGATCAGCCGGCAGCGGCTGAAGGAAATGAACCAGGCGCTGATGATCGGCCATAATGTCGAGCGTGCCCGGCTGATGCCGCATGTGGAAAGCTATGCGGCGAAGGTGGTGGCCCATAATGTCCGTGCGGGCGCGTTGGCGCAGATCGCGAAGGACAGGGCGGACGGCTATCGGCTGGTTCTCGCTACCGCCTCCTACCGCCTTTATGTCGAGCCGATTGCCCGGCGGCTGGGCTTCGATGCGGTGATCGCGACCGATCATCTCTCGCAGGATCTGCGCTATGTCCGCGCCAGGATCGCGGGCGAGAACTGCTACGACACCGGCAAGCTGCGCATGATCAAGGCGTGGATGGCGGCCGAGGCGATCGACCGCACGCAGGCGCATATCCGCGCCTATTCCGACCATGTGTCCGACGCGCCCATGCTGGAGTTCGCGGATATTCCCTTCGCGTCCAATCCGCACAAGCCGCTGGCGAAGCTGGCGGCGGAACGGGGATGGAAACGGGTGGACTGGGCGTAAGGCTCGATGGCGGCATAGGATGACGTGCTCCAGCCTTTGCAGGAGCATGATGCGCCGTTAAATCACCGGAGAAACCAGCGCCTTCCCGGCAAAATGCGCGGCGAGATTCGCCAACAGCATGTCCCGCATCCGCCCGACCGCCTCATAGGTCGCGCCGCCTGTATGCGGGGTCAGCACGATATTCGGCACATCGGCCCAGCGCGCCGCGGGCGTAGGCTCGCTCTCGAACACGTCCAGCGCCGCTCCGCCCAGCCGTCCCTCGCGCAGAGCCGCGATCAGTGCATCCTCATCCACCAATTGCCCCCGCGCGACATTCACCAGCAGCCCTTGTGGTTCCAGCGCGTCCATCACGGACGCATCGATCATCCCGCGATTCTCCTCGGTCGCCCTGGCCGCCACCACCATGACGTCACTGTCCCGCGCCAGCGCCGCCAGACTTTGCGCCCGTGGCCAGCGCAGTTCCGGCTTGTCTCGTGGCCCCCACCATCCGACCCTCATCCGCATCGCCCCGGCCCGTTCGGCCAAGGCGACCCCGATGCTCCCCATGCCGACGATGCCGATCCCCGCGCCCGCCATGGATCGGGTGAGCATCTTCGCGCCCGCGCTCCATTCACCCGACCGCACCTGCCGGTCGCCCAGCACGATCTGCCGCCGGTGCGCGAGGATCAACCCCAGGGCATGATCCGCGACATCCGCCGCATTGGCGTCCCCCGCATGGGTCACGGCCACGCCGCGCGCCCGTGCCCGGTCGAGATCCACCCCGTCATAGCCCACGGTGAAACAGGCGATCAGCCGCAGCGCCGCCATCCGCTCCAGCATCGCCGGGTCGAGCCGGAACTCGCCCGCCGTCACCAGCGCTTCGGCCTCCGCCAGCCGCGCCTGCCCGCTCTCCTCCCACAAGGCCATGACGTCATAATCGGGGGCCAGCACGTCCAGCAGCGGCGCCAGATGCGGCTGCGCCACCAGGATCACGGGGCGCGCTTCCCTCATCCCACCGCCCGCAAGGCCTGGGCGAAGTCCGCGATCAGATCTTCCGCATCCTCGCAGCCGATGGAGATGCGCACCATATTGTCGCTGATCGCCAGCGCCTTCTTGCGTTCGACGGGGACGGACAGATGCGTCATCGCCGCCGGATGGCTCGCCAGCGTCTCTGTCCCGCCCAGGCTGACGGCCAGCTTGGCGATCTTCAGCGCGTCCAGAAAGGCGAAGGCCTCCGCCTCGCCGCCCTTCAGGTAAAGCGAGAAGGTCGATCCTGCGCCCGTGCAATGCCGGCGGTAGATGTCCGCCTGTCGTTCGGTCTCCGGAAAGCCGAGATAGACGACCTTCTCCACCTGCGGCTGGTCCTTCAGCCAGGCACAGACCTTGGCCGCATTCTCGCCCGCGCGGCTCATGCGCAGTTCCAGCGTCTCCAGCGACCGCAGCAGCATCCAGGCGGAATGCGGGTCCAGGATCGTGCCGATGGTGTTCCGCATCAGCCGGATGGTGTTGATCAGCGTATTGGACCCCAGCACCCCGCCCGCGACCAGATCGCTGTGCCCGCCTGCATATTTGGTGAGGCTGTAGATGACGAGATCCGCCCCATGGCTCAGCGGATGCAGCCAGAGCGGCCCCAGGAAAGTATTGTCGATGGCGATGGGCGGTCGATATTCTTCGCCTGCGAAGGAAAAGTCGCGCCGCGCAACTACCGCCTCCAGATCGACGAGGACATTGGTCGGATTGGCCGGGCTTTCCAGATAGATCAGCGCCACGCGGCCCAGCGCCTTGGCCCGGTCGATCACCGCGCCGATCTCCTCCTCGCTCGCGCCCGCGGGGAAATCCAGCCACTGCACGCCGAACTTGCCGAGGATGCGTCCGATCAGCGATTCGGTCGCGGCATAGAGCGGCGCCGAATGGACGATCACGTCGCCCGGCTGCACCAAAGCCAGCAAGGTCGTTGCAATGGCGGACATGCCGCTGGAAAAGAGCAGGGCGTCCTCCGCCTCTTCCCAGACCGACAGCCGGTCCTCCGCAATCTCCTGATTTGGCCCATTGAAGCGCGAATAGACGAGGCCTTCGGCGCCGCCGGGGCGGATGCCAGTCACCCCCTCGAAATGCCGCTTGCCCGCTGCGGCGCTTTCGAAGGCGAAGGTGGAGGTGAGGAAGATCGGCGGCTTCAGCGAGCCTTCGGACAGAGTGGGATCATAGCCATGGCCCATCATCAACGTCGCGGGCTTCAGCTTGCGGCCTTCGATTTCCATGATCGGTTGCTTGGGGCGGCGGCGGTTGCGCGTGGGTTCCGCGCCCGTGAGGTCGGCTTCGGTTTCGCCGGTCATCGATGATCTCCTGCATGTTTGCGGCGTCTGTTGCGCCGCTGCGATGGCAGGGAGTGTAACGCTTTCGGGGGGGAAGGAGCCAGAGCGGATTGTTAGATTATTTCATGAAACCAAAGTTAAATTACTATGCGCTCCATATTCCTGCGCAGGAGCGCGGAGCGTTTTGAGGCGAGGTAGCGTTGAACAGGATGACGTTTATGTCTTCTCATCCTACATCCTCCCCATGAACCAACGCCTACCCGAACCGCTGGAGCAATGGTTCACGTCACGCGGCTGGGCGCCCCGCCGCCACCAGATCGACATGCTGAGCGCTGCCCGATCCGGCGACCACGCGCTGCTCGTCGCGCCCACCGGCGCGGGCAAGACCCTCGCCGGCTTCCTGCCGGCCCTGGCCGACCTCATCGAAAATCCCGGTGAGGGTCTCCACACCCTCTATGTCTCGCCCCTCAAGGCGCTCGCCGTCGACGTGCGGCGCAACCTTCTGACGCCCATCGAGGAAATGGGCCTGCCGATCCGGGTGGAAACCCGCACCGGCGACACCCCTTCCGACCGCAAGGCGCGCCAGCGCGCGCGCCCGCCGCAAATCCTGCTCACCACGCCGGAATCGCTGTCGCTGCTGCTGAGCTATCCCGACAGCTTCCTGATGTTCCCAGGCCTGAAGACGGTCATCATCGATGAGGTCCACGCCTTCGCCACGCAAAAGCGCGGCGACATCCTCAACCTTTCCCTGTCCCGCCTCCAGAGCATCAATCCGGGCCTTCGCCGCGTGGCGCTGTCGGCGACCGTCGCCGATGTCGACGCCTATCGGGCCTGGCTGGCCCCGGACGGGGACATCGGCGCCGTCACTCCGGTCTTGGGAGAGGCGGGCGCCGATCCCCATGTCGCCATCCTCATCCCCGAAGGGCGCATTCCCTGGTCCGGGCACTCCGGCAAATATGCCGCCCGGCAGGTGATGGAGGAGATCGAGCGCCGCGCCACGACATTGGTCTTCTGCAACACGCGCGGCCTGGCGGAACTGATCTTCCAGGAACTCTGGTCGGTGAACGAGGCGAACCTGCCCATCGCCATCCATCATGGCAGCCTTTCCATCGAAGCGCGAAGGAAGGTGGAGGCGGCGATGGCGGCCGGCAGGCTGCGCGCGCTGGTCGCCACCGCCTCGCTCGATCTCGGCGTCGACTGGGGCAATGTGGACTGCGTGATCCAGATGGGCGCCCCCAAGGGCAGTTCGCGCCTGCTCCAGCGCATCGGGCGGGCCAATCACCGCCTCGACATGGCGTCCGAGGCGATCCTCATCCCCGGCAACCGTTTCGAATATCTCGAAGCCCGCGCCGCGCTGGACGCGGTGGAGGCGGGCGAGCGCGACACCGACGATTTCCGTCCGGGCAGCCTGGACGTCCTTGCCCAGCATGTCATGGGCCTCGCCTGCGCAGCGCCCTTTCGGGCGGAAGATCTGCTGGCGGAAGTCCGGTCGGCCACCCCCTATGGCGCGTTGACGGAGGAAGCCTTTGCCAATGTCCTCCATTTCATCGAGGGCGGCGGCTATGCCCTGCGCGCCTATGACCGCTTCAAGCGGCTGACGCTTGGACCTGACGGTCTATGGCGCGTCTCCCATCCGCGCTTCATCCAGCAGCATCGCCTCAACGCCGGCATCATCGTCGACCAGCCCGCGCTCGCCGTCCGCTTCGCCAATGGGCGCAAGCTCGGCACGGTGGAGGAGGGCTTCGCCGCCACCTTGAGCCCCGGCGACTGCTTCTTCTTTTCCGGCACCGCATTGGAAGTGGTCCGTATGGACAGCACCGACCTCATCGTCCGCGCGACGTCCAGGCAGGCACGCATCCCGAGTTGGGGCGGCACGCGCATGGCCATGTCCACGCGGCTGGCCGACCGCGTCCGCCACTTCCTGGCCGAACCGGAGCGATGGTCCCGCTTTCCCGACGATGTGCGCGAATGGCTGGAGGTGCAGAAATATCGCTCGGCCCTGCCCGAACCGGGGCAATTGCTGATCGAGACATTCCCGCATGAGGGGCGGCACTATCTCGTCTGCTACAGTTTCGAAGGCTGGAACGCGCATCAGTCGCTGGGCATGCTGCTGACCCGCCGCATGGATGCGCAGGGCTTGATGCCGATGGGCTTCGTTTCCAACGACTATGCGCTGGCCGTCTATGGGCTGAAGCCGATCACGGACCCGCAGAGCCTCTTTTCGGCCGACATATTGGATCATGAATTCATCGAATGGGTCGAACAGTCGAGCCTGCTCAAGCGCGCCTTTCGCGACGTGGCCGTCATTTCCGGCCTGATAGAGCGCCAGCATCCCGGCAAGCGCAAGACGGGTCGGCAGGTCACTTTCTCGACCGACCTCATCTACGACGTGCTGCGCAAATATCAACCCGATCATCTGCTGCTGAAGGCGGCGTGGGCCGATGCCCGCGCACGGATGACCGACGTGGGACGGTTGGGCGACCTGATCGACCGCGCATCGGCCACCATGCTGCATGTCAATCTCGACCGGGTGAGCCCGCTCGCCGTCCCCGTGCTGATCCTCATCGGACGCGAGCAGGTCGCCCAGCATGAGGTGGAGGATGCCCTGCTCATCGAGGCCGAAGCCCTTGTTGCGGAAGCCATGCGCCCGGATTGAATGGGTGGTGGAGGCAGCCGGTCATTACGGCATTCATCGCCTCTGTCTTTGGGGAGTGGCGCAGCGGACGGCCATCTTCACCGATTCCAACGCACGGCGCTTCATGGATCAGACAAAATGAAGAGGGGCCGCGCAGATAAGCTACGCGGCCCCTCTTTCGTTCAGTATTTCGCAGCGCTTCAGGCGGCCTGCTTCTCAGCCTTGTAGCGTTCGATCGCTTCCAGGGTGATGCGCTTGGCGTCTTCCGCGCCGCCCCAGGTGCCGATGCGCACCCACTTCTTCTTTTCCAGATCCTTATAGTGGGTGAAGAAATGCTCGATCTGCTCCATGACGATGCCGGGCAGGTCGTCCTTCTCACCAACGTTCGAATAATAGGGGAAGACCGAATCCGCCGGCACGCAGACCAGCTTTTCGTCGCCGCCCGCTTCATCCTCCAGGTTCAGCACGGCGATCGGGCGGGCCGCGACCACGGCGCCGGGAATGAAGGGCGAGCGGGCGATGACCAGCGCGTCCAGCGGATCGCCATCGGGCGACAGCGTGTGCGGCACAAAGCCGTAATTGGCCGGATAGCGCATCGGCGTATGCAGGATGCGGTCCACGAACAGCGCGCCCGACGCCTTGTCGAACTCATATTTGACGGGCTCGCCACCGACCGGAACCTCGATGATGACATTCAGGCTGTTGGGCGGATCGTCGCCCACCGGGATCAGTTCGATATTCATGGGACTTCAAGCCTTTTTCGATACGCGTTGGCGCTACGGGTGATTATGTTTTCGGTTTCAGCAGCCGGTCCAGGCTGCCTTCACCCTCTCCTGTCTTTTCGAGGCGCGGATAGCGCAGGCCGCCGGAATATGCGAGGGTCAAAGTGCGATAATATTTGTCCTGCTTCACTATGATCTGGAGCGGCTTTCCGGACTTGATCGCCGCCTTGAACACATCGCCCGAATATTCATCGCCATTGATCGCGAGGATCTTCGATCCGGTCGCCAGGCCAGCCTTGAAGGCCGGACTGTCCCAGACGACGTTGCTGATCTCGCCGTCATTCTTGACGATCATGCCGATGCCGAAGCTCTGGTCGGTGAACTTGCCCGATCCTTCGACCGCCTTGGTGATGGCCCCCGGCGTGTCGCCATAGACCAGCCTGTAGCCGCCCAGCGTGAAGCCGCCCTTGGGTGTCTCCCTGGTCGTGCTGTCGACATATTTCTGGAAGAAGCCCGCCCAGTCATAGGGCGCGACTGCGTTGAGCGTCTTGATGACGTCGCCGCGATTATAGACGACCTGTCCCCAATCGCCCGGATTGATGCCGAAAAAGGCCCTGGCGAAATCGTCCAGGCCCTTGGCGCCCCTGGTCTGCTGGCGGATGATCGCATCCGCTTCCAGCCAGATCATCAGGCCTTCATTGTAATAATCCTCCGACCGCTGCCAGCTCGACCAGCCCTTGGGACGGCGGGCGGAGATGATGGGATCATGGGTGGTGTCCTCCATCGGCCGCCACTCGCGGCCCCGCGCCGTATCCAGCTTGGCCGCGATATGGGCATAGGCGTCCAGCGTTTCCTGCTTGGAGAACAGCCCGGACCGCGCGCCCAGCACATAGCCCCAGAACTGCGTCTGCCCTTCATAGACCCACAGCAGATTGTCCTGCATCGGCACGTTGAAATCGGGTGTCCACAGCAGGTCCGGACGGCGGAACTTGCCGTCCCAGCTATGGGTGAATTCATGCGGCAAGAGGTTGCGGTCCAGCAGCGCATCGCCGTCGCCCCATTTCTTGAAATAGCCCGGCTCGACCTGATTCTCCGACGACCGGTGATGCTCCAGCCCGATGCCGCCCATCTCGTCGGTGATGGCGAACAGGAAGTCATAATGGTCGAAATGATAGGTGCCGAACAGTGCGCCCGCTTCATCGACCAGCTTCTTGTGCCTGGCGATCTGGTCGGGTTTGGCGTCCAGTTCGTCGGCATCGTCCGCGACGATGTTGAGCGTCACATTATGGCCCAGGTCCACGGGCTTGAAATGAAGGCCCGCGAACACCGGCGAATCCTGCAAGGCTTCATAGTCGATCGTCTCATAGGCAACGGTCGATCCGGTCTTCTTGCCCCGCAAGGCTGTCGCGGCCTGCCAGCCGTCGGGATAGGTCACGGTCGCCTGGATCGGAATCTGCCGCGTATAATAGCCCGCCGGATAGAGCGACACCGACTCCCACTGGATATTGAGCATCTTGGGCGTGACGACGACGCGGCCCTGATTGGGCTGGGTGGCGGACAGGAACTGAAAGGATGCGACGACCTGTTTCGTCCACTGCGGCACGTCGATCACAAAGCCATAGACGTTGAGCGGATCGCGCTTCCACGCCAGCGGCTTGCCGTCGGCCGTGAAGCTGAGGCCGGTCAGCTTCTCGATCTGTCCGCGCGGCGCATGGTTGCCCGGCAGCCATTGCGGCATCAGCAGCGTCATCGGACCGGCTGCGGCGACGGGGATGGTTTCCTTCACCCGGAAGATGCGCTGCACCGTATCGGTGGCGTCGACCTCCAGCCTGATCGTGCCGCCGGGATAGGGCGCATCCTTGGGCGCCGGCGCGGCATAGTCGACCGGCAGCGCCGTAGGTTTGGAGCGGATCGCATCCTGCGCGATCAGCGGGGTTGCGATCGCCGTGGAAAGGAAAAGGGCGGCAGCAAGGCTGCGGATCATGAACATCTCCGAAAAAGCGTGCGGTCGAACGACCGTATAACAACAGCATGGCGAGCCATTCCGCTCTCGTCCACCCCCAACTCTTCTTGGCATATTTTACGACAAAAAAGCGCGTTTCCTTGAGCCGTCTTTATCGTTAAAGGCGCTGCCCCATGGCGAAGATCGAAACCCCGCGCCCGGTGCGCGGCACGCAGGACATGCTGGGCGGCACGAGTGAAGCGTTTCAGGAACGTTTCGCCCATGTGGTCGCGACCTTCGACCGGGTGCGCAGGCTCTACGGATTCCAGCGGGTGGAAGTGCCGGTGTTCGAATCGACGGCGGTGTTCGCCCGGTCGCTGGGCGAAAGTACGGACGTCGTTTCCAAGGAAATGTACACGTTCGAGGATCGCGGCGGCGACAGCATCACCCTGCGCCCGGAATTCACGGCAGGCATTTCCCGCGCCTATATCACCGAGGGTTGGCAGCAATATGCGCCGCTGAAGGTCGCGACCCACGGCCCGCTCTTCCGCTACGAGCGTCCGCAAAAGGGCCGCTTCCGCCAGTTCCACCAGCTCGACGCGGAGATCATCGGCGCGGGTGAGCCGGGCGCGGACGTGGAACTGCTGGTGCTGGCCGACCAGTTGCTGCGCGAACTGGGCGTATCGGAAGGCGTGACGCTCAACCTCAACACGCTGGGCGACGGGCCGAGCCGCGAAGCGTGGCGCGCCGCGCTGATCGCGCATTTCGAGGCGCATCGGGATCAGCTTTCGGAAGAGAGCCTTGATCGCCTGCACCGCAATCCGCTGCGCATCCTCGACAGCAAGGACCCACGCGACCGTCCGGTGGCGGACAGCGCGCCGGACATCGACGCCTATCTGACCGAGGAAGCGCGGACCTTTTTCGAGAAGGTGACGGCGGGTCTCGACGCGGCGGGCGTGGCGTGGGAGCGCAACGCCCGGCTGGTGCGCGGCCTCGATTATTACCGCCACACGGCGTTCGAATTCATCACCGACCGGCTCGGCGCGCAGGGCACGGTGCTGGGCGGCGGGCGCTATGACGGGCTGATCGAGAATCTCGGCGGCCCCTCGACCCCGGCGGTCGGCTGGGCGGCGGGGATCGAGCGGCTGGCGATGCTGGTGGATATGCCGGAGATTGCCGGCCCGACCGTCGCCGTCATACCCATGGGCGAAGCCGCCGAAGTCAGGGCCACCGGCATCATCGCCGACCTGCGCCGCGCGGGCATTGCCTGCGACATGGGCTATCGCGGCAACATGAAGAAGCGGATGCAGCGGGCCAATGCTTCGGGCGCGGCCTGGGCGGTGATCCTGGGGGACGACGAACTGGCGCGGGGGGAGGCGGCCGTCCGCAATCTCGGCACGGGCGAACAGGAAGCCGTCGCCCTAGATGCGCTGATCGGGAAACTGGCAACGCGCTGATGCATATCTCCGCCGAACGCATCGCGCAGATCGAAGCGCGCCGGGACGAGGTGCAGGCGTCGATGACGCGTGCCGACCTCGCGCCGGAGGAGTTCGTGCGGCTGTCCAAGGAATATGCCGAGATCGAGCCGGTGGCCAGGGCCGCGCACGAAGTCCGCCGGCTGCGCCAGGAACTGAGCGCCCTCGAATATATGGCGGGCGGCGAGGATGCGGATTCCGATCCGCTGATGCGCGAAATGGCGCAGGAGGAGATGCAACTGATCAAGAGTCGGTTGCCCGATGCCGAACGCGCCCTCGCGCTGCAATTGCTGCCCAGGGATGCCGCCGACGCGCGCCCGGCCATGCTGGAAATCCGCGCGGGGACGGGCGGCGACGAAGCGGCGCTGTTCGCGGGCGACCTGTTCCGCATGTATCAGCGCTATGCCGACGCGCAGGGCTGGAAGATGGAACTCATTTCCGCCAACGCCTCCGAAGTCGGTGGTTATAAGGAGGTCGTCGCCAGCGTCACCGGCACCGGCGTCTTCGCCAAGCTGAAGTTCGAAAGCGGCGTCCACCGTGTCCAGCGCGTTCCGGTCACGGAAAGCGGAGGACGCATCCACACCTCCGCCGCCACCGTCGCGGTGCTGCCGGAGCCGGAGGAGGTCGATGTGCAGATCGCGGACAGCGACCTCAAGATCGACATCTACCGGGCGTCCGGCGCGGGTGGCCAGCACGTCAACACCACCGATTCCGCCGTGCGCATCACCCACTTGCCCTCCGGCATCGTGGTGACGCAGCAGGACGAGCGATCCCAGCACAAGAACAAGGCGAAGGCGATGCAGGTGCTGCGCGCCCGCCTGTATGAGATGGAACGCGAGCGCGCCCAGAGCGAACAGGCCGGTGCGCGCAAGGCGATGGTGGGCTCCGGCGATCGGTCCGAACGCATCCGCACCTATAATTTCCCGCAAGGGCGGGTGACGGACCATCGCATCAACCTGACCCTGCACCGCCTGCCCGAAATCCTCGAAGGACCGGGCTTGTCCGAAGTCATCGACGCGCTGGTGGCGGAGGACGAAGCCGCCCGCCTCGCCCAACTGGATGGCGTGGCGTGATGCCGTCGCCCTCTCAACACCATCCGTCATTCCCGCGTAGGCGGGAATCCATCTCCCATAAGTTGCGACTTGGTGCAGCGTCTGGAGATGGGTT
Source organism: Sphingobium fuliginis (assembly GCF_015074805.1). Taxonomy (NCBI): domain Bacteria; kingdom Pseudomonadati; phylum Pseudomonadota; class Alphaproteobacteria; order Sphingomonadales; family Sphingobiaceae; genus Sphingobium; species Sphingobium fuliginis. Next base: position 2,777,983 of record NZ_CP060035.1, on the reverse strand, counting down.
CCCGCTTTCGCGGGAATGACAAATATGGGGGTCGCTCCAGCCTTGCGTCAGGCAACCGAGCGCCTCGCCCTCATCAGCGCGACCCCGCGCCTCGACGCGGAACTGCTCCTCGCCCATGCGCTGGAGATCGATCGCAACGAGATGCTGATGCGCCAGCGCGACCTCAGCGTCCCGCCCGGTTTCGAAGCGCTGCTCCAACGCCGCCTGACCGGCGAACCCATCGCCTATATCACCGGCGCGCGCGATTTCTGGACGATCAGCCTGCGCGTCACGCCCGATGTCCTCATTCCCCGTCCTGACAGCGAGACGCTGATCGAGGCCGCTCTCGACCATTTCGGCGCGCGGAGTCCCGCCCGCATCCTCGACCTCGGCACCGGTTCCGGCGCGCTGCTGCTTGCGGCGCTCAGCCAATGGCCGCAGGCAAGCGGGGTGGGCGTCGATATTTCCCCGGCGGCGCTGGCGGTCGCCCGGGGCAATGCCGATCGGCTGGATCTCAGCGAACGCGCCTATTTCCGGATGGGCGACTGGGCGGAGGGAATGGACGGCTCCTTCGACCTGATCCTGATCAATCCACCCTATATCGCCCGCGACGTTGCGTTGGCGGGCGACGTCCTCCATGAGCCCGAAAGCGCCCTTTTCGCAGGCGCGGACGGGCTGGACGACTATCGCCGGATCGCGCCGATGCTGCCCCGGCTGCTGGCGCCGGACGGGATGGCCGCCATCGAGATCGGCTACGACCAACGGCTCAGCGTCTCCACCCTGCTTGGCGATCAAGGACTTAGCGTCGGGGTCCGCCACGATCTCGCCGGTCATGACCGCTGCCTGATCGCAACCTTGGCTCCATCCGTCTGACCCGGCGAAGGATTTGCGCCGGCACAAGCTAAAATTGCTTGGTTTATGGCCGGGAAGCCACTACATGGAGCTTAGGGACGGCACTATCCTGAGGATCTGCCCTGTGGGGCCGCGACAAGAAAAGGCCGTTTTCCCGCTCCTTCAAAGTCACGACGGCGCTGCTGCGCAGGCGCCTCTGGCAGGTCAAGGGCATAGGCCGATCGCTCGGCCCCTGCCTGGCGGAGCCTTATCCGGCCTGATGGTCAGGCCGTGCTGAAGGATGGCGACTGAACAGTGTTTTTCCGTGAATGATGGCAAAGTGAACGCAAGGATCAGCTCTTGATCAACAACAGGCAGGCCGGTCGCCGGAATCGCGGCCGGAACAACAATAATGGCCGGCCCAACGGTGGCAATCGGGGCGGCGGTGACAATGGCAACCGGATCGACAGCCGCGCACGCGGCAATGCGGCCCAGCTTCTTGAAAAATACAAGAATATGGCGCGCGATGCCCAGATGGCGGGCGATCGGGTGAATGCGGAATATTATCTGCAGTTTGCCGATCATTATTTCCGCGTGCTGGCCGACAATCGCGCCCGTCAGGAGGAGCAGCAGCAACGCTTCCGCCCGCGCGACGAAAGCTTCGACGAGAATTTCGACGATTTCGATGCCGGGGACGAAGCGGGCGAGGACGGGCGCGCCGATCAGGCGAGCGACCGCGGGCAGGACTTCGATCGCCGTCGGGACGAGCAGCGCGATTATCGCGAAGGCCGGAACGACCGCAATCGGCGCGATCGCAATGACCGTAACGATCGTAACGAACGGCGCCGGGAACGGCCGCCGGTAGAGGAAGTGGCCATCGAGGAAGCCGTGGAACAGCGGCAGCCCGAAACCGCGCCTCAGCCGTCGGCCCCCATGCAGGCCGCTCCGGAATCGCAGCCCGAGGCTGAGGCTCCCCGCGCCCGTCGCGGACGTCCGCGCAAGGCGGCGGCCGCGCAGGAGGAAGGCCAGGGCGGTCTGGATCTGGCGGTGCTGCCGCCCTCGATCGCGCGCGCCGACAATGATGCGGAACCTGCCGCTGAAGCCCCGCGCAAGCGCACCCGCCGGGCCCGGCCTGCTGCTGAAGCCGCCGAATAGGCGCCGGTTCCGCCCGGATGGGCGGGGGACGAGCGTCAAGAAAAGGGGACAGTGCCGCTGCGCTGTCCCCTTTTTCATGCTTCCGGCTCGGCCTTGACGGGATCAGGCAGTGGGCAGCGGACGCGGCCGGTGATTTTCATCCAAAGCGACGAAGGTGAACAGGCCGCTGGTCAGTTCGACCTTCGTCTCCTGCGGTCCCCGCGTCGCGACGACATCGATCCGGATGGCGACCGATGTCCGTCCCCGCCTTTCCTCATGGGCATAGACCGACACGATGTCGCCCAGCAGGATCGGGGCAATGAACGTCATGCCCTCTATCGCGACGGTCGCTACGGCGCCCCGGGCGATCCGGGCGGCGATGATGCCGCCGGCAATGTCCATCTGGCTCAACACCCAGCCGCCGAAAATATGCCCATTGGCGTTGATGTCCGTGATGTGCGGCACCACGCGCAACACCACTTCGCCCTTTTCGTCAGTCATCACTGGAAACCTCATCCTTCATCCGGTCGATGACCTGTTCGTCATGTCCCGTTCCGCTCGACAAAAATGCCAGCGCCATCAGACCCGTCCCCAACATGAACGTCAACCAGACGCCCAATATGGTGGCGATGACCATATGGATCGGCATGGGGCCCGCCCACCAGCGCAGGAAGAGCAGCGCCGCCCCGACGCACAATGCGCCGCTCAGCGCCATCCATCCCATGATGCGGCGGAACCGCCGCCATGCGACCTGCGCGACCTGCGGGTCATCAAGTCCTTGTCTGTGCGTCATCCCTTTCCTTTGGAGTGTGAAAGTGGGATCATCAAGGGACTGAGGCATTTAGCCGGCAGGCAGGGAGACGGACCATGACGATCGCGGCGATTCTGCAACGCAAGGGACAGGATGTCGTCCAGGCGCAATCGGGCGACACGGTCCTGTCGGTGGTGCAATTGCTGGCCGAGCGGCGGATCGGCTGCGTCCCGGTGGTGGATGACGGCAAGGTGGTCGGCATCTTTTCCGAACGCGACCTGGTCTATC